>NZ_VFOK01000001.1:2032134-2709512 GCF_006716095.1 Barrientosiimonas humi
GCCTATCGGGGTCGGGACACGTGGTCGCGCCGATCAGCCGAAGGTGCTTGAATACAGCTTCTTCGCCGATCTCCTTGACGGCAATCATGACTGCGCGAACCGCCTTCTTGATCAGTGCCTCCAGGAACGCGTACTCGGATACTTCGAACGCCGCGACAATCCGGTGCCTGTACTGGTAGATGTCCCGAGGCTGGCTTTCCTCTCCTCGGTCGGTCGAGATGTCTTCTCGCAAAGCCCCCATGATGTTCTCGACGAGGTCGTCAAGGGTCCCGTTGACGAGGTTGAATCCGTGGTCGTAGAGGCGGCAAAGTGTCGCCAGGACGACGCACCAGAGATGTCGGGTGCTGCGATGGTCAGGGCCGCCGCCGTCGAGATGCCGTTCGAACTCGTCGCCGATCTCGTCGGAGATCTGGTGGGCCAGCGCCGCAATGGCGTCGATCTCGCCGTCGGTGCGACCCTGCTCGATGAGGGTGATCACCAGTTCGCTGGCGATTCCTGTCACCGCCGGATGGCGGTCGGCGACTCGGCCTTTTACAGTCGTTGCCCGTGTCGCCTCCGGCAAGCGGGTCCAGCGGCGTGGCTCTGCCCACTCGATCGCCTCGGCCTGATCTGCCGGGTCGGAAGTGGCGATACCCCTGATCAAGATCGCTCCGTGCCGTGCCCCTCCGCAGGGGCACACGCAGGTGTAGGTCTTCGCGGTCTCGCAGTTGGTGGTGTGTCCCATGGTCCGTTCACGCTCCTGGTCGGTTCCGAGGGTGCTGGTCGAGGGCTGCGGCAAGTCACCGCCACTCCAGGATCGGGCTCCACACCCCGGCCTCGGTCCACCTCGGCACCGCGACTGAGTTCCGGGCGCAGCGGCAAGCCACCCTCGACGCCGCTCACGCTGCCCACCCCCAACGGTTGGGCAACCGCCGCCCCATCGCACCCAAGCTGCCCGAGACCGCCTGGATTAACCAGCCCTCACCGGAGGCCCTCACCCAGACCGCGTGCGGTTCACATTCTCGAGGCTATGTTCATGCCTTCCTCGCGGTGGCGATCACCGTGTTCATCCGAGGCTCGATCGACTTGGCCATCATCGTGATTTCCTGCTCACGGATGCCGTTCCTCCGCGCCGCGTCGCGCCACCCGGTGACCGCTCCGGCTGCGCGCGCGAT
This sequence comes from Barrientosiimonas humi, assembly GCF_006716095.1. Lineage (NCBI taxonomy): Bacteria > Bacillati > Actinomycetota > Actinomycetes > Micrococcales > Dermacoccaceae > Barrientosiimonas > Barrientosiimonas humi. Next base: position 2,033,289 of record NZ_VFOK01000001.1, read on the forward strand.
CCGCTCGCCTGCCTGAGCGGGCGAGAGGCTGCACTCCTCTGCCAGGGCGAGCAGTGCCTCGGCCTCGTCGGGCGGGGCGTCAGCTCCCATGATCGTGGTCGAGCGGGCCCGCTGCGGGTCGGGGTTCGGGTTGACGTCGAAGACGGGGCTCAGGGTCCACGAGCCCCGATCGGCGAGGAAGCCGTGGTTGCGCAGATGGTCGTCCGTGTTACCGAGCGCGACGCTCGCGACGACGCGGTCAAAGAGTTCGTGATGGTCCGCCTTGGGCGACCGGGACAGGTCTCGCATAGCCTCGGTGATCTCGGCGTAGTCGCGGTGCTCTCCGTCGGCGGCGCTCAACGCCGTCATCGCGCTGATGTAGCCGATCCTGCGCCCCTCGCCCGTCCGGTCGAACCTGCGCAGGATCAGCACGCTGCGCTCGCCCACCCGGACGAGCCGCCGACGAGGCGCCCTGATCCCCGCGGCCTCCATCAGGTCCAGCGCCGTCGCTTCCCAGGCCATGACGTCCCACTGGTCGCTGCCGTGGGGGAATTTCGCGATCGCCAGCGAGCCGTCCTCGAGGCGCACTGAGGCCTTCGGCCGCGCGCCGCCCAGGCCTGTCGTGCCGGTGTCGAGCAGCTGCTTGACGGCCCGGCTCGGATCCTCGTCCGAGGCGAGACCGTCCGAGGCGCGCAGCAGCTCCGGCAGCGAGACGAGCCGGGGGACGGTCGCGGGCCTCCCGAGGAACTCCTCGCTGCCCGGCAGCCGGTAGCGCAGCGCGCCTTGGCGGGTGTCGTCGCTGACGCCCAGGAGGAAGTCGAGGTCGTCCAGCCGGCGCGGCGCGCGGCCCTCGTCGCGGGCACGCGCGCGCTCCGCCTTCTCGACGAGGTTGCGGCCCCAGCGGTCGGGAGCGCTGTCCGCGAAGGCGCGCACCAGCCCGGACTGGTGCTGCGCGCCCGAGACCAGCGGCAGGCCGGGGTCGATGCTCGTGCCGTCGCTCGACAGGTAGCCCGGGTCGTAGAGGAACGTGGTGGAGATCTGGCCGCGCTGCCTGGTGAAGTGCGCCTGGCCCACCACGCGCGCGCCATCCGCCTCGTCGACGAGGACTTCGACGGTGGTCATCGCGCGCGCTTCTTCGCGAGGCTCCCCGCGCGCAGGCGGCCGATGTCGCTGCCCAGCGGGTCGACGGCCTCGACCACCTGGTCGAGCACGCCGAGGGCGCGCATCACCTGCGCGACGTTGCCGAAGCCCGCACTCGGGTCGCCGGCCTCGATCTTGCGCAGGGTGTCCCGAGTAATCCCTGCGCGCTCGGACACTTGCTGCGCTGTCAGGCCCAGCACCATGCGCCAGCCCCGCACGTGCTCGCCGAACTCGGCGAGCTGTCGGTCGATCTTGTACCCGGCCATAGCACAATCCCTCCTACTACGACGAGTATGCTAGCCGGATAGACCTAATATGGCGAGCATCGTCGTCACAATACAAGGCATCCTTGCCGGGACCACGAGGTCGCGCGGCGCGATCCTCACGGCCGACGCGGCGAAGCGGGATGCCGAGATCAAGCTCCTCCTTGGCTGCGCGCCGGAGGAGACCGCCGTGACCCCGCGCTTCGTCGCGGAGGTCGCGGCGACCCAGATGGACGTCACCGACCTCATCCTCGACCTCCTCGAGGTGATCCGTCACAGGAGCGCTCTCACACATCGGCGCGCTCGGCTCGTCAGACCGAGGGTTCGGCGACTGCGTCTTCAGCTACGAGTTCTCTCGCCGGCAGGGGCTATGCATTGAGCGTGAGAAGCGGGGTGGGCATCATCGCCGCGGGCGGGGCTGGCAGCGCGGGCAGAAGAAGCTCGAGCGGTTCATGAACACCTCGCGGCGCATCAGCGTGCCGCAGCGACGGCACGGCTCCCCCACCCGGCCGTACGCGTTCAGCGACCGCTCGAAGTAGCCGCTCGCGCCGTTGACGTTGACATAGAGCGCGTCGAACGAGGTCCCGCCCTGGTCGAGCGCGGCCTCCATCACCTCGCGGGCGTGCCCCAGCACCCGCGCCAGCGCCGGCTTGGTCAGCTGGTCGGTGCGCCGCGCGCCGTGCACCTGCGCCCGCCACAGCGCCTCGTCGGCATAGATGTTGCCGATGCCCGAGACGAGCGACTGGTCCAGCAGCGCCCGCTTGACCTCCGTGTGCTTGCCCTTCATCCGCCGTACGACCGCGGCCGGTTCGTAGGCCGCCTCCAGCGGGTCCGGGGCGATGTGGGCGATCGTGGCCGGCACCCGGCGCGGCCCGACGTCGGCGAGCTCGTCGAGCTGCAGCCCGCCGAAGGTGCGCTGGTCGACGAATCGCAGCTGGCGTCCGTCGTCGAGGTCGAGCACCGCGTGGGCGTGCTTCTCCAGGGGCGCGTCGGCGTCCTCGACCAACAGCTGCCCGCTCATGCCGAGGTGGGCGATCAGCGCCTGCTCGTCGTCGAGCAGCAGCCAGAGGTACTTGCCGCGGCGCTCGGCCGCGGCGACCGTGCGGCCGGTGAGCCGGTCGGCGAGGTCGAGCGGCCCGGGCAGGTGACGGCGCGCGACCCGCGCCCCGGTGACCTGCACCCGCTCGAACCGGCGCCCCACCACGTGGTCGGCGAGGCCGCGGCGAACCACCTCGACCTCGGGCAGCTCGGGCACGGATCAGGCCCCGTCGACCGGGGGTGCCGTGTCGCTCACGGCGTCGGCGCGCTCCTTGAGCGTGGTCCACGCCTGCTGCGCGGCCTCCTGCTCGGCGGTCTTCTTGTTGCGGCCCTCGCCGCGCCCCAGCTCCTCGTCGCCGACCAGCACCTTGGCGGTGAAGATCTTGTCGTGGTCGGGGCCCTCGGCGGTCACGGAGTACGACGGCGAGCCCAGCTCGGCCGCGGCCACCGCCTCCTGCAGCGAGGTCTTCCAGTCCAGCCCGGCCCCCAGCTGCGTCGACTGCTCCAGCAGCGGGTCGAGGATGTGGTGCACGAAGCGGCTGGCCGGCTCCAGCCCGCCCATCAGGAACACCGTCCCGATGACCGCCTCCATCGTGTCGGCGAGGATCGAGTCCTTGTCGCGCCCGCCGGTGGCCGCCTCGCCCCGGCCGAGGAAGACGTACTCCCCGAGGTCCAGGCCGCGAGCGACGTCGGCGAGCGCCCGCGAGTTGACCACCGAGGCGCGCAGCTTGGCCAGCTGCCCCTCCGGCAGGTCGGGGTGCTCGCCGTAGAGGTGGTCGGTGACGACCAGCCCGAGCACGGCGTCGCCGAGGAACTCCTGGCGCTCGTTGTGCGGGGCGCCGCCGTTCTCGTACGCGTAGGACCGGTGCGTCAGGGCACGCGAAAGCAGCGGTTCGTCGATGACCGTGCCCGAGACCTCGGTGAGGATCTGGGCCAGGTCAGCGACGGACCGCTGCGCTGCGCTGAGGTGCCGTGAGCGCTTGGACTGCGACCCCACGGCGGGGGTCAGCTCTGGTGCTCGGTGCGCTCGGCCGAGGCGTAGTGCCGGCCGGCGTAGGTGCCGCAGTTGGGGCACGCGATGTGCGGCTGCTTGAGCGCCGAGCAGTTCGGGCAGGCCTGGGTGGCGACCGGCGTCGCCTTCCAGTTCGCGCGGCGCGAGCGGGTGTTGGAGCGCGACATCTTCCGCTTCGGGACGGCCACGTCAGTTCCTCTTCTGGTCGTCGGTGGCGGCCTGGTCGCGCAGTGCGGCCAAGGCTCCCCACCGGGGGTCTACCTGGTCATGGTGGTGGTCCGGGTCGTCGGCCAGCCTGGCTCCGCACTCGGAGCACAGGCCGGGGCAGTCGTCCCGGCACACCGGCTGGAACGGCAGCGAAGGCACCACTGCGTCCCGGAGCACGGGCTCCAGGTCGGCAAGGTCACCGTCCAGCTCCCGCAGCTCCTCGTCGTCCTCACCCCCCACCTCCTGGTGGTGAGCGGCGCGATCGGCGTAGGCGAACAGCTCCTGGAGGTGCACGTCGACAGGGACGTGAACCTCCTCCAGGCACCGCACGCACGCGCCGGTCGCGGTGGCGCGAGCCGAGCCGGTGACCAGGACCCCCTCGACGACGGCCTCCAGCCGCAGGTCCAGCTCGATGGGCTGGCCCTCCGGGACGGAGATCACGTCGGTGCCGAGAAGCTCTGGCGCCTCGACCTCGCGGTGCACCTCGAGCATGTTGCCTGGGCGGCGCCCCAGCTCCCGGGTGTCCAGGACCAGTGGGCCGCGTGGGTCCGCATGCGTCATCAGGTGCTCACGAAGATCGTTGGGTGGCTCGGCCCACGTCATGACGACGAGGCCGAGGGCCAAGGCTACCGGAGCGGCGCTCCCGGCCCAAAACGTACGTCCTGGGCCGGCTCCCGCCCATCCCGAGGGGTGGCGCGCGGCCGGCCGCGGCGGCCACCTTGGCACACTGTCGCGCGTGACCCAGCCCACCCCCGACCGTCGCCACGTGGCGCTGCTGACCAACCCCGCCTCCGGGCACGGCAAGGGCGGGCGCGCGATCCAGCCGGTGCTCGACCGGTTGCGGGCCTCCGGGGTGCGCGTCGACCACGTCGCCGAGGACGGTCGCGACGCCGCCGAGGCCGCGGTGCGCGAGGTCGCCGGGCAGGGGGCCGACCTGATCCTCAGCGTCGGCGGCGACGGCACGCACGGCGTCGCGCTGCAGGCCGCCGTCGCGACGGGCACGCCGCTCGGCGTGGTGCCCGCCGGCACCGGCAACGACCTCGCGCGCGCCCTGCGCATCCCGCGCTCCGACCTCGGCGACGCGGTGACGCTCGCGCTGGAGGCGCCGGTCCGCTCGATCGACGTCGGCCGGGTGCGCACGGGCGAGCAGGAGCGGTTCTTCGCGACCATCGTCACCGCCGGCTTCGACTCCCTGGTCACCGACCGCACCAACGCGATGCGCTGGCCGAACGGCAAGGCCCGATACCTGCTCGCGATCGGGATGGAGTACTTCCGCCTCGCCCCGCGCGACTTCCGCGTCGAGATCGACGGCGAGCTCGTGCACGACGGCCCGGCGATCCTCACGGCCGTGGGCAACACCGAGAGCTACGGCGGCGGCATGCGCATCCTGCCCACCGCCGACCCCGCCGACGGGCTGCTGGACGTGACGATCCTGGAGGGCGTGCGCTACCCGCGGGTGGAGCTTCCGGCCGTCCTGCCCCGGATCATGCGCGGCACGCACGCGACCCACCGCGCCGTGCGCACCCTGCGGGGCCGGCGGGTGCGGCTGGAGAGCGGCGTGATGAACGCCTACGCCGACGGCGACCCGGTCGGCGCGCTGCCGGTGACGATCGACGTCGTGCCCGGCGCGCTGCAGGTCGCCGCGCCGAGCGCCTGACCGACCCCGCCGTACGCCCTCGCCGGGCTCAGCTCGGACGCACGCGCTCCAGCAGCGGGCCGAGCACCGGTGCCGGCACCATCGACGCGACGTCGCCGCCGAGCGAGGCGACGGTGCGGATCAACGAGCTGGAGTAGTGCCCGAGCGCCGGGTCGCCGGGCAGCAGCAGCGTCTCGACGCCGGTCATCTCGCGGTTCATCTGCGCCATCGGCTGCTCGTAGTCGTAGTCGACCGACCCGCGGATCCCCTTGAGCAGCACGCCCGCGTCGAGCTCGCGGCACACGTCGACGATCAGTCGCCGGCCGAACTCCTCGGCGCGCACGTTGGGCAGCCCGGCGGTCGACTCCTCGATCAGGGCGATGCGCTCCTGCGGGGTGAACGTGCCCTGCTTGTCGGGGTTGTGCAGCACCGCGACAACCACCTCGTCGAACAGCGCGCTGGCCCGGGTGATGACGTCGAGGTGCCCGACGGTGATCGGGTCGTAGGAGCCGGGGCACACGCAGCGTCGGGGGTTGCCGGTCATGCGCGCCAGGCTATGCGTTCGCCGGCTCAGGCGACGTCGCCCTCGGGCACGAACTCGGCGAACCAGACGGTGGTCTCGCCGTAGCGCCGCGGCCCGATGAGCTCGACGTCGGCCGGCCAGGTGGGCTCGGGCGAGCGGGCCGAGCGCTCGACCGCCAGCACGGCGGAGTCGGCCAGCCACGGACGTACGGCGGTGAGGACGGCGGCGAGCTCGGCCTCGCCGATGTCGTAGGGCGGGTCGCACAGCACCAGGTCGACGTCGGGCGGGTCGGGCGGGTTGGCGAGCGCCCGCTCGACGCCGGCCGCGACGACCCTGGCCTGGCGCAGGCCGAGATCGGCGATGTTGCGCCGGATGGTCTCGGCCGCGCGGCGGTCGGACTCCACGAGCAGCACCGAGGCGGCGGCCCGCGAGGCGGCCTCGAGGCCGAGGGCGCCGGACCCGGCGTAGAGGTCGAGCACCCGCGCGCCGTGCAGCACGTCGAGGTGCTCCAGCCGGGAGAACATCGCCTCGCGCACCCGGTCGCTGGTGGGCCGGGTGCCGCGGCCGGGCGGTGTCTGCAGCCGCCGGCCGCCGGCGCTGCCGGCGATGACGCGGGTCATCAGCCCCGCTCCAGGAAGGCGACCTGCTGCTCGTCGAGCCGCTCGGTCACGGCCCGCTCGAGGCCGGGGTAGCGCAGCAGCTCGGGGTCGTCGCCCACCAGCTCGCCGGCGTCGCCGCGGGCCTGCTCGATGAGGTCGGCGTCCTGCTTGAGCCGCAGCATGCGCAGCTGCGAGCGCCGCCCACTCTGCTGGGCGCCGAGCACGTCGCCCTCGCGGCGCAGCGAGAGGTCGAGGTCGGCGAGCCCGAAGCCGTCGGTGGTCTCGGCGACCTTCTGCAGCCGGTTCAGCGCGGCCTCCTCGTTGCGGGTGGCGAGCAGGCACACTCCCCCGGCGTCGCCCCGGCCGACGCGGCCGCGCAGCTGGTGCAGCTGGGAGATGCCGAACCGGTCGGCGTCGAGGATGACCATCGCGGTGGCGTTGGGCACGTCGACGCCCACCTCGACCACGGTCGTCGCGACGAGCACGTCGACCGCGCCGGAGGCGAATGCGGCCATCACGGCGTCCTTCTCGTCGGTGGGCAGCTGCCCGTGCATCGACTCGATGCGCAGCCCGGCGAGCGCCGGCTCCTCGCGCAGCTGGGCGAGCACCTCGTGCACCCCGCGCATGGGTGGCGGCTCCTCGTCGTGCGGCGGCTCCGCGTCGTCGGCACCGTCCTCGACGGTGCCCTCTCGCCAGGCCCGCTCCAGCTCGGCGAGCACCTGGTCGTCCTCGGGCGTCTCCTCGCCGATGCGCGGACAGATGACGTACGCCTGGTGCCCCCGGGCGACCTCCTCGGCCACCCGCTGCCAGGTGCGCTGCATCCAGCGCTCGTTGGTCGAGGGCACGACGAACGTCTCGATGGGCTGACGACCGCGGGGCAGCTCGCGCAGGGTCGAGGTCTCCATGTCGCCGAACACCGTCATGGCGATGCTGCGCGGGATCGGCGTGGCGGTCATGACGAGCAGGTGCGGCGCGCGAACGGCCTTGTCGCGCAACGCATCTCGCTGCTCGACACCGAACCGGTGCTGCTCGTCGACGGCCACGAGCCCGAGGTCGGCGAACATCACCTCGTCCTGGATCAGCGCGTGGGTGCCGATGACGATGCCGACCGGGCCGGTGGTGATGTCGAGGAGGACCTTCTCCTTCTGCCTGCGCGTCATGCTGCCGGTGAGCAGCGCCACCTGGGTGCCCTGGGCTGAGCCGCCGAGCATCCCGCCCTCGGCGAGCGGCCCGAGCATGGCGCGGATCGACCGGGCGTGCTGCTGGGCCAGCACCTCGGTGGGCGCGAGCAGCGCGGCCTGCGCGCCGGAGTCGACGGCCGCGAGCATCGCGCGCAGCGCCACCACCGTCTTGCCCGAGCCGACCTCACCCTGCAGCAGCCGGTGCATCGGCACGTCGCGCGCCATGTCGGCGGCGATCTCGTCGGCGACCTCGCGCTGGCCGGTGGTCAGCTGGAACGGCAGCTGCGCGTCGAAGGCCTCGAGCAGCCCGCCCTTCGGGGCGGTGCGCGGAACCGCTTGCTCCGCAAGGTATTTCGCGCGTCGCTGCGCCAGGACGGTCTGCACGACCAGCGCCTCTTCGTAGCGCAGGCGCTGCTTGGCCGACTCGACCTCGGCGAGGGTGCGCGGCAGGTGCAACCGGCGGTACGCCTCCCGCTCGTCGATCAGCCCGCGCCGCTCGCGCAGGTGGTCGGGCACGGCGTCGGCGCCGACCTCGAGCTGCTCGAGCACCAGCTTGAGCGTCTTGGTGAGACCCATGTCGGTGATGCCCTTGGTGGCCTTGTAGATCGGCACCAGGCCACCGGCGTAGACGTCGAGGTCGCTGCCCTCGGCATCGGCGTCGAGCACGGTGTAGGTCGGGTGGGCCAGCTGCGGGCGCCGCCGGAACTCCCCCAGCTTGCCCCGGGCCAGCACCCGCCGCCCGGGCTGCAGCGCCTGCTCGTGGCCGTAGGGCCGGAAGAAGACCAGGCTGAACTCGTTGTCCTCGGCGTCGACCAGGGTGGCCTCGAACCGGCTGCCGCGGCTGGCCCGGTTGCGGCTGGTGGTGCCCGAGACGACGGTGGCCACGATCGCCACGTGGTCGTCCAGCGCGAAGTCGGTGATCCGCCCGGAGGTCTCGACGTCGATGTATCGGCGCGGGTGGAAGTCGAGCAGGTCGCCGACGGTGACGATGTCGCGCTCGGTCGCGAGCTTCTTGGCGGGCGCACCGACGACCTTGCTCAGCCTGGTCTCGCGGGTGATCGGGTCGGCCATCACTCACATCCCACGGCCAGCGCCGGCTGCGCGGCGCCGCTCTCCAGCACGGTCACCTCGGCATACTCCGCCACGGCACCGACAAGGTCCACGACGGCCCGCAGCTCCTCGGACCGCAGCGCCGCCCCGGCGACCACCGACACCAGCTCGGCGCCGGCGAGCGCGTCGGTGAGCTCGGCGCGGGCGACGGCCAGGTCGAACGGGTCGGGATAGCTCAGCACCGCGATCTCGCCCTCGAGGTCGTCGAGCTGCTGGTCCAGCGGCTTGGCCCGGCGGTCGCGCTCGAGCAGGTCGAGGGCCGCCAGCAGCGTCACCGGGTCGTCGCAACCGACGGTGACCCCCTCGCGCCCGGCCGCCGCCCGCTCGGCCGCGCGGCGCGTCTCGGGCGAGTCGCACACGACCACGACCGGCGGCGCACCCACGACCTCCTCCAGCAGCGCGGAGTCACCGGCCTCGACGGGGGTGCCACCGCGCTGACGCACGCGGTCGGCCAGGCCCGCGCCGGAGACCACGGCCGCGAGACGTACGTCGTCGTCGCCTGCCCGCGGCGCGTCACCCGGGCACGGCTCGGCCCCGAGACCCGGCTGGTCGGCGAAGCGGGTGACCGCGAACCGGTGCGGCCGACCGTTGCTCGCTCCCGCTTCGAGCGCGGCGGCGATGTCGTCAGTGTGCACGTGGACGGAGAACAGCGCGGGCCCGCCGGCGATGACGACCGAGTCGCCGATCGACTCCAGCTGCGCCGACAGCGACCGGGCGCGCTCGTCGTCGGTGTCGTCGAGGAGATACATGACCTCGTACGCCGGCCCCCCGGAGTCCGCGTGCGCGCCCAGCCCCTGGGCCGGCACGGCGCGCGCGGCGCCGGTCGCGGGCAGCCAGGCGGCGGGGCGGTCGGGGTCGGCCAGCCCGTGCTCGCCGCGCACCACCCGCAGCAGCGCCTCGAGCACGAGGAGATATCCGGCGCCGCCCGCGTCGACCACCCCGGCCTCGCGCAGCGTCTCGAGCTGGCGCGGGGTCGACTGCAGCGCCGAGCGGGCCGCGTCGACCGCGCCCTGGGTGACGTCGTCGAGCGACCCGCCACCGACCGCCTCGGCCCCCTCGGCCGCCGCGCGCGCGACGCTGAGGATGGTGCCCTCGACGGGGCGCGCGACGCCCGACCAGGCGAGGTCGCTGGCTGCGCGCAGGGCCGCGGTCAGCGCCGGACCGTCGAGGGGGCGCCCGCCGGTCTCCTCGACGACCGAGGCCAGGCCGCGCACGAGCTGGCTGAGGATGACGCCGCTGTTGCCACGGGCGGAGACGAGCATGGCCCGGGCCAGCACGGCGGCCGCCTCGGTGAGGCTGGTCGCGTCCGCCGCCGCGAGCAGGCGCACGGCCTGCTGCACGGTGACCCGCAGGTTGGTGCCCGTGTCGCCGTCGGGCACCGGGAAGACGTTGAGCCGGTCGAGCGCCGCGGCGTGGGTCGCGAGATCGGTGCGTGCCGCGACGAGCCACCGCCGCAACGCCGCCAGGTCCAGCTCGCTCAGGACCGCCACGACACCTCCGCCTGTTGCTTCGCACATCCGCCGTGCGCGAGGCTAACCGCCCGCGCGTGACTGTGCACGGCACGCCGTACGTCCTCGCGCGGCTGCCGGGTGTCCTGCACGGCCACGGCGGGGCAGCCGGCGGTGAGCGGGGCCGAGGTCTCCGTTTTGGCTTGTGCCAAGGTGCTCGGCTACGCTTGTCCGGTTCCCCCGCGTGGTCCGCTGCCATCAGGCGCGTCCGCATGACGGGCGGGCACCGAGACCAGAGCTTGACCAGAACGACGACGACACCGTCCCGACCTCAGGAGCAACCGTGGCTGCCACTTGCGACGTCTGCGGCAAGAAGCCGAGCTTCGGCCACAACATCTCGCACTCCCACCGCCGCACCAAGCGGCGCTGGAACCCCAACATCCAGCGTGTGCGCGCCAAGGTCGGTGTGAACGGCTCGACCCCGAAGCGCCTCAACGTGTGCACCTCCTGCCTCAAGGCCGGCAAGGTCACCCGCTGACCCTTCGCCCGCGAGGCGAGACACCAGGCCGATCCCCGGGCGCCGGGGGTCGGCCTCGTTGTTTCCTGGGGGTCGTGAGGACGCCCTACACCCACGGCCACGCCGAGAGCGTGCTGCGCTCGCACCGGTGGCGCACCGCCGAGAACTCCTGCGCCTACCTGCTCCCCCGGCTGCGCCCGGGCCTTGACCTGCTCGACGTCGGCGCCGGGCCCGGCACCATCACCGTCGACCTCGCCCGCCGCGTCGCCCCCGGCCAGGTCAGCGCCCTCGAGCTGGGCGAGGCCGCCGCGTCGGTGACGCGCGAGGGGGTGGCCGGCACCGACGTACGCGTCCTGGTCGGCGACGTGCACGCGCTCGCCCTGCCCGAGGCGTCCTTCGACGTGGTCCATGCCCACCAGGTGCTGCAGCACGTGCCCGAGCCGGTGCGGGCGCTGCGCGAGATGGCGCGGGTGACGCGGCCGGGCGGCACGGTCGCGGTGCGAGACACCGACTACTCCGCGTTCACCTGGTGGCCGCGACTGCCCGAGCTCGACACCTGGCTGGACCTGTACGTGCGCGCCGCACGCGCCAACGGCGGCGAGCCCGACGCCGGTCGCCGGCTGCTGTCGTGGGCGCACGCCGCCGGACTGCAGCAGGTCGAGCCGTCGGCCTCGGTGTGGTGCCTGGCCACGCCCGAGGACCGCGCCTGGTGGGGCGGCATGTGGGCCGACCGGATCCGCACCTCGGCGATCGCGACGCAGCTCCTGGACGCCGGCTGGGCGACCCGGGAGGACCTCGAGGGCATCTCGGCCGCGTGGCGCACCTGGGCCGCCGATCCCGACGGCTGGCTGATCGTGCCGCACGGGGAGCTGCTGATCACCGCCTGACGGACGAGACACCCACGCACGATCGAGCGTGTCTCACGGGTGGAAGTGGTCCCAGCCGCCGCCCGAGCGCGGCCGGCCGTCGACCGTCACGCCCTCGCCCGCGCCCACCTGACCGATCCGGCGCCACCCGTCGGGCAGCGCGACCTCGGGCGGGAAGCAGGCCAGCAGCGAGTGCTCCTCTCCCCCGGTGAGCACGCAGCCCAGCGCGGCGTCGTCGTCGAGCACCCCGGTCAGCCGGTCGAGGTCGGCGCGCAGCAGCTCGGTGCTCAGCTCGAGCCGCACCCCCGACGCCGCGGCGACGCGTCCCGCGTCGCGCACCAGGCCGTCGCTCAGGTCGATCATCGCGGTGGCGCCGGCCGATCTCGCCACCGGGCCCTGCTCGTACGGCGGGCGCGGGCGGACGTGCTCGCGCACCAGATCTTCGTCGTCGTCAGCCCGATCCTGTTGCAGCAGAACGAAACCCGCGGCCGAACGACCCAGCGTGCCGGCGACGGCGACCACGTCTCCCCCGCGCGCGCCCGAGCGCAGCACCGGGTCGCCGTCGACGTCGCCGAGCGCGGTGATCGAGACCATCAGCGTGCCCGCGGGCGCGGACGACAGGTCGCCGCCCGCGATCGGGACCTCGATCTCGGCCGCCGCCGCGCCGAGACCCGCGGCGAAGTCGAGCACCCACGCCACGGGGGTCTCCGGGTCGGCCACGAGCGTCACGAGCAGCGCGGTGGCGCGCCCGCCCATCGAGGCGATGTCGGCGACGTTCTGGGCGACGGACTTACCGCCCACGTCGGCGGGCGAGGACCACTCGTCGAGCCAGTCACGCCCGCGCACCATCGTGTCGGTCGTGGCCAGCACGCTGCCGTACGCCGTCCGCACCAGCGCGGTGTCGTCACCCGGCGCGACGACCACCGGGCCGCCGCGGGGCAGCAGCGGGAAGATCTGGGCGAGCAGCTCGTCCTCGCTGACGTCGCGCAGCCGGGGACCCGGCCCGTCCGTCCAACGGTTGGTCACGTGACTCCTCCGGCCTCGGGCATCAGCCCCAGACGGTAGCGTCTGCCCCGACACCACGGCTCCCACCTTGCGGGTGCCGCACCGACCCCGACGACGGAGGCGAGATGGTCCAGGCGTACATCCTCATCCAGACCGACATGGGCAGGGCCGGCGACGTGTCGGCCGCGTGCGCCGAGATCGACGGGGTCGTGAGCGCCGAAGACGTCACCGGCGGCTACGACGTCATCGTCAAGGTCGAGGCCAACACCGTCGACGAGCTCGGCAAGCTCGTGCTGGCCAAGATCCAGAAGGTCCAGGGCATCGTCCGCACCCAGACGTGCACCGTCGTCCACGTCTGACCGCCCTCGCGGTCGCCGCCGCGACCCTCGCCCTCAGCGGCTGCTCGTCGGCCGTCGAGGTCTCCGCCGCACCGAAGGCGTCAGATCCGTTGTGCGCCAAGGCTGCTCAGCAGTGGCCGACCTCCGTCTCCGGTGAGGAGCTGCGCGAGGTCAGCGTCGACTCCCCCACCGTGCGCGCCTGGGGAGACCCGGCGATCATCGCCCGCTGCGGCATGACCTCCCCCGGCCCGACCACCAACGACTGCATCGGCGTCTCCGGGGTCGACTGGGTCGCTCGCAAGCTCAGCGACGGCATGGCGTTCACGACGTACGGCCGCGAGCCCGCCATCGAGGTCCTCGTCCCGAAGGACTACGCGCCCGAACCGTTGGTGCTCGGCGCGTTCACCGAGGCGGCCCAGCAGATCCCCCAGGGCCCACGCCGCTGTTCGTGACTTTTTTGGCCTCAACTCCTCCTCCGGCAGCCCGTCGCACGCTACGGTCTGCCGGCATCGTCGCCGAGGCGTCCGTCCCGGGCAGAACGGGTCGATACCGACCCCACATGACACGCGAACGGCCCGATTCGCGGGCAGAACGGGTCGATATCGACCCCAGACGTACGCCCACCCCGGCCGACCGGGGCGGGCGTCAGCGCAGGCCGGTGCGGCGGTCCAGCGCCAGCTCGATCAGCTCGGTGATCAGCTGCGGGTAGTCCAGGCCGCTGACCTTCCACACCTGCGGGAACATCGAGCTGGGCGTGAAGCCGGGCAGGGTGTTGATCTCGTTGAGCACGAGCCGGCCACCGGGCTGGTAGAACCAGTCGACCCGCGCCAGACCCTCGCAGCCGGCGGCGTCGAACGCCTTGACCGACAGCTCCTTGACCTCGTCCGCGACCTCCGCCGGGATGTCGGCGGGGCAGGTGAGGCGGACGTCCTCGGCGTCGATGTACTTCGCCTCGAAGTCGTAGAAGTCGTGGTTGGAGACGACCTCGATCTCGCCGATCTCGCTGGCCCGCGGGAGGCTGTCGCCGCGGCCCTCGAGCACGCCGCACTCGATCTCGCGACCGTCCACCGCGGCCTCGACGATCACCTTGGGGTCGTGCTCGCGCGCGGCCTCGATCGCCGGCCGCAGGTCGTCGAACCGCTCGACCTTGGAGATCCCGACGCTGGAACCGGCGCGCGCGGGCTTGACGAAGACCGGCCAGCCCAGCGCCGGCACAGCGTCCATCGCGAGCTCGGGGTCGCGGCGCCACTGCTTGTCGGTGATGACGACGTACGGCCCCACCGGCAGCCCGGCCGCGGAGAAGACGACCTTCATGAGGTGCTTGTCCATCATCACCGCCGACGCGGCGACGCCCGAGCCGACGTAACGCACGTCGGCGAGCTCGAGCAGGCCCTGCAGCGTGCCGTCCTCGCCGAACGGTCCGTGCAGCAGCGGCAGCACCACGTCGACGCCCGCGAGCTCGGTCGGCGGCTGCCCCGGCTCGCGCACGATGAGGTTGCGCGGCCCGGACCCCGCCGGCACGACCACGTCGGTGTCGCCGGTGACCTCGGGGCGGTTGGTCGCCGTGAGCCGCAGCGGCTCGGGGTCGTCGGCCATGAGCAGCCAGCGGCCGTCGCGGGCGATGCCGATCGGCACCACCTCGAACCGCTCCCGGTCGATCGCGCGCAGCACGCCGGCCGCGGTCGCGCACGACACGGCGTGCTCGGAGGACCGGCCGCCGAACACGATGGCCACACGGGTCTTGGGTGCGCCCTGCTCGGAGCCCGTCGGGGCCGGCGGTGCGGCGTTGCTCTCAGTCATCGTGGTCGAGGGTAATGCCCGGATCCTGGTGCCCGGCGCAGGCTGCGCCGCGGCCGTGCGACGCTGCGACCATGCCCGACCTGCCCCTGTCCCCCGCCACCCGGCTCGTCGCCGGCGGCCGCCCCGCCCACCAGCCGGGCGCCTCGCTCAACGCGCCGGTCGAGCTGACCTCGACGTACGTCGCCGGCGCCCCCGTCAACTACGCGCGGGTCGACAACCCCACCTGGCGGGCGTTCGAGGACGTCCTCGGCGAGCTCGAGGGAGGGTCCGCGCTGGCGTACGCCTCCGGCATGGCGGCCATCTCGGCCGCCCTCGCCCTGGCGCCGGTCGGGGCGGTGGTGGTGGCGCCGCACCACGCGTACAACGGGACGGGGGCGCTGCTCGCCGAGCTGGCCGAGCAGGGCGTCGTGCAGGTGCGCCGGGTCGACATCGCGGACACCGACGAGGTGCTCGCCGCCCTCGACGGCGCGGCCCTGCTGTGGACCGAGTCGCCGACCAACCCGATGCTCGAGATCGCCGATCTGCCAACGCTTTTCGCTGCTGCTCGCGAGCGCGGCGTGGTGTCGGTCTGCGACAACACCTTCTCCACGCCGCTGCTGCAGCGCCCGCTCGAGCTCGGCGCCGACGTGGTGGTGCACTCGGTCACCAAGTTCCTCTCCGGGCACTCCGACGTGCTGCTCGGCGCCGCGGTCACCGCCGACGATGGCCTGCGCGAGCGGCTGCACACGCACCGCACGCTGCGCGGTGCGATCCCCGGCCCGATGGAGACCTGGCTCGCGCTGCGCGGGCTGCGCACGCTGCACCTGCGCCTGGAGCGCTCGTGCGCCAACGCGGCGGTGCTGGCCGAACGGCTGCGCGAGCACCCGGCGGTCGAGCGGGTGCGTTATCCCGGCACGGGCGCGATCGTGGCGATCGAGCCGGTCGGTGGCCGGGCCGCGGCCGAGCGGGTGGAGCAGGTGGTGCGCGTGTGGACGCCCGCGACCAGCCTCGGCGGCGTGGAGTCGCTGCTCGAGCGCCGTCGCCGCCACCCGGCGGAGCCGCCGACCGTGCCCGAGCAGCTGGTGCGGCTCAGCGTCGGGGTCGAGGACGTCGAGGACCTGTGGCGCGACCTGGACCGGGCGCTGTCCGACTGATCGCGACCGGGCGCTCGGCCCGCGTCAGCTGCGCTCGTGCTTGCGGCTGCGCGACATGAGCTGCTCGACGACGTCGGCGGGACGGCGCCCCTCGAACACCACGGCCGCGACGTTCTCGACGATCGGCACCTCGGCGCCGACGCTGGTGGCCAGCTCGAGGATCGACCGGCACGACTTCACGCCCTCGGCGGTCTGCTTGGTGCTGGCCTGCACCTCCTCCAGCGTCTGCCCCTGGCCGAGCTTGAAGCCGAACGTGTAGTTGCGCGACAGCGGCGAGGCGCACGTCGCCACCAGGTCGCCCACGCCGGCGAGACCGAGGAAGGTCTGCGGGTCGGCGCCGAGCCGGATGCCGAAGCGCGCCGTCTCGGCGAGCCCCCGGGTCAGCAGGCTGGCCATGGTGTTGTCGCCCATCCCCATGCCCTTGGCCATGCCGACGGCGAGCGCGATGACGTTCTTGACCGCACCGCCGATCTCAACGCCCACGACGTCGCCGTTGGTGTAGGGGCGAAAGTACGGCGTGGCCGACGCCTCGGCCACCCTGGCCCGGGCCATCGCGTTGGTGGAGGCGACCACGGCGGCCGCCGGCTGCTTGGCGGCGATCTCGCGCGCCAGGTTGGGCCCCGACACGACCACGATGCGCTCGGGGTCGACCGACGCCGCCTCGGCGATGACCTCGCTCATCCGGCGGGTGGTGCCGAGCTCGATGCCCTTCATCAGCGACACGACATAGGCGTCGTCGCCGATCGCGTCGCCCCACTGCGCGAGGTTGTCGCGCAACGTCTGCGAAGGCACCGCCAGCACCGCGACCTGCGCGCCCTCGGCCGCCTCGCGCGGGTCGGCCGTCGCGCGCACCGCGTCGGGCAGCTGCAGGTCGGGCAGATATCCGCCGTTGCGTCGGGTGCTGTTGATCTCGTCGGCGACCTCGGGCCGGCGGCTCCAGATCGTCACGTCGCACCCGGCGTCGGCCAGGATCGCGGCGTACGCCGTCCCCCAGCTGCCGCTGCCGAAAACCGTTGCGCGGGTCATGATCTCGCCTCTCCGTCCGCGCGTCCGGGGCCGGCCGGGCGGAACCGCTCGGCAGGTGCCCGCTCGCCACGGATCGTCTCGAGCTGGGTGGTGATGGCCGCCATCAGCCGCTCGGTCGCGGTGCGCAGGGTGGCGCTGTCGTACGGCCGCGCCAGGTCGGACAGGTCGACCGGCGGACCCGCCTGGATGCGGATCGTCTTGCGCGGCAACAGCTTCGGGACCTTGCCGCGATAGGGCCACAGCAGGTCCTGGGTCCCCCACATCGCGACGGGGATCAGCGGGCAGTCGGTCTCGAGCGCGATGCGCGCCGCGCCGGTCTTGCCGGCCATCGGCCACAGCCCGGGGTCGCGGGTGAGCGTGCCCTCGGGCATCACCACGACGCAGGCGCCCTCGCGCACGGCCTGGATCGCCGCGGTCAGGGCGTCGACCGCGCGCACGGTGTTGCGATAGACGGGGATCTGCCCGGTGCCGCGGATGACGTGCCCGAGGCCCGGCACGTCGAGCAGGCTGGACTTCGCGAGGTAGTGCGGGGCGCGGCCGTGGTCGACCAGGAAGTGCCCGAGCGTGAGCGGGTCGGTGTAGGAGACGTGGTTGGCGGCGAGCACGAACCCGCCCTCGCGCGGCAGGTGCTCGCCCCCGCTCCACTCCTGGCGCGTGACGCCCTGCATCACCGGGCGCAGACCGCCGATGATGCGTCGGAACAGGGGCGTGATCTCCTCACGCATCGGCTCTCGGGGCACCGGTCTCCTCCACGTGGCGGCGGGGTCCCGGTCATCCTGCCACGCGGCGCGCCGCCGGACCGGCCGCCTCGGACATACCCCTGCGTGTGTGTCGTCGCGGGGCTGTCACCGGGCGATGAGACCATGGCCGCGTGAGCGTCTCACCCCCGACCGCCGCCCGCACCTCGACCTGGCACGTCGTCGTGCCCGTCAAGAGCCGGTTCCGCGCCAAGTCGCGGCTGCACGCGCCCGCCGGCGTCGACAAGCCCGGCCTCGCACTGGCCCTCGCGCTCGACACCCTCGACGCCGTGCTCGACGTCGTGCGCACCGACCGGCTGATCGTCGTCACCGAGGACGACCTGGTCACCGCCCACCTCGCCGAGCGCGACGTGCGCACCGTCCCCGACCCGGCCCGCGGTCTCAACCCGGCCGTCCAGGCGGGTCTCGCCGAGGCCGTCCGGCGCGACGCGGGCCTGCCCACCGCCGTGCTGCTCGGCGACCTCCCGGCGCTGCGCCCGGCCGAGCTGCTCGCGGGGCTGCGCGCGTGCGCCGCGACCGAGAGCGCGCTCGTGCCCGACCACGACGGGCACGGCACCGTGCTGCTGACCCATCACGACCCGCGCGCGCTCGCGCCCCGGTTCGGTCGCGGCTCGGCCGCGCGCCACGCCCGGCGCTGCACGGTGCTCGACCTCGACCTGCCGACGCTGCGGCACGACGTCGACGACCTCGCCTCGCTCGACCGGGCCGCCGAGCTCGGTCTCGGCGAGCACAGCGCCGCGGCGCTCGGTGCCGAGCGACGGAGCGCCTAACGTGCAGGCCACCGTGCACACCTTCGACCTCGACACCGCCTCGGGCTCGGTGCTCATGGACAACGGGCGCGAGCTGCGCTTCGGGCAGACGGCCTTCGCCGCGAGCGGGCTGCGGCACCTGCGCCCCGGCCAGCGGGTCAGCGTCGAGATCGGCTCCGACGGCGGGGTGTCCCGGCTGTGGATCGTCGGCATCGGCGCGGGCCAGATCATCCGCTGACCTGACCTGACCGACCGGGCCGCGTACCCGAAATCACCACCTCGGGCCGCCGGACACGCCACGAGGGCGGCCCCATCGGGAGCCGCCCTCGCTGACGTACGGGGTCTGTGCCGCGCGCTCAGCGCTTGGCGGTGCGCGTGGTCTTCTTCGCCGGGGCCTTCTTGGCCGTGGTGGCGCGCGTCGTCGTCTTCTTCGCGGTGCTGCGCGCCGGGGTGGCCTTGGTCGTGGCCTTCTTGGCGGTCGACTTCTTCGCCGCCGTGGTGCCGGTCGCCTTCTTGGCGGTGGACTTCTTGGCCGCGGTGGACTTCGTCGCTGCACCCGTGGACTTGGCCGCCGACTTCTTCGCCGCGGTGGTGCCGGTCGCCTTCTTGGCGGTCGACTTCTTGGCCGCGGTCTTCTTGGTGGCGGCCTTCTTCGTGGTGGTCGACGAGCCGGCCGCGGTCGCGCGGCCGCCGGCGTTGCCGGTCTTGGGCAGGCTGCGCGGGTCGGCGACGACGGTCTTGAACGCGGTGCCCGGCTTGAACTTCGGGACCGCGGTCTTCTTGATGCGCACGCTCTGACCGGTGCGCGGGTTGCGACCGGTGCGGGCCGCACGGGACACCTTCTCGAAGGTGCCGAAGCCGGTGATGCCCACCTTGTTGCCCTTGGCCACCTCGCGGATGATCACGTCGAAGACCGCCTCGAGGGCGTCGTTGGCCGCCTTCTTGCTGCCGAGGCGACCCTCGAGGTTCGCGATGAGTTCTGCCTTGTTCACGATCCCAACCCTCCGGGGGATTCTGCCGGCGCCACCGCCGGACTCTCACACTGCCGGGCAGGTGCTCGGCTTGACATCAGACGGTATGACCGCGCGAGGCGCACGTCCACTACATCGCGCCGGAGATTCGTTGTGGCCGAACGACTTTGGGCGCTCGAGGCTGGGTGTCGCCCGACGGCAGCCCGCGCACCGACCGGTCCGCGTCGGCCCGACGCCCCCGGCTCCGACCCCGCACCGGCGGCTGCGGCGACGGGCGCGCGGAGGCGGCGAGGGCGTACGGCGGGGGGATGCGAAAGCCCGGGTCCCGTTGCGGCGCTACGGAACCCGGGCTTCGGTGCAGAGTCGGTCAGCCGGCGACCGTGGTGGTCGGCTTCCACGGGTGGCGCTGCGACTCGTAGTCGTCGATGGCGTCGGCGTGACGCAGCGTGAGGCTGATGTCGTCGAGCCCCTCGAGCAGGCGCCACCGCGTGTAGTCGTCGATCTGGAACGGGACGGTGAGGTCGCCGCCGGTGATCACCCGGCCCTTGAGATCGACCGAAAGCGGTGTGCCCGGGTGGTTCTCGAGCAGCTTCCACAGCAGCTCGACGTCCTCCTGGGCGACCTGCGCGGTGAGCAGACCGGCCTTGCCGGAGTTGCCGCGGAAGATGTCGGCGAAGCGCGAGGAGATGACCACGCGGAAGCCGTAGTCCATCAGCGCCCACACCGCGTGCTCGCGCGAGGAGCCGGTGCCGAAGTCGGGTCCGGCGACGAGCACCGACCCCTGGGCGTAGTCGGGGTTGTTGAGCACGAACGACTCGTCGCCCCGCCAGGCGGAGAACAGCCCGTCCTCGAAGCCGGTGCGGGTGATCCGCTTCAGGTAGACCGCGGGGATGATCTGGTCGGTGTCGACGTTGCTGCGCCGCAGCGGGACTCCGACGCCGGTGTGGGTCTCGAACTTGTCCATCGTGGGCTCCTCCTACAGGTCCGCCGGGCTGGACAGCGTGCCGCGCACCGCGGTCGCCGCCGCGACGAGCGGGCTCACCAGGTGGGTGCGGCCGCCCTTGCCCTGGCGGCCCTCGAAGTTGCGGTTCGACGTTGAGGCGCAGCGCTCCCCCGGCGTCAGCTGGTCTGGGTTCATGCCGAGGCACATCGAGCATCCGGCGAGGCGCCACTCGGCGCCCGCGTCGGAGAAGATCCGGTCGAGCCCCTCGTCCTCGGCCTGCAGGCGCACCCGGGCCGACCCGGGGACGACGAGCATGCGCACGCCCTTGGCGACCCGGTGGCCGCGGATGACGTCGGCCGCCGCGCGCAGGTCCTCGATGCGCCCGTTGGTGCACGACCCGAGGAAGACCGTGTCGACCGCGATGTCGCGCAGCGGCGTGCCCGGCTCCAGACCCATGTACGTCAGCGCCCGCTCGGCGTCCTCGCGGTCGCCGTCGTCGCCGAAGGACTCCGGGTCGGGCACCGTCGCGCCGAGCGGCAGGCCCTGGCCGGGGTTGGTGCCCCAGGTGACGTACGGCGTCAGCTGGGTCGCGTCGATGCGCACCTCGTGGTCGAACTCGGCGTCGTCGTCGGTGCGCAGCTCGGTCCAGGCGGCGACGGCGGCGTCCCAGTGCTGCTCGTCGGGAGCGTGCGGGCGGCCCTTGAGGTAGTCGAACGTGGTCTGGTCGGGCGCGATCATGCCGGCGCGGGCGCCGGCCTCGATCGACATGTTGCACACGGTCATCCGCGCCTCCATCGAGAGCGACTCGATGGTGCTGCCCCGATACTCCAGCACGTAGCCCTGGCCGCCGCCGGTGCCGATCTCGGCGATCACCGCGAGGATGATGTCCTTGGCCGTGACGCCCTCGGGCAGCTCGCCGTCGACCGTGATCGCCATGGTGCGGAACGGCTTGAGCGGCAGCGTCTGGGTGGCCAGCACGTGCTCGACCTCGCTGGTGCCGATGCCGAAGGCGAGCGCGCCGAACGCGCCGTGCGTCGAGGTGTGGCTGTCGCCGCAGACGATCGTCATGCCGGGCTGGGTGAGCCCGAGCTGCGGACCGATGATGTGCACGATGCCCTGCTCGGCGTCGCCCATCGGATAGATCGGCACCCCGAACTCCGCGCAGTTCTGGCGCAGCGTCTCGACCTGGGTGCGGCTCACCGGGTCGCTGATCGGCCCGGCCGTGGTCGGGACGTTGTGGTCCTCGGTGGCGAGGGTCAGCTCGGTGTGACGCACCCCGCGACCGGCCAGGCGCAGCCCCTCGAACGCCTGCGGGCTGGTCACCTCGTGGAGCAGGTGGAGATCGATGTAGAGGAGATCCGGCTCGCCCTCGACCCGGCGCACCAGGTGCTCGTCCCAGACCTTCTCGGCCAGTGTGCGTGCCATGACCCCTCCCGGAATCCGCTCTTCGTGCTGCGTCCGCCACATCCTGCGCCGCTGTTTTTGCGGTTGAACTTGCGTCTCGTCCTCTGAGACGGCAGTATCAACTCATGGACAAGTCTAGCGGTGTGGGCGTCCTGGACAAGGCGGCCATCGTTCTCTCGGCCCTGGAAGCGGGTCCCTCGACCCTCGCCCAGCTCGTGGCGTCGACCGGTCTGGCGCGCCCCACGGCGCACCGGCTCGCCGTCGCGCTCGAGCACCACCGACTCGTCGCACGCGACATGCAGGGGCGCTTCGTGCTCGGCCCGCGCCTGGTCGAGCTGGCCTCGGCGGCGGGCGAGGACCGCCTGCTCGCGGCCGCCGGCCCGGTGCTCGGCGCGCTGCGCGACCACACCAACGAGAGCGCCCAGCTCTTCCGCCGGCAGGGCGACCAGCGCATCTGCGTCGCCGCGGCGGACCGCCCGGTCGGCCTGCGCGACTCGATCCCGGTCGGCGCGACCCTGTCGATGCAGGCCGGGTCCGCCGCGCAGATCCTGCTCGCCTGGGAGGAGCCCGAGCGGCTGCACAAGGGGCTGCAGGGCGCGAAGTTCACCGCGACGATGCTGTCGGCCGTGCGCCGCCGCGGCTGGGCGCAGAGCGTCGGCGAGCGCGAGGCCGGCGTCGCGTCGGTGTCCGCCCCGGTGCGCAACCCCGCCGGCAAGGTCATCGCGGCCGTGTCGATCTCGGGCCCCATCGAGCGCGTGTCCCGCCAGCCCGGCCGGCTGCACGCCGCGACCGTGATCGCCGGCGCCAACAAGCTCACCGAGGTGCTCGCCCGCGCCCAGGCCCCGGTCATCCGCCACGAGAGTGCGTGACCCGCGCCCGACGTACGCCATCGGCCGGCACCGCACGCCCGCTCACTCCCGCGGGTCGAACACGTCCTCGATCGTGACGTCGAACTCGCGCGCGATGCGGAAGGCCAGCGGCAGCGAGGGGTCATAGCGCCCCTTCTCCAGCGAGATCACCGTCTGCCGCGAGACGCCCAGCGCCACGGCGAGGGCGGCCTGCGAGAGCCCCCGGTCGCGGCGCAGCTGCGGGATCCGGTTGCGCACTCAGGCCTCCGCGCGCCGGGCCTGGAGGTAGGCCAGGCCGAAGCTCGCCCCGGCGAGCAGCAGCACGTGCACGATCGTCACCGGCGCCAACCAGTCGACGCGCAGCGCCCGGCCCAGACCCTCGAAGAGCAACGCGCCGCCGATCGTGCAGCAGAACGCCGTCGACGCCGCGCGCTCGAACCAGGACCGCTCCACGTCGTCGCGCCCCGCCCGGTCGGTGGCCGCGACCTCGGCCCGCCCGAGCCACAGCATCCACGCCAGCCCGGCGACCGCCGGGCCGCACACGAGCGCGAACACCACCACCCACAGCACGGTCGCGTCGTCGCCGCCGCCACGCACCGCCGCGAGCAGCCCCAGCAGACCGCCGCCCAGCAGCCCGAGGCCGCCGGCCACCGCGACGCGTGCGCTCCGTGTCATGCCCTGGTTCATCGTGCCCCCCGAAGTAGTCAAGCGTGCTTTACGCCGCCACCCTGCACCGCGGGCGCCCGGCATGTCAAGCGTGCTTAACTACGCCGCGAGCACCTCGTCCAGCCGCTCCGGGGTCCACGTGGGTCGCACGCCGGGCGCCGGCAGCAGGTAGTCGCGGATCTGCGGCGTCGACAGGCCGTGCGCCTCGCGCAGGCCGGCCGCGATCATCGCGAGGTAGGCGCCGCTCGGCGCGTTGACGGCCGGCCGGGCGTCGTCGTCGGGGCAGGTGAAGGTGACCACCGGCTCGCCCTCGAGGTCGGCGACGACGGCGAGCGTCTCGTACCGGCCCGGCCCGAGCACCAGCCGCCGGGCGCCGATCAGCTCGTCGACGTCGAGCGCGTCGCCGGGGTCGCGGTGCATCTCCTGCGCGACGACGTCGGCGAGCTGCTCGTGGGTGATGCGGTACGCCCGCACCAGCGCCTCTCCCCCGGCGGCGAGGTCGAGGAACGCAATGCCGCCACCACCCCAGGTCGGCGAGTCCCAGCCGAAGAAGATCTCCCCGGGCACGTGCAGCGCGCGGTCCGCGACCGGCGGCGTGGCGTCGCGCGCCCCGGGGTAGGTCCGGCTCGCCCCGGGCGGGCGGCCGCCGGACAGGTAGAACCCGAACCGGGCGGCCGACAGGTTCGAGCCGTAGGAGGCGTACCAGATGTGGTCGGTGCTCATCAGGGGCAGCATGCCAAAGACACGAAGAAGCCCGGACCCTCCGAGAGGGTCCGGGCTTCTCGCGATACGTAGCCCCGACGGGATTCGAACCCGCGCTACCGCCTTGAGAGGGCGGCGTGCTAGGCCGCTACACAACGGGGCCGCACGTGGTGCTGATCGAGATCAGCGGAGAGAACCATACCGCGAGGAGTGGAACTTCTCCGAATCGCCTGAGCCGGAACGGCTTTCGGCGACTCGCTGGGGTACCAGGACTCGAACCTAGACTAACTGAACCAGAATCAGTCGTGCTGCCAATTACACCATACCCCAAGGGGGTATCACTCCATGCGCGCCGGGAACCGGCCTTCATGGGGTGAACCGAGGAGAAACCTTACCGGCCGCCCCCGCGTGGGCCCAAATCGGGGTGGCCCGTCGAGGCGCGGCTCACAGCTGGTCGCGCAGCGCCCGCAACCGGGTCATGGTCGAGTGCTTGCCGAGGATCTCCATCGACTCGAACAGCGGCGTCGAGATCTTCTGTCCCGCGATCGCGACGCGCAGCGGACCGAACGCGAGCCGCGGCTTGATGCCGAGCCCGTCGATGATCGCCTCGCGCAGCGCGGCCTCGATGCGCGGGGCCAGCCACTCCACCCCGGTGCCGTCGGGGTTGCCGATGCCGCCGTCGATCGGCTCCAGCGCCGCGATGGCCGCGTCGAGCACCTCGGCCGCGCCGTCCTTGAGCGTGGCGCGCGCGTCGTCGGCGATCTCCAGCTCGTCGTCCGCGACGTAGAACGGGCGCACCAGCGGCACGGCGTCCTGCAGCGTCGTGATGCGCGTCTGCACCTGCTCGGCGACCAGCTTGAGGCGCCCCAGCTCGGGCAGCGTCGGGTGCGAGCCGACGAGCCCCTCGGCGTGCAGGAACGGGATGAGCCGGCTCGCGAGGTCGCCCGCGTCGAGCTCACGGATGTAGTGCCCGTTGAGCCAGTTGAGCTTGTCGAGGTTGAACACGGCACCAGCCTTGTTGACCTTGGCCCACTCGAAGCGCTGCGTGAACTCCTCGAACGTGAAGACCTCGCGCTCGGTGCCATCCGCCTCGACGATCGGCGGATACCCCTGCAGCGCAAGGAAGTTCAGCAACGCCTCGGGCAGATAGCCCTGCTCCTGGAACCAGGTGAGCCGGGCGGCGGGGTTCTTGCGCTTGGAGATCTTGGCGCGCTTCTCGTCACGCAGCAGCGGCATGTGCGCGAAGCGCGGCGCCGGCACCTCGAGCCACTTGTAGAGGAGCAGGTGCTTGGGCGTGCTGGAGATCCACTCCTGGCCGCGCACGACGTGGGTGATCGCCATCTCGTGGTCGTCGACGACCACGGCCAGGTGGTACGTCGGGAAGCCGTCGGCCTTGAGGATCACCTGGTCGTCGGGCCGGGGCGCGCTCGTGCGCCCCATGATCAGGTCGTCCCACTCCAGCTCGACGTCGTCGGGGATCAGCATGCGCACGACCGGCTTGTCGCTGAAGCCGGGCAGCGCGGCCCGCTCCTCCTCGGTCTTGCCGTAGCAGAGCCGGTCGTAACCGGTCGGCTGCTTCAGCGCCTGCTGCTTCTCGCGCATCTCCTTCAGCCGTTCCGCGGAGCACCAGCAGTAGTAGGCCTTGCCCTCGGCCAGCAGCTTGTCGACATAGGGCTGGTAGGTATCGAGCCGCTCGGACTGCCGGTACGGCGCGTACGGACCGCCCACGTCGGGCCCCTCGTCGTGGCTCAGCCCGAGCCAGGCGAGGGTGTCGTAGACCTGCTGCTCGCTGCCCTCGACGAACCGCGCGCGGTCGGTGTCCTCGATGCGCAGCACGAACTGGCCGCCGTGCTTGCGGGCGTACGCCAGGTCGAACATCGCCATGTAGGCGGTGCCGACGTGCGGGTCGCCGGTCGGCGACGGCGCGACGCGCAGCCGTGGCGGGGCCACCGGGGCGTCGGGGTCGGGTGAGGAGGCAGCAGCAAGGGTGTCGGACGCGCTCATGATGCGGCGATCGTACCGAGGCGCCGACGGCGCGACCTCAGGAGAACAGCTTGCCCGGGTTCATAACCGCCTGGGGGTCGACGGCTCCCGCGGCGGCGCGCAGCAGCCGGATGCCCAGCTCGCCGACCTCGTCGGGCAGGTAGGCCCGGTGGTCGACGCCGACGGCGTGGTGGTGGGTGATGGTGCCGCCGTGCTCGACGATCGCGCGGCTCGCGGCCTCCTTGGCCCTCCCCCAGCGCCCCAGCGGGTCGTCGCCCGCCTCCCCGATGACGGTGAGATAGAGCGAGGCGCCGGTCTCGTAGACGTGCGACACGTGGGTCTGCACGACGCAGCGGGTGCCGTCGGCGACGAAGGCGTCGCTGATGGCGGTGCGCACCGCGGCGGCGAGCGGCACCAGGTTGCTCCAGCCCGTCGCGGTCTCGAGGGTCTCGACCAGCACACCGCGGCGCAGCAGCTCGTCGCGCAGGTAGGGCGCGCCGAACCGGTGCGCGGCCCAGGCGCGGGCGACGGCGCCGGGCAGCCGGCGGCCGTGGTGGGCGGTGAGCGCGGGCCGGGCGGCGGCGGCGCGCGCGTCGACGGTCTTGCTGTCGGGGCCGTCCCACAGCAGGATCACCAGGCACGGGTCGCCGAGGCGGCGCAGCCGGGTGAGCCCCCGCAGCGCGGCGCCCGACCGGCCCGCCATCCGCAGGGTCACCCGGGTCTCCTCGGCGTCGGAGGCGCGGCAGACGTCGGGCAGGGTGCGCGACTGCGCGAGCTGGCGCAGCGCGGCGGTCGCCTCCTCGAACGACGCGAACGCCCAGGCCTCGTGCCGGGTGGCCGCCGGGCGAGGGCGCGCGCGCACGGTCACGTCGGTGATCACGCCGAGCCGGCCCTCGCTGCCGAGCACCAGGTCCAGCAGCGCCGGCCCGGCCGCGGTGCCGGGGAAGCCG
The DNA here is from genome assembly GCF_006716095.1 of Barrientosiimonas humi. Taxonomy (NCBI): domain Bacteria; kingdom Bacillati; phylum Actinomycetota; class Actinomycetes; order Micrococcales; family Dermacoccaceae; genus Barrientosiimonas; species Barrientosiimonas humi. Next base: position 2,060,084 of record NZ_VFOK01000001.1, read on the forward strand.
CCGACCCGCAGCTCGCCCTCGGGGGTCACGACGGTCGCGGCGAGCACCATGTCGTCGAAGCGGCCGTAGCCGGAGGACGCCTGGCCCGAGGACCGGGTCGCGGCGAACCCGCCGAGCGTCGCCTGCTCGAAGCTCTGCGGGAAGTGGCCGAGCGTGAGGTCGTGGGCGGCCAGCAGCCGCTCCGCCTCGGGGCCGCGCACGCCAGCCCCGAAGGTCGCGGTGCGCGACACCGGGTCGAGGTCGACGAGGCCGTCGAGGCGGCGCAGGTCGAGCGTGACGACGCCCGCGTGGTCGCCGCGCAGCGCCTGCACGCCACCGACGACGGAGGTGCCGCCGCCGAACGGCACGACGGCCAGGTCGTGCTCGGCGCAGACGCGCAGCACCTGCGCCACCTGGTCCGCGTCGGCCGGGAGCACGACGGCGTCGGGCGCCTCGTCGGCGTCGCCGCCGCGCGCCCGCACCAGGTCGCGATAGCTCTTTCCGCCGGCGTGCTCGACGCGCGCCTCGGCGTCGGTGCGCACGTGCTCCTCGCCGACGACGGCGGTGAGCGCCGCCCGGGCCGACGGCGCGAGCAGACGGTCGGGAAGGCGTACGGCGGGCAGGTCGACCGGCGGCTCGTCGACCGCGTCGACCGGCCGGCCGAGCTCGCGACCGAGCAGCGCCAGCCCGGCGCCGGACAGGCTCCGGTCGGCGTCGGCGGCACCCCAGCCCCACCAGACGGAACGGGGCGGGACGGGAGGCAGCTCAGACGTCATGTGTGACACAGTGTCACATGTTGTAACATCGCCACAACCGAGCTGGAGGTGTCATGGCGAAGCAGGCAGCGCAGGACCCCACGTCCGACGCGCCCGAGGCGCACGCCCCCGAGACGCTGGCTCCGGAGGCCGACGCCTCCGAGGTCGCGGCACCCGACCGCGCCGCGCAGCTGGTGCAGGCCGCGCGCGAGGAGGTGCTGGCCTACGGCGTACGCCGGGCCACCGCCACCTCCATCGCCCGCCGGGCGGGCGTCTCGCGGATGACGGTCTATCGCCACTCCGGCGGCATCGAGCAGCTGGTGCTGGAGGCGCTGTACGGCGAGTTCGAGCAGCTGGTCACCGCCTCCGCCGAGGGCGCCGACCTCGAGGCGTCGGCGCGCCCGCAGATCGTGCGCCGGGTCACCTCGGCGCTGCACCAGATCCGCCGCTCGCCGCTGGTGCAGGCGCTGCGCCAGCACGACCCGGAGCTGCTGCTGCCCTATCTGATCGACCACCTCGGCCGCGGTCAGGAGCTGATGCGCACGTTGCTGCGCGAGGGCATCGAGCTCGGGCAGCGCGACGGGTCGGTGCGCCGCGTCGACCCCGACGTGGCCGCGATCACCCTGCTCATGGCGCTGCAGGGGTTCGTCGTCTCCGCCACCGTCGTGGCCGATCTCGCCGACGAGCGCGCGATCGACGACGAGGTGGCGCTGCTGGTCGACCGCTACCTCGCCCCGAGGCTCGGGGCATGAGCGCGCCGAGCCCGGCCGGCGGGCGCGGCTCGCTCAACCGGACCCAGCGCCGGGGTGCGCTGGAGCGCGCGGCCGAGCGGACGTACGACGTCGTGGTCGTGGGCGGTGGCGTCACCGGCTGCGGGGTGGCGCTCGACGCGGCCAGCCGCGGGCTGAGCGTGCTGCTGGTCGAGCAGCACGACCTCGCCGCGGGCACCAGCCGGTGGAGCTCGAAGCTGGTGCACGGCGGGCTGCGCTACCTCGCGTCGGGGCACGTGGGCGTCGCGCACGAGTCGGCCCGCGAGCGCCACCTGCTGATGTCCCGGATCGCGCCGCACCTGGTCGCGCCGATGCCCACGCTCGTGCCGCTCGGGCGCGACGTCGGCCGGCGCCAGGGGGCGCTGATCCGGTTGGGCGTGACGGCCGGCGACGTGCTGCGGCGCAGCGCGCGCACGCCGTCCTCGCTGCTCCCCCGGCCCCGACGGATCGGCGCCGCCGCCACGCTGCGGCTCGCGCCGGGGCTCGCCGCCGACGGGCTGCGCGGCGGGGTGCTGTCGCACGACGGACGGCTCGAGGACGACGCGCGCCTGGTCGTCACGCTCGCCCGCACGGCCGCCGCGGCCGGGGCCGACGTGGTCACCCGCGCGCGGGTCGACGAGCTCGACGCCGAGCGGGTCATGCTGACCGACACGCTGACCGGCGAGCGCCTCACCGTGCGCGCCCGCACGGTCGTGAATTCCACTGGTGCCTGGGCGGATCGGCACGACGACCGGATCACCGTGCTGCCCAGCCGCGGCTCGCACCTGGTGCTCCCGGCGGCCGCCGTCGGGTCGCCCCGGGCGGCGCTGACCGTGCCGCTACCGGGCAGCACCAGCCGGTTCCTGCTGGTGCTGCCGCGGCCCGACGACCAGGTGCTGGTCGGGCTCACCGACGAGCCGGCGCCCGGTGTCGACCCGTTGGAGCCGCCGGTGCCCGAGGCCGACGAGCAGCTGCTGCTCGAGGGCGTCTCGCGGGCGCTGCGCTCCCCCGTCACCTCGGCCGACGTGGTCGGGCGCTTCGCCGGGCTGCGGCCGCTGGTCGTGCGCGACGACAAGCCGTCCGCCGACGTGTCGCGCGAGCACCTGCTGCTCGACGAGCCGGGACGGCCGCTCACCATCGCGGGCGGCAAGCTGACGACCTATCGCCGGATGGCCCAGGACACCGTCGACGCGGTCGTGCGGCGGCTGGGGCGCGGCGGGGAGTGCCGCACGGCGACGCTGCCCCTGCTCGGTGCGGCCGAGGCGGCCGACCTCGCCCACGTGGCGGCGCCGGCCCGGCTGGTGCGCCGGTTCGGCACGCTCGCGCCCGAGGTGGCCGCCCTGTCGGCGCGCCACCCGTGGCTTGCCGACCCGATCGCTCCGGGGAGCGCGACCACGGGGGCCGAGCTGGCGTACGGCGTGCTGGAGGAGGGTGCGCTGACCGTGGACGACCTGCTGGCCCGGCGCACCCGGACCACGTTCGACCCGGCGGCCGCGGCCGCCGCCGTGCCGGTCGCCGAGCGGGTGCTGGCGACCTTCGACACGGAGGTCACCGCAGCAACGCCTGGGCGACCGACTCCTGGAGCCAGGTGAGCAGGTCGTAGATCATCGCCGCCATGACGGCGGGGTCCTCGAAGTCGTCGGCCTCGGCGACGATCTGCTCCAGGCGGGCGGAGTCCTCGTCGGTGCGCAGGCCGAGGCGCTCGCCCAGCACGAGGCGCACGTCGGACAGGGCCATCATCAGCGCCTGCGCCTGACCGAGGTCGAGCTCGACCTTGTCGGAGGTGGCGCTGTCGAGCGCGGCGATGGCGGCGGTGATCGTGGCGACCTTGCGGCGGCGCAGCGAGTCCTCGGTCAGCGCGCGGAAGTCGCGCGCGAGGTCGTCGTCGTCGCGGCTGGCGGGGGGCAGCAGCCGGCGCAGCGCCGGGTCGCGCTGCTCGACCTCCTCGGGCGTGGCGGTCGGCGCGTCGAGCTCGCGGCGCAGCCGCTCCAGCGGGTCGGCGGTCTCGTCGGTGTCGCCGGTCTCGTCGGCGTCGGGGTCGAGCAGCTCACGGGTGCTGGAGAGCAGCCCGGCGACGATGCCGCGCTCCTGCTCGTCGAGCCGCCCGACCACGCGAGATCCCTTGCGGCGGAATGCCGTTGCCACTCACTCGTCCTTCTGGAAGGTGGCCCACAGGCTGTAGCCGTGCATGGCCTCGGTGTCGCTCTCCATCTTCTCCCGCGTGCCCCGCGAGACCACGGCGGGCCCCTCGTGGTGGACCGCCAGCATCAACTGCTCGGCCTTGTCTCGGGAGTAGCCGAAGTAGCTCTGGAAGACCCAGCTGACGTACGACATGAGGTTGACGGGGTCGTTCCAGACGATCGTCACCCAGGGCTGGTCGAGCTGCTGGGCGAGGTCTTCCTCGAGGCCGACGTCGGTGACGGCATCGGGCGTCGCTTGATCAGGTGGGGCCACGGACACGCCTCAACCTTAGGGTGGCGGCGTGACCTCGCAGAGCCCCTCTCCCGCCGCCACCGCCTCGACCGCGCTGCTGACCGACCACTACGAGCTGACGATGCTGCAGGCGTCGTTGCGCAGCGGCGCCGCGCACCGCCGGTCGGTGTTCGAGCTGTTCGCGCGCCGGCTGCCCGACGGCCGCCGCTACGGCGTGGTCGCCGGCACCGGGCGCTTCCTGGAGTCGCTGCGCCACTTCCGGTTCGAGGAGGCCGAGCTGGAGCGGCTGCGCTCGGCGAAGGTCGTCGACGACGCGACCGTCGACTGGCTCGCCGACTACCGCTTCTCCGGCGACGTGTGGGGCTACGCCGAGGGCGAGGCGTACTTCCCCGGCTCGCCGCTGCTCATCGTGGAGTCCTCGTTCGCCGAGGGCGTGATCCTGGAGACGCTGGCGCTGTCGATCTTCAACCACGACAGCGCCGTCGCGTCGGCCGCGTCGCGGATGACCTCGGCGGCCGACGGGCGCCCGTGCATCGAGATGGGCTCCCGGCGCACCCACGAGTGGGCGGCGGTCGCGAGCGCGCGGGCGGCGTACGTCGCCGGGTTCGCGACGACGTCGAACCTCGAGGCGGGGCGGCGCTACGGCGTGCCGACCGCCGGCACGGCGGCCCACTCGTTCACCCTGCTGCACGACGACGAGCGGGCGGCCTTCACCTCCCAGGTCGAGTCGCTCGGCAAGGACACCACGCTGCTGGTCGACACCTACGACGTGACCGCGGCGGTCGAGCTCGCCGTCGAGATCGCCGGCCCCGAGCTCGGCGGGGTGCGGCTCGACTCCGGCGACCTGCTGGTGCAGGCGAAGGAGGTGCGCCAGCAGCTGGACGAGCTGGGCGCGACCAAGACCCGCATCGTCGTGACCAGCGACCTGGACGAGTACGCCATCGCCGCGCTGCAGGCCGCCCCGGTCGACGTCTACGGGGTGGGCACGAGCCTGGTCACCGGGTCCGGCACGCCGACGGCCGGCATGGTCTACAAGCTGGTCTCCCGCGCCGACGACTCCGGCGAGATGATCGGCGTCGCCAAGGCGAGCAAGGACAAGACCAGCGTCGGCGGGCGCAAGTACGCCCTGCGCAAGATCAGCCCGCGCGGCCTCGCCGAGGCCGAGGTGATCGGCATCGGCGAGCGCCCGTTCGACGACGGCAACGACCGTGAGCTGCTGGTGCCGCTGGTGCGAGACGGCGAGATCGTCGGCGAGGAGCCGCTCGAGGCCGCCCGCGAACGGCACGCCGCCTCGCTCGCCGAACTGCCCCGCAAGGCCCACCAGCTCTCCCGCGGCGAGCCGGTGATCCCCACGGTCTATCTCGACGACCAGCCCTGAGCGTTAGCGTCGGACCATGACGAGCGCACTGGTGATCGTGGACGTGCAGAACGACTTCTGCGAGGGCGGTTCGCTCGCGGTCGAGGGCGGCGCCGAGGTCGCCGGCCGGATCAGCACGTACGTCGGCAGCGGCCTGGGTGGGTACGCCCACGTCGTCGCCACCGCCGACTGGCACGTCGACCCGGGCGACCACTGGTCGGACGAGCCCGACTTCACCGACAGCTGGCCGGTGCACTGCAAGGTCGGGACCGCCGGCGCCGACTTCCACCCCAACCTCGCGCCGGCGCTGGAGCAGGTCGAGACGGTGTTCCGCAAGGGTGAGCACGAGGCGGCCTACTCCGGGTTCGAGGGCGCGGCCGAGGACGGCACCGGCCTCGCCGACTGGCTGCGCGAGCGCGGCGTCGAGTCGGTCGACGTCGTGGGCCTGGCCACCGACTACTGCGTGCGAGCCACCGCCCTGGACGCCGTGCGCGCCGGGCTCAGCACCCGGCTGCTCACCGACCTGGCCGCCGGTGTCGCGCCGGAGACCACGAAGGCTGCGCTGGCGGAGCTGGCCGGCGCGGGCGTACAGGTCACCACCGCGAGCTGACCGCCCGCACGGCGGGCCTAGGCGTCGCGACCGCCCACCCAGCTCCAGGCGTACTTCCCGTCGTCCACGGCGACGCCGGCCTCGCCGAGGTCGAGCGGGCGGAAGGTGTCGACCATGACGGCGGTCTCGTCGAAGTAGTGCACGCCCACCGAGGCCTCGTAGGCGCCGGGCTGCGGGCCGTGCGCGTGCCCGCCCGGGTGCACCGAGATCGAGCCGCGCCCGATGCCCGAGCCCTTGCGCGCCTCGTAGTCGCCGGCGACGTAGAACATGATCTCGTCGCTGTCGACGTTGGAGTGGTAGTACGGCACCGGGATCGACCGCTCGTGGTAGTCGACCTTGCGCGGCACGAAGTTGCAGACCACGAAGTTGTGGCCCTCGAACACCTGGTGCACGGGCGGCGGCTGGTGCACCTTGCCGGTGATCGGCATGTAGTCGGCGATGTTGAAGGCGTAGGGGTAGAGGCAGCCGTCCCAGCCCACGACGTCGAGCGGGTGGTAGGGGTAGGTGTAGATCGTGCCGACCACGCCGCCGGGCCCGTTGCCGCGGTGCTTGATGTAGACCTGGGTCGGCTCGGTCGCGTCGGCGCCGACGTCCTCGGCCAGCAACGGCCCCTGCGGCCCGCGCAGGTCGCGCTCGCAGTACGGCGCGTGCTCCAGCAGCTGCCCGAAGCGGGACAGGTATCGCTTGGGCGGGGTGATGTGCGAGCTCGCCTCGATGCAGTACGCCCGGAGCGGCTCGACGAAGTCGTCGTCGCCCTCGACGAGCGGGAGCCAGCGGTGGGTGGTCGCGCGCGGGACGACCAGGTAGTCGCCCTCGCGCACGTCGAACGCCCCGAACACGGTCTCGACGCGCGCGCCGCCGCGCTCGACGTAGATGCACTCGTCGCCGATCCCGTTGCGGTACCACGGACTTGGCGCGTCGGCCTTGACGTAGAGCAGCCGCACGTCGGCGTTGCCGAGCACGAGGCGACGCCCGGTGACGACGTCGCGTCCGGTCTCGTCGTCGGGGAACAGGTCGTGCAGCTTCAGGTGGCGCGGCACGAGCGGGTGGTTGGGCGTGGTCGCCATCGAGTTGCCGAGGTTCCACACCTGGGCGTCGGTGATCGCCGACGGGAGCCCGCGGTGGTAGAGCAGCGAGGAGTCGGAGGAGAAGCCCTCCTCGCCCATCAGCTCCTCGTAGTAGAGGCCGCCGTCGGGCCGGTCGTGCATCGTGTGCCGGTGCCGGGGCACCGAACCCATCGCCTGGTAGTACGCCATCGCAGCCTCTCCTCGCGAGTGCCGATCCGCGCGCGCCGGGCGTCCGATTTTCGGACGTCGGCGTCTCATCGGCGCGACGAGGATGCAGTAGCGTGACGGGCATGTCAACGCCCTCCAGCGTGCCCCCGCGCGCCCTTTTCGCGGGCCTCATCGATGACGCGGCGGTCTTCCCGCCCGGAAACTTCCCGCTCGACGAGGCGATCTCGCGCCGGGTCGAGCGGCGCGGCAGCTCGATCAGCGACCTGGTCGGTCCGCTGCTGCTGCCGCCCACCCTGGTCAGCGAGGCGGTGGCCGGCTCCACCCCGGTCACGGTGTCGGTCGTCGGCCGCAGCGACGTCACGCTCGACCAGCTGCTCACCGCCGCCCAGCTGCTCGTCGACGCCGACGGCCACTCCCTCGCCGGGCTGGAGCTGACCTACTCCCCCGACTGGCGCGCGGCGCTCGAGCTCGGGGTGCCGGTCGCGGTCGAGGTGACCCCGGAGCAGGCCGTCGACGAGCCGATGGCCGACCTCGCCTCGGAGGGGTCGGAGCAGGTGCGCGCGAAGCTGCGCACCGGGTCGACGCCCAGCAACGCCGTGCCGAGCGCGTCCGCCCTGGGCGGCTTCATCGCCTCGGCGACGGGCCAAGGGCTGTCGTTCAAGCTCACCGGCGGCCTGCACCGCGCGGTCTCCCACCGCACCAGCACCGCCGACGGCGGGGAGGACCAGTTCGGCTTCCTCAACGTGCTGCTCGCGACCGACCAGATCCTGCGCGGGTCCTCGACGGCCCAGGCCGTGACGCTGCTCGAGCAGCGCGACAGCGACGTCATCGCCGGCCTGGTGCGCGAGCTCGACGACCCGCGGATCGCCAGCGTGCGCAACGCTTTTCACTCCTACGGCTGCTGCGACGTGCTCGACCCCATCCATGACCTGTCCGATCTCGGCCTGATCGAGGAGAACCTGTGACGAGCAGCTGGCTCGACCTGCCCGCCGACCACCCGTACGGCATCACCGCGCTCCCCTACGGCGTCTTCTCGGGCGCCGACGGCGTGCGCAGGGTGGGCGTGCGGGTCGGCGACCAGGTGCTCGACCTCGGCGCGGCGGCGGGTTCGACCGGCAGCGGGACCGCGCGGCTGTGGCAGCAGCCGTCGCTGAACGCCCTTCTGGCAGAAGGGAAGCCGGCGTGGGAGTCGGCTCGTGCCTGGGTCGTCGGGCTGCTCTCCGACCCCGAGCTCCGTGCGGCCGTCGAACCGCACCTGCACCACCTGTCCGACGTCACGCTGCACCTGCCCGTCGAGGTCGCCGACTACGTCGACTTCTACGCCAGCGAGCACCACGCCACCAACGTGGGCCGGATCTTCCGACCCGACGGCGACGCCCTCACGCCGAACTGGAAGCACCTGCCGATCGGCTACCACGGTCGCTCCGGCACGGTCGTGGTCAGCGGCACCGACATCCGTCGCCCGGTGGGTCAGCGCAGGCCGCCGACCGAGGACCAGCCGGTCTTCGGCCCCAGCGTGCGCCTCGACATCGAGGCCGAGCTCGGCTTCGTGGTGGCCGGTGGGACCGAGCTCGGCAGCCGCGTCTCGGTCGACGAGGCGAGCGAGCACCTGTTCGGCGTCCTGGCGTTCAACGACTGGAGCGCGCGCGACATCCAGGCCTGGGAGTACGTCCCGCTCGGCCCGTTCCTCGGCAAGTCCTTCGCGTCCTCGGTCGGCGCGTGGGTGACACCCATGGAAGCGCTGCAGGCGGCGAAGACCCCTCTGCCGCAGCAGGATCCGCGCCCGATGGACTACCTGCTGGGCGATGACCTGTTCGGTCTCGACATCGCCATCGAGGTCGAGCTGAACGGCTCGGTCGTGGCGCGCCCGCCGTACTCGACGATGTACTGGTCGCCCAGCCAGATGCTCGCGCACCTGACCGTGAACGGCGCCTCGCTGCGCGACGGCGACCTGTTCGCCTCGGGCACCGTGTCGGGACCGGAGGCCGACCAGCGCGGCAGCCTGCTCGAGCTCACCTGGAGCGGCGAGCAGCCGATCACCCTGCCCAACGGCTCGACGCGCACCTTCCTCGAGGACGGCGACACCGTCACCATCCGCTACTCCGCACCCGGCGCCGACGGCATCCGGATCGGCCTGGGTGAGGTCACCGGCACGATCCTCCCGGCAGACTGATCAGCCGGTGCCCTGCTGACGCGAGCAGGGCCCGGTGAAGATCTGCGCGCACCGCTGCTCGATCACGGCGGAGGCCCGCCGGCGAGCCTCCGCCGAGCCGCGTCCGCGCGCGAGGTAACCCGCTCGCGCCAGGCCGCGGACCGTCGCGACCAGTCCCGCCGCCGCGACGTCGGCGTCGAGCCCGGACTCGACCTCGCCGCACTCCTTCCCGTTCGCGACCGCCTGGCGCACTCGCTCGGTCAGGTGTGCCTCGGAGCCGCGCAGCGCGGCCAGCAGCCGGGGGTTGTCCAGCGCCAGCCCGGTGAACGTCAGGTCCAGATAGACCTCCTCGCGCCGAGCCTTGTCGAGCGGGAGGAGCTGGTGCAGCGCCTCGCCCAGGATGTGCTCGATGCGGGCGTGCTTGCGCTCGGCGCGGGCGATCCCGACGTCGACCCGGGCGTGCATCTGGTCCAGCAGCTGCTCGTAGACCGCGACGACGAGGTCGTCCTTGCTGGCGTAATAGTGCTGCACGAGCCCCACCGAGATGCCGGCTGCCTCCGCCGTGCGCGCGATGGTCACCGCCGCCAGCCCGTCGCTGACCGCGACCTGGCGCACCGCGTCCCGGATGAGTGTGCGACGGGCGTCGTGGTCGGCGGTGCGAGGCATGCCGGCACCCTAGACGACAAGCCTCATTTCCATATGGTTATATGGTTATCGGCATGCGCACCCGCCTGGCCGTCGCCGCGTCCGCACTGCTCGCCCTGCTCGCCACGCTCTGGGTGCCGCCCGCCTGGCCGGCCGCCGACCCGGCTGCCGCGCAGCAACGAGCGGTGCAGCCGCTGCGCGACCTCGACGTCCCGGGCTGGACCGCGGTGGTCGTGCAGGGCGACCGGGTGGTCGCCCGGTTCGCCGAGGGGCGAGCCGGTGGCCGGCCGGTCAGCGGCAGCACGCCGTTCCTCGTCGGGTCGGTGTCGAAGTCGTTCACCGCGACCCTCGTGCTGAACCTCGTGCAGGAGGGACAGCTCGGCCTCGACGACCGGGTGGACCGGCGGCTGCCCGACCTGCGGGGCGCCCCCAACGGCCTCGGTGCGGTCTCGGTGCGCCAGCTGCTCACGCACACCAGCGGCCTCAGCCGCAGCGCGGGACTGGAGCGGGCCGACGTGGTCGACGACCGGCCCGAGACCCTGCGCCGCCTCGCCTCGTCGCTCCGGGAGGTGACGCTCGCGTCCGAGCCCGGGACGACGTACGCCTACTCCGACGCGAACTACCTCCTGCTCGGCGCGATCGTCGAGCAGGTCACCGGCACCGACTTCGGTCGGGCGCTGCGCGAGCGCGTCACCGACCCGCTGGGCATGTCCGGCGCGATCACGACGAGCGCCCAGGCCGACGCGTCCGGCGTCGGGGCCGGGAACCGGCTGCCGTTCGGTCGCGCGCGCCCGTTCGACCGCGGCTACTCCCAGAGCGGGGTGCCCTACGGCTACGTCGGCGCCACCCCCGACGACCTCGTGCGCTACGCCCGGTTCCAGCTCGGCGTCGCCCCGAACACCTCGGTGCTGAGCAGCTCCGGGCTGGCCACGATGCAGCGGGCGCAGGTGCGCACGTCGGCGACACAGTCGTACGGATTCGGTTGGCGCACAACGCAGCTCGACGGTCTCCCCCGCCCCGTCGTCGAGCACACCGGGGCCACCCCGGGCTTCTTCACCCACGTGCTGCTCGACCCGGCGAACGACCGCGCGGTCATCGTGCTGGCGAACGCCTACTCCGAGGCGGCGGCGCCGGCGCTGGCCGGGGTCGGGCCCGACCTGCTGCGCGCCGCGGCCGCAGTCCCGCAGCAACCGATGTCCCCCGACCCGGTCCTGTCCGCCGCGCCGTGGGTCGCGGTGGCGCTGGCCGCGGTGGGTCTGGTCTGCGCCGCGCTCGCGGTGCGCGCCGGGCTGCGTCGCGACCGGCGCCGGCGGGCGGCGCTCACCGCCCTGGCCGTGCTCGGGGTCGTCCTGGCCGCGCTGGCCGCGCTCACCCCGCGGCTGGTCGGCTACGGCTGGCGAGAGGTCCGGCTGTGGGCACCTGACCTGGCGCTCGGCCTGGGCGCGAGCGTGGTCGCCTGGGGCGCTGTCGCTGTCACCGCGGCGGTCGCCGTCGTGGTGCGCACCCGCCGTGGCCGGGCCGCCCCGCCCGGGTAGACGCCGGAGGGTGGACCCGCCGGGCGCGAACTAGATTGGCGTCCATGGCATCTCAGGACCCGCGCGAGGAGCGGGTGCGGCAGGCGTACGACACCGTCGCGACGGAGTACGCCGCGGCCATCCGCGACGAGCTCGCCGGCAAGCCGCTCGACCGCGCGCTCCTGGCCGCCGTCGCGGAGATGGCCGCGGGCGGCACCGTGGCCGACATCGGCTGCGGCCCCGGTCACGTCGCCGCGCACCTGGCCGGGCTCGGCGCCGACGTCGTGGGCATCGACCTGTCGCGCTCGATGGTCGAGATCGCGCGCGCCGACCATCCGCAGGTGCGCTTCGAGGTCGCCTCGATGACCGATCTGCCGCAGGCCGACGGCAGCCTCGCGGCCGCGGTGCTGATGTACTCGATCATCCACCTCGGACCCGCCGACCGGGACCGCACGATCGCCGAGCTGCGCCGGGTGCTGCAGCCGGGCGGCATCGCGCTGCTGGCCTTCCACATCCGCAGCGAGGAGTTCCAGCCCGGCGACGTCAACCGGCTCACGACCTGGTTCGGCCACAGCGTCGACGTGGAGGGCTACTTCCTCGAGCCGGAGGTCGTGCTCGACGACCTCGAGCGGCACGGTCTCGACATCGTCTCGGTCATGACCCGCATGCCGCACCCCCAGGTCGAGCTGCCCAGCGAGCGCGCGTACGTCCTCGCCCAGCGACCCGTGTCGTGAGCCGGTCCGTCGTGCGCCCGTGGGACCAGTTCGCCACGGCCGCAACGTTTCTCACGCGGCTCCCGGTGCCGGCCCGGCCGGCGAAGGACGCCGACGAGCACGCCGCGCGGCTGCACGCCTCGGTCGGCTGGTTCCCGCTCGTCGGTGCCGTGGTGGGCGCCGCCTGCGCCGGCACGTTCTGGCTCGCCGGGCAGGTCTTCCCGCCCCTGGCCGCCGCGGCGCTCGCGGCGGTCGTGGGTGCGCTGGTCACCGGCGCCTTCCACGAGGACGGGCTCGCCGACACCGTCGACGGCCTCTGGGGCGGGTGGAGCCAGGAGCGGCGGCTGGAGATCATGCGCGACAGCCGCATCGGCACCTACGGCACGCTGGCCGTCGTGCTGTCGTCGCTGCTGCTGGTGACGACGCTCGCGTCGCTGCCGATGGCGTACGCCGGGCGCGGGTTGGTCGTCACCCACCTGGTGAGCAGGTTCGTGGTGCTGCCGATGCTCGCGCTGGTCCCGCCGGCACGCGACGACGGGCACGGCGCGTCGGTGGCGCGCCCGCCGACCGCCGCGTCGTGGCTGGTCGCGGCGCTGACGGTCGTGGTGGTCGGCGCGGGCCTGCTCGGGTGGTGGTCGGCGGTCGTGCTGGTCGCGGCGCTGCTCACGGCCGCGGGGGTGTCGGCCGTCGCGCGGCGCAAGGTCGGCGGCGTGACCGGCGATGTGCTGGGCGCGGCCAACCACCTCGCCATGCTGGTGGGGCTGCTCGTCGTGCTGGCCCTGGTCGGGCAGGGCGCGCCGGGCCCGTTCGGCTGAGCCCGTCCGGCTCCCGACGGAGCCCGCGCCTCAGCGCTCGGCCTGGCCGAGCCCCGCCCAGAGCGCCTGCGGGGTGTCGGCGACCACGAGGCTGCCGCGCACCTTCAGGCTGAGGAAGCCGGCGTCGACCATGCCGTCGAGGGCGCGCAGCAGCGGCGTCCAGTAGCCGTGGATGTCGTAGAACGCGACCGGCTTGTCGTGCAGCCCGAGGTGCTGCCAGGTCCAGACCTCGAAGATCTCCTCGAGCGTGCCGATGCCGCCGGGGAGCGCCACGAACGCGTCGGCGCGCTGGGCCATCACGGCCTTGCGCTCGTGCATCGAGTCGACCTCGATCAGCTCGGTCAGGCCCGTGTGCGGGACCTCCTCGGAGAACAGCGAGCGCGGGATGACCCCGACGATCTCGGCCCCCTCCTCGATCGCGATGTCGGCGACCGCGCCCATCAGGCCGACCGACGCGCCGCCGTAGACGATGCCGGCGCCCTGGCGCACGAGGTAGCGGGTGACCTGCGTCGCGGCCTCGTGCCAGCGCTGGTCGGCCCCGTCGGAGGAGCCGGTGAAGATCGCGACCCGCATCACTGCATCCCTCCGTAGGGCGGCTGCGGGTACTGACCCGGGTACTGGCCGGGCGGCGTCGCCGCGGGGGCGCCCTCCGGCGGCCCGACGACCACCAGGCTCTTGCCGACCTTGTCGTGGATGGCCTGCTTGCGCGAGTCACCGAGGGGCCACAGACCGTCGACCAGCGTGAAGATCGTCGCGAGGCCGCCGATCGCGGGAATCACGTTGACGATGCTGGAGATTCCCTTCACGAGGAACCGCTGCGCGGCCTCGGCGAGGGTGAGCTTGCGGGGGGCGTCGACCGACCGCACGCTGATGCCGGTGAGCATCTTGCCGAGCGTGCGACCGCGCCAGACCACCATGGCGATCTCGTAGACCGCGTAGACCAGCGCGACGGCCAGCGCTAGCTGCACCGGCATGACCGCGAGCTCCTCGGGCACCGGCGGCGCCTGGCTCGACCCCGACGCCGCGGCGTCCATCGCGTCGTTCCAGTAGCTGCGGTATCCGGCGAACCAGTCGCTCGCCCACGGCAGCGCCAGCAGCGCGCCCACGACGAACACGACGATGCCGTCGACGAACCACGCGAAGAACCGGCGCCACCAGCCGCTCAGCCGCTGCCCCTCGAGCGTGAACGCACCGCGGGCGACCTGCTGCTGCCAGCCGGGCTGGGCGTACTGCTGCGGGACGGGCTGCCCCGGCCCGCCGTACGTCTGGTGCGGCGGAGTCTGCGCCGGCGGCACTCCCGGGCCCGCGTACGGGTCGCCGGGGTTGCCGAAGCGGGAGCCGCCCACGGTCGTGCCGGGCGCGGCGGCCTGCTGCTGCTCGGCCGGGTCGGGGTAGGCGCTGGGGGTGCCGATGCGCGAGCCGTCGAGGCCGGGCTTGACCTTCGGCGTGCGCCGCTCGGTCCACAAGATCCCGTCCCAGTAGCGCAGCTGGGTCTCGTCGTCGGGATCGTCGTACCACCCGGAGGGCCGTGCCGTCATGGGGCCAACCCTCCCATGCGCGCCTTCAGGACCCGTCGGCGCGGGCAAAGGTCAGCGTCTCGCCGCGCGCCCCGCCCATCCACACGTCCTGGCACGCGGCGACCATCTGCTCGTAGCCGTCGGTGATCTCGGCGAACACGTTGCCGGGCACGTAGCCCTGGTCGCCGTTGATGAGCAGGTTGTTGCGGCCGTAGAAGATCGCCAGGTCCACGATGCGCCCGGCGGCGCGGTGCTCGCCCTCGGCCTCGTAGCCGTACGCCGGGTTGCCGAGGTCGTCGCCGCTGAAGCTGAACCAGCACACGTCGCGCGGGATCGGCGTGATCGTGGTGTTCTCCGGGCCGGGCTCGGCCGCCGCCCAGTCGGTGACGAGGCCGTAGACCTCGTTGCGGGCGTACTTCCCGTGGAAGGCGGGCGCGGTGACCGGCAGCGCGTCCCAGACCGCCGCGCAGGTGCGCGGGGCGACCTCGTCGAGCAGCCGGGCGGTGCACGAGACCTGCCGGCGGTCCAGAGTGATGGTGATGAGGCGGGGCACGGTTCCTCCTGCGCGGGGTCAGCGGGTGCGGGGCGGGTGCTGGGTGTGCCAGGTGGTCGCCTGCTCGAACGCCCGGCCCACGCGCAGCGCCGCGGCGTCGTCGTGCCGCGCGGCCACGACCTGCAGCCCGATCGGCAGCCCGTCGCCGGTGAAGCCGCACGGCACGGTGAGCGCCGGCTGCTGGGTCATGTTGAACGGGTAGGTGTAGGGAGTCCACGAGGTCCACAGCGGCGAGGGCCAGCCGTCGGGGGCGGGCTGACCGGCGGGGAACGCCGCGATCGGCATGGTCGGGGTCAGCAGCGCGGCATACGTCGTGTGCAGCTCCCCCATCACCCGCCCCAGGTCGGCGCGCACCGCCACCGCGTCCAGGTAGTCCGCCGCGGTGGCCCTGTCGCCGAACTCCTCGATGGCAGAACGCAGTCCGGGGTCGATGCGCTCGCGCGCGCCCGGCCCGTACGCGTCGATCACCTTGGCCGCGCCGGTGAACCACAGCGTGTGGAACGCCTCGACCGGGTCGGCGATGCGCAGGTCGATCTCGTCGACCTGCGCGCCCTGCTCGCGCAGCACGTCGACCGCCGCCCGGACGGCGGCCTCGACCTCGGGGTCGTTGCGGCCGGTGCCGAGGTCGGGCGAGAAGGCGATCCTGGTGCCGGAGACGCCGGAGTCGAGCCCGTCGAGGTAGGAGCCGGGGTGGGTGGGCATCGCCGACCAGTCGCGCGGGTCGGGCCGGGCGATGACGTCGAGCAGCAGCGCGCAGTCGGTGACCGAGCGGGTCATCGGGCCGATGTGCGACAGCGTGCCGTAGGGGCTCGCCGGATAGATCGGCACCTGGCCGTAGGTCGGCTTGAGAGCGACCACCCCGCTGAACGCCCCTGGGATCCGGACGGATCCGCCGCCGTCGGTGCCCACCGACCAGGTGCCCATGCCGAGCGCCGTCGCGGCCGCCGCGCCACCGCTCGACCCGCCGGAGGTGCGACCGGGGTCCCACGGGTTGCGGGTGACGCCGTGCCGCAGCGAGTCGGTCACGCCCTTCCACCCGAACTCCGGCGTGGTGTTCTTCCCGAAGATCACCTGCCCCGACTCGCGCAGCCGCGCGACGAACGGTGCGTCGACGTCCCACGGGCCGGTGTCGTCGACGAGGTTGCTGCCGCGATAGGTCGGCCAGCCGCGGGTCGGCACCATGTCCTTGACGGTGAGCGGCACCCCGTCGACCGGGCCCACCGGCTCCCCCGCCCGCCAGCGCCGCGCGGACAGCTCCGCGGCTCCCCGGGCCGCCGGCTCGTCGAGCATCGTGATGGCGTTGACCGCGCCGTCGAGCCGGCGCACCGCGTCGAGCGCCGAGTTCAGCGCGTCGACGGGCGTCCATGTGCCGGAACGGAATCCGGCGACCAGCTCGTGCGCGCCGAGCATCGACAGGTCGGTCATCGCGCACCCGTGGCGACGAACCCGCCCTGCTTGTCGACGGCGTACGGCAGGGGTTCGTCGGCGAGCCACCGCTCGGCGAGGTCCACGAACTGGTCGGCGAGCCGGTCGCGCCAGCCGACGACGTCGCCCGACATGTGGGCCGAGACGTGCACCCCGGGCAGGGTCCACAGCGGGGAGTCGGGCGGCAGCGGCTCGGTCTCGAAGACGTCGAGGGAGGCGGCGGCGACCTGCCCCTGCTCGATCGCTTGCACCAGGTCGACCTCGACCAGGCTGCGCCCGCGTCCGACGTTGACGACGTGGGCGTGCGCGGGCAGCGCGGCGAAGACCGTCGCGTCGAGGATGCCGGTCGTCTGCGGGGTCAGCGGCGCGGCGTTGACCAGGTGGTCGACGTCGCCGACGTGCCGGGCCAGCTCGCCGCTCGCGACGATGCGGTCGAAGTCGTCGTCGCCGTCGCGGGCGGTGCGACCGGCCCCGGTGACCCGCATGCCGACGGCCCGCAGCAGCCGGCCGGTGGCCCGGCCGATCCCGCCGGTGCCGACGACCAGGGCGTGCGACCCGGCGGTCTCGCGCGGCTCGCGGTGGCGCCAGGTGCGCTCGCGCTGCAGGTCGGCCGAGGCGTGCAGCAGCTTGTCCTGGGCGAGCACGCTGGCCAGCACGAACTCGGCGATCGGTCGGTCGAAGACGCCGCGCGCGTTGGTCAGCACCACGTCGGAGTCGCGCAGCCCGTCGAACAGGATCGCGTCGACGCCGGCGGCGGCCACGTGCACCCAGCGCAGCCGGTCGCGCCGCGGCCAGGCGGCCTCGAGCGCCGGGTTGAAGAAGTCCCACAGCAGCAGGGCGTCGGTGCCGGGCAGCGCGTCGGCCAGGCCGTCGCTGTCGCACACCCGGACGTCGAAGCGGCCCGCGAGCCGGTCGAGCCGGTCCGGGGCGTCGCCGCCGGACTCCACGAGAACAGTCAGCACCGGGGCAGCCACGGCGGCCACGCTAGGAACGCGGCCGAGAGATTGTCAACAATCTTTGGGCGCGTAGCCGTCGGGTGGCGGGCGCATCGTTCAGCCCGCGGCCGCCACCTCGCGGACCATGACGCAGTTGCCCTTCCCCTTGGGGCGGTCGTAGACGAAGCCGACGCGCTCGTACATCCGGCGGGTGCCGTTGTAGACGAACGACGCCGACATCCGGCGCCCGTCGAGGTCGTGCGGATATCCCTCGACGACGCCTCCCCCGGCTGCCGCGATCAGCTCGACCGCGCCGCGCAGCGCGAGCTCGGCCACCCCGCGCCGCCGATATCGCCGGTCGACGAAGATGCAGGTCACCCGGAAGTCCGGCGGCTGCTGCTGCTCGGCGAGGTACTGCTTGCGGTGGTGCAGGTTCGGCAGCTCCTCGGGCGGCCCGAACTCGGCCCAGCCGACCGCCTCCTCCCCGTCCAGGACCAGCGCGGCGTGCGTCGCATCCTCCTCGACCCAGCGCTGCTTCAGCGCCCGGTTGCCCTCGTAGGACTGGCGTTTCTCCGGGCAGTCGGGCCCGAAGAAGGTGCACCAGCACCCGCCGAAGATCCCGTTGTGCCGCTCGACCAGGGCGGCGAACTGCGGCCAGGTCGAGACGTCCAGGGCCGCGATGCGCAGCCCGTCGAGGTCGGGCTCGACGGCTGCTCGTGGCTGCTGGCCCCGCTTCTTCCCCGTGTCCTTCTGCTTGGTGCTCATGCGGCCAGCCTGAACCCGGTCCCGGTCGGAACGCGGACGGAACCGGGCGCAACTCGCGATCGGCAAAAGATTGTCAACAATCCACATCGGGATGCACCATGGGCGCATGCTCCCCAGCCACCCCGCCGTGCCCGACCCGGGCGACGTCGGTCTGGACCTGCCCGACGAGGCGCCGGTGGGGTCGGTGGGCATCGGGGTGGTCGCGCCCTACGACTTCGCGCTGGACCGCGAGCTGTGGCGCTGGGTCCCTGAGCAGGCGGCGCTGCTGCTGACCCGCACGCCCTTCTCCTCGCTGCCGGTGAGCGTCGAGCAGGCCACGACGGTGGGTGACCCCGACACGGTCGCCGCGTGCACCTCCAGCCTCATCGCCACCCGTCCCGAGGTGGTCGCCTACGCCTGCACGTCGGGCTCGTTCGTCGGGGGCGTCGCGGGTGAGCACGCCCTGGTCGCCTCGATGCTCGCGTCGGGCACGCCCGCGGCGGTGACCTCCAGCGGCGCGCTGCTGATGGCGCTGCGGCACCTGGGGATCCGGCGCCTCGCGGTGGCCACGCCGTACGACCAGCGCATCACCGACCGGCTGCGCGCCTTCCTGTCCGCCTCGGGCATCACCGTCACCGCGAGCACCCTGCTGCAGCTGCGCGGCCTGATCTGGCGGGTGCCCTACGGCACCACCGTCGAGCTGGTGCGCGAGGCGGTCGCCCGGGACGACTGCGAGGCGGTCTTCATCTCCTGCACCAACCTCCCGACGTACGACCTCATCGCCCCGCTCGAGCGCGAGCTCGGCATCCCCGTGCTCACCGCGAACCAGGTGACGCTGTGGGCCGCGCTGCGGCTGGCGGGCATCGCCGCGATCGGCGAGCAGCAGCGACTGCTCGCCGTGACTCACCACAGGCCGGCCGCGTGACGACGAACACCCTTCGGCCGCAACCGTTTCCGGCCCAGGAGTATGTCGCTCGCCTGCAGGCGGTGCAGCGCCGGATGGCCGAGCGCGACCTCGCCTCGCTGGTGGTCGTCGACCCGGCGAACCTGTACTACCTGACCGGTTACAACGCGTGGTCGTTCTACACCCCGCAGTGCCTGGTCGTCCCGGTCGAGGGGCCGCCCCACCTGTTCGCCCGCGCGATGGACGCCCAGGGTGCGCACCACACGGCGTCGCTGCCGCGGGAGCAGGTGCACGGCTACCCCGAGCGTCTCGTGCACCGGCCCGACGTGCACCCCTACGACTGGATCGCCGCGCGGGCGCTGGAGATCGGCGTGCTGCGCGACGACCCGGGCAGCCAGGTCGCGGCCGAGATCGACGCGCACTACTTCTCCCCGCGCGGCTTCTTCGCGCTGCACGCGCGCCTGCGTCACGCCGCGCTCGTCGACAGCCACGAGCTGGTCAACTGGGTGCGGCTGGTCAAGTCGCCGCTGGAGCAGGAGACGCTGCGCGCGGCCGGCCAGGTGACCGAGCGCGTCATGCGCATCGCGATCGAGCAGATCGAGGTCGGGCGCCGCCAGTGCGACGTGGTCGCCGAGATCCAGCACGCGCAGGCGCTCGGCGCCCACCAGATCGGCGGCGACTACCCCGCGATCGTGCCGATGCTGCCGACCGGCGAGACGGCCGGCACACCCCACCTGACCTGGTCGGACCTGCCCCTCGTCGCCGGCGAGGCGACGACGATCGAGCTGGCGGGCGTACGCCATCGCTACCACGCGCCGCTGGCGCGCACCGTCGTGCTCGGCCGGCCCCCGCACCGGCTGTCGTCGTGCGCCGACGCCGTCAGCGACGGGATGCTCGCCGCGCTGGAGCAGCTGCGACCGGGGCGCACCGGTCGCGAGGTGCACCAAGCGTTCGCCTCCACCATCGCCCGCGCCGGGCTCAGCAAGGAGTCGCGCATCGGCTATTCCATCGGCATCGGCTACCCGCCCGACTGGGGCGAGCGCACGGTGAGCCTGCGCGCCGAGGAGGAGACCGAGCTGCGGGCCGGCATGGCGTTCCACGTGATCCTCGGCATGTGGATGGACGGCTGGGGCTACGAGACCTCCGAGTCGGTGCTGGTGACCGACGACGGACCCGAGCTGCTGGCGCACGTACCCCGCGGACTGACGATCAAGGAGTGAGCGCATGACCACCACCCCGACGACCCCGATCCCGCTCGCGTCGCGAGCCTCGGACCTGGTCGGCTCGGTGATCGACTCCAGCACCTCGCTGCTGGCGCGGCAGACGCACGACATCGTGCGCTTCGCGATGGGTTCGCCTGCGCCAGAAGCGATTCCGACGCACACCTTGGCCCAGGTCGGGATCGCGGCGATGGGCGCGGAGGCACCCGACGCGTTCGACTACGCCGCGACCGAGGGCGACCCCGCGCTGGTCGAGGCGCTGCTCGCGGAGCTGGCCGGCACCACCGACGCCACGACCGCCGAGCGGCTGTTCATCACCTCCGGCGGGATGCAGGGGCTCGACCTGGCGTTCAAGCTGCTCGTCGACCCGGGCGATCTGGTCGTCGTCGAGTCCCCCACGTACACCAACGGATCCGCGACCGCGCTGTCCTACCAGGCCGAGCTGCTGGAGGCCCCGGTCGACGCCGACGGGCTCGACGTCGAGCAGCTGGAGCGGCTGGTCGAGCGCGCGGGGCGCACCCCCAAGGCGCTGTACGTCATCCCCACCTTCCAGAACCCGTCCGGCGCGACCCTGACGCTGGAGCGGCGGCAGCGGCTGCTGGAGCTGGCGCGCCGGTGGGGCAGCGTGGTGATCGACGACGACCCGTACGGCATGCTGCGGTTCGCCGGGGAGCCGGTGCCGTCGCTGCACGAGCTCGCTGGCGGTGACCCGCTGGTCTTCTCGGTGCGCACGTTCTCGAAGATCATCGCGCCGGGTCTGCGGGTGGGGTGGGTCGACGCCGACCCGAGCCTGCAGCCGCTGCTGATCAACGCCAAGCAGGCGATGGACACCTGCACCAACCTGCCGCTGCAGCGCCTCGTGGCCGGCTTCCTGCGCGAGGGTCACCTGCAGGACCACCTCGTGACCCAGCGCGCGTCGTACCGCGTGCGCAAGGAGGCGATGCAGGCCGCGCTCACCGAGCACCTGGGCGACCAGGCCCGCTGGACCGACCCCGAGGGCGGCTTCTTCCTGTGGGTCAGCTTCGACGAGTCCGTCGACACCGAAAGGCTTTTCGAGGTCGCCCTCGCCGAGGGCGTCGCCTACATCCCCGGCAACGCCCTCTCCCCCGGGCGCCGCTTCCCGCACGACCTGCGGCTGTGCTTCGCCTCGATGCCGCCGGAGCGCATCCACGAGGGCGTGCGCCGGCTGGCCCGCGCCGTCGAGCGGGTGCGCCGATGAGCGCGCAGACCGCACCCCCGCTCACGGCGGTCGAGCTGGCGCTGCTCGACCGGATCGACACCGACCGCATCGTCGCCGCGACGCAGCGGCTGGTGCGCGCCCGCGGGGAGAACCCGCCGGGCCAGGAGGCCGAGACCGTCGCCACGCTCGCGGCCGTCTGCCGGGAGCGCGACCTCGACGTGCGCACCGAGACCGCGGAGGCCGGCCGCGACAACCTGTTCGCCCGCACCACCGGCGACGCGGGCGGTCCGGCGCTGCTGCTGCTCGGCCACACCGACGTCGTGCCGGTCGGCGAGGGCTGGACGCGCGACCCGTTCGGCGGCGAGGTCGACGGCGGTCGCGTCTTCGGCCGCGGCACGACCGACATGAAGGGTGGGCTCGCCGCGGCCGTCGAGGCCATGGCGGCGGTGCAGGAGCACGCCCGCGCGACCGGACGCACGCTCACCGGCGGGGTCGAGCTGGCCGCGACGGTGGACGAGGAGCAGGGTGGCGTCGGCATCAGGGCGTGGGTCGCGCAGCAGCCCGCGAAGGCGTACGTCGGGTGCGTGACGGCCGAGCCCACCGACCTGCAGACCGTGATCGCGGCGCGCGGCGACGCCTACCTCGACATCCGGGTGCACGGCACGGCGGCGCACAGCGGGCGGCCCGACGACGGCGCCAACGCGATCTACGGCGCGGCCCGGATCGTCACCGCGCTGCGCGACTGGCACACCGAGCTCGCCGCCGCGCCGCACCCGCTCGCGGGTCCGGCGACCTGGAGCGTCGGCGTCGTCGAGGGCGGCACCGGCACCTCGATCGTGCCGGCCGAGTGCCGGGTGCTGGCCGACCGGCGGCTGCTCCCCGGCGAGGACGCCGAGCAGGTGCTGCGCGAGGTGGTCGCGCGCGTCGACGCGCTCGGGCTGGAGCGCGACGGGCTGCGCGTCGAGATCGACCTGCCGATGTGGATGCCGGGGTTCGAGACCGCCCCGGACAACGCGTTCGTCACCGCGGTCGAGTCGTCGCTCGGCGCGGCCGGCGGCCCGGGCCTCGGGCTCGGCGGCTGGACCGCCGCGTGCGACGGCGGTTTCGTGGCGCGCGACCTCGGCGTGCCGGTGGTCGTGCTCGGCCCCGGGTCGGTCAACGAGCAGGCGCACCGGCCCGACGAGTCGGTCGGTGTCGACGAGCTCACGGTGGCCGCCCGCACGTACGCCCTCGCTGCCTGGCGCCTCCTCGCACCGGACAGCACGGCCGGCGCCGCGCCCGACGCGCCGGACGGCTCCGCGCTCGAGTTCCGTTCTCCCGGCGCAGGATCGGAGGCCTGACCGTGCCCACCGTCGGACTGCTCTACCCCGGCTACAGCGCCGAGGACGACTACCCCCGGTTCGTCGCTCGGCTGCGCGAGGCCGGCGTACGCCCGCCCGACCTGCCCCTGGTGCACACCCGGATGGACGAGGACGCCCACCGCGTCGACGCGCTGCTGGAGATCGGGCGCGCCGACCATCTCGCCGCCGGTGGTCGGGAGCTGGTCGCCGAGCACGGCGCGGAGTCGGTGATGTGGGCGTGCACGTCGGGCTCGTTCGTCTTCGGGTGGGAGGGGGCCCGCGAGCAGGCCGAGCAGCTGGCGGAGGCGGTCGGGCGGCCGGCGTCGTCGACGTCGTTCGCGTTCGTCGACGCCTGCCGGCACCTCGGGATCGAGCGGGTCTCGGTCGCGGCGTCCTACCCGCAGGACATCGCCGAGGCGTTCGTGGCGTTCCTCGGCGCGGCCGGCATCGAGGTGGTCGCGATGGGCAGCCACGGCATCGTCACCGCGGCCGAGGTCGGCACGCTCGGGCGCGAGCAGGTGCTCGCCGTGGTGCGCGGCGCCGACCTGTCCGACCGCGTGCAGGCGGTGCTGGTGCCCGACACCGCGATGCACACGCTGGAGTGGCTCTCCGACGCCGAGGCGGAGACCGGACGGCCCGTCCTCACCGCGAACCAGGTCACGATCTGGAAAGGTCTGCAGCTGTTGGGAGTCCGGCCCTCGCTGCCTGGCTCCGGTCGCCTCTTCGCCCAGGAGCGTTGATCATGTCGAACGTGTCCCGCCTGACACCGCTGGTGCAGGAGTCCACCGCGAGCATGGTCGCGCGCACCGTGCGCGAGGCCATCGCACGGGGCGACATCGGTCCGGGCGAGCAGCTCGGCGAGGTCGAGCTCGCCCGCCAGCTGGGCGTCAGCCGTGGCCCGCTGCGCGAGGGCCTGCAGCGCCTCACCCAGGAGGGACTCGTCGAGTCCTACCGCAACAGAGGGCTTTTCGTCATCGAGATGACGCCCGAGCGGGTGCGCGACACCTACCTCGCCCGGCAGGCCGTCGAGCGCGGCGCGGCCGAGCACCTGCACGACACCGGCACCGCCGCGACGGCCGGCGGCTCGCTGCTGCGCGTCGTCGACACCATGGAGCGCGCGGCCGCCGACGACGACCGCGAGGCCGTGACCGACGCCGACCTCGCCTTCCACGAGCAGCTGGTGCGCGAGTCGGCCAGCCCCCGGCTCGTGTGGATGCACCAGACCCTGCTCACCGAGACCCGCATGTGCCTCAACGCCCTCGAACCGACCTACGACTCCAACGAGGACCGGGTCGCCGAGCACCGTGCCATCGCCGAGGCGCTGCAGGCCGACGACCCGACCGCCACCGACCGGCTGCTGGTCGCCCACATGCGCGACGGCGTACGCCGCCTGGTCCCCGAACCCGTCGAGCCCCCCGCCTGACCAGGCCGCGGCAACCTCGGGTCGATACCGACCCCATCTGCCCGGAAAACCGGCCTGAACCGTGCCGTTCCGGGTCGATACCGACCCCATCTGCCCGGAGCAGCCGTACGCTCGCCGCCCCCGCGTGACCAGGCCGGGCGGGGCAGGTCCGTAGGGCCGTGGACGGGTTCTGGCGGGAGGCCGAGCCTGCGAGGCCGGATGGTTGGCCCGTAGGGCCTGCCCCGCCCGGCCGGACCCAACCGGCCCCGCCCAGCCCGGCGCCCGTCACATCGCGATTCCGACGTACTTGATCTCCAGGAACTCCTCGATCCCGACGCTGCCGCCCTCGCGGCCGAGACCGGACTCCTTGATGCCGCCGAACGGCGCGGCGGGGTTGGACACCACGCCCTGGTTGAGGCCAACCATGCCCGACTCGAGCGCCTCGGCGACGCGCAGCCCGCGCCGCAGGTCGTTCGTGAAGACGTAGGCGACAAGGCCGTACGGCGTGTCGTTGGCGGCGGCGATCACCTCGTCCTCGCTGCTGAACGGGGTGAGCGGCGCGACGGGGCCGAAGATCTCCTCGTGCGCCATGCGCGCCTCGCCGGGCACCCCGGTGAGCACCGTCGGCGGGAAGAACCAGCCGGGCCCGTCGGGGGCCTCGCCGCCGGTCAGCACGGTGGCGCCGCGGCCGGTGGCGTCGGCGAGCAGGTCGATCACCTTGCGGCGACCGGCCTCGTCGACCAGCGGCCCGACCTGCACGCCGTCGTCGGTGCCGCGCCCGACCTCCAGCTGCGCCATCGCGGCCGACAGCTTCTCGCCGAACTGCTGAATCACGTTGTCGTGCACGTAGATTCGGTTGGCGGCGGTGCACGCCTCCCCCATGTTGCGCATCTTCGCCTGCATCGCTCCCGCGACGGCCTCGTCGAGGTCGGCGTCGTCGAACACGATGAACGGCGCGTTGCCGCCGAGCTCCATCGACGTGCGCAGCACCTTGTCGGCGCACTGCTCGAGCAGCACCTTGCCGACCTTGGTGGAGCCGGTGAACGAGAGCTTGCGGGCGTCGCCGGAGCGGATCAGCGGCTCCATCACCCCGCCGGCGTCGCGGCAGGTCACGATGTTGACCACGCCGTCGGGCACGCCGGCGTCCTGCAGCACCTGCCCGAGCGCGAGCATCGACAGCGGCGTCTGGTGCGCGGGCTTGACGACGCTCGTACAGCCGGCAGCCAGGGCCGGGCCGATCTTGCGGGTGCCCATCGCCATCGGAAAGTTCCACGGCGTGATGAGCAGGCACGGGCCGACCGGCTGCTTGGTCACGAGGAACCGCGCGCCACCGGCCGGCGCGGTCTGGTATCCGCCGTCGATGCGCAGCGCCTCGCCCGAGAAGTGCCGGAAAAACTCTGCGGCATAAGCGATCTCGCCCTTCGCCTCCGCGAGCGGCTTGCCCATCTCGAGCGTCATGAGCAGGGCCAGGTCGTCCTGCCGCTCCATCAACAGCTCATGCGCCCGCAGCAGCAGATCTGCCCGCTCACGCGGCGTCGTGCGCGCGAAATCGGCCTGCGCCGCGACCGCGGCGTCGAGCGCCCGCCGTCCGTCGGCCGGGGTCGCGTCGGCGACCGAGGCGATCACCTGCCCGGTCGCGGGGTCGTCGACCTCGAACGTCGCGCCGCCCTCGGCGTCGACCCACCGGCCGCCCACGAGCAGCCTCTTCTCGACCTGGTCGACCACCTGCTGCTCGCGGCCGGAGAGGCCGCCCTCGGTCTGCGTCTGCGCCGTCGCCTGCGTGTCCGTGCTCATCCGCCGGTCATCCCTTCCGGTTGTTCGCGGGCCATGCCCTAGGCTGATTGTCGACAATCTATCAATCATGGATGGAGGCGACGATGGCCCAGCTGTCCCCCGTGCTCAAGCAGGCGACCCCGGTCGTGGCGACCCGCGGCGAGGGCGTCTATCTGTTCGACGCCGACGACCGGCGATATCTCGACTTCACGGCCGGCATCGGCGTGACCAGCACCGGCCACTGCCACCCCACCGTGGTGGCGGCCGCGCAGGAGCAGGTCGGCCGGCTGATCCACGGGCAGTACACGACGGTGCTGCACGAACCGCTGCTGCGGCTGGTCGACCGGATGGGCGAGGTGCTGCCCGAGGGTCTGGACCGGATGTTCTTCACCAACTCCGGCTCCGAGGCCATCGAGGCAGCCCTGCGCCTGGCCCGGCAGGCGACCGGCCGTCCCAACGTGATCACCTTCCACGGCGGGTTCCACGGGCGCACCGTGGCGGCGGCGTCGATGACCAGCTCCGGCACCAAGTTCAAGGCCGGCTTCGCCCCGCTCATGGCCGGCGTGCAGGTCTCGCCGTTCCCCGACCCCGGCCACTTCGGCTGGAGCCAGGACGAGGCGACCGCGTTCGCGCTCAAGCAGCTCGACTACACCCTGCAGACGCTGTCCCAGCCCGACGACACCGCCGCGTTCTTCGTCGAGCCGGTGCTCGGCGAGGGTGGTTACGTCCCGGCCTCCACCGAATTCCTCGCCGGCCTGCGCGAGCGCGCCGACCGCCACGGGATCCTGCTCGTCGTCGACGAGGTGCAGACCGGGTGGGGGCGCACCGGAAAGTTCTGGGGCGGTGAGCATTTCGGCGCCCGGCCCGACATCCTCGTCACGGCCAAGGGACTCGCGTCGGGCTTCCCGCTCTCGGGCATCGCGGCCTCGAACGCCCTGATGGAGAAGGCCTGGCCGGGCTCGCAGGGCGGCACCTACGGCGGCAACGCCGTCGCCTGCGCCGCGGCCGTCGCGACGCTCGACGTCATCGAGTCCGAGGGCCTGGTCGCCAACGCGGAGCAGCGCGGCGCCCAGCTGCGCCAGGCGCTCGAGAAGGTGGCCGGGCAGCACGACGCCATCACCGACGTACGCGGGCTGGGGCTGATGCTCGGCAACGAGTTCCGCGACGCCGAGGGCAAGCCGGACGGCGCGGCGGCCGCGCGGGTGCAGAGCAAGGCGGCCGAGCTCGGGCTGCTGCTGCTCACCTGCGGGCCGTGGAGCCAGGTGGTGCGGTTCATCCCCGCGCTCGTCGTGGGCGAGCAGCAGGTCGACGACGCCGCGCAGCTGTGGGCCGAGGCGGTCGACGCGGCGCTCTGAGCGCCGAATCCCCTTCTGCCGACGACACGTTCGCGCCCACCTCGCGAGAAGCGGGGTGGGCGCGAACGTGTGCGGGGCAGGCCGCTCAGCCCTCGGACTTCGCCAGCGCCTCCTGCTCGCGGTGCGCCTCCTCGGTGCCCGGGATCTCCGTGCCACGCAGCGACTCGCCCTTGGTCTCGATGAGGAAGAACGCGGCGATCAGGCCGATCACGCACGCCCCGACCATGTACCACGCAGGGAACAGGTCGTTGCCCGTCGCGTTGATCATCCGGTCGTTGATCGCACCCGAGGTGCCGCCGAACAGCGACGTCGCCACGTTGTAGCCGATCGCCACGCCGGCGAACCGCACGATGGTCGGGAACATCGCCGGGAAGGTCGCCGAGATCGTCGCCAGCTGCGGCGCGTAGAGGATTCCCAGCACGGCGAAGGCCACGATCGCCATGCCCAGGCTCTGCGACATCAGCTGGTACATCGGGACGCACGCGATCAGCAGCGCCGCGCAGGAGAACAGCCACATCGGTTTGCGTCCGATGCGGTCGGACAGCATCCCGAAGAACGGCAACGACACGGCCATCGCGATCTGCCCGAAGAACGGCACGAGCAGCGCGTCGGACTCCTCCATGTCGAGGTTGTTCTGCAGGTACGTGGGCATGTAGCTCAGCAGCGTGTAGTTCACGACGTTGAGCGCGATGACCAGGCCGAACAGGGTGAGGATCGGCCGGAGGTACTTGGTCAGCAGCTCCTTGTAGACGCCCTTGACCTCGTCCTCGGTCTCGTCGCGGTCCTCCAGCTCGCGGAACACCGGGGTGTCCTCGATGCGCGAGCGCAGGTACATACCGATCAGGCCGAGCGGTGCGGCGATGAGGAACGGGATGCGCCAGCCCCAGCTCTGCAGGTCGTCCGCGCTGAGCACGTTCACCAGGATCAGCGCGATGCCGTTTCCGAGGGTGAACCCGACCAGCGTCCCGACCTCCAGGAAGCTGCCGTAGAACCCGCGCTTGCGGTCGGGCGAGTACTCCGCCATGAAGGTGGCGGCCCCGCCGTACTCGCCACCGGCCGAGAAGCCCTGGACGATGCGCAGCAGGTAGAGGATCACGGGGGCCGCGATGCCGATGGTCTCGTAGCTCGGGATCAGCCCGACGCACAGCGTGGCGGCCGCCATCAGCAGGATCGTCATGGCCAGCACGCGCTTGCGGCCGATCTTGTCGCCCAGCGGGCCCCAGAACATGCTGCCGATGGGCCGGATCAGGAAACTGATCGCGAACCCGACCAGGGTGAAGAACACCGCGTTGTCACCCTCGGGGAACAGCGCCGCCGCGATGTGGGTGGTCATGTAGGCGTACACGCCGTAGTCGAACCACTCGACCGCGTTGCCGATCGCGGAGGCGCCGATCGCCCGATGAAGCACCTTCTTGGGAACTTCGGGCTCTCCGGTGTGCTGTGTCGTCGGACTCGAACTCATCTGCCGGCCTCCCGAGGGGCTTCGATTGGATCGTAGTTTTGTCGACAATCAGACAGGCTACCGCGACGTACGTCGGCGCCGTGCGGAATCAACCTCTATCAGAGCGATCTGTTCAGCGCGAACTCAGCAAACTGCGCACAGCGCCGCGCCCGGCACACCTGGTGGGGTGTGCCGGGCGCGGCGTCGCCGGGGCCGGCGCGTGAGGTCGCGGCGAGCGACTACAGGTTCCCCCTGCGCTCCTGCTCCCGCTCGATCGCCTCGAACAGCGCCTTGAAGTTGCCCTTGCCGAAGCCGAGCGAACCGTGCCGCTCGATCAGCTCGAAGAACACCGTGGGACGGTCACCCAGCGGCTTGGTGAAGATCTGCAGCAGGTAGCCGTCCTCGTCGCGGTCGACCAGGATGCCGCGCTTCTGCAGCTCCTCGACCGGCACCCGCACCTCGCCGATGCGCGCGCGCAGCTCGGGGTCCTCGTAGTAGGAGTCGGGGGTGTCGAGGAACTCGACACCGTTGGCGCGCAACGCATCCACGCTCGCGAGGATGTCGCCGGTCGCGACGGCCAGGTGCTGGGCGCCGGCCCCGCGGTAGAACTCGAGGTACTCGTCGATCTGGCTCTTCTTCTTGGCGATCGCCGGCTCGTTCAGCGGGAACTTCACCCGGTGGTTGCCGTTGGCGACGACCTTGGACATCAGCGCGGAGTAGTCGGTCGCGATGTCGTCGCCGATGAACTCGGCCATGTTCACGAACCCCATGACGCGGTTGTAGAACGAGACCCACTCGTCCATCTTCCCGAGCTCGACGTTGCCGACGATGTGGTCGAGCGCCTGGAAGAGCCGCTTCGGCTGCCCCTCGCGCTTGACCAGCGTGGAGCTCTGCGGGACGTAGCCGGGCAGGTAGGGGCCGGTGTAGCGGCTGCGGTCGACGAGGGTGTGCCGCGTCTCGCCGTACGTCGCGATCGCCGCGATCCGCACGGTCCCGAGCTCGTCGGTCACGTCCTCGGGCTCGCGCACGACCGTCGCCCCCGCACGGCGGGCCTGCTCGATGCACTTGTCGACGTCGGGCACCTCGAGCGCGATGTCGACGACACCGTCACCGTGCTTGCGGTGGTGCTCGACCAGCGGGCTGTCGGGGTCGACCGCGCCGTTGATGACGAATTTGATCGAGCCGGACTTCAGCACGAACGACTTGTGGTCGCGGTTGCCGGTCTCCGGGCCGGAGTAGGCGACCAGCTCCATCCCCCAGGCGGACTGGTAGTACAGCGCCGACTGCGTGGCGTTGCCCGAGACGAAGACGATCGCGTCCCAGCCGGTGACGGGGAACGGGTCCTTGTCGCCGTCGTACTCCACGAGGCCGACCAGCTGCTTGAGCTGATCGAGGTCGAGGTCTGCGTCGCGCTCGGTCTCGGTGAGGTTCACGGTGTCCGTCATACCCGCCACTGTGGCCCCGCTCACGCCACCGGGCAACACGACGCCGTACGTCTGCGCAACCTGTGCAGAGTGCGCGGGCTTGACGCCAGCTCGCCATACACTTTGTCCATGCCCGCGCCGATCGACGACCTGGACTCCCGCCTCCTGGCCCTGCTCACCGAGCGGCCGCAGATCGGCGTGCTCGGCGCCTCGCGCGAGCTCGGCGTCGCGCGCGGCACGGTGCAGGCCCGCCTGGACCGGCTGGTCCGGCGCGGCGTGATCAGCTCGTTCGCCCCCACGGTCGACCCGCACTCGCTGGGCTATCCGGTGACGGCGTTCTGCACCCTCGCCATCCGGCAGCAGGAGGGCCACGAGCCGCTGCTGGAGCACCTGCGCGGCATCCCGGAGGTGCTCGAGGTGCACACGATCACCGGCGACGGCGATCTCATGGTGCGGGTCGTGGCCCGCGACAACCCCGACCTGCAGCGGGTCATCGACTCGGTCGTGAGCACCGGCATGGTGACCCGCACGAGCACCGTCATCGCCCTGGCCGAGCTGCTCCCCCGCCGCACCGGGCCGCTGGTGCAGGCCACCGGCGCCGGTCGCGCCACCCCGGCCCCGGCCGACCGCCGCCCCGGTTAGCGCGAGACCGCTCAGCCACCGGCGGACCC
Source organism: Barrientosiimonas humi (assembly GCF_006716095.1). Classification (NCBI taxonomy): domain Bacteria; kingdom Bacillati; phylum Actinomycetota; class Actinomycetes; order Micrococcales; family Dermacoccaceae; genus Barrientosiimonas; species Barrientosiimonas humi. The sequence goes on from NZ_VFOK01000001.1 coordinate 2,090,925, forward strand.
GTCCGACGCCGATTCACTGCAACGCCAACGAGATCCGCTCGGCGGCCGAGGTCACCAGCGGCCCGACGCGCGCCGGGTCGAGCGGGTGCAGCGCCACCACCCCGACCGACGCCTCCAGCCCGGGCGTGCCGCGCACCGGCGCCGCGAGGCCGTGCGCACCGGGCTGCAGCTCGGAGTCGGTGACGACGACGTCCTCCCCCGACCGGTCGGCGCGCCCGAGCAGGATCGCCCGCCCAGCGGCGCCGGCCTCGAGCGGGTGCCTCGACCCCACCCGGTAGGCCACGTGCAGGTCGCTCACCGTCGGCTCGACCACGGCGACGGCCAGCGCCTCGCCGTGCTCGGCCAGCGTGAGGTGGGCGGTGGCGCGCACGGTGTCGGCGAGCCGGCGCAGGTGCGGCACCGCCGCCTCGACGACCAGCGGGCGCACGGACACCGCGAGCCGCAGCAACCCCATGCCCGGCCCGACCCGCCCGTCCGCGCGGCGAGCGACCAGGTCCTCACGGGCCAGCGACGCGAGCAGCCGATAGACCACCGGCCGGCCGACGCCGAGATCGGTGGCCAGCTCGGTGACGGTCGCGCCCTGCGAGCGGGTCGTGGTGAGCAGCCGCAGCAGCGCCAGACCACGGTCCATCGTCTGCGACGTCTCGCCGCCGAGGTCGGCCGGCTCGCTCTCAGGGCTCGGGCTCATGGAGCGCCACGCTAGCGTCGAGGCGGGATCGCTACGGTCGACCCGTGACTCGTGCGGCGCGCCCCGACCTGACCCCCCTGCTGCGGCACGGCTGCCCTCCCGGTCCGCACGACACGATCACCGACGTGGCCGGGGTGCGCGTGGGCCACACCGACGTACGTCTTGGGCCGGCTCCCGACGGCGCGCACGACGTCGTCACCGGGGTCACGGCCGTCGTCTTCGACCAGCTGTCGGGCGAACGTCGTTCCCTCCCAGCCAATCTCGCGGTGGGCAACGGTCACGGCAAGCTCGTCGGCGCCACCCAGCTGGTCGAGCTCGGCGCGCTCGAGACGCCGATCGTGCTGACCTCGACGCTGTCGACGTTCGCCGCCGCCGACGCGCTGGTCGACTGGGTGCTGCGACGGCCCGGCCAGGAGGCCACGACGACGCTCAACCCGCTCGTGGCTGAGTGCAACGACGGGTGGCTGTCCGACATCCGCGCGCGGGCGATCACGGCCGACCACGTGCACGCCGCGCTCGACGGCGCACAGGGCGGTGTCCCGGCCGAGGGGGCGGTGGGCGCGGGCAGCGGCATGGTGTGCCTGGGCTACAAGGGCGGCATCGGCACGTCGTCGCGCACCGCGCGGCTGGGTGACTACGCGGTGACCGTCGGCGCGCTCGCGCTGACCAACTTCTCGGGCGACCTGCGGGTCGGCAGCCTCGACCTCGCGGCCGGCGCGGTGCTGGGTGCGGGCGGCCCCGACGACGCGCACGGCCGAGCATCGGCGGCCACGAAAGAGCCTCACACGCAAGGAAACTCGTGCATCGTGCTGCTCGTCACCGACGCCGCTGTCGATGCGCGCCAGCTGCGCCGCGTCGCGCAGCGGGGGGTGCTTGCGATGGGCAGGGTGGGCGCGGCGTTCACGCACGGCAGCGGCGACTACGGCCTCGCCGTGTCGACGGCACCGCCGGCGCCGGCCCGCCCCGACCACGAGCTCGACCCGCTGCTCGCGGCCTCGCTCGAGGCGGCCGAGGCGGCCCTGGTGCGGTCGCTGCTCGAGGCGACGACGACCCGCGGCCAACGGGGGCGGGTCGCCCACGCGCTGCCCTGGTCGGCCCTCGGCCTCGAGCGCTGAGCGAGGCTGCCCGCCAGCCGCCCCAACCGCCGGCCGTCGTCAACCGCCCGGCCGCGGTCAGCCGCGGAGGTGCGCGACCTCGGCCCAGCCCGGGTCGTCGTCGGTGCGCACCCGCGCGGTGCCGCCCCACCCGCGCACCGCCTGCTCGATGCGCGGCACGGCGTCGGTGGCGGGGTCGACGTACAGGTGCAGCCGGCGTACGCCCGCGCTGGACTCGTGCGCGACGACTCGCCCGTCGGGGCCGGCGGCCCGGCGCAGCTCCTCCTCGAGCTCGCGCAGCTCGGTGAGCGAGGGGTCGAGCGGCAGGCCGGCCTCGTTGCGGTGGCCGTAGGCCGCCTCGACGAGCACGTGCTCGGACAGCGCCGGGTTCATGGCGGCGGCCAGCGGCACCTCGGCGGCGGCGAGAACCGGCCCCAGCGGTCCGCTCCCCTCCATCAACGCCCACGCGGGTTCGCCTGTGTCCGTGGTGAACTCGGCTGCAAGGTCGCGCACGACCGCGCGCAGCCCGGTCAGCCCGAAGCCGTCGAGCGGCGGCACCTCGCTGGCCGTCAGCTCGCCGATCCAGGTCTCGGTCTGCTGCTCGCCCAGGGTGACGTCGAGCATCAGGAACATCACCTGGGTGCGCACCTGCTCGGGCACCTCGGGGAACAGCGGGTGGTGCAGCACGACGTCGACGCGCGACCCGCGCCGCTGCACCCCGACCACGACCTGGCCGCCCTCGAAGCGCCGCTCGTCGATCACCAGCGCGTGGTCCTGCGGGTCGGCGACCGGCGGGCGGGAGTCGGCGTAGGACCAGACCAGGTCGGCCTCCGGCGCGGCGTCCCGCCAGCGGCGCGCGACCGCGCGCAGCTCCGGGTCGCCCTCCGGGCTCACGACCAGCACGTGCATCGACTCCGAGCCGGCCGCGGTCTCCCAGGACAGCCCCGGGTCGATGGCGTGCACCCGGCCGGACAGGTCCTCCACCGCCGCGTCGGGGATGGTGCCCTCACCGACCAGGTTGGCCCAGTCGCGCGACCCCGACTCCTGCCACCACTGCCAGAAGTCCTGGATGGCTCCCGCCTGGCGTCGCCGCGCCTCGCTCCTGCCCTGACCCTTGCCTCTGCCGAAGATGCCCACGGCGCCATTGTGTCGCCCGCCCCCGGGTCTCGATACACCGCTCGTTCCTCGCGGCACTCGACCCGCATGGCCTCGCGGCACTCGACCAGCATGGCCTCGCGGCACTCGACCAGCATGGCCCCGCGGCACTCGACCAGCATGGCCCCGCGGCACTCGACCAGCATGGCCCCGCGGCACTCGACCAGCGCGGTTCAGCGCCGGCCGACGAACCAGTTGCGGATCTTGGCGATCCGGGCGGCGACCTCTTCGCTGCTGGCGCGGTCGAGGGTCGGCCCGCCGCACTGCTGGCGCAGGTCGTTGTGGATCACCGCGTGCGCCTGGCCGCTCTTGCGGGCGTACGCCGCGACCAGCGAGTTCAGCTCCTTGCGCTGCGCGGCCAGCGCGCGGTGGGCGGCGACCGGCTCGTCCTGCCCGCGCCGCTTGCGCCCGCTGCTGGCCTGCTTGGTCTGCCGCTCGCGCAGCAGGTGGCTCACCTGGTCGGGCTCGAGCAACCCCGGCAGCCCGAGGTAGTCCTGCTCGTCCTCGCTGCCGACCTCGGCACCCAGCCCGAACTGCTGGGAGTCGAACAGCACGTGGTCGAACTCGGCGTCGGACTCCAGCGCCTGGAACGACTGCTGCTCCAGCTCGCCCGAGGCCTTCTCCTCGCGGTTGGCCTCGGCGAGCAGCCCCTCCTCCTCGGCCCACACGGCGTCCTCGCCGGCCGGGCCCGGGCGGTCGAGGGCGTGGTCGCGCTGGCGCTCCAGCGACGCCGCGTGGTCGAGGATGACCGGCACGCTGGGGAGGAAGACCGACGCGGTCTCGCCGCGGCGCCGCGCGCGCACGAACCGGCCGACCGCCTGCGCGAAGAACAGCGGCGTCTGGGTCGAGGTGGCGTAGACGCCCACGGCCAGGCGCGGCACGTCGACGCCCTCGGACACCATGCGCACGGCGACCATCCACCGCGCGTCCGACCCGGCAAAGTCTTCGATGCGCGCCGACGCGCCCGCGTCGTCGGAGAGCACGACCGTGGGCTTCTCGCCGCTGATCGCCTCGAGGAGCCGGGCGTACGCCCGCGCGCTGGTCTGGTTGGACGCGATCACCAGGCCGCCGGCGTCCTCGACGTGCCGCCGCACCTCGGTGAGCCGCTGGTCGGCCGCGCGCAGCACCGACGGGATCCACTCCCCCTGCGGGTCGAGCGCGGTGCGCCAGGCCGCGGCGGTCGCGTCCTTGGTCATCGCCTCGCCCAGCCGGGCCGCGACCTCGTCACCCGCGCGGGTGCGCCAGCGCATGCTCCCGCCGTACGCCATGAACAGCACCGGCCGCACGACGCCGTCGCGCAGCGCGTCGGCATAGCCGTAGGAGTAGTCGCTCGCCGAGCGCCGCACGCCGTCGGCGCCCTCGTCGTAGCGCACGAACGGGATCGGGTTGGTGTCGGAGCGGAACGGCGTGCCGGTGAGGCTCAGCCGCCGGGTCGCCGCGCCGAACGCCTCGCGCAGCCCGTCGCCCCACGACCGGGAGTCGCCGCCGTGGTGGATCTCGTCGAGGATCACCAGCGTGCGGCGCGCCTCGGTGCGGCGGCGGTGCAGCTCCGGGCGGCTCGCCACCCCGGCGTACGTCAGCGCCACCCCGTCGAAGTCGGTCGCGTGCTGCTCCTGGGCGTTGGTGAAGCGCGGGTCGAGGTTGATGCCGACCCGGGCCGCAGCGTCGGCCCACTGGGTCTTCAGGTGCTCGGTCGGGGCGACGACGGTGACCTGCTCGACCACGCCCGCACCCAGCAGCTCGGTGGCCACCCGCAGCGCGAAGGTGGTCTTGCCGGCGCCGGGGGTCGCGACCGCGAGGAAGTCGCGCGGCGCCTGCTCGGCGTAGGACTGCAGCGCCTCGGCCTGCCACGCGCGCAGCTTGTCGGCGGTGCCCCACGCAGCACGCTCGGGGAACGCGGGAGACAGGTTGGAGGCAGCCGACGTAGACATCGCGGGCAACCTTAACCGGGCCCGGTGACAGGCTGGCGAACGCAGGTCGAGGGCCCCGCCACCAGCGGTGACGGGGCCCTCGATCGAGCGGGTGATGCGGCGCGTCAGGCGCGGTAGGTCACCCACAGGTTCTGCATGCGGGTCACCTGGCCGGGCGTGAACTCGTTCATGCACGCGTCGGCGGTGTAGTCCATGTAGTTGCGGATCGGGTCGAGGCCGGGAGCGGTGCAGGTGTCGCGGCCGACCGGGCAGCCGGTGGCCGGCGAGGCCTCGGCCGGGGTGTCGGCGACCTGGTCGCCCTGGCCGCCGCAGCCGCCCTGGAAGGTGTGGTAGAGCCCGAGCCAGTGGCCGACCTCGTGGGTGGCGGTGTCGCCCTCGTTGTACGGCGCGGCCGTGCCGCCGGGCAGGCTCTCGTCGAGGATCACGACGCCGTCGTTGCTGCTGGTCTTGCGCGTCGGGAACGTCGCCCAGCCGAGCAGGTCGTTGCCGAGGTCGGCGGTGTAGACGTTGAGGTCACCCTGGTCGCCCTTGCGCAGGGCCGCCTTCATGGCCTGCTCCTGCGGGCCGGAGACCAGCCCGTTGTACCAGGACGCGTTGTTGGTGCTGTCGCTCGAGACGAGGCGGAAGGAGAAGCCCGAGCCGGCGTACGCGTTGTTCAGCACGGTGATCTGCGAGGCGATCTCGGCGTCGCTGATGGCCCCGCGCGTGCCGTCGGTGATCGTGTGCCAGTAGACGTCGATGACGACGGGCGTGAACGCCGTGGGGCTGCCCGGCTTCTTCGCGAGGCGACCGTCCGAGCGCTTCGTCAGGCCCTTCGCGGCGGCGTCCTTGCCGAACGCCTTCTCGCGGGCGTCGAGCTGGGCCTGGCTCAGCGCGTTCGGGTCGTGCTTGGAGGAGGACCCTCCGCGGACCTTGGCGCTGGCGGGGGCGTCGTCGGCGCAGCTGCTCGCGGTGGCGGACTTCCACCCCGAGCCGCTGTCGGCCAGCTGCGCGGCCTGGCTCGACGGACCGGCGATCGCGGCCCCGCCGGTGGCCAGGGCGACAGCGGCGAAGAGCGGCATGGTGCGACGAATCATGAGTCTGTAGACCTCCATCGGGAGCCCACGGGGAGGGGGCTCGTCCGCGCAACGTATGGCACCTGCACCACGGCGTGGGGCGTTGCGCGCGCCGAATCTTGGGAGCCTCGTCCGCGCAGGTGCGCCCGGGCCGCCCGACCTACACTGGAGCGCATGTCCTCTCCGCTGAACGAGCCCACCGACCCCGGCCAGGTCCCCGAGCCCGAGCCGCTGGGGCCGAGCACCACCACCGCCGTGCTCGAGCGGGAGCAGGTCGAGGAGCAGAAGCAGGAGCCCGGCGACCACGAGCGCTTCTCGCACTACGTCCGCAAGGAGAAGATCCTCGAGAGCGCACTGTCCGGCGAGCCGGTCACCGCGCTGTGCGGCAAGGTCTGGGTGCCCGGGCGCGACCCGAAGAAGTTCCCGGTCTGCCCCGTCTGCCAGGAGATCTATGAGCAAGTAGGGCCAACGGGCGACGACGACACGGGCGGCGAGTAGCCGCTCCTCGCGTTCCCTTCGCGTTGCGTGCTGCGCCCTTGCTCGCACGCTCCGTGTCACTGCGTGCTGCGCCCGGGCGCGGCATCGGCTGCGCCGTAGCGCCGCGTGCTCGCGCTCGTGTCCGTGGTTGCGTGCTGCGTTGTCGCCGCTGCGTGCTCGATCGAGCCCGGCCGGAGGACCGGGGCTCGCCGAGTCCCTCGAAGAAGCTTGGGCAAGCCTCGAACGGCTGAGAGCCTCTCTAAGGCGTTGAAAGCCGCCTACCCTCACTCGCCTACCCATGAGGGCAGAACGTCGCTCAGGATCGCGTACAGACACGTTAACGGCGGCGTGTGGTCCTTGACGTGTGTGCGTGCGTGTGCTAAGCGGCAAGGGTGGGGGGTGGGACCCTCTCAGCGTCGCGCGCGTGGACCGGGTGGTCTTAGAGGCTCCGCCCCCGCGCAACCCGAGGAGCCCGTGAGCAAAGGCCCGGAACGCAGAAAATCCCCCGCCAGTAAGCGGGGGATTCTGCGGACTGAGGTTGCCTCAGAGACGGTCTCGCGCGGGTGTTGCTCAGATGGAGGCGGCCTTCGAGACGACGGTCAGCTCCAGGCCGGTGTCAGTAACCTTCGAGGAGACCGAGACCACTCGGCCGATGCCGGCGGTCAGGCGGTCGGTGAGGTCGCCGTTCTCGATGGCGGCGTTGACCCGCTCTGCGAGCGAGTAGTTGACGGCGCCGCCGATGTGCAGGCCCTTGCTGTCCAACCGCGCCAGGCCGCCACCGTGGCCGGGCATGGTCGTGCGCACTACCTGCCCGCCATGCTGCTCCGTGAAGCGGACGCGGCCAATCGTGGTAACCCGCCGAACGCCGTCGCGCCTGCGAACCGTGACCTCGGGGGCGCCCACCGGGACGATGGGGAACATCTTCATGGGCTTGTCGAGGTTGACCGCGACGAGCGCCAGCTCTGCCAGGCTCTCGGCAGCGAGCGACGGTGCAATCACCTCGGGCAGGACCGGGAGGGGTGGCGCGTAGATCGTGCCGGCGGGCATCTTCCAGTAGTCGCGCACCACGTCGCTGCCGGTCTTGTCGTGAACGACGGTCAGGCCGGGGATGCTCTCCAGCGGAGTGCGGACCGCGCCGGACTTGTTGTCGGCCTCGACATCGGGGACGAACAGCGTCTCGGTGTCTTCGCCGGTCCGGACGATGGCATAGGGGTCGAGCGGTGCGTATACCGGGCTGCGGAAATAGAGGATGGCGATGCCGTCGTCGCAGCGGATGTGGCCGCCGTCGTTGGTGCTGCCGTGCTTCGTCTGCTGGACCACGATCACCGGGCAGTGCTCGGGCGTGGGCTCCGGGACGTTCGGCGCCATCGTGGTCACGACGGGCACGCTCTGCGCGTACACCCGGCGCAGCACGCCGGCGACAATCTCCGCGACCGACTCGCTCGTGTTAGGCAGCGCCTTGGGCGGTCGGGACGCCATCTCCAGCGCCTCGACGGCGAGGTCGTACAGGTCGAGCTGGGATCGAGCCGAGGAGTACGCGGCCGCTGCGTCGGGCGAGACATTGCCCTTCCGGGCGTCGTTCTCCAGCCGGTCGAGGGTGTTGCGGATGGTGGCCGCCTCGTCCTCCACGCGGTCAAGGTTGTCGGCGGCATCCTCGCGGCGCTTCATCCGTGCATCGGTGGCGGCGAGGTGCTTCGCCTTGGCCTCCTCCAGGGCTGCGACGTACTCGCGCGAGACCTGCGCCATATCAGTGGACAGGGTGTTGGTGTTGCTGGGCATGCTTGTGACTCCGATCATCTTGGGGTTGAGTTCGTGGGTCGGCAGCGCTGGCGTTCGTCACCGAGCGCTGCGGATGCACCGGCAGCCCGGTGATGGGCTCCGGCGAGTTGGCGTTGAAGGGGTGCCGCACCTCAGGGGGTCGAGGATCAGCGGCAGGATCAGCGGCCACCGGGCAGGGTTGAGAGCAGCACTGTCGTTGCTGAGAGCCCCCGCGCCGGCAGGGTGCTGAGCACCGGCAGAGACAGCGTGCAGAGGTAGGGCTCCAGCCCTCAGGACACATTGAGCGCTGTCCGTCGAGCGGTGCGCGGATGCTCGCGCCTGTGCCTTCGGCGGCGCGACACCGACAGCCGTGCGACGTGAGGCGTGCGATGTGGCGCTGGTCCTCAGGTACTGAGTTGCGGCTCGGAGAGTGCCGCGCACCTCGGTCGCTCAGGCCCCTAGGCCGTGGCGACCTTGTGGCTTACGGGGTGCTCCCTGCCGCTGGTCGCGCCGAGCGGTACTCCACGGGGCAGGCTGGCGCTGGCTCGCCTAGGGGCTCGCCTGCTGCCTGCCGGTGGCAATCCGTACTGCGCGCTCAGTGCTCTGTCGATGCTCAGGGGTAGGGCGCTGGTCCTGCCCTTCCTCAGCAACTCCGCCGGTGGGAAAGATAACTACTATGTATGGGTCACTTTTGCCGGTCTAGGCCGCCATTGCGGGGAACTCGTGGGCGTCCCGGTCGCGTTCGGCCTCGCCCCACGGGCACCCTCTCGCGAGCGCGAACCAATCGACGCTGAGGGCACCCTCCAGCTCGTGATGCAGCGATGCTGGTGGCTCGATGGCGACACCGGCAGCCGTGTAGATCGGCGTCCGCCGCTTCCCCTGGACGAGTTCGACGTACTCGCCGGTCGGCTCGATCAGTCCCTCGTCACGAGCCCATCCAAGCCAGCGCTTGGCCGCCGCCTCCGACGTTCCCGCCACCTTGGCGAGGTAGGTCTGTGCGGTCGGCTTCATCTGGTGGCCGGTGGCATCGAGGGACCGCGCGAACGCGCGCGCGATGCGCATGCGGCTCGGGTGCGGGGAGCGTCGTTCCACCTCGCGCAGCCACGCGGCGGGTTCCGTCGCCAGCCACTCGGGGAAGATCACCGTCCGCACCGTCTCGCTTGCGGTCATGCGCGCAGCCGCATCCTGTCGGTGGCGGTCAGCCCGCCGAGGTCGAGCGGGTGCCCGTTGATCCAGTAGGCCCGATCGTGCGTCATGCAATAGATCGCCGCGCTCGTGCGTCTCGGCAGCGCGCAGTCCTTGACCGCGCACGTCGGTGCGTTCACCGGCTGTCCCCGAGCGCTCGTCGCGCGCGCCGCCCGTGCCGCTGCGCCTCGGCCACCGGATCGTAAGCGTCGTACGGTCCGCTGCCGTGCGGATCGAGTCCACCTCGACCAACGGGCTCGTACTCCTCGGCCTCGACGGTCGCGGGGAAATCTCGCCGGCGCCAGTCATTCAACGCCTTGCTCGGGTCGTTACCCGACCTCACGGCCTGGACAATGACCTGCTCCTCGGTGAGCTTCTCGTTCAATGTTCGACTCCTTCAAGTTCGTGATTGGGGGTGAGCGGGGAGAATCTCGCGATTAGCCGCGACACGCTAACCGCGTCGCTGTCCTGCGACCCGCTCCCACAGGCCATCGCCGCGCAGCCGTAGCGCTGGCGTTCCATCTGTGCGGAGCACAATCGCCGGGTCGAGGCAGATTCGTCGGTCGTCCACGGTGGATGCCCTGTGCAGGTCGAACGCGGCTAGCGAGGTGAATACCTCCCGGCACCGGGCGCATTTGCACTCACTACCCCTGAGGCGGTGTCGCACACGGCGTGTCGCGGGAGTTCCGGGCCGGTCCGGTACTCGGGTAGGAGCCTCGGTGGTCGACGCCTCGAATGGCCTCTCCGACAGCTCGGGCGTTCTCATGGTCATGACCGGCACCGTCGTCGGCGCTGGTGCATGTAGGCGAGTACGTCGCTCTCCCGGTAGAGCACGCGGCGCTCGGCAGTAAGCGTCCAGACGGGACCTTTCCCCCGCGAGCGGTAAACGCGGAGAGTCTGTGGCCGGATGCCGAGGACGAGGGCAGCCTGGCGATTGGTGAGCCAGCCCCCAGCTAGGGGGATGGGTGGCTTGTGTTCGGGCATGGGTGCGCGTTCCCTTCGCGGGCTTGGGATTCGGGATGGGTGTCAACAACGACGTTGACTCGGTAGGGCAAGCGAAAGCCCCCTCCCCAACCGCAAGTGATGGCGGTCGAGGAGGGGGCTTCCTATTCCCAAGGGAGGAGGGGGATACCCCGGGCGCGGGAGAGTGAGTCAAGCTCTCCCGACATCTATAAATACTGGGTTGGGCTCAGGGTTTCTGAACCCGTCAGGCCGATGAGTTGCGTCACGCTCGTGAGCAACAGCCCTTCACCTGTAAATAAGGGGTTGGGCTCGACGTTTCTGAACCTCGCGGCGGGATCGGTTACGTCACAACGCGGTCATGCCCACCGACGCGGCGAGGCTGTCCAGCGCCTCGGCGTTGCGCTGCGCGTCCCAGCCGTCGACCGGCTCCGCATGCCACAGGCCCCACACCGGGCGCTCGCCAACGCGGCCGACCTGCATCGGCGTGCCGTCGTCCTCCCGCGTGAGGCCCCAGCCGAGCGGGCGGAGCACGGCGAGCATGGGTTCCAGGTCTGCGTCACCGAGCCACGGCCCCAGCGGGTCGAGTGGGTCGGGGGCGTCCTGCTCGGGCAGCGGACCGACGAGTAGCCCCTCCCCGGTCAGGGCGCATCCGAACGCCGTGTGCATTGCGGTCTGTGCGATCTTCATTCCTCGAGTTCCCCTGTTCTGTGTTTCGGTTTCGGGTGGTGCTTGGCTAGTTGGGCTTACGCATGGTGAGCGTGACCATTCCCGCGTTAGCGCGCTCGTTCCGGTTGGTCCGCCTGCGCACCTCGATGCGCTCGACGTACTTACCGACCGCCTCGCGACGCTGCTCTAGCGTGAGTGAGTTCGACTTCCACGCGGCCACCAAATCGGCGGGCGAGAACTTCCGGTCGAGCGGGCTTGCGGAGTAGTACGTCTGCGCTCGCGCTTCGGCGTCCGCGAGTGCGGAGCGCAGCGGCGCGGAACCGCTTGCGAGTTGGTCGCGGGATATCTCCCCGGCGGCAAACGCCTCGCTCAACTCGTCCAGCCGGTCGCGCAGAGTGACCGCCTCACGGGCGGCAGACTCCGCCTCCGGCGCGCTCACTTCCGGTCCAGCGGCGAGCATCCACGCGGGGCTCGTGGCCGCTCTGAGGACAGCTTTGGCAACGTGCGTGTCGAGCCATTCGGCGTTTATCGACGTGCAGTGCATCGGACATTGATAGACGTACGTCTTCAAGACTTCGCCGCCCTTGCGTTTGGAGTGCTGTCGGGTCCGCTTGAACGGCTCGCCGCACTCGCAGCGGGCAATACCTCCGAGCAGCGACCGTACTCGCGAACCTGCCGGGGCCGGGGCCATGCCACTCGCAATGACCTCGGAGCGGTCGAGGATTGCCCGCCATTCCTCCTCGGGGACGATAGGCTCCCACTGTCCGCGACCCTGAACCTCATACCTGTAATGGATGAGTCCGGCGTACTTGGGATCGCGCATGAGGCGTGACAGGTTCGAGCCGTTCCACTGCCTACCGCCGACTGTGGTCGTGAAGCCCTCGGCATTGAGGTAGCGCGCGGCGTCGGCGTACGTCGAGCCCAGCCGCACCATGTCGTAGCACTTGCGCAGCGCAGGCCCTTCGGTCTCGTGAACCTCGCCCTCGGCCGTGTAGCCGAAAGGGCGCCGGTGCGACCACCAGGGTTTCCCCGACTCGACGCGCTGACGGTGAGCGGCCTGCTGCCGTAGCGACTTCTGCTCGCCTTCGAAGGTGGCCCACGCCGTCACGGTGCGGGCAACGGCCCGCCCGCTCGGCGTGCTCAAGTCCAGGTGTCCAGCGGTCACGGCCACGATGGGAATGTCCAGGGCTATGACGCGCTCCAAGTCCGCCGTCTTGCGCACCAGGCGGTCGGTGTGCCACACCACGACGCGGCTCGGCTTGCTCGCGAGGAGACGCTCAAACTCGGGACGCACCTTCCCCGTGGTCGCGCTCACGTCGTTATCGGTGTAGACCTCGGCTACGTCCCAGCCGTTGCGCTCGCAGAGGGCTCGGCACTCCGCCTCCTGGCGCTGCACGCCGAGCCCCTCGCCCGCAACGTCCAGCGAGATGCGGGCGTACACCACGGTGCGCTCTGCGCTGCCTGTGACGGTCTCAGCTCGGCGGCTGGGCCTGCCGGCGCGTGGCGGTCTGCGTGTCATTCCGCACCGAGGCGCTTGCGGAGGCGACGGCGGCGTGTGTTGACGGATGCGATGGTGCGCCCCAGCTCTGCCGCCACGATCACCGTGTCAAACGGCGAGGAGGCCAGCAGTCGGGCATCCTCGTGCGGAGTCCAAGGCTGGCCGCTGCGAGTTGCCACCGCCGCCATAGCGGCATTGCGCAGGCGTTGCGTCTCGCGACTCCGCCTCTCAACGGACGGGTTGTTGCGCCGGTACTCGGCGTTGTACTCGGCGATCTTCTCGCGGTTGTTGCGTCGGTACTCGGCCTTGCGCTCAGCGATCTTCTCGCGGTTGTCGAGGTAGTAGGCCCGGTCGTACTCGCTCTTGCGCTCTCGGTTCATGTGCCGGATTGAACCATAGTTGGAGATCTACGAAGGGCTCCGGCCCCCGCAGGACGGCGGCGACGAGCAGGGCTGAGCCCACCCCGACGTACGCCCTCGCCGCCTCGCGCGGCGACGCTCAGTTCAGCGACGGGTCGGCCGGGAAGGTCGACACCAGCGCCAGCGTGCTGCGCTGGCGGCGCAGCACCGCGGTCCACAGCGCGTCGGGCTCGCGGCTGAACGCGTCGCCGGCCTCGGCGGGGACCACGAACCAGGCGCCCTCGCGGATCTCGCGCTCGAGCTGGTCGCCCTCCCAGCCGGAGTAGCCGGCGTAGATGCGTAGGCCGGCGACCTCGGGCATGACGACGACGGGCGGCGCGTCGAGGTCGACCAGCCCGACCGACCCGAAGAGCCGCTTGATGCCGATGGTCGTGTCATCGCCGGGGATCGAGACCAGGCCGAGCGCGGAGTCCAGCTGCACCGGGCCGCCCTGGAACAGCCGGCCGGGCTTGCTCACGTGCGGCTGCCACCCGGGCAGCACGGCGTCCACGTCGGCGTCGAGGGGCCGGTTGAGCACCAGCCCGTGCGCGCCGTCCTCGTCGTGGTGCAGCAGCAGCACCACGCTCCGCTCGAACATCTCCCCCATCCCCGGCTCGTCGTCCGGGTGTGGGACCGCCACGAGCAGACGCCCCGTCAGGTTCTCCACCGCAATACCTTTACCGGCTCGGCCGCGGTTGCGCGAGACCCCTGGGGAGGGGTCTCGCGCTCAGGCGTCGCGGCGCGGGCGGTGCGGACCGCGCGAGCGGCCACCGTCGTGGCGTCGCTCGCCGTCCCGGCGGGGGCCACCGCGGCGACCGCCGCCGTAGCCGCCGCCACCACCGGGCCCGCCGTAGCCACCGGACCCGCCGTAGCCACCGCGGCGCGGGCCACCCCGGCCGCCGCCGCGGCCGGCCCGGCCCCGGTTGGGCGTCAGCAGGCGGTAGAGGTCGTCCTCGCTGACCTGCTCGCCGCTCGGCGTGCTGCCACCGGCCTGCGCGATCACGTCGTCGCCGGGCTGGGCCCGCACGAGCGTGGTGTCCACGCCGGCCTCGTCGAGCAACCGCTGGACGACCTTGCGCTGGTGCGGCAGCGCCAGCGTGACGACCGTGCCGCTCTCACCGGCCCGGGCCGTGCGGCCCGCGCGGTGCAGGTAGTCCTTGTGGTCGGCCGGCGGGTCGAGCTGCAGCACCACGCCCACGTCGTCGACGTGGATGCCGCGCGCGGCGACGTCGGTCGCGACGAGCACGGGCACCCGCCCGTCCTTGAACGCCGACAGCACCTTGTTGCGCTGGCCCTGGTTGAGCCCGCCGTGCAGCGCGGCCGCGACGACACCGAGGTCGCGCAGCTCTCGCGCGACGCGGTCGGCGCCGAGCTTGGTGCGGCAGAACACGACCGTACGTCCGGGCCGGTTCGCGACCTCGGCCGTCACCACCTTCTTGTGCTGGGGGTCGATGAGCAGCGCGTGGTGGCTCATCGTCGCCACGCTGGCGGTGCCGTCGTCGGTCGAGTGGGTGACCGGGTCGACGAGGTAGCGGTCGACCACGGTGTCGATGCCCCGGTCCAGCGTCGCCGAGAAGAGCAGCCGCTGACCGCCCTCGGGGATCTGGTCGAGGATCTCGGTGATGGCCTCGAGGAAGCCCATCTCGGCCATGTGGTCGGCCTCGTCGAGGATCGCGATCTCGACGCGCGACAGGTCGGCGGCACCGCGCTCGATGAGGTCCATCAGCCGGCCCGGCGTTGCGACCAGCAGGTCGACCCCGCGCTGCAGCGCCTGCAGCTGCGGCTCGTACGGCATGCCGCCGGCGACCAGCTTGTGCCGCAGCCCGATCACGTGGACCAGCGGCATGAGCGCGTCGCTCACCTGCATGGCCAGCTCACGGGTCGGCGTCAGCACGATCGCGCGCGGCTGGTGCGGGCGGGCCTTGCCGCCCGCCGCGAGCCGAGCCAGGGTCGGCAGGCCGAAGGACAGCGTCTTGCCCGAGCCGGTGCGTCCGCGGCCCAGCACGTCGCGCCCGGCGAGCGCGTCGGGGATGGTCGCCGCCTGGATCGGGAAGGGCTTGGTGATGCCGTCACGGGCGAGCCGCTCGACGATCAGGTCGGGCAGGCCCAGCGCGGCAAAACCGTTGTCCTGCATGTCGATCGGCTCGTCGCTGGATGCGGCCGGCGTCTCGACGGGAGCGGTCTGCGCGGCCGGGGTGTCGCGCTCCTCTCGGCGGGGGGCGCGGTCGTCGCGGTCGTCGCGACGCTGCGGGCGGTCCTCGCGCTGGAAGCGGTCGCGGCGGTCGAACCGGTCGTCGCGGCGGTCGCGACGCTCGTCACGACCGAACCGGTCACCGCGCTCGTCGCGGCGGTCACCACGGCGGTCGTCGCGGTTGAACCGGTCACCGCGATCGTCCCGCTCGAACCGGCGCGGGCGCTCGTCCCGATCGAACCGCCGCTGCGGGCGGTCGTCGCGCTCGAAGCGGCGCGGCCGGTCGTCCCGACCGAACCGGTCACCACGCTCGTCGCGGCGGTCACCACGGCGGTCGTCCCGGTCGAACCGGCTGCCACGCTCGTCCCGCTCGAACCGGCGCGGGCGCTCGTCCCGGTCGAACCGCCGCTGCGGGCGGTCGTCGTCGCGACGGTTGCTGCGCTGCGGACGCTCGTCCCGGTCGAACCGGCGCTGCGGCCGGTCGTCGTCCCGGCGGCTGTCGTCGCGGCGGTACCCGTCGCGCCGGTCCCCCCGCGGGGGGCGACGGTCGTCGCGGGCTGCTGACCGACGTACGTCGTCGCGGCGGGCGTCGTCACGTCGCGGCTCGTCGCGGCGGGCGTCGTCGCGGTCGCCCGGGCGACCGCGCACCTGCTTGCGCACCTTGGCGCGCTGGGCCTCGAGCTTCTGCGCCCGGGTCCACCGGGCCTTCTTCGGGGCAGCCTTGTGCCCACGATTGGAGGACTTCACTGATCTCTCGCTTCGTGTCTTGAGTACCGGCCGCGTCGTGGGTCGGAGCGCTGCAGGGAGGCAGTCGGCTCAGGCGGCAAAGATCTCGGCGCTCAACTGAAGAAAGACAGGAAACGAACGCAAGATCGCGTACTGGGGTGTCACCAGCCTAGCGGCGCACGGGCCACCGGCAGAAATCGAACGGGGCCGATGTGTGGCGGCCCACACCGCTCAGGACCCGGCGGGCTCGCCCTTCGCGGCCGCCTCGACCGCCTCGGCGACCGACGCCGAGAGGTTGGGGTGGAACACGCTGGGGATGATGTACGCCGCGTTGAGCTCCTCGCGCGGCACGGTGTCGCTGACCGCCTTGGCGGCTGCGAGCAGCACCTCGTCGGAGACCTCGTCGGCGTGCGCGTCGAGCAGCCCGCGGAAGACGCCGGGGAAGACCAGCACGTTGTTGATCTGGTTGGCGAAGTCGCTGCGCCCGGTCGCGACGACCGCGGCGTGCTGCGCCGCGGCGGCGGGGTCGACCTCGGGCACCGGGTTGGCCAGGGCAAACACGATCGAGCCCTCGGCCATGGTCGCGATGTCGTCGCCGGTCAGCAGGTTCGGGGCGGAGACCCCGATCAGCACGTCGGCGCCGCGGATCGCGTCCTTGAGGTTGCCCTGCAGGCCGCGCTCGTTGGTGTGCTCGGCGATCCACTGCAGGTGCGGGTTGCTGCCGGTGCTCACGTCGGGTCGCTCACGGTGGATGACGCCGTTGATGTCGGTGACGACGACGTCACGCGCTCCGGCCTTGATGAGCAGCTTGAGGATCGCGGTGCCCGCGGCGCCGGCACCGCTCATCGCGATGCGCACGCCCTCGAGCTCCTTGCCGACGACGCGCAGCGCGTTGCGCAGCGCGGCCAGCACCACGATCGCGGTGCCGTGCTGGTCGTCGTGGAAGACGGGGATGTCGAGCTCGTCGCGCAGCCGCTCCTCGATCTCGAAGCAGCGCGGCGCCGAGATGTCCTCGAGGTTGATGCCGGCGAACACCGGCGCGATCGCCTTGGCGGTGCGGATGATCTCCTCGGTGTCGTAGGTGTCGAGGCAGATCGGGAAGGCGTCGATGTCGGCGAAGCGCTTGAACAGCGCGGCCTTGCCCTCCATGACCGGCAGCGCGGCCAGCGGGCCGATGTCACCGAGACCGAGCACGGCGGAACCGTCTGTGAGCACGGCCACCGTGTTGCGCTTGATCGTGAGATTCCTTGCGTCCGAAGGCTTCTCGGCGATCGCCATGCACACCCGGGCGACGCCCGGGGTGTAGATCAGCGACAGGTCGTCGCGGTTGCGGATGGGCACCTTCGGCTTGACCTCGAGCTTGCCGCCGAGGTGGACCAGGAACGTGCGGTCGGACACCTTGCCGATGACGACGCCCTCGACCGAGCGCATCGCGTCGACGATCTGGTCGCCGTGGTCGGTGTCGCGCGCGTTGAGCGTGACGTCGACCTGCATCCGGTCGTTCGAGGAGGAGGTGATGTCGAGAGCGGTGACGAGCCCGCCGGCACGCTCGACGGCTCCGGACAGCTCGCTGACGGCGGTCGGTCGACCGGGGAGCTCGAGGCGGACGGTCAGGGAGCTGGAGATCGACGGACTGGTCATGCCCTCATCTTCTCGGGTTTCGCGGGTCGGCGTGCACGCTGCGGAGACGTCCGCGGCGCAGGATCAGCAGGGAGATCAGCGCGGGAACGACGAGGAAGGCGCCGATGAAGATCAGCGAGGTCCACCCGGCGGCGGCGCCCACGACGAGCACCACGACCCCCAGCAGCAGCCACGCGATTCCGTCGCCCAGAGCACGCCGGTCATGCCGGTCGGAGGAGTCCACGGTCGCGGGAGGCACGAGGAGATTGTGTCAGTCACTGATCAGGGCGACGCGCCCGGCCGTGGATGGTGGAGGTGGCGGGAATCGAACCCGCGTCCGCTGACGGCGATGAAGGGCTTCTCCGGGTGCAGTGCGCTGTGGATTTTCTCGGCCCCAGGGCTCGCACGCACACGTTCCCTGACAGGCCCAGCCGAGTAAGAGTCCCGCGCCGCCCCTCGGCATGGCGGCGCAGCAAGCTCCCTAGCTGACGCCAGGCACTGAGTCGGAAGCTAGCTCAGGCTGACGGACTTCGAGGCTCGCTCAGGCGGCGAGGGCGAAGTCGGTGCGCTTGGAATTGGCACCTATTGGGTTTGCACGGAGCGTTGACGAGATGACCGTGCGTCCTCGACCCGCTTCCCCTGCAACGGCGATCAGCGTCGAAACCGATCACCCCCGCGAGGCACGGGCGCGTCACCACTGTTCAGTTCTGGTCGCCTCTCCTCCTCCGCGCGGGCTCGCAGGCTCACCCGCTCGGCATCGTCGAGGACGACGTCCTGCATGCTACTCGCCACAACCACGTGGGCTCGACGGATATTTCGCCGGCCGCTGGCAGGATGCGGCCCATGACCTCGCCTGCTCCGGCTCCGCCCGGTCCCTCACCGCTCACCTCGCTGCGCATCACGATGGGCGCGCTCCTGGTCAGCCCGGTGATCCTCACCCTCATGATCACGTTCGTGCTCTGGCCCAACCGTGACCCGCTGCCGTGGTGGCCGGTCCTGGCGGTGTTCGCCGCCACAGCCGCTGGCTTCCTGCTCGCGCAGCTCATGGGCTACACCAAGCGGCCGGTCGCCAGAAAGACCCCCGAGGAGCGGGGTCGCGCGTCGCTCGAGAGGTTCCGGGCCGAGCTCATACTCCGGTTCGCCCTGACCGAGACGCCGATCGTCATCTCCATCGTCCTCGCGTTCATCGTGCGCAACCCGATCCCGCTGTACGCCGGCGCTTCCCTGGGCATCCTGTCGCTCGCCTGGCACGCGTGGCCGGCCACGCGACTCATCGACGAGGCAGACGCCCGCTACTCCGCCGCCGACGGACGACCGGCGTACCTCAAGGACGCCCTGGCCGGCCGCGCCGTCACCAGCGCCTGACCCGCGCAGCTCGCCGTGCCTCACACCCCGAAGTCGGGCCGCAGCGGGTAGTCGCCCGAGCCGTCGGGCGCCAGCTTCTCGCCGAGCACCTGGTGCAGCTGGACGACGTTGCGCCGGAAGCCGAGCGAGGACCCGGCGAGGTAGAGCCCCCACACCTTGGCGGTGGCGAGCCCGGCCTCCTCGACCGCGTCGTCCCAGCTGGCGCTGAGGTTGCGCGCCCAGGCGCGGCAGGTGCGCACGTAGTGCTCGCGCAGGTCCTCGACGTGCCGCACCTCGAAGCCCTGGTCCTGCATGCGCGACACGATCGTGCCGACGCCGGTGAGCTCCCCGTCGGGGAAGACGTAACGGTTGATGAAGCCGCCGCGCGGCACCCCGTCGTGCTGGGTGTCGGGCCGGGTGATCGAGTGGTTCAGCAGCCGGCCGCCCGGGCGCAGCTTGGCGTGCAGGAACGCGAAGTAGTCGGGGTAGTTCTTCACGCCGATGTGCTCGGTCAGCCCGATCGAGCTGATCGCGTCGAAGTCGCCCTCGGCCACGTCGCGGTAGTCCAGGTGGCGCACCTCGGCGCGGTCGTCGAGCCGGTCGTTCTTGATCCACTGCTGGGCGTACGTCGCCTGCTCGCGCGACAGCGTGACGCCCAGCGCGGTCACGCCGTAGTGCTGCACGGCGTGCCGCACCATGCCGCCCCACCCGGCGCCGACGTCGAGCAGCCGCATGCCCGGCCGCAGCCCGAGCTTCTTGCACACCAGGTCGAACTTGTGCGCCTGCGCCTCCTCCAGGCTCGCGTCCTCGCGGGGGTAGCAGGCGCACGTGTAGGCCATCGACGGCCCCAGCACCAGCTCGTAGAAGCTGTTGCTCACGTCGTAGTGGTGATGGATCGCCTGCGCGTCGCGGCGCCGCGAGTGGCGCAGCCCCTCCAGCGCCCGGCGCCACCCCGGCACCGCCTCCACGGTCGGCAGCGGCGGCGGCACCAGCGAGCGAATCCCCAGGTCTCGCAACAGGTTCGGCAGCTCACTGAGCGCCGGACGCTGCACCTGGATCTGCTGCGGGAGCGCGTCGAGCAACGCGGTCGGGTCGCCCATGTCGAGCCCCGGCACCTCGAGGTCGCCCTGGACGTACGCCCGCGCCAGCCCGAGCTCGCCCGGCGCCGTGATCAGGTATCGCAGCCCGCGCTCGTTGAGCAGCCGGAACACGACGGGGGCGTCGGCTCCCCCGCCGCTGGAGCCGTCGTACGCCTCGAGCCGGAAGGGTGCGTCGGCCCCGAACAGCCGGGTCGCCAGCTCGCCGATCGTCGTCGTCATCGTCGTCCCACCGCCTTCGCGTAGAGGTCGGGAAGCCGGCCGTCGGGGTCGTACTTGCCCTTCACCTGCTCGTAGGTCCGGCCGCCGTAGAGCGACCAGAAGGTCTCTTCGTCGTAGTAGGCGTCGGAGTAGAGCGACTTGTGACCGCCGAGGTCGGCCACCTCGCGCTCGATCGCCCGGTTCGCGTCGCCGTCGACGGCCGGCGGCTCGATCGGCACGCTCGACCAGAACCCGACGTTGACGTACGTCTCCCCCACCTTGAGCGGATAGAGCGGCCACGGCTGCTCCCCGTGCTCGGTGTCGCGAACGGCCAACGGGCACAACCAGATCGGCTCGATCGGCACCTCGCGCAGGAACCACTCGACGAACTCGGTCGTGCGCTCGATCGGGATCTCGACGTCCTGCACGACGCGCTCGCGGGGTGGCCTGCCGCGTCGCTCCTCCAGGGCGGCCCACCAGCCGTGCCGGTTCTCGAAGCGGATCACCTTGCCGTAGGTCTCGCTGCGCAGGAACCGCCGCGGCACCGCCCGGCGCACCAGCGGGTTCTGCACGAACAGCGCCCGCGAGCACCAGAACCAGTCGGTGTCCCAGCGCCACAGGTAGTCCTTGACCGTGAGGTGGTCCTCGCGCCGCTGCTGGATCGAGCGGTAGAAGATCTGCTGCCCGGTGTAGTCGCTCGTGCGCGGCGCCTCGTCGACGAACGACGCCAGCACGAGATATGCCTCGGTCTCCGAGAAGACGACGCCGTCGACGAAATCGACTGTCTCGCCTGCGTGCTCACGCTCCACCACCACGCGCTGCAGCTCCTCCACCAGGGCCGCGACGCTGGTGAACGGCACGTGGCGCAGGTGCACGAACGGCTGCACGGGTGCCAGGTCGATCTGCACCCGTGTCGCGTAGCCGAGCGACCCGTAGGAGTTGGGGAACGCGCGGAACAGGTCGGCGTGCTCGCTGTCGCTGCAGGTCAGCAGGTCGCCCGCGCCGGTGATGACGTCGAGCTCGCGCACCGACTCGTGCGGCAGCCCGGCCCGGAACGATGACGACTCGATGCCGAGCCCGGTCACCGCCCCGCCGAGCGTGATGGTGCGCAGCTGCGGGACGACGTACGGCATGAGCCCGTGCTCGAGGGTGGCGTCGACGAGGTCCTCGTAGCGGCACATGCCCTGCACGTCGGCGACGCGCCGGTCCGGGTCGATGGCGATGACGCCGTCGAGCGCGGACACGTCGAGGCCGGGGCGGCCGGTCGCGGCGCGCGGTCGGAACAGGTTGGACGACGACTTCGCCAGCCGCACCGGCTCACCGGCGGGGATCGCCTCCAGCTGCGCGCGCAGCTGCTGCTCCGCGGCTCGGTGACGCTCCCAGCCGATGACTTCCACCACGCCCCCGCACCTCCCGGCTCGCTTTCCGGCAATTCTCAGCCTGCCCCGAACCTCTTTCGCCCGCTAGGGGTTTCCCGCGGTGTGACCCACCAGACACGGGGGTGCGCGTTCAGGACGAGCGCCCCAGCCGGGCCAGCAGCCGCTGCTGCCGGTCGGCCCCCTCGGGTGCGGTGACGCCGGGCTTGCAGATGCCCTCGGCGTACAGCTGATCGCCGAATCCCTCGACCGAGGTCTCCAGCGCGCCGATCTCGTCGTCGGTGAACCGCTCGTCACGTCCGGCGGCCTGGGCGAGGTCCCACCGGTGCACCATCAGGTCGAAGCCGTAGAACGTCGTCAGCGTCTCCCCCACCGTCGTGCGCCCGAAGTACCCGTCGAACTCGCGCTCGCCGACCGCGTCGTCGGCGAGCGCGGACCGCACGTCGCGGTCGTGCTCGCGCCAGGCCGCGGCGGGATCGGCGAGGTCGGGTGCGTCACCCAGGTCCACGTCATGGCTGCCGAGGAACTCCCGCTGGGTCTGGACGACGTGCCCGAGCACGTCGCGCGCCGACCAGCCCGCGCAGGGCGAGGCCGCGTCCCAGTCGGTCACCTGCCCGACGACCGCGCCGAAGGGGTCGGCGAGCCGGGCGTACTGCTGCTGGTGGGTGCTGCTGTCGGTGGTCATGGTCGCGCTGCCTCTCGTCCGTGGTCGTCGGGTCGGCACGACGCTAAGGACGCGGCGGCGACGCGGTCTTGTACTTCTCCGACAGCTCGCCGCCGCGCTCCGTAGGCTCCCCGGCGTGGACCACGTCGACCGCGCGCACCTGCGCGACCCCGACGACGACACGTTCACCATGAGCCGGTACGCCGTCGCGGACGACCTGAGCGACCTCGCCCGACGCTTCTGGATCCCGACCTGGGTCGTGCCGCCCGGGCGCGAGGCGCCCCAGCGGGTGCTGCAGTACCCCGTGTGCCTCGTGGTCGTCTCGAACACCTACGCCCGGCTCTACGGCGTGACGCCCGGCCTCGGCGGCACCACGCTGGTGGGTCGCGGGTGGGCCGTCGGCGTGATGCTGCAGCCGGCCGCCGGCGCGCTCCTCGCGACCGGCCCGGTGCCCGACCTCAACGACCGGCACGTGCCGCTGCAGGGCGTCGACGGGTTCGACGACGACCTGGTCGAGGCGGTGCGGGCGGCGATGGAGCCCGACCCCACGTCGGCCGGGTGCCACGCGCGGGCGCGCACGCTGCTCGAGGAGGCACTGCGGACACGGCTGCCCGTCGACGACGAGGGCCTGCTGGTCAACGAGATCGTCGCGGCGGTCGAGGACGACCCGCAGATCCTGCGGGTGCACCAGGTGTGCGACCGGTTCGGTCTCTCCGAGCGGGCCCTGCAGCGGCTCACCCGACGGCGGATCGGGCTGTCGCCGAAGTGGCTGATCCGGCGCCGGCGGCTGCACGAGGCGTCGGGGCGCCTGCGCGAGTCGGGCACCGAGCTGGCCGACCTGGCGGCCGACCTGGGCTACACCGACCAGGCCCACCTGACCCGCGACTTCCGCTCCGCGACGGGCCTCACGCCGGGGGAGTTCGCCGGCCGCTTCCGCTCCGTGGCCGGGCCGCGCACGGCTGACCCGACGGGGTGAAGTCGGTTAGGGTCCGAGCCGTGGCTTTCTCCGACAAGCTCCGCTCCGGTGTCGTCCAGCACGTCAAGCCGCTGCTCTCCGACGAGGGATGGGCCAAGCTGCGCGGCCTCGACCCCACATCTCGCACGCGCGACGTCGACCGGATGCGCGTCCAGCGCGACGAGGCCCGGGCCCGGGCCGTCAAGGCCGAGGCGATCAACCAGGCGCCGGACCACACCACCCGGCGCACCGAGGCGAGCGACGCGGCCGACCTGCGCAGCCTCGCGGGGAAGTACCGCACCGACAAGTGGAGTCACCAGCACCGCTACACCCCGCACTATGCGCGGCACATCGGCTACCTGCGCAACGAGCCGTTCACCCTGCTCGAGGTCGGCATCGGCGGCTACGCCCGCGAGCTCGACGGCGGTGCCTCGCTGCGCATGTGGAAGGAGTTCTTTCCCCGGGCGACGATCGTCGGCCTCGACATCGAGGACAAGAAGTTCGTCGACGAGGACCGGATCATCAGCTATCAGGGCAGCCAGGTCGACCCCTCGATCCTCGACCGGATCCTCGCCGACCACCCCGACATCCGGGTCATCATCGACGACGGCAGCCACGTCAACGAGCACGTCGTGGAGACCTTCCGCCTGCTGTTCCCCCGGCTGCACCCGCAGGGGCACTACGTCATCGAGGACACCCAGACGGCGTACTGGCCGCGCTACGGCGGCTCGCCCGACCTCCTGGCGACGCACACCTCGATGGCGCTCGGCAAGCGGCTGGCCGACGACATCAACTTCCAGGAGTACACCGACGCCGACCACGAGCCGACCTACGACCAGGCCAACGTGGTGGGCGTGCACTTCTACCACAACCTGATCTTCGTGGATAAGGGCAGCAACGACGAGCCGCGAACGTCGTTCCCGCACAACTGATCTCGCCGCCAACCTCACCTGACGCCATGCCCCAGCCCGACACCGTCGCCGTGCGATCCCCGTTCGCCGGGGAGCTCACGCTGCAGGTGCGCGCCGGCGACCGGGTGGCGGTCGGCGACCCGATCGGCACCGTCGAGGCGGTCAAGATGGAGGCCGCCGTGCGCTCCCCCGTCGCCGGTCGCGTGCGCGCCGCGATGACCGAGCTGCACGTGCGCGGCGGCGACCCACTGGTGTGGGTGGAGACGACCCGGGCCGAGCCGACGCCGGACCGGACCGGCTGACCGGAGCTGGCCGAGGGCGTACGTCAACGGCAGCTCCCCCTGCCGGCGGCACCGGCTGCTCGGCGGCTCAGCCGCCGCGCTTGAGCCGCACCTGCATCGCGCGCTGCGCCTCGCGCTCGTCGGTCTGCCGGCGCAGGGTCTCGCGCTTGTCGTACTGCTTCTTGCCCTTGGCGAGCGCGAGCTCGACCTTGACCCGGCCGTCCTTGAAGTACAGCTGCAGCGGCACCAGCGTGTGCCCCGCCTCCTGGCTCTTGCGCACCAGCTTGTCGATCTCGTGCCGGTGCAGCAGCAGCTTGCGGCGGCGCCGCGCGGCGTGGTTGGTCCAGGTGCCCTGAAGGTACTCCGGGATGTGCACGCCCTCGAGCCACAGCTCGCCGTCGCGCTCGCTGGCGTAACCGTCGGTGAGGGTGGCGCGGCCCATGCGCAGCGACTTCACCTCGGTGCCCATCAGCGCGAGACCGGCCTCGACGGTGTCCTCGATGAGGTAGTCGTGCCGGGCCTTGCGGTTGGTCGCGACGACCTTGTTGCGCTGGTCCTCGACGGCCGGCTTCTTCTTCTTGCTCTTGGCCACGACTGCCTCCTCTCGTGCGGTGCGGGTGCCGGGCAGCGGCTCAGCCTACCCGCGCAACGACCGCGCCCCCGAACGGATTCCGCGCCGGCCGACCGACCGTCCCGCGCGCCCCGCCCACCGCCACCCTCGCGCTCAGATCGTGCGACGACGTACGAAATGCAGCCGCGCCCCCCGGAATCCCGCCGGCCATCTCCCCAGATCGTGCGACAACGCACGAAATGCCGCCCCCCGGCCGAGTCCCGCGCCCCGGAATCCCGCAGGACCGGCCCCCGCCTCTCGGGCGACGATGCCGCGCGGGGGAGCCTACGAGCCCGCGCGGAGGAGGAGCCGAGAGAAAGATCAGCCGATGTAGTCGGCGGGGTTCACGTAGTTGCCGTCGGCGAGCACGATGAAGTGCAGGTGGCAGCCGGTCGAGCGGCCGGTGGTGCCGGCATAACCGATCAGCTGCCCCTTCTTCACCGTGCCGCTGCGCACCGCGAACCGGCTGAGGTGGTCGTACTGCGTCGCGAGGCTCTTGCCGGCGACATCGCCGTGGTCGAGCACGATGCTGTTGCCGGAGATCGCGTTGGTACTGGCCGAGACGACCTCGCCCGGGCCGGCGGCGTAGACCGGCTGGCCGCAGCCGAAGGAGAAGTCGGCGCCGCCGTGCAGCATCGGCCGGTTGAGGATCGGGTGCATCCGGTAGCCGAACGGCGAGGTGATGTTGGCCTTCGGCTCGGGACCGGTGAGGAAGAACCCGTCGTTCGCCGGGCGCGGAGCCTCGGCCGCCTGGGCGGGCGGAGGCTGCTTCTTGCGGGCGGCCGCGGCGCGGGCCTTGGCGCGCGCCGAGGCCCGGGCGCGCAGGATGTTGCCGAGGCGCACCGACTCACCCTTGAGCCACTTCAGGTCGCCCTCTTCCTTCTTCTTCTGCTTGCTGAGCACCCCCGCCGCGGTGCGCTGCGCGCGTTGCAGCCCCTCCAGCGACGTCTTGGCCCGGCGCGCGCCGTCGCGGGCCTTGGTCGCCCGGGTCACTCCGCTCTCGGCCTGCTTCTTCAGGCCGGCGACCTGCTTGCGCACGGCCCCGAGCCGGGTGCTCTGCGAGGTGGCCGTCGACTTCTGCCCGGCGAGCGTGCGCAGGACACCGCTCTGCTGGCGTACGACCACGTCGGCGAGCGCGAGGTCGTCGGTGACGTCGGGGCCGTCGGCGGTCAGCACGTTGAGCGTCAGCTGCAGCTGGCCGAGACCACCCTTCATGTAGCTCTCGCGCGCGATGCCTCCGACGAGGACCTTGGTGCGGGCCTGGGCGGTCGTGGTGGTGCTCAGCGACTTGCGGATCTTGGTCTCGGCCGCCTGGGCGGTCTTGAGCCGGCCGCCGACGTCCTTGTTGTAGCTGTTGGCCTTGCGCAGCTCGCCCTCGGCCTTGGTGAGCGTCTTCTTGGCGGCGTCGACGCGCTTGGTGGTGTTCGTCAGGTTCGTCTGGGCGGTGCGCAG
Source organism: Barrientosiimonas humi (assembly GCF_006716095.1). Taxonomy (NCBI): domain Bacteria; kingdom Bacillati; phylum Actinomycetota; class Actinomycetes; order Micrococcales; family Dermacoccaceae; genus Barrientosiimonas; species Barrientosiimonas humi. The sequence continues at coordinate 2,117,221 of NZ_VFOK01000001.1, forward strand.
CTCGCGAGAGGTGCCGTCGAGGTCCTTGCTGGTCTGGGTGATCCGGCCGTCGATCTTCTTCTTGCGGTCCTCGGGGTCGTCGGCGAGGGCGGTGCCGCACAGCCCGGTCGTGAGCGTCACGACGAGGGTGCCGGCGAGCAGCCGGCAGGCGCGCTCGCGGCGCGTGCTCTCGGGCATGGCTTCTCCTCGTCCTTGGTCAGACCTTGAGGTGGCGGCGCAGCGTGAGCCAGGAGGTGGCCAGCGCCACGACGAACCCGCCGACGGCGAGCCACGGGGCGACGGCCCACACGTCGGAGACGCCGATGAGGCTGACCAGCCCGCCCTGCTCGCCGGACAGCAGCTGGGTGAGCCCGAAGTTGACGGCCGCCCACAGCCCGAGCACCGCGAGCCCGGCCCCGAGCAGCACGGCCAGCACGGTCTCGACGAGGAACGGCAGGTGCACCACGGTCGCCGAGGCGCCGACCGAGCGCATGATCCCGACCTCGCGACGACGGGTGTAGGCGACCTGGCGGATGGTCGTGGTGATCAGCAGCACCGCACACAGCAGCATGATCAGCGCCAGGGCGACCGACCCGATGGACAGCACCCGCAGGAACGTGAAGAACGTGTCGAGCACCTTGCGCTGGTCGCTCACTGCCTCGACGCCGGGCGCCCCGTCGAGCGCGGAGATGATCTCGCCGACCCGGTTGGGGTCGGACAGCTTCACCCGGAACGACTCGGGGATCGAGGCGGGGCTGACGGTGGTCAGCTCGGGGCTGTTGCGGAACTGCTCCTTGAACCGGGCGTACGCCTGTGCCGACGTCTCGTGGCTCACCTGCTCCACGAGGGGCTTGAGGCTGAGCAGGTCCTGGCGGATCTGGTTGCGCTGCGTGGGGGTGACCGCACCGTCCGCGCACGAGGGGGTGTTGCCCGACTGCGGGGTGCACAGGAACACCGAGACCTGGACCTTGTCGTACCAGTAGCCCTTGGCCAGGTCGACCTGGCGCTGCGCGAGCAGGCCGGAGCCGAGGAAGAACATCGACACCATCGACACGAGCACGACAGAGACGACCATCGACACGTTGCGGCGCAGGCCGCCGAAGATCTCGCCGAGCAGGAACTGCAGGCGCATCAGCCGGCCACCCTCCGCGGCACGACGCCGTAGCCGCTCTGCTCGTCGTCGCGCATGACCAGCCCCTCGGACAGCTCGATCACGCGCTTGCGGAACTCGTCGACGATGGTGTGGTCGTGGGTCGCGACCACGACGGTGGTGCCGGCCTTGTTGATCCGCTCGAGCAGCTCGACGATCTCGGCGCTGTTCTCGGGGTCGAGGTTGCCGGTGGGCTCGTCGGCGATGACGATCGCCGGCTTCTTGACCACGGCCCGGGCGATCGCGACGCGCTGCTGCTCGCCGCCCGAGAGTTGGTGGGGGCGCCGGTTCCCCTTGTCGCGCAGGCCGACCAGCTCCAGCGCCTCGGGCACCAGCTGCTTGATCTCGTGCCGCTTGCGGCCGAGCACCTGCAGCACGAACGCGACGTTCTGGGTGACGGTCTTGTCCTCGAGCAGCCGGAAGTCCTGGTAGACCACGCCGATGTCGCGCCGCAGCGCGGGCACCTTGCGGTCGGGCAGCGTGCGCAGGTCGCGGCCGGCGACCCACAGCTCGCCCGCGGAAGCGATCAGCTCGCGGGTCATCAGCTTCAGCAGCGTCGACTTGCCCGACCCGGAGGCGCCGACGACGAACGCGAACTCGCCGCGCGCGATCTCCAGGGAGACCTCGTCGAGGGCGGGCTCGGGCTCCTTGGCATACCGCATCGTCACGTCTTCGAAGCGGATCATCGTGGGGGCGCTACCTCAAGGTCGGCGATCGGGTGCCCAGCAGGCGGTTACACGGTAGGTCGCCGGCCGGGCTCCCGGGCCTCGCCACGCCGCGAAGGACGTACGACGGGGGGTCGGGTCAGGCGTCGGCGCGCTCCTGCGCGCGCTTCCAGCGCACCCCGGCCTCGATGAAGTCGTCGATGTCGCCGTCGAGCACCGCGTCGGTCTTGCCGACCTCGTGCTCGGTGCGCAGGTCCTTGACCATCTGGTAGGGGTGCAGCACGTAGGAGCGCATCTGGTCGCCCCAGCTGGCCTTGATGTCGCCGGCCAGCTCCTTCTTCTCCGCCGCCTCCTGCTCGCGGCGCAGCAGCAGCAGCCGCGACTGCATGACGCGCAGCGCGGCCGCCCGGTTCTGGATCTGGCTCTTCTCGTTCTGCATCGACACGACGGTGCCGGTCGGGATGTGCGTCATGCGCACGGCGGAGTCGGTGGTGTTGACCGACTGGCCGCCGGGGCCGGAGGAGCGGAAGACGTCGATCTTCAGCTCGTTCTCGGGGATGTCGATGTGGTCGGTCTGCTCGATGAGCGGCACCACCTCGACCGCGGCGAAGCTGGTCTGGCGGCGGCCCTGGTTGTCGAACGGGCTGATGCGCACCAGCCGGTGGGTGCCGGCCTCGACCGCGAGGTTGCCGTACGCGTACGGCACGTTCACCTCGAACGTCGCCGACTTCAGGCCCGCCTCCTCGGCGTAGGAGGTGTCCATGACCTTGGTCGGATACCCGTGCCGCTCCGCCCAGCGCAGGTACATCCGCAGCAGCATCTCGGCGAAGTCGGCGGCGTCGACCCCGCCCGCGCCGGCCCGGATCGTCACGACCGCCTCGCGCTGGTCGTACTCCCCCGCCAGCAGCGTGCGCACCTCCAGCTCGCTGACCGCCTTGCGCAGCGCCGCGAGCTCGCGGTCGACCTCGGTGAACGTCTCGGCGTCGTCCTCCTCCTGCGCCATCTCGACCAGCACCTCGACGTCGTCGATGCGCGAGTCCATGCCCTCGACGCGCTCCAGCTCGGCGTTGGCGCGCGACAGGCGGCTGGTGACCTCCTGGGCGTGCTCGACGTCGTCCCACAGGTCGGGGGCGGCCGACTCCTGCTCCAGCTCGGCGATCTGCGAGCGCAGGGTGTCCAGGTCGGTCACGTCGCGGACCGAGTCCATCGTCGTGCGCAGTGCCTTGATCTCGGCGGGATAGTCGTGAGCCACGGGAGGCAAGGGTACGCGCGTGCCCGGCTTTCCCCCGCATCCCCGGCAGGATGGGTGCATGGGTGCGGAGCGTGCGGGTGCCACCGTCGGCCTGCTGCTCGCCGCCGGCGCCGGCCGCCGGATGGGCGGCCCGAAGGCGCTGGTGCTCCTCGACGGGCAGCCGCTGGTGCGGCGCGGCGTGGACCTGCTGCTCGACGGCGGGTGCGCCGAGGTGCTGGTGACGGTCGGGGCTGCCGCCGATGACGTACGCCGGGCGCTGGGTTCGCCCGAGCACGTCACCGTGGTCGATGTGCCGGGCTGGGCCGAGGGCATGGGCGCCTCGCTGCGCGCCGGGCTGGAGGCGGCGCTGCGCGGCGAGGCCACGGTGGCCGTCGTGAGCCTGGTCGACCTGGTCGACGTGGACGCGCGGGTGGTGCGCCGCCTGGTCGACATCGCCGGTGGTGACGCGGGCGCGTTGGTGCGGGCGGCGTACGGCGGGGTCGGGGGTCACCCGGTCGTGCTCGGCCGGGCGCACTGGCCGGGCGTCGTCGAGGTGGCGACCGGCGACCGCGGCGCCCGCGACTACCTGCGCGCCCACCGCCCGCTGCTGACCGAGTGCGGCGACCTCGCGAGCGGCCGCGACGCCGACACCCCCGCCGACCTGCCGCACAACCCCCGAGATCGGCCGCACTGACAGCCCCGCGCGCCCCAGCACCGTCACAACCCCCGACATCGGCCGCACTGACACCCCCGCGCGCCTCAGCACCGTCACAACCCCCGATATCGGCCGCACGGGCCGAGGCCGAATGCCTGTGCGCGGCGCGCGCGTCGGCGATGCTGGTCGGATGCAGGACGTTCTCGCCGACGTCGACCAGGTGCGCAAGGTGCTCGCCGGCACCGGATACCTGGCCGACGAGGCCGTCGCCACCGTCACCTTCCTCGCGAGCGCGCTGAACCGTCCGCTGCTGCTGGAGGGTGAGCCCGGCACGGGCAAGACGGCGCTCGCCGAGGCGCTCGCGGCCGGGCTGGACGCCCCGCTCGTGCGGCTGCAGTGCTACGAGGGCATCGACGCCACGCAGGCCCTGTACGACTGGGACTTCCCGCGGCAGATCCTGCACCTTCGCGCGGTCGAGGCGCTGTCGCCCGGCGCGCGCGGCGACGGCGGGTCGGTCGAGGCGGTCGCGGCCGCGGAGGCCGAGCTGTTCGACGAGCGCTTCCTGCTCGACCGGCCGGTGCTGCGCGCGCTGCGCACCGCTCCGTGCGTGCTGCTGGTCGACGAGATCGACCGCGCCGACGACGAGTTCGAGGCGTTCCTGCTCGAGGTGCTCTCGACGTGGAGCGTGAGCATCCCCGAGGTCGGCACGGTGCGCGCGGCCGAGCCGCCGCTGGCGGTGCTGACCTCCAACCGCACCCGCGAGCTGCACGACGCGCTCAAGCGACGCTGCCTCTATCACTGGATCGACCACCCGAGCCTGGCGCGCGAGCTGGAGATCGTGCACAGCCGCCTGCCGGAGGTGTCCGACGCGCTGGCCGAGCAGGTCGTCACGCTCGTGCACCGCATCCGCGACCGCGGCGACCTGATCAAGTCGCCCGGCGTCGCCGAGACGCTCGACTGGGCCCGCTCGCTGCACGCGCTCGGCACCGACACCCTCACGGTCGAGACGGCCGCGGCGACGCTCGGAGCGGCCGTGAAGTACCGCGAGGACGCCGAGCAGGTCCGCCAGGCCCTCGACCGGATGCTGTCGTGACCCGCTCCTCCCGCACCTCCGCCCCGCTGCGCGACCCCGACCCGCTGCTCGAGGGAGCTGGGCCCGCCACCGAACCCTCCCCCACGACGGTGCTGCTCGGGTTCGCCCGGGCGCTGCGCGCCGCGGGGCTGCGGGTGACCGGCGACCGCGAGCGCACGTTCCTGCTCGCCACGGCCGCCGTCGGTCTCGCGGAGCGCGAGCAGGTCTACTGGGCCGGCCGGGCAGCCCTGACGTCCGGACCGAGCGACGCGACGACGTACGACCGGGTCTTCACGGCCTGGTTCGGCGCGGCCGGTCCGCGGCCGGTCGTGCGCGACGAGCGCCCCCGGCCACCGGTCGTGCAGGCGTCGCTCGCGACCGGTGACGACGTCGACGGCGGGGACGGTCCGGACAGCCTGCTCGGCACCGCCGCGAGCGACGCCGACGTGCTGCGCCACCGCGACGTCGCCACGCTGGCGCCACGCGAGAAGGCTTATCTGGCAAGGCTTTTCGGCTCCCTTCCGTTCCACCCGCCGACCCGGCCGTCGCGTCGCCGCACCCACCGCCGCACGGGCGCGGTCGACGGTCGCGCGACGCTGCGTGAGCAGCTGCGCAGGCTCGGCGAGCCGGGACAGGTGCGTCGGTCGCGCCGCCGCGTGCGCCCGCGCCCGGTCGTGCTGCTCATCGACGTGTCCGGCTCGATGGAGCCCTACGCCGACTCGCTGCTGCGGCTCGCGCACGCGATCACTCGCCGGGGTCGGGAGGCGGGCGGCCGGGTCGAGACGTTCACGCTGGGGTCGCGGCTCACGCACGTCACCCGGGCGATGCACGAGCGCGACGGCGACCGGGCGCTGATCACCGCGGGCGACCTGGTGCCCGACTGGTCCGGCGGCACCCGGCTCGGTCAGTCGCTGCAGGTCTTCCTCGACCGGTGGGGGCGGCGCGGCACCGCCCGCGGGGCGGTGGTCGTGATCTTCAGCGACGGGTGGGAGTGCCAGGACCCGCAGCTGCTGGGCGAGCAGGTGCGGCGGCTGAGCTCCGTTGCGCACCAAGTGATCTGGGCCAACCCGCACCGCGGCCGACCGGGGTACGAACCCGTGCAGGCTGGCATGGCGGCGGCCCTGCCCCATGTGCACGCGCTGGTCGCGGGCCACTCGTGGGCAGCGTTCGAAGAGCTGGGAGAGGTGATCGGCGATGCGTGACGTCCTGCCGGAGCTGGTGGGTTGGTGGCGCGAGGGGCGCACCGTGGGACTGGCGACCGTGATCGCCACCTGGCGCTCGGCCCCGCGCCAGCCGGGCGCGGCGATGCTGCTCGGGCCGCAGGGCGAGGCGGTCGGGTCGGTGTCCGGCGGCTGCGTCGAGGGAGCGGTCTACGAGCTCGCCGGCGAGGTGGTCGAGACGGGCGCGCCGCAGCTGCAGCGCTACGGCGTGAGCGACGACGACTCCCTGTCGGTCGGCCTCACCTGCGGCGGCATCCTCGACGTGCTCGTCGAGTCGGTGTCGCCGGAGTCCTTCCCCGAGCTCGGCGAGCTCGCCGACCTGGTCGACGCGGGCGAGCCGGTGGCGCTGGCGACCGTCGTCGAGCACCCCGACCCCGTGGTCGTCGGCCGGCGGGTCCTGGTGCGGCAGGACGAAGCCGACCAGCCGACCGCCTCGCTCGGCAGCGCACGGATGGACGCCGCGGTCGTCGACGACGCCCGCGGCCTGCTCGAGGCGGGGCGCAACGCGACCCTGGAGTACGGCCCCGACGGCGAGCGCCGCGGCGAGGGGATGCGGGTGTTCGTCAGCTCCTTCGCCCCCGCGCCGCGCATGATCATCTTCGGCGCGATCGACTTCGCGGCCGCGGCGGCACGCATGGGCTCGTTCCTCGGATACCGGGTGACCGTGTGCGACGCCCGCCCGGTCTTCGCGACCAGCACCCGCTTCCCCGACGCCGACGAGGTCGTCGTCGACTGGCCGCACCGCTATCTCGCGGCCGAGGCCGAGGCAGGACGCGTCGACGGGCGCACGGTGCTGGCCGTGCTCACCCACGACCCCAAGTTCGACGTCCCGCTGCTGGAGGTCGCCCTGCGCCTGCCCGAGGTCGGATACATCGGGGCGATGGGCTCGCGCCGCACGCACGACGACCGGGTCGCCCGGCTGCGCGAGGCGGGCGTGAGCGAGGACGAGATCGCCCGGCTGGCGAGCCCGATCGGGCTCGATCTAGGGGCGCGCACGCCCGAGGAGACGGCCGTGTCGATCGCGGCCGAGATCATCTCGCGCAGGTGGGGCGGGAAGGGCGCTCCGCTCACGCGTACGGCCGGTCCGATCCACCACGAGCACGCGTCGCCGGAGTGACCTACCCGATCGGGTCGGCTTGACCGGAATCTCTTGAAAGGTGATCTAGGTCACGCGAGGATCAGAACCCCACCAAGGCGCAGGAGGTCCTCCGCATGGCCAAGATCACCGTCCGCGTCGACGGGGTCGAGAACGTCGACGACGTCGAACCTCGCACCCTGCTCGTCCACTACCTGCGAGAGACGCTCGGGAAGACCGGGACCGTCGTGGGCTGCGACACCAGCAACTGCGGAGCCTGCACCGTGCACCTCGACGGACGCAGCGTGAAGTCGTGCAACGTGCTGGCCGTGCAGGCCGACGGGCACGAGGTCACCACGATCGAGGGCCTCGCCGAGGACGGCGAGCTGCACCCCATGCAGCAGGCCTTCCACGAGCACCACGCGCTGCAGTGCGGCTACTGCACGCCGGGGATGATCATGCAGGCGCTCGACGTGCTGCGCGAGAACCCGCGACCCGACGAGCGGGAGATCCGCGACGGCCTCGAGGGCAACCTGTGCCGGTGCACCGGCTACCAGAACATCGTCAAGGCGGTGGCCTCCGTGGCCGAGTCCGGTGCCGCCGCAGGGGGTGAGCGCAAGTGACCACCACCGAGGCTCCCCCGCAGGAGCAGCAGGGCAAGCCCAGCGGCGAGGTCGGGCAGGCCCGCCGCCGCAAGGAGGACCAGCGGCTGATCACCGGCCGCACCCGGTGGACCGACAACATCGTGCTCCCCGGCATGGTGCACATCGCGATGGTGCGCAGCCCGTTCGCCGCGGCGACGATCAGCAGCATCGACGTCGACGAGGCCAAGAAGAGCCCGGGCGTGGTCGGCGTCTGGACCGGGCGCGACCTCGCCGACGAGCAGGGCGGCCTGCCCTGCGCCTGGCCGATCACCGAGGACCAGAAGGCCCCGGTGCACGCCTCCGTCGCCGTCGACCGGGTCGCGTACGCCGGTGAGATCGTCGCGGTCGTCGCGGCACGCACCCCGGCCCAGGCTCGGGACGCGGCCGAGCTGGTCGACGTCGACTACGACGAGCAGGAGCCGGTGCTCGACCTGCGCCAGGCGGCGGCCGACGAGGGCGGCCTGGCCCACCCCGACCTCGGCACCAACGTCAGCGCCAACTGGGTGTTCGACTCGGCCGAGGCCGGCACGGGCGGCGACGTCGAGGAGGCCATCAGCAAGGCCCGCGACGGCGGCATCGTCATCGAGCGGGAGTACCGCCAGCAGCGGCTGGTGCCGGCCTTCATGGAGCCCCGCTCCGTCGCGGTCGACCCGACCGCCGAGCAGGTCGTCATGTGGTCGGCCACCCAGGTGCCGCACATCCTGCGCCTCATGCTCGCCATGACGCTCGGCATCGACGAGTCCAAGATCCGGGTCATCGCCCCCGACGTGGGCGGCGGCTTCGGCGGCAAGCTGCAGGTCACCCCCGAGGAGATCATCACCCTGCTCGTGGCCCGCCGCACCGGCAAGCCGGCCAAGTGGACCGAGACCCGCAGCGAGTCGCTGCTGTCGGCCCACCACGGACGCGACCAGTGGCAGAAGCTCACGCTCGCGGCCGACAAGGACGGCACCGTCACCGGCCTGAAGGTCGAGCTGCTCGCCGACATGGGCGCCTACCTCGGGCTGGTGACCCCGGGCGTACCCATCCTCGGTGCGTTCATGTTCAACGCGATCTACAAGTTCCCGGCCTACCGGTTCGACTGCACCAACGTCTTCACCAACAAGACCTGGACCGACGCCTACCGCGGGGCCGGGCGCCCCGAGGCGACGTTCGCGATCGAGCGGCTGATGGACGAGCTGGCCGCCGAGGTCGGCGTCGACCCGCTGGAGATCCGCGAGAAGAACTGGATCAAGCACGAGGAGTTCCCGTTCACCACGGTGTGCGGGCTGGAGTACGACTCCGGCAACTACGAGGCCGCCACCGACCGGGCGAAGGAGCTGTTCGACTACGACGCGCTCCGCGCCGAGCAGCAGCAGCGCCGCGAGCGCAAGGACCCGGTGCAGCTGGGCATCGGCGTCTCGACGTTCACCGAGATGTGCGGCCTGGCGCCCTCCCGCGTGCTGGGCTCGCTCAACTACGGCGCCGGCGGCTGGGAGTACGCCCAGGTGCGCATGCTGCCGACCGGCAAGGTCGAGGTCGTCACCGGGTCCAGCGCCCACGGCCAGGGCCACGAGACCGCCTGGAGCCAGATCGTCGCCGACCAGCTCGGCGTCGGGTTCGACGACGTGACCGTGCTGCACGGCGACACCACCAGCAGCCAGAAGGGCATGGACACCTACGGCTCGCGCTCGCTGGTCGTCGGCGGCCAGGCGGTGATCAAGGCGTCGCAGAAGGTCATCGAGAAGGCGCGCCCGATCGCGGCGCACATGCTCGAGGCGAGCCCGGACGACATCGAGTTCGAGCGCGGCACGTTCTCGGTCAAGGGCGCCGGCGAGGGCGCCAAGACGGTCGGCATCGGCGAGGTCGCGCTCGCGACGTTCGCCGCGCACGACCTGCCCGACGGCGTCGAGCCGAGCCTCGACTCCGACGCGACGTTCGACCCGGTCAACTTCTCCTTCCCGCACGGCACCCACCTGTGCGCCATGGAGATCGACACCGAGACGGGCGAGTCGACCATGCGCTCGTACGTCTGTGTCGACGACATCGGCAACATCGTCAACCCGCTCATCGTCGAGGGGCAGATCCACGGCGGGCTCGTGCAGGGCATCGCGCAGGCGCTGTGGGAGGAGGCGGTCTACGACGAGTCGGGGACGCTGGTCACCGGGTCGTTCGTCGACTACACGCTGCCGACCGCGGCCGACACGATCAGCTTCGTCACCGACAACACGGTCTCCCCCGCCACCTCCAACGACCTGGGCGCCAAGGGTGTGGGCGAGGCCGGCTGCATCGCCTCGACGCCCGCGGTGGTCAACGCGGTGGTCGACGCGCTGCGCCCGCTCGGCATCCACGACGTGCAGATGCCGTGCACGCCCGAGCGGGTCTGGCGGGCGATCCAGGAGGCCGAGCAGTCCGGGGCGCAGGCTGCCCAGGGCGCTGGCACCGTGGCCGGCGACGAGCCGACCACGCCCGACGCGCAGCCGCACTTCGAGGGCTCCGCGCCCAACCAGGACACCCCCGACCCCGGGCCCTCCGGTGGCGGGCCCACCGGCGATACCGGCTCTGCCGACCAGGGAGGTCAGCGATGATCCCGGCCAGGTTCGACTACGTCGCTCCGGCCACCCTCGAGGAGGCGCTGGCCGCGCTGGCCGAGCACGGTGACGACGCCAAGGTGATCGCCGGCGGACAGTCGCTGCTGCCGATCCTGCGGATGCGGCTCAACGCCCCCGAGGTGCTCGTCGACCTCGGCAAGATCACCGACCTGCAGGGCGTCACCGACGACGGCGACGCGGTCGTGGTCGGGGCGATGACGACGTACGCCGACCTGGTCCACGACCCGCTGCTGCGCGAGCACGCGGCGGTGCTGCCCGACGCCATCGCCGAGGTGGCCGACCCGCAGATCCGGCACCGCGGGACCATCGGCGGCGCGCTGGTGCACGCCGACCCGGCCGGTGACGTCGGCGCCCCCGTGCTGGCCCTCGACGCCGAGCTGGTCATCGCCGGCCAGGGCGGCGCCACGCGCACGGTCGCGGCCACCGACTTCTTCGAGGACCTGTTCACCACCGCAGTGGGCGACGACGAGCTGCTCACCCAGATCCGCATCCCGAAGCACACCGGGTGGGGCGCGCACTACGAGAAGTTCGTGCGGGTCAAGCACCAGTGGTCGATCGTGGCCGTCGCGGCCACCGTGCGCACCGAGGGCGACACCATCGCGGAGGCCGCGATCGGCCTCACCAACATGGGATCGACCCCGCTGCGCGCGACCGCCGTCGAACAGGCGCTGGTCGGCAGGGCCGCCGCCGACGACGCGATCCGCGAGGCCTGCGCGCAGGCCGCCGACGGCACCAACCCCCCGTCCGACCTCAACGGCGACTCCGACTACCGCAAGCATCTCGCCGGCGTGCTCACGCGTCGCGCCGTGCTCGCGGCCGCGAAGGGATGACCCCATGCAGCTGACGCACACCTTCACCGTGCCCGCCCCCGTCGACCGGGTCTGGGAGACGTTCACCGACCTGGAGCAGGTCGGCGGGTGCTTCCCGGGAGCGACGATCACCGAGGCCGACGGCGACGCCTTCAGCGGCAGCGTCAAGGTCAAGCTCGGCCCGATCGCGTTGGTCTACAACGGTTCCGGGCGGTTCATCGAGCGCGACGACCAGGCGCACACCGCGCGCATCGAGGCCAAGGGGAAGGACAAGCGCGGCAACGGCACCGCCGGCGCCGACGTGAACGTCACGCTCACCCCCGACGGCGACGGCACCCGCGCCGAGGTCGTGACCGACCTGGCGATCACCGGCAAGCCGGCCCAGTTCGGACGCGGCGTGATGCAGGACGTCAGCGACAAGCTGCTGCAGCAGTTCGTCAGCTGCATCGAGCAGCGCCTCGCCGACTCCGGCGCGGCCTCCGACTCCGGCGCCGGCGAGGCTGCCGGCGGGGCTGGCGGCGACCGGTCGACCAGGGCCACCGGGACCGCTGCCGCGGGAAGCACCGGCGGCGCGGCCACGACGACGGCGACCGCCGGCTCGTCCGGCGCCGGCGGCACGGCATCGGTGGCTGACGCCGCCGACGACGGCTCCAGCACGCCCGCCGACGCCGCCCGTGCGGCCGCAGCGGCCACGGCCGCCGGTGAACGTGCCCCCGCGGCCGCCGCCCCCCGGGCCACCCCGCCCCCGCCCAAGCACGCCGCCCCACCGGCCGACGACGCCATCGACCTCGGCAACGTCGCGCTGCCGATCATGCTGCGCCAGCTGGCGCCCTACGTCATCGGAGGCAGCCTCGGCATGCTCGCCGCGGCCGCGTTCCTGCGCCGCCGCGGACGCCGCCACGGGGGCCACTGACTCAGGCGACGCGCTCCGCAGATCGTGCGACGACGTACGAAATGCAGACGCCCGCCCCGGCACCCCGGCGACGCCTCGCTCAGATCGTGCACCAACGTACGAAATGCAGACGCCCGCCCCGGAATCCCGGCGACGCCTCGCGCAGATCGTGCACCAACGCACGAAATGCAGACGCCCGCCCCGGAGGCACCCAGCGGCCGACGTACGCCCGGGCTCAGACCAGCGTGACCTCGACACCGAGCTCGCGGATGCGCTCGACCTCCTCGGGGTCGGCCGTGTCGTCGGTGATGAGCTCGTGCACGTCGACCGTGGGGCAGATGCGGGCCAGGCTGCGACGGCCGACCTTGGCACCCGCGCCGACCACCACCACCCGCTCGGCCGCGCGCACCATCTCGGCGTTGATCGACGCCTCGCCGAGGTGCCGACAGGACACCCCCGCCTGCGCCGAGACCGCGTCGACACCGAGGAAGAGCCGCTCGACGAGCAGGTCGCGCAGGACCATCGAGGCGTACGGGCCGTGCAGCTCGTACGACTCCGGCCGGGCCTCCCCGCCGATGCAGATCGTGCGGATGTAGGGCCGCAGCACCAGCTCGGTCGCGATGTTCAGCGCGTTGGTCACCGTGGTGACCCCGCCCTCCTGCAGCTCCGCGCGCTGCGCCACGTGTCGCGCGACGGCGCTCGTGGTCGTGCCGCCGTTGAAGCCGATGACCGAGCCCGGGGTCACCGACGCGGCGGCCGCCCGGGCGATGCGCTCGCGCGGGTCGTCCTCGGCGAGGCGGTATCGCGCGGGCAGCTCGTAGGCCACCGAGGTCGCGACCACTCCCCCGTGCGTGCGGGTGGCCAGCTGCCGCGCCGCGAGCTCGCGGAAGTCACGCCGCACGGTCGCCGCGGACACGCCCAGCAGCTCCGAACCCTCCTTGACCGACAGCCGCTGCCGCACGGCGAGCACGTCGAGCAGCTGGCGCCAGCGGGTCTGCTGGTCGGGCTCGCTCGGGCCGGGCACGCCGGGTGCGTCGGGCTGGGCCGGGGTCATGACGCCTCCACGGGGTCGTCGCGGGACATCCGGAAGTCGAGCCGCTCGGGCACCGCCGTGCCCGGCGAGACCTGCCACCAGAGCTCGGCGGTCGCGTTGTCGCCCTCGGCCAGGTCGGCGACCTCGAGGTCGTCGAGCACGGCGCGGGCCCGGTCGGTGGCGCCGAGCCCGGCGAGCGCGGTGGCGAGGAGCAGTCGCGTACGTCCGTGCCGGCGGATCTCGTCGGGCAGCGCGGCCTCCACGTCGAGCACGCGCGTGAAACGGCCTGCGGCCACGAGCTTCTCGAGCCGCTCGGTGACGAGTCTGCGCTCGTGCGGCGCCAGCTCGAAGGCGCGCCGCAGGAGGTCGTCGGCCTCGTCGACGTCGTCGCTGAGCAGGGCCAGCCCGCGCAGCGCGACGGCGCTCGGCGTCACCGCGAGGCTGCGGCGATAGCCGTCACGAGCGCGCTCGGCGTCGCCGTCGAGGTGCGCGTGCACCGCCTCGGCGAACAGCGGCCACCAGCCGGCGTCGGGCCGCCCGGCCAGCGCCGAGACGGCCGACCGCCACCGGTTCGACACCCCCGGCAGCGGCGGGCGCAGGGGGTCGGCGTCGACCGGCTCCCCGGCCGCGAGCGGCAGCAGCGTCGCGCTGCCGTCGTCACCGGCACCGCGCGCGCCGGAGGCGGCTGCCGGGAACGGCATCCCGACCGGCGCCGAGGACCCGCGGAGCGTGAGCTCCGTTCTCCCCCAACCGGATCCGACGTGCAACGACTCACCGGGCTCGGCCTCGGCGACCTCGCGCAGCCACGTCGCGTGCAGCTGCTCGAGGCGCTCCGGAGAAGCCTGCTCGTGCACCGCGGCGCGGACCGCCTCGCTCGCCGCGGCATAGTCGCCGGCCACCACCTCGGGCGGCAGGTCGACCCCCGTGAAGCACTCGGTCCAGCTGATGCTGCCGCCGCCCGGCAGCAGGTCGTGCTCGAGCTGGGTGGCGCACACGCCGGCCTGGATCTCGGCGTAGCGACCGGCGTCGCCCCCGAGGTGGCGCTGCCAGCGCCGGCCGCCGGGCCCGCGCCCCCACAGGAACAGCTTGCGACCGCGCAGCGCGGCGGTGGAGGTCTGGGCGAACCCGCGCCCGTCGGGCTCGAACGCGGTGACGATCCGGCCGACCTGGTCCTCGACCTCGAAGAAGTAGTCGGCGGCGAAGTGCGACGCCGCCGGCCGGCTCACGTCGGTGTCGCCGAGGTCGCCGCCCGGCTGCGGCACCGGCACCTGGCTGAGCACCCCGCGGTAGTCGGTGCGCCAGGCGTGCGTGGCCGGCACCAGCACCCGGGTGCCGTCGGTCTCGGGCACGGCGATGTTGGTCCACCAGTACAGCGGCTTGTCCTCCGGGTCGAGGTTGACCAGCCGGGTCGCGGCCATCAGCCGCGGCCCGTCGAGCCACAGGTCGACCGAGAACGGGACGTCGCGGGTGCGCTCCCAGTCCCACAGCCGTACGCCCTCGCCGGACCCGTCCGGCGCCGGCACCACCGCCGCGTGCATCGGCTCGGTGGTCAGCGTGGTGTGCCCGAACGACCCGAAGTTCCACTCGATCCCGCCGGCGAACCAGGCGTCGGACAGGCCGAACGCGGCGAACCGCAGCTGGTCGGGGACGTACAGCAGCTCACGGCCGCGGGTCAGATCCACGAACGACCAGACGCGGCCGCCGAGCGTCGGCAGGATGGTGACCCGCGCCTGGTCGTTGGCCAGCACGACGCCCGGGAGGCGCAGCGGGTGCGCCCCGCGGTCGTAGTCGCTGCGCAGCCCGTAGGGCAGCGGGGTGGCGAGCCGGCCGCGCGCCACGCGCTCGCGCATCTGCGGCGGGGCGGCGGCGTCGACCTGCGGGAACGGCCGCGGCCGCACCGGCGCGTAGGCCGGCAACCGGCTCGGCGGGCCGAGCTGGGCGCCGGTGAGGCCGACTGTCGTGGCGCGCGCCGAAGCCTCCGTCATGTCACGAAACCTGATCGTTTCTGCGCGTTTTGTCAATGTCGTTGACAACTTCGATCACCCTAATCAGCATGGGTTCACCCCTGTGAGTTGGATCACAGCAGCCCCGTCCCGGGGCCTCGTGACTCACCCGGGCGCACGAGACGAGGAGACCTCGATGACCGTTCCTGGCAAGCACACCGACCGGCGCACCGTCCTGCGGCTGGCCCTGGCGACGGGTGTCGCGGTGCCCGCGACCGGGGCGCTCGCCTCGTGCGCCACCAGCGGAGGCGGCGAGGACGCGTCGTCCTCGCCGGCCCCGGGCGCCAGCGGCTCGGCCGACGCGAAGAACCCCTTCGGCATCGCCAAGGGCGCGACCGGCGAGGCGGTGATCTTCAACGGCGGCTACGGCTTCGACTACGTCACGTTCGCGGCGAACATCTTCAACCGCACCCACTCCGGCAAGTTCGGGGTCAAGCCCTCGACGCAGATCGCCCAGCAGCTGCAGCCGCGCTTCGTCGGCGGCAACCCGCCCGACCTGATCGACAACTCCGGCGCCAACTCGATCGGCCTGAACACCATCGTCGACCAGCTCGAGGACCTCTCCGACGTGTTCGAGGCCAACAACCTCGAGGGCACCAAGATCAAGGACACCCTCTACCCCGGGGTCGAGGCGCCCGGCACGGTCGGCGACAAGTTCGCCGCGATCAACTACGTCCAGACCATCTATGCGCTGTGGTACTCCGCGAGCCTCTTCGAGGCCAACGGGTGGACTCCCCCGAAGACCTGGGAGGAGGCGTACGAGCTCGGCGGCAAGGCCAAGTCGAAGGGCAAGTTCCTGTTCCTGTGGGGCAAGGAGGCCGCGACCTACTACCAGACCCTCGTCATCGGCTCGGCCATCAAGGAGGGCGGCGACGAGGTGCGCCTGGCGATGGACAACCTCAAGGAGGGCTGCTGGTCGCTGCCCGCCGTGCAGGGCGCCATCAAGGGCCTGGAGAAGATCGTCAAGGCCGGCTACGTCAAGCCCGGCGGCGGCGGCACCGCGTTCACCGCCGCGCAGGCGCAGTGGAGCCAGAACCAGGACGCCCTGCTCTACCCCTCGGGCTCGTGGATCGAGAACGAGATGAAGAAGCAGACCAAGGCCGACTTCAAGATGACCGGCTTCCCGGAGCTGACCGTGTCGAGCAGCCCGAAGATGCCCTACGAGACCTTGCACGCCGCGGCCGGCGAGCCGTTCATCGTGCCGAGCCAGGGCAAGAACAAGGCGGCCGGCAAGGAGCTGCTGCGCATCATGCTGTCCAAGGAGGCGGCGACCAACTTCGCCAAGACCCGCCTCGCGCCCACCATCGTCAAGGGCACCGTCCCCGACGACGGGTTCGGCTCGACCGCGCTGCAGTCGCAGACCAAGATGCTCACGGCCGCCGGCGACAACGTCTTCACCTGGAACTTCGTCGACCTCTACGGCACCAACCAGGACATGTTGGTCCCGTGGAACGCCTTCCTGTCCGGGCAGATCGATGCCGCCGCGCTCACCAAGCAGCTGCAGGGCATCACCGACAAGGTCCGCAAGGACCCCTCGGTGAAGAAGGTCGAGGTCAAGTGACGTCGCGCGCCCGGTCGCGCTCCCCCGAGCCGGCCGGGCGCCGCCGTCCCCGCAACTCCCGAGGGGGCAACCACACATGAGCGGTGCGCTCGTCCCGCCGCCACAGGCCACCGGCAAGGCGATGGGTCGCCCCGGCCGCACCCGGATGAAGCCCGGCCGGCTCGGCTTCGTCCTGGTGACGCTCGGCATCCCGCTGCTGTTCTACGTCGGTCTCGTCGTCTGGCCGTTCATCCAGGCGTTCGGCTACTCGCTGACCGACTGGCAGGGATTCTCGCCGGAGTTCCGGTTCATCGGGCTCGACAACTACGTCGCGCTGTGGAACGACGAGACCTTCCGAAAAGCGTTCCGCAACAACGTGATCCTGGCGATCGTGGTCCCGCTCGTCACGATCGTGCTGTCGCTGGCGCTGGCCACGATGCTCACCGTCGGCGGCTCCAGCTCGGGCTCGGTGCGCGGGCTCAACCGGTCCTCGTTCTACCGCGTGGTGTCGTTCTTCCCCTACACGATCCCCGCCATCGTCATCGGCCTCATCTGGGCGCAGAACTTCGACCCGTCCAACGGCCTGATCAACGCCTTCCTGACCACGATCGGCCTCGACGGGTTCGAGTCGTACGCCTGGCTCGGCGAGGTGCGCTCGGCCATGCCTGCGTCGATGTTCGTGATCATCTGGGGCTTCGTCGGGTTCTACACGGTGCTGTTCGTCGCGGCCATCAAGGGCATCCCGTCCGAGCTGTACGACGCCGCTCGCGTCGACGGCGCCGGCCGGTTCCGGATGACCACCACGGTCACCCTGCCGATGATCCGCGAGACCATGCAGACGGCGTACATCTATCTGGGGGTCCTGGCCCTCGACGCGTTCGTCTACATGCAGGCGCTCAACCCCAGCGGCGGCCCGCAGAACTCCACCCTCGTCATGCCGCAGGTGCTGTTCAACACCGCGTTCAAGAAGGGCCAGTTCGGCATGGCGAGCGCGATGGGCGTGGTCCTCGCGGTCACGACGCTGCTGTTCGCGGCGCTGGTGTTCCTCGCGTTCCGCCTGATCCGTGGGAGGTCCGACCGATGAGCCTGACCACCGACCGGCAGACCGGTTGGCCCGTCACCGAGGAGCAGCCGCCGAAGCGGCGGCAGGGCCCGAGCGGCAGCGACCGCGCCGTGACGATCACCTCGCACGTGATCCTCGCGCTGTGGTCGGCCATCGTCATCCTGCCGATGCTGTGGGTCTTCCTGTCCTCGTGGAAGACCACGAGCGAGATCTTCGAGTCGCCGCTGTCGCTGCCGAGCACGCTGTCGTTCGACAACTACGTCTCCGCCTGGAACGACTCCAACGTCGGTCGCTACATGCTCAACTCGGTGATCGTGGTCAGCTGCGCGCTGGTGCTCGTCATGATCCTGGGCTCGATGGCGGCGTACTCGCTGGCCCGGTTCGACTTCCCCGGCAACCGGTTCATCTACTACCTGATCCTCGCCGGCAACACGTTCCCGATCTTCCTCGCGATCGTGCCGCTGTTCTTCGTGCTGCGGAACATGGGGCTACTCAACACCCTCCCCGGGCTGATCCTCGCCTACGTCGCGTTCGCCTTCCCGTTCACCGTGTTCTTCCTCTACCCCTTCTTCAAGGGACTGCCGCACGAGATCTCCGAGGCGGCCGAGATGGACGGCGCCGGCGAGTGGCGCACCTTCTTCCAGGTCATGCTGCCGATGGCGCGGCCGGGCATCGCCGCCGTCGCGATCTTCAACTTCCTCGGCCTGTGGAACCAGTTCCTGCTGCCCGTCGCGCTCAACACCAACGAGCGCAACTACGTGCTCTCCCAGGGCATGGCCGGGTTCGCCTCGTCCGCGGGCTACGCCGTCAACTTCGGTGCGCTGTTCGCGGCCGTCGTCATCACCGTGGTGCCCGTGCTCGTCGTGTACGTCATCTTCCAGCGACAGCTGCAGGGCTCGCTCTCCCAGGGGATGCTGAAGTAGCCGCGCGCATCATGCCGGTCGAGTAGCCGCGAGGCCCACCGAGCCGGTCGAGTAGCCGCGAGGCCAACCAAGCCGGTCGAGTAGCCGCGAGGCCAACCAAGCCGGTCGAGTAAGCCGCGAGACCCACCAAGCCGGTCGAGTAACCGCGAGGCCCACCAAGCCGGTCGAGTAGCCGCGAGGAACGAGCGGCGTATCGAGACCCCGCCCTCACCACCACTGGTGGAAGTGGTGCACCGGCCCGGAGCCGTGACCGATCTGCAGGTCGCGCCCGGCCTCGAGCCCTGCCGTGAGGTAGGCGCGCGCGTCGGTGACCGCCCGCACCCAGTCGCCGTCGCGCTGCGGCAGCAGCGCCGCGATCGAGGCCGAGAGCGTGCACCCGGTGCCGTGCGTGTGCGGGGTGTCGACCCGCGGCTGGCGCAGCACGTGCTGCCCGTCGGAATCGGCGTAGACGTCGACCGCCTCCGGACCCGACCCGTGACCGCCCTTCACCAGCACCCGCGGGATGCCGAGCTCGAGCAGCGAATCCGCCTGTCGCTGCTGGTCTTCCAGCGACTCGGCGACCTCGGCGCCGAGCAGGACCGCCGCCTCGTGCAGGTTCGGGGTGACCAGGTCGGTGTGCGGTGCCAGACGGCGTACGGCATCGACCGCGTCGTCGTCGAGCAGCCGGCTCCCGCTCGTGGACACCATGACCGGGTCGAGCACGACCGGGCAGTCGAGCAGGTCGTCGACCGCCGCCGTCACGGCCTCGACGATCGGCGCGCTGGCCAGCATCCCGATCTTGGCGGCGTCCAGCCGCACGTCGTCGACGAGCGTCGCGACCTGCTCGCGCACGAACTCCGGCGGCACCGGGTGCACGCCCGTCACGCCCTGGGTGCTCTGCGCCGTGAGCGCGGTCAGCACCGCGCAGCCGTAGGCGCCCAGCGCGCTGAACGACTTCAGGTCGGCCTGGATCCCGGCGCCGCCCGACGGGTCGCTCCCCGCGATCGTCAGCGCGACCGGTGGACGCGAACCACCCTCGCCCGCACCCTGCGCTGCGCGCTCCTCGCCGCTCATACCTTCTGTCGCGCTCGGTCGCACTCCGCTCCGGGCGCGTGCTCGTCCCTCGCCCGCACCCTGCGCTGCGGGCTCCTCGCCGCTCATAGCGCGATCCCTGTCTCCCACGCCGCGCGCAGGCGGGTCGCCTCGCCGCGCGGGTCGAGGCGGCCGCAGATCGCGCTGACCACCGCGACGCCGGAGATGCCCGACGTGCGCAGCTGCGGGACCTCGTCGACCCCGATCCCCCCGATCGCCACGCTCGGCAGCTCGGTGGCGTGGGCGATCGTGCGCACCCCCGCGGGCAGCAGCGGCGGCACCGTCACCTGCTTGGTGGCCGTCGGCCAGGCCGGGCCGATGCCGAGGTAGTCGACCTCGCCCGATTCCGCTGCGGCACGGGCCTGCTCGACGGTCTGCACCGACTGCCCGAGCCACCGGTCGGGGCCGATCAGCTCGCGCGCCTTGACCGGGTCGAGGTCGTCCTGACCGACGTGCGCCCCCGCCGCGCCGATCTCCTCGACCAGGTGCACCCGGTCGTTGATCAGCAGCGGCACCCCGGTCGGGGCGAGCGCCGCGACCAGGTCGCGGCCGAGGGCCACGACGTCGGCGTCGGACGCGTCGGGCTCACGCAGCTGCACGAGCGACACTCCCCCGGTCGTCGCCGCCACGACGGTGTCGACGAGCCGCCCGCGACCGGTCAGCTCGCTGCTCGTGACCAGATACAGCGACAGGTCCGGGATCCCGCGCCCGCTCACGCCAGCACCACGCGGTCAGCGAGCGCGTCGGGCTCGAGCGCGCTGAGCTCGTCGAGCAGGTTGACCGCGAACGACCCTGGACCGCTTGCGGATTCGGCTGCGACGTCAGCGGCGACGGTGAGCGTCGCGGTCGCCGCGACGGCGGCGACGAACGGGTCGTCGGTGACACCGGCGTACGCCGACATCAGCGCACCCAGCGCGCAGCCCACTCCGGTGACCCTGGTCATCAGCTCGTTGCCGTGCGCACGCGCACGAGCCGGTCCTCGTGGACGATGTGGTCGACGGCGCCGCTGACCGCGACGACCGGGCCGGACAGCGACAGGCCGCGCGCGGGCAGGGTCGCCTGCTCCGGGGCGTCGAGCGAGTCGACCCCGCGGCCGCCTCCCCCGCCGGCCACCGCGAGCACCTCGCTGGCGTTGCCGCGGACGATGGCGGGCTTCCCCGACGACAGCAGCTCGTGCACCAGCGACGTGCGCCAGCGCAGCGAGCCCACCGCGACCGGGTCGAGCACCCAGGGGGTGCCCGCCTCGTCGGCGGCCCTGGCCGCCACCTTCATCGCCTCGGCGGTCGACTCGGTCAGCGTGCCGACGTTGATCAGCACCCCGTCGGCGACCGCGGCGAAGTCGCCGGCCTCGCGCGGGTTGTCCACCATCGCCGGCGCGGCGCCGACGGCGAGCAGCACGTTGGCGGTCCAGCCGGTGACGACGGAGTTGGTGAGGCACTGCACGAGCGGAGCCCGCTCGCGCAGCGCGGCGAGCGCCTCGGCGAGGTCGGCTGGGCCGACGTCCGCGCGGGTCGTGGTGGGCTCGGACTGGGTGGTCGACATCGTTGACGTCCCTTCGCTAGTACGACCTAGATCAGGTGCGACGGGTGTGATCTCAGCCGTGCCGAGCCGAGGCTCTCGCCTCTCCGTCCCGGGCACAGCACCCCGCGTCGTGTGTCCTCGACCCTAACCCGGGGGTGCGGCCTGCGCCTCACCCCCGGGTGGTCGTCCCACCGCTCAGACCGCGGTGCGCACCCAGGCGGTCGCCTCGCCCGGCAGCCGGCCGTCGACGAGCGGACGGGTGGTGAGCACCACCTCGCCCGCGGGGAGCTCGGCCGGCTCGGTGCCGAAGGTCGTCACCACGTGCCAGCCGCCGGGGCGCGAGAAGTGCAGCACGCCCTCGGGCGCGGGCTCCCAGGTGAGCTCCTCGTCGGTCTGCAGCTGCGCCCGCAGCGCCAGGGCGCGGCGGTAGAGCTCCAGCGGAGCCTCCGGGTCGCCCGACTGGGCCTCCACGGAGACCGCCCCGAACGACTCCGGCTGGGGCAGGTGCGCGGCCGAGCTGCCGAAGCCGTACGACGGGCCGGTGGTCGACCACGGCAGCGGCACCCGGCAGCCGTCGCGGCCGATCTGCTCGCCGCCGGTGCGCAGGAAGGTCGGGTCCTGGCGCCGGTCCTGCGGGATGGCCGCGACCTCTTCGAGCCCGAGCTCCTCGCCCTGGTAGAGGTAGGCCGAGCCGGGCAGCGCGAGCATGAACGCGGTCGCCGCGCGGGCCCGGCGCGCCCCGACCTGCGGGTCGATGGCCGGCGTGGTCCCGCCCGAGCGCAGCCACTCGTTCGCGAAGCGGACCATCACGTCGGCGCTGGCCGCGGTGTCCTTGCCCTGCAGCGCGTAACGAGTGGGGTGGCGCACCACGTCGTGGTTGGACAGCACCCACGTGGTCGACGAGCCCGAGGCCGCCGCCTGGGCCAGGTTGTCGGTGACGACCTCGCGGAAGGCCGTGGCGTCGAAGTCGGCCTCGAGCAGGTCGAAGTTGAACGCCTGGCCCAGCCCCTGCGGGCTGGCGTAGCGCGCCCGTCGCTCCGGCGTGGCGACCCACGCCTCGGCCACGGCCGTGCGCGGCGGGTCGTAGCTGTTCAGCACCTGCCGCCAGTCGGCGTAGATCTCGTGCACCTCGTCGCGGTCCCACATCGGGTGCTCGCCGGTGCCGGCCTCGAGCGCGAGCAGCTCGGCGTGGGTGGGCAGCTGCTCCGGCAGGTCCTTGGCGAGCCCGTGCGCGACGTCGACCCGGAACCCGTCGACCCCGCGGTCGCTCCAGAAGCGCAGCGTCGTGAGGAAGTCCTCGCGCACCTCCTGGTTGGCCCAGTTGAGGTCGGGCTGCTCGGGGGCGAAGTAGTGGTGGTACCACTGCCCGTCGCCCATCGGGTGCCACGCGGGGCCACCGAAGCCGGACTCCCAGTCCGACGGCGGCAGCTCGCCGTCCTGGCCGCGCCCGTCGCGGATGACGTAGCGGTCGCGGGCCGGCGACCCCTTCGGCGCGGCCAGCGCCTCCTGGAACCAGGCGTGCCGGTCGCTGGTGTGGTTGGGGACGATGTCGACGATGACCTTGATCCCGGCTGCGTGCAGCGCGGCGACCAGCTCGTCGAACTCCTCCAGGGTCCCGATGGTGGGGTCGACGTCGCGGTAGTCGTCGACGTCGTACCCGCCGTCGGCGAGCGCCGAGGGATAGAACGGGCTCAGCCACACGGCGTCGATGCCGAGCGTCTGCAGGTAGGGGACGCGGTCGATGATGCCGCGCAGGTCGCCGATCCCGTCACCGTTGGCGTCGGCGAAGCTGCGCGGGTAGATCTGGTAGACGCTGGCCTGGCGCCACCAGTCCCGGTCGCGGGGTCGCTGCGGGGTCGGCGCGGGGGCGGTGAGGGTGTCGGTCATGGACGGGCACGTTCCTTTCGGGTCGGACATGGTCGGTCGGAGGGGGCTACTTGATGGCGCCGCGCATGACGCCGGCGATGATCCAGCGCTGCCCGACGAGATAGCCGACGACGGCGGGGATCATGGCGAGGGCGTACGACGCGAAGGCCACGTTGATGTCGAGCGTCAGCGAGTTCTGGTAGGACGCCTGCACCACCGGCAGGGTCTGCTTCTCGACGTCGGAGATGATCAGCGACGGCATCATGTAGTCGTTCCACGAGCCGAGGAACGAGAAGATGCCGACCGTCGCGGCCATCGGCAGCAGCAGCGGGAAGACGATCTTGCGGAACACCTGGAAGGGCGTCGCGCCGTCCAGCGCCGCGCTCTCCTCCAGCTCCTCGGGCAGGTTGCGGATGTAGGCCGCGAACAGCAACGAGTTGAACGACAGCCCGAACATGATGTGCAGGATCGCCACGCCGAGCGGGTTGTCCAGGCCGAGCGCCGACATGAGCTTGATCTGCGGCAGCACGAGCACGACGAACGGGATGAACATCGCGCCGAGCAGGCTGATGAAGCACAGCCGGAAGAAGCGGAACTCCCAGTTGCGCACCACCGCCCAGGCGAACATCGACGGCAGGAAGATGTTGCCGGCGACCGCGATCGCGCTGATGAACACGCTCCAGCCGAAGGCCCGCGGCGCGTTGACCAGCTCCCAGGCGGTGGCGAAGTTGCCGAACGCCGGGTCGGTCGGCAGCGCGAAGCCCGCGCCGGCGTCGCTGTTGGCGCCGGACTTCAGCGCCATGGCGAGCACGAAGTAGAGCGGGACGAGCACCACCAGCGACCCGATCGCAAGGACCGTCGTCGGCAGCAGGCGGTACGGCCGTGGCGGGGCGAGCGGCGGCGGCTCGGTCCGCGCGTGGTCGGGACGCTCCAGCGTGGTGGTCATCTCTTGTCTCCCATCAGCTTGACGACGCCCAGCTGCAGCAGCGACAGCACGACGGTGACCAGGAAGAAGACCATGGCGTTGGCCGTGCCGTAGGCGATGTCGCTGGCCTCGACGGTGCGCACGATGCTCATCGCGATCGAGGTGGTGGCGCCGCTCGGGCCGCCGCCGGTGAGGCCGACGATGATGTCGTAGGCGTTCAGCAGGTTCTTCAGCCCGAGCACCGTGTTGATCACGACGAACGGCGCCAGCAGCGGCAGCGTCAGGTGGCGGAACTTGCCGAGCTCGGTGGCGCCGTCGAGCTCGCCCGCCTCGTAGACGTCGGAGCCGATCGAGGACAGCCCGGCGAGGTAGATGATCACCGTGCCCGGGAACGACGCCCACACGGTGACCAGGACCAGGCCGGTCCACGCCCAGGTCTCGTTGGTCAGCAGCCCCTCGCCGAGCGGGCCCCAGGTGATGATCTTGGGGATCGACTGGTTGAACAGGTACTGGAAGCAGTAGGCGACGACCAGCCCGGACAGCACCATCGGGATGAAGTAGATGCCCTTCCACAGGCCCGGCCAGCGCACCTTGGAGGTCAGCAGCACCGCGAGGTACAGCGAGACGGCGTTGAGCAGCAGGGTCGCGGTCGCCGCGTAGAGGAACGTGAACCGGTAGGACTGCTGGATGTTCGGGTCCTGGAACATCGAGACGTAGTTCGCGAGGCCGATGAAGCGCCACTCGCCGTAGCCGGCGTAGTTGGTGAAGCTGTAGAACGCGCCCTGCACCGCCGGCACGACGATGAACAGCCCGAACAGGATCATCGGCGGCACGACCATCAGGTAGTGCGTGAGCGAGGGCTTCTTGCGCGGCAGCTGCGGGTCGGCGTCGGGCAGCTGCGGCCGGGCCAGGTCGTCGGGGGTGATGGTGCTGGAGGACGTCATCGTGTCTGATCCCTCCTCGGGTCAGGCGGACAGCCGGATGGCCAGCCGCTTCCAGTCACGGTCGAGCTTTCCGAGGAAGGTCTCGACGTCGCCGCCGTAGATGTATTCCTGCAGATAGCGGCGGGCGGGGATCGCGGTCGGGATGTACAGCTCCGGGCCCTGGGAGTAGCGGCCGGAGAGGACGTACGGGTTGAGCCCGGAGACGAGCGGGCTGGACTGCTCCGGGGCCGCCTTGTCGGGCGAGAACGCGAGGTTGTCGGCGTTGTAGCGGTGCACGATCTCGGGACGCATGAGGTAGTCCATGACCGCCAGCCCGCCCGCGCGCTCGGCGCCGGTGGCCGAGGCCGGGGTCCACACGACCTGGTCGAGGTTGATCGTCGCGGTGGTGTCGGCGGGGTCGTCGGTCATCGGCAGCGGGAACATCCCGCCCTTGAACTGCGGGTTGGCGCCCAGCACCCCGGCGTACGCCCACGGCCCCTGGAACATCATCGCCGCCCGGCCGGCGGCGAACTCCCGGTTGCCCTGGTCGTACGCGATCGTGCGGGCGTTGCTGTTGAAGAAGGGCAGCAGCTGCTTGATCTGCACCAGCGGCTCGCGGAAGTTGCTGCTGAACGACTGCGGCGACGCGGGGCTGAGGTCGTCGCCGACGGCCTCCAGGTCGCGGAAGAACTTCGCGACGTCGAGCATCCCGACGACGGAGTAGTTGAACATGCCCTGGCCGAGCGTCCAGTCGTCGGCGAACGTGCCGAGCAGCGGGGTGATGCCGCGCGACTGCAGCCGCCGGCAGACCTGCAGGAACTCGCTCCAGGTGGTCGGCACCCGCACGCCCGCGCGGGCGAACAGGTCACGGTTGTAGAGCACGCCCTGCCCGGCGATGGAGTAGGGGACCGCGCCGATCTGGTTCTGATAGGTGCCGTACGCCTGGACGAACTCGACCATGTCCGGCCGGATCGTGTCGAGCACCGGGTTGTCGCGCTGGTCGGCGAGCACGCCGCGGCGCATGTAACCGCCGAAGGTGATGTCGAAACCGTTGATGCCGACCGCCACCGGGGAGCTGCGCACGAAGTCGGCGATGACCCGGGTGTTGTCGTTGTTCTCCAGCTCGGCGGTGACCCGCGACTGGCTGCGGTTGAAGCCCTCGGTCACCCGCTGGAAGTAGGTGATGGTCTCGCGCTTGTTGGCTGCGAAGCGCACGGTCGTCCGTCCGTCGGACGAGCCGCACCCGGCCAGTCCGCCCGTGCCCGCGGCCGCGACGGCCAGCGCGCCGGCACCGCGCAGCAGCGTGCGACGGTCCACCAGGGCGGGCATCTCAGACCGCCTCCGCGCCGGCGGCCACGACCTCGCGGTCACCGTCGTAGTCGGGCAGCCGCTCGCCGGTCTCGGCGTCGAACAGGTGCATGGCCGAGCGGGCCGGGCGCAGCGTGATGCCCTCGCCCACCGTGTGCCGGGCGCCGGCCGGGCGGCGCACGGTGATCTTCTTGGGCTCGGCCTCCTCGGTGGACAGGTAGATGTAGACGTCGTTGCCGAGGTTCTCGACCACGTCGACCCGGGCGTGCACGCCGGGCTCCCCGTGGCCGAGCACGCGGAAGCCCTCGGGCCGGCTGCCGACGACGACCCGGTCGCTCGTCAGCGCCGCCTGCTGGGTGCGGGTGAGCTGGATGTCGAAGGTGCCGTAGCGCACCTGGCCCTGCGCCCCGACCGGGGCGGTCAGCAGGTTCATCGACGGGGACCCGATGAACCCGGCCACGAAGACGTTGGCGGGGCGGGCGTACATCTCCTCGGGCGGGGCGTACTGCTGCAGGACGCCGGCCCGCAGCACGGCGATGCGGTCGGCCATGGTCATGGCCTCCACCTGGTCGTGGGTGACGTACATCGTCGTGACGCCGAGGCGGCGCTGCAGCTCGGAGATCTGGGTGCGCGTCTGCACCCGCAGCTTGGCGTCGAGGTTGGACAGCGGCTCGTCCATGAGGAAGACCTTCGGGTGGCGCACGATGGCCCGGCCCATCGCGACGCGCTGGCGCTGGCCGCCGGAGAGGTTGGCGGGCTTGCGGTCCAGGAACTCCTCGAGGTCCAGCAGCGCGGCGGCCTCGCGCACCCGGCGACGGATCTCCTCCTTGGGCGTCTTGTTCAGACGCAGGTGGAAGCCGATGTTGTCGGCGACGCTCATGTGCGGGTAGAGCGCGTAGTTCTGGAAGACCATGGCGATGTCGCGGTCGCGCGGCGCCACGGCCGAGACGTCCTCGCCGCCGATGTAGACGCGGCCGCCGGTGATGAACTCCAGGCCGGCGAGCATCCGGATCGTGGTGCTCTTGCCGCAGCCGGACGGGCCGACGACGCAGACGAACTCACCGTCCTCGACCTGCAGGTCGAGGCCGTCGATGGTCGGTGCGTCCAGGCTCGGATATTGCAGGGTCGCTTGGTCGAAGACGACGTTGGCCATGCCGGATCCCTCGCTCGGTCTCGCCGCTGGTGCGAGCACCCATTTAGGAAAGGTGCTTAAGTAAAGGTGCTTGCTATGATTCGGGTCACATCGCCGCCCTGTCAAGAGGAGTCTTGAATGCCCAGTCACGCGCCCGGCCCCGCGGCCCGGCTGGCCAACCAGGTCGCGGTGCTGCGCGCCCTGCACGCGCTGGACGAACCCACCGTCAGCGAGCTGATGGAGCGCACCGAGCTGTCCCGCCCCACGGTGCACGCGGTGTGCGACCAGCTGACCGAGGCCAACCTGGTGCGCGAGGTCGAGCCACGCGTCCTGCCCGCCACCCGCGGGCGGCGTCCGCGCTCGTTCGCCCTGAACACCCGGGCCGCGCACCTCGTGGGCGTGGACCTCGGCGTGGCCTCGGTCCGGGTGGTGGTCACCGACCTGCGCGGGGAGACGCGGGGCGAGGCGCAGACCGAGGGACTGACGTACGACACGCCCGCCCGCGAGCGGATCGCGGCGGCCCACGCGTGCATCGACGAGGCGCTCGGGGCCGCCGGCATCACCCGCGACGCGGTGCTGACGGTCGGCGTCGGCCTGCCCGCGCCGGTGCGGCCCGACGGCCGGCTCGCGGCGACCGGCGGCTATCTCGCCGACCTCCCCGAGCTCGACGTCGCCGCCGAGATCACCAGGGACTCCGGGTGGACGGTGCTCGTGGAGAACGACGCCAACCTGGCCGCCCTGGCCGAGCTGCGCCGCGGGGCCGCGCAGGACGCCCAGCACCTCGTCGCGATCCTCGCCGGCGAGCGGCTCGGCGCCGGGATCATGGTCGACCGCCGCCTCGTGCGGGGTGCCACGGGTGCCACGGGCGAGCTGTCGTTCGCGACGTTGCTGGAGCGGGTGCCCGGGGCGTACGGCGTGGGCACGCTCGCCCGCGAGGCCGCGCTCGGCGCGCTGGCCTCGGCGTCACCGGAGCGCAGCGCGGACCTGCTGGCGCGGTGCGACGGCGACCCGGCGCAGTTGACCGGCAAGCACGTCTTCGACGCGGCCGCGGCGGGCGACCCGCTCGCCCGCGAGGTCATGGACGAGGCGGCAGAGCCGATCGCCCGGCTGATCGTCGTGCTCCAGCTGCTGCTGGACCCCGGCACGATCGTGATCAGCGGTGCCGTGGCGAACGCGCCCGGCCTGCTCGAGGCCGTGCGCCGGCACCTGCCCGACCTCCCGGAGAACGCGGTGCACCCGGCGACCATCGTCGCCTCGACGCTGGGCGGCCGGGTGGTGGCCACGGGCGCCGCGGTGCTCGCGATCGACGACTTCTGGCACCGCCTGTCGACCGACCCGCACTCGGTGGTGCCGCGGCTGCGCGCCCCCGCCTCCTGAGCCGGTGCTGCCGGACGCGGGCGCTGGGGCTCCGGGCTCGGAGCTCGGACTCCGGGCTCGACGTGCGGGGCCGCCGGCTCAGGGTGAGACGTCGGCGCGGGCGCGCGACTCCACGGTCACCGGCACGTCGCCGAGGAAACCGAGCAGACCGCCGGTGATCGGCGGGTCGACGTTGCCACGCAGGATCACCACCGCCGTACGCCCGTCGGGACTGCCCGTGCCCGGCTGCAGTCCCCACGACGTGACGTGGGTGGGCAGGGTCTGCCGCCCCAGGTTGGTGCCGGCCACCTGCTGCACCGAGCCGTCGGTGAGCGTGAGCTCCTGCCCGACCCCGCGGCCGTAGATCGCGCCCTCGTCGATCGCGTCGGCCGCGTCGGACGCCGCGGAGTCGGCGGCGTCGATGATCCGCATCCGCGCGAGCTGCACGGCGGTCACGTCGACCGCCCCGAGGATCAGCAGCGCCAGGATGCCGAGGAGGCCGGCGATGAGCACCGAGATCCGGCCGTCGTCGCGCCCCCGCCATGCACGACGACGGCGGCTGGTCCCCGGATCTCGTTGTGCCACAGAGCTTCTCGAGGTCACGGTTGCTCTCCGAACCGGTCGACCGACTCCACGTGGCGGGCGGTCACGGTGATGGCGGTCGGCACCACGTCGGACACGAACCCCGGGACGAACGGCAGCGGCACCTCGAGCGTGGCCTGGGTGCCCACCTGCGCGTCGCGGGTCAGGCACGGGGCAGCGCTGCAGGTGATCGCCACCTGCCCCTGGCCCGGGAAGCCCTGGTCGGCGAACGCGATGGCGGCCGCGGACCGGGCCCGCGCGGGGGCCGCACCCGAGGACTCGGCGGTCACGAACGTCCGCCCGGCCTCGCGGCTGGCGGCCGACACGGCATAGGCACCGGCCTGGAGCCGGGCCAGCGCGACGACGAGGTAGAAGACCGGAAGGGTCACCAGCACCCCGAGGAAGACGAACTCGACGATCGCGCTCCCCCGCTCGCGCCGGCGGCGGCGCAGCCGCTGCAGGAGCGTTGCAGCCAGCACGGTCACTGGTCCTCCGCGTAGGCACGGCCGCTCACCGTGAGCTCGCGCCCCGGACCGAACGGACCGATGATCGGCAGCGGCGCGACGACCTGCACGCGCACCACCGCCACCCCGCCCTCGCTGCCGCGGGCGGCGCTGACGTCGCGCGCGTAGGAGTCGCGCAGGCTGGTGCGGATCAGGGCGCGGGTGCGGTCGGCCCCGGCCGCGGGCGAGCTGTCGGCGCGGGCGCCGTAGCGAGCGCCCTCGGCTGCGTGCGCGATGAGCGTGTTGCGCACGTGCAGCGCGAAGCCGAGCTGGAACGCGGCGAGGAACAGCACGATCACCAGGACGCTGACCATGGCGTACTCCGCCACGGCCGACCCCTCGTCACCGCGCCGGCGGCCTCCCGGTCGCCCGGGAGGCCGGATCACGGACCGCTGACCCCGTTGATCGCCTGGGTGAACATGTCGCGCAGCGCGGGCCCGGCGACGCTCCACAGCAGCGTCACGATGCCGGCGGTCATGAGTGTGATGAGCACCCAGCCGGGCACGTCGCCGCGGTCGCGCTGAGCGGTGAGCCGGTGCTGGGCGCCGACCATGGCGCGCAGCACCCGGCGGGCAAGCGTCTGGTTGGTCGTCATGGTGTTCTTCTCCTCTGGTGACGGTTCACGAATCTCGTGAGGTGACAGGCGGTTTCGGACATCAGGGGCCTCCGAGCTGGAGGACGGACAGGCCGGGGAAGACGGCGAAGAGGATCGTGACGGGGAGCACGAGGAAGACGACCGGGACCATCATCGCGATCTCACGACGGCCGCCCTCCTCGAGCAGCAGCTGCTTGCCCGCGTCGCGCGCGTCCTGGGCCTGGGCACGCATCACGTCGGCGAGCGGGGTGCCGCGCTCGACCGCCACGACGATGCCGTCGACGAACCGGGCGAGGCTGGGGATGCCGGTGCGGTCGGCGAGCCCCTGCAGCGCCTCGGGCAGCGAGGCGCCGGCCCGGGCGTCGGCCAGGCAGCGACCGAGCTCGCCCGACAGCTCACCGCGGCTGAGCTTGGTGACCCGCTCGAGGGCGGCCGCCGCGCCCTCGCCCGCGGTGATCGCGAGCGCGAGCATCTCTGCGACAGAAGGGAACTCGGCGAGAATGCGCTCCTCTCGGCGACGCGCGTCGCGGGTCAGCTTCTGGTCCCTGGCCACCACGCCGGCCATGACGGACAGCAGGATGAGCAGCACGGCCACCGGGATCGACGTGCCCGAGCGCAGCACCCGCGTGGTCGCGAAGACGATGCCGCCCAGGCCGGCGAGCACTCCCCACAGGGCCTGCTGGGCACGGAACCCCTCGACGTCGGTGGGCTGCCCGGCCCGCTCCAGTCGCCGGCGTACGGACGTGGCGCCACCGAGCAGGTGGTCGACCAGCGCGCCGAGCCGGCCGAGGACCGGCCGCAGCAACCGGTGCACGCTGAGGTCGGCGGTCGGCTGCAGCAGCCGCGAGGGACGCGGCTTGTCGCTGACGTAGGGCCCCACCCGGTCGGCGAGGTCGGGGCGTCGCCCGGCCGGGATCCCGCGCAGCACGAGCAGCAGCCCAACGCCGACGACCGCACCGAGCACGGCACCGGGCCAGCTCCAGGTGAGCGCTTCGAGGCTCATCGCATGATCCGGACTTCTTCGGGCAGCCGGCCGATGCGGCGCATGATCCGGTAGGCCAGCAGCGAGACCGCTCCCCCGAACGCCAGCACCAGCACCCCGGCGGGCGTGCGGTAGGCGTCGAGCGACTGGCCGTTGGTCGCCAGCATGAGCAGCACGATCCACGGGGCGCACAGCGCCAGCCGCGCGGCGTTGACCGTCCAGCTCTGGCGGGCCTCGAGCTCGGCGCGGGTGCGCGCGTCCTCGCGCAGGAAGGTCGACAGGGTCCGCAGCAGCCGGCCGAGGTCGGTGCCGCCGACCTCGCGGGCGATGCGCAGCGACTCGATGAGCCGGTCGGCCACCGGGTCGCTCAGCCGGGTCTTCAGCGCGTCGAGGCAGTCGTGGAACCGGCCGGTGGTGCGGTAGTCCTGCGCGAAGTCGGCGAAGACCGGGCGCAGCTCCTCCGGTCCGCGCACCGACAGCTGGGCCAGCGACTCGGGGAGAGCCAGGCCGGCGCGCACGGCCGAGGCGATGTGGTCGACCACGTCGGGCCAGACGTCGCGCAGCTGCTTGCGCCGCCGCCGGGCGCGCGCCCGCAGCAGCGCGATCGGGGCGTAACCGGCACCGCCGGCCGCGAGCAGACCGAGGGCCGGTACGCGCGTCAGGCCGAGCACGAGCAGCCCGCCGCAGACGCCGAGCAGCACGCACGCGGTGAGCAGCCGGCCGACGGTGACGGCGGACCACCCGGCCTGGGCGATGTCGTCGCGCAACCGGTCGGCGCGGCTGGGCCGGCCGGCGTCGACCGGCTCCTCGGTGCGCGGCCAGAACGACCACCAGACGCAGAACAGCCCCAGCCCGAGCGTGAGCCCGAGGGCTGTGCCGGTCATCCGTGGCTCCCGAGCAGCTCGTTGACGTCGAAGCCCGCGCGCTCGAACTGCTCGACGTGGGGCGGGAACCCGTCGCCACGCTCGAGCGACCGGCCGCGTGAGACGAACAGGTCGGACAGCTCGACGACGTCGCCCTCGGCGCGACCGGGCAGGGCGACGATCTCGCGCACCCGGCGGCGGCCGTCGCGCTCGAGCACCACGTGCACCACCACGTCGATCGCGCTGGCCACGGTCGGGACGACGAACGTGCTGCTCACGTTGGAGCCGGCGAGCAGCGGCAGCGTGCACATCTTGATGACGGCCTCGCGCGCGCTGTTGGCGTGGATGGTGCACATGCCGGGCAGTCCGCTGTTGAGCGCGATCAGCAGGTCGAGGCTCTCCTCCTGGCGCACCTCGCCGACGATGACGCGCGAGGGCCGCATGCGCAGCGCCTCCTTGACCAGCCGCCGCAGCGGGATCTCACCGGTGCCCTCCAGGCTGGCCTGCCGGCACTGCAGCGCGGCCCAGTCGCGCAGCGGCAGCTTGAGCTCGAAGACCTCCTCGCAGCTCACGACCCGCTCGTGCGAGGGGATCGCCGAGGCGAGGCAGTTGAGCATGGTCGTCTTGCCGGCCTGGGTGCCGCCGGAGACCAGCACGTTGAGCCCCGAGGCGATCGCGGCCGACAGGAAGCGCGCCGCCTGCTGCGGCATGCTGCCCATCGACACCAGGTCGTCGAGGGTGTGCGCCCGCACGACGAACTTGCGGATGTTGACCAGCCACTGCTGCCGGGTGACGTCGGGGATCGCGACGTGCAGCCGCGAGCCGTCGGGCAGGGCCGCGTCGACGAACGGCGAGCTGAGGTCGACGCGGCGCCCGGACGGCTTGAGCATCCGCTCGACGAGGGTCTTGACCTGCTCCTCGGTGAGGATGGTCGGCGTGAGCTCGGGGACCCCGGACCGGGCGACGAACACGCGCGCCGGCTCGTTGATCCAGATCTCCTCGATCGTGGGGTCGTCGAGGTACTGCTGCAGCGGGCCGAGCCCGGCCACGGCGTCGAGCACCGAGCGCGTGGCGGCGTCCCGGTCGCCGAGCGGCGCCAGGCCGCCGTGCAGCGAGCGCTCCTCGTAGTCGCGCACGACGTCGTCGACCAGACCCTGCAGCACGTCACGGTCGCTCGCGGGATCGAGCCGCTGCCGACGGATCAGCTCGCGGACCTCGCCCTCGATGACGTGGATGCCCTCCATACCCCTGCCTCGTCCCTCTGCGACGAGAGGCGCCGACCCCCGACGGCGACTCCCGGGCCGGATGACCCGGCACGAGGAGTCATGAAAGCCAACCGGGAGGGGCTGTGGCGGTATCCACAGCAATCTTTAACAACTCCATACCTACGGGTGCGTCAGTGGCCGCCTTGTCCACAGGCGCGCCCCGCGCTCCCGGCGAGCAGCCCCGCTCCCGCCGCATACTCCGGCCGTGAGCACCAACCCCGCACGACCGGAGCCGATCAGCATCGCGCTCACGCTCGTCCCGACGTCCGGCGGCGAGCCGACGAGCGTCGTGGTCACCGGCGACAGCGCCACCACGTTCGGCGAGGTCCGTCCGCTGCTGCCGGTCCGCTGGCCCGCCACCCCGCTGTACGCCGGCGCCACCGAGGTCGACGACGCCCACCTGCTCGGCCGGTCACCGCTGCTCCACGCGACCCAGCTCACCGACCGCCCGTCAGCGGCCGGGCGCCGCCCGCTGCTGGAGCTCGCGGTCGCCGAGGGGCCGGTGGCCGGCTCGCTGCACCCGCTGACCGCCGGCGGGGTGCTGGGTCGCGACCCCGCGTGCGACATCCCGCTGCTCGACCCGTCGCTGTCCCGCGCGCACGCGCGCCTGCAGCTCGATCACGGACGGGTGCAGGTGCACGACCTCGGCTCGACCAACGGCACCGCCGTGGACGGCCGCCCGGTGCGCGAGGCACCGCGCGAGCTGCAGGCCGGTCACCGGCTGCGCACCGGGAGCACGGTCAGCAGGCTCACCGCGCCGACGAGCCCTCGGCCGCTGCCGACGCGAGCCGGCCGGCTCGCGCTGTCGCGCCCGCCGCGCCAGGTCCCGGAGCTGACCAGCCACGAGCTCGACCGGCCGCACCCGCCGCATGACCACGAGTTCTCGCTGCCCTGGTTGATGCTGCTGCTGCCGATCCCGGCCGCCCTCGTGCTGGCCCTGGTCCTGCGGAGCCCGATGTTCCTCGCGTTCGCCGCCTTCAGCCCGTTGATGATGCTCGGGCAGTACCTCCACGACCACCGCACCGGACGCCGCTCACGCCGAGCCCAGCGCGCCGAGTTCCGTTCGCGCACAGAGGTTCTCGAGCGCAAGGTGCGCGAGCACCTCGATCGCGAGCTGCGCGACCGGCGGCGCCTCGCACCCGACCTCGCCGAGCTGCTCGCCCAGGCCCGCGAGGGTCGGTGCTGGGCTCGTCGCCCGGGCGACCCCGACCACCTGCTGTGGCGGGTCGGCACCGGCAGCCTGCGCTCGTCGGTGACCGTGCGCGCCACCGACGGCTCCCGCGAGACGCACGACCTCGCCGAGTGCCCGATCACCGTCCCGATCCCCGACCACCGGGTGGTCGGCCTGGCCGCCCCGGTCGACCTGCTCGGCCGCGCCGTCGACGGCCTCCTCGGGCAGCTCGTGGCCACCCACTCCCCTGCCCTGCTGCGCATCCTGGTGCTCACCGAGCGCCCCGGCGCGCGCGGCCGCTGGGGCTGGCTCACCTGGCTCCCCCAGCTGCGGAGCGAGCCCGTGTCGGCGCCGACGGTGCTCGACCCCGACGACGACCTCACCACCGCCCTGCTCGCTCCCTGGGCGCGCGAGCGCGAGGAGCGCAGCCACCAACCGCCGGCCATCCACACGGTCGTCCTGCTCGACGGCGACGGACCCGGGCGCCGTCCGCTCGTGCACGACCTGCTGCAGCACGGACGCGACCACGGCGTCGCCGTCGTCGCGACCGGCAGCACCCTCGCCGAGCTGCCGCCCGACTGCGAGGTCACCGCGGTCATCCACTCCGCGTGCGAGGCTGCGGTGCTGCACGGTGACGACGAATCCCGTTGCGTCCCAGATCTTCCCGCGCCTGGTTGGCGTGACCAGCTCGCCGCCGCCCTGAGCCCGCTCATCGACGCCACCCCCGGCGCGCGCGGTGGCGAGCCGCCCGCGCAGGTGCGGCTGCTCGACCTGCACGACGAGGCACCCGCCGCCCCCGCCGTACGCCGTCGCTGGGCCGCCCGGCCACGCTCCACCGAGATCCTGCTCGGCCTGGGCGCCGACGGTCCGGTCACCGTCGACCTGGTGCGCGACGGCCCGCACGCGCTGGTGGGTGGCACCACCGGCTCGGGCAAGTCCGAGCTGCTGCAGACGCTCATCGCGTCGCTGGCCCTCGGCAACCGGCCCGACGAGCTGACCTTCCTGCTGGTCGACTACAAGGGCGGCGCCGCGTTCAAGGACTGCATCGACCTGCCGCACACCGTCGGGCTGGTCACCGACCTCGACCCCTTCCTCACCCGCAGAGCCCTGGAGTCGCTCGAGGCCGAGATCAAGCGCCGCGAGCGGCTGCTCGGCGAGGTCGGCGCCAAGGACCTCGAGGACTACCAGGCCCTGCGCGGCGACCACGCCACCGTGCCCCGGCTGGTCCTGGTCATCGACGAGTTCCGGGTGCTGGCCGAGGAGCTGCCCGACTTCATCGACGGGCTGGTGCGCATCGCCGCGGTCGGTCGCAGCCTCGGCATCCACCTGGTGCTCGCGACCCAGCGGCCGGCCGGCGTCGTCACCGCCGACATCCGGGCCAACGTCAACCTGCGCATCGCGCTGCGGGTGCGCGAGGCCGGCGACTCCGAGGACATCATCGAGTCGCCGGACGCGGCCCGGATCAGCACGCACACCCCTGGCCGCGCGCTGCTGCGCACCGGCTCGACCCCGCCGGTCGCGGTGCAGACCGCACGCGTCGGCGGCCCGGCCGACCGGGGGCGCACCGTGCAGGTGCTCCCCGTCGATCCGGCCACCGGTCGCGTGCGCGCCGCCCCGGCCCCCGCGGCCGCCGTCGACGACAGCGACCTAAGCCGGCTCGTGACCCTCCTCGACGACGCGAGCCACGACATCCCGCGCCAGCCGTCGCCGTGGCTGCCGACGCTCCCCGCCCACGTCTCTGCGTCCGAATCTACCTGTGCCGAAAAGGTTCTCGGCGACACACCGGCCGACCCCGACGTCCCTGTGGCGGTCCTCGGCCTGCTCGACCTCCCCGCCGAGCAGACGCAGACCACGCTCGGCTGGAGCCTGCCCAGCGGCCACCTGGCCGTCGTCGGCGGACCCCGCAGCGGACGTACGACATCGGCCCGGACCGTCTGCGCGAGCCTCGCGAGCGCGTGGTCGCCGGACGACCTGCACGTCTATGCCATCGACCCGTCCGGGGCGCTGTCCGCGCTCGCCGCGCTGCCCCACGTCGGCGCCGTCGTCGGCGGGCAGGACCCCACCCAGACCGGCCGGCTGCTGGCCTTCCTCGCCGAGGAGGTGACCCGGCGCCAGCAGGTGCTCGCGGCAGGCGACCACAGCGACCTCGCCGAGCAGCGCCGCGACCCCGGCGCGGGCGACCCGCTCCCCTACGTCCTGCTCGTGCTCGACGGGTGGGACGCCTTCCACGAGGAGTACGAGCTGCACGACCCGGCCGTCGTCGACGCTGTGGTGCAGGTGCTGCGCGACGGCGCCGGCGTCGGCGTCGCGGTCCTGCTGACGGGTGGGCGCGCGGCGCTGTCCGGACGGGTGGCCGGGGCGATCACCCACCGCCTCGTGCTGCGGATGGCCGACGAGATGGACCTCGTGATGGCCGGCCTGCGGCCCACCCAGGTGCCCCGCGAGATGCCGCCCGGCCGTGCGCTGGTGCTGCCCGACGCGCACGAGCTGCAGGTGGCCGCGCCCGCCGAGGGTGCGGGCGGCGCCGAGCAGTCGGCCGCGCTGCGCCGGGTCGCCGCGAGCGCCCCGCCCCCGCAGCGGCTCCGCCCGCGCCGGTTCTCCGGGCTGCCCGACCGCCTGGCGTGGGCCGACCTGCCCGCGCCCGAGCCCACGGACCACGAGCACCCGCCCGGCCTGCTGCTGGGACTGGGTGGCGACGACGCCGAGCCCGTACGCCTGCCGCCCGACCCCGTGCACGGCCGGGTCGCGCTCGTGGCCGGCCCGCCCCGCAGCGGGCGCACCAACGCGCTGCTCACCCTGGCCCACCAGCTGCGCGCCGAGGGTCCGGTGCTGTGGCTCGGGTGCGCGGGCGCCCCCACCGGACTGCCGCCGGGGATCGAGCCGGCCGACGCCGACTCCCCCGACGCGCTGTGGCAGCGGCTCACCGAGCGGCCCGCGACGCTGGTCGTCGACGACGTCGAGCTGCTCGGCGACGGCCCGCTCGACGAGCTGGCACGCACCTGGCTCACCTGGTGCGCCCAGGGCCACGGGTCGCTGCTGGTCGCCGGCACCACCGCCGACCTGGTGGCCGGCTTCCGCGGGGTCGCCCACGACCTGCGCCGGCGGCAGACCGGGCTGCTGCTCCAGCCCGGCCGCAACGACGGCGACCTGCTCGGCACCGTGGTGCCCGCCGCGCGGCGCCTGCTCCCGGGCCGCGGCGTGCTGGTGCAGCGAGGCCGCCCGCTGGAGGTCCAGGTGGCACTGCCGCCGTGACGTCCACGACGCCCGCACGCAACTCGCCCCGCCCGGACACCCGCGCGGGGAGGGAGACGCCGGACGCCGGTCCAGTGCGCGAGGGGGCGGCGGGTGCCTCCCGACACCCGCACGGGGAGGGGGCCGGATCGTCGCCCGCTCACGGCATACTGACCTGGGGGCACCGCAGGGGTGACCTCCTGGCCGAGGAGGACGACATGACGGGCAGCCGGCGCCGCGCCGCGCGCACCACGCGTCTGCTCGCCGGGGCCGCGACCCTGGCCGTCGCGCTCACCGCCTGCGGCGACGGCGACGAGCAGGCCCAGCAGACGCCCACCGAGGCCCCCACCGCCTGGACCACCGCGGGCGCGGCCAACCCGTCCGACAAGCCCGGCGAGACCGGCGACCGGGGGCAGGCCAAGGTCGGAAAGCTCGATGCGCTCCAGGTGAGCCTGCCCGAGGGCGGCAAGTCGGCGATGGTCGACCCCAACACCTGGCCCGACATCCAGACCCTGCTCAACAGCGACCAGCTCAAGGGGATCTTCCCCAGCCTGTCGCTGGGCAACCCGCGGCTGTGCGCGTTCGGCACCTACAACAGCGTCGGTGGCCTGACCCCGAAGAACACCCAGTGCAGCTGGGAGGTCAAGCGCGGCGTCATCGGCTCCGACGCCGCCCGCTTCCGGCTGCAGCTGCGCGGCATCGGCGCCGACAGCGAGGTCGTGAAGTCCTGGGACGGCGTGCGCCAGACCTACCGCGGCGAGAACGCCGCCGGCGACAACTTCTACGTCGACGGCACCTACGGCGCCCGCCG
Source organism: Barrientosiimonas humi (assembly GCF_006716095.1). Taxonomy (NCBI): domain Bacteria; kingdom Bacillati; phylum Actinomycetota; class Actinomycetes; order Micrococcales; family Dermacoccaceae; genus Barrientosiimonas; species Barrientosiimonas humi. The sequence goes on from NZ_VFOK01000001.1 coordinate 2,155,868, forward strand.
GGTCCTGCTGCGGCAGAGCGGGCTGGGCTCGTTCGTCGTCTCCGACGGCCAGGTGGCAGCGTGGTTCGACGTGTCGATGGACGACAACCTGCTCAACCAGGACGACCCCGCCAAGAACAACGAGGCGGTGCGCACCCAAGCCTTCCCAACGCTGGTCGAGACGTTCGTGACCCTCCTCCCCAGGAAGTTCTGATGCCCTCATCCCGACGGATCGCGGTCGCCGCCGGCGCCGCGACCGCCATGCTCGTCGCCGTGCCGTCGTACGCCGTCGTGCGCTCTCCGCAGACCGGTTCGGCCCAGCCCGCGGCGACGCCGAGCCGCATCTCGACCAACGCCCCCGCGGCCCCGGGCGCGACCCCCACGTCGGCGCCCGGCGCCTCGGCCACCGCGACCGGCGGAGCGTCCACCGCCCCGGGCGCGACGTCGAGCACCGGCCCGACGGGCAGCGCGAGCAGCAGCGTCCGGCCGGCCCCGTCGACGACCTACGCGCCGCCCGCGCTCGGCTCCGACGCGCCCGCCCCGGTCGCGCGCAACCTGCAGGTCGAGCGCGCCTTCGACGTGCAGCCCGCCCCCGCCGGCGGGCTCTCGCCGGACAGCTCGTGGCCCGACGCCGGACAGCTGTTCACCGAGACCGAGCTCGCCCAGGTCGTCCCCGGCCTGTCGGGCGTGCGCGCCTCCGACTGCCAGCCGGGGCAACTGCCCGGGGGCGGCAGCACCGCCCGCAACGCCACCTGCACCCTCACGCTGACCCTGCGCGGCGAGCCCGCCGAGGACGCCAGCCGCCTCGTGGTCAGCATCCGCAGCATCGGCGCCCCCGACGCGGTCGGGCGCAGCTGGTCCTCCACGCTCGCCGCGCAGCGCGCCCGGTCGGGCGAACGGCCGGGGCTCTACACCTTCTACCGCAACGGGGTGCTCGGGGCCTCCTCGGCCTACACCGACGGCACCACCACCCGGGTGCTCGTGCAGCGGCCGGGCCTCGCGGCCGAGGTCTGGTTCAGCGGCATCGGCTTCACCCGGCTCAAGCCGACCTACGAGGCCTCCCGCGAGGCGTTCCGCACCGAGGTCTCCCCCGGCGTCATCCAGCTGCTCGCCGGCAAGATGGCCCGGGCCCAGTAGCCACCGCGCCCCGGCCGACCGCGCCACGGCCGACCGGGCACCGGCCGCGACGCCTGGTCAGCTCGTCCGGTCGACGTAGCCCTCGGGCAGCTCGCTCGGTGCGCGGTCGATGACGGTGTCGTCGTCGACGTCGCACTGCTCGACGAAGGTGATCGTGGCGGCCTCGTCGAGCAGCTCCAGCGGCGCGACCGGGCCCTGGTCGCGCAGGGCGTACATCTCGTCCAGGTGCTCGTTCTGGAACAGCGCCGTGCGCGCGGGGTCCTGGTGCACCCACTGGGCGAAGAAGATGGCCCCGTGCACCCAGCGGTCGGCCAGGTTGACGACGAGGCTGACGCAGGTCCCGGTGGGCTCGTTCCAGGACACCGTGAACACCTGCTCGCCCAGCCGGCTCAGCTGGACGGGCTGCCCCTTCACCCAGCGGCCGGCGACGTCGCCGGAGTGGATCCGGTAGTCGATCTCCCCGGCGTTCTTCACGAACAGCTCGTAGCGCCAGCCGTTGGCGTAGGTGTAGATCAGGTGCTTGCCCTGCAGGCCCGTGGTGTCGTCGTCGGGCGCGGGGAGCAGTGCTGCGCTCATCTCGTCTCCTTCGTCGAGGGGTGTTCGCCTACACCCTCGACGTTAGGCGCGCCGGCACCGCCCGGACGCAGGGGGCCCGGTCACATGGGGCGAGCGGGCGGGGCCGCTCAGCCCTCGGCGTCCTCGAGGTCGACCGAGGGTGCGCGCCAGGCGAACACGATCGTCACCAGCGCGAGCAGCAGCACCGCCGACCCCAGCGGGATCTGGCCGGCGCCGAGCATGGAGAACGCCACCGGCAGCAGCATCAGGTTCCAGACCAGGCTCGGGGTGCGGGCCCAGCCGCGGCCGCCGAGCAACCCGGCCGCGAGGGCGAACGCACCGGCCGCGAAGACGACCAGCAGCGCGATCTCGGTCCAGGCCTGGGTGGCGTCGCCGACGTCACCGCGCGCCAGGTCGACCCCGAGCACCACGCCGAGCCCGACCAGCACCAACCCCTGGGCCGCCATCAGCACTGCCGCCGTGCGGCCGGTCGAGTCGGGGACTGCGGGCTGGTCGGTCACGCCCCGAGGTTAGACGAGGGCGTACGACCGCCGTCCGCCTGGTGAACACTGTGACCAAGGACTCACCCTTCGGTATCGAAAATCTCAGGTGAACACCTTGTGAAGGCGTTCACGATCTGTGAGAGTGGATGAGCAGTTTGTGCCGGGAGATGCTGCGCGACTTCGCCCCAGCAGGTCTACCGGACGCGTACCGTCCCGACTGAGACTTTCCCTTGCACGACTGCTTGGTGGCGCACCGTTGCCGCCGCAACCGACTCAAGAACGAGGAGCACCACGCATGGATTGGCGCGACCGCGCTGCCTGCCTCGAGGAGGACCCGGAGCTGTTCTTCCCCATCGGGAACACCGGCCCCGCGATCCAGCAGGTCGAGGACGCCAAGGCCGTCTGCCGACGCTGCGAGGTCATCGACACCTGCCTGAAGTGGGCCCTGGAGACCGGTCAGGACGCCGGGGTCTGGGGCGGGTTGTCCGAGGACGAGCGCCGCGCCCTCAAGCGCCGCAACGCCCGGGCCCGCCGCGCCGGCTGACCCACAGCCGCACCTTCTCACAGGCCCCCGCAGCCACCGGCTCCGGGGGCCTCGTCATGCCCGGCCGCGGTCGCCGTCGTCGGGGTCGTCGTCGGACGGCGCCTCGCCCGCCCCGTCCTCGGGGTCCAGCGGCTCCATCGGCCGCAGCCGCGCGTGGAAGCGCACCACCGTGCCGCCCGCGGGGTCGTCGGCCCAGGCGATCTCGCCGCCCAGGTCATCGACCAGCGACAGCACGATGCGCAGCCCGAGCCCGCCCTGGCCGGGCTCGAACCCCGCCGGCAGGCCCGGCCCGCCGTCGCGCACCTCGACCTCGAGCCGCTCCCCCGCCGGGTCGGGGCTCCCGTCCGCGGCGAGCCGCCGCGCCTCGACCTCGACGACACCGCCGTCCTCGCCGAGCCCGTGCTCGACGGCGTTCTGCACCAGCTCGGCGAGCACCATCGCGAGCGGTGTCGCGTCGTCGCTGCGCATCTGCCCGAACGCCCCGCGCAACCGGCCGCGGGCACGCGCGTCGCTGCGGTTGGCCACGTCGATCGCGGCCTGCAGCCCGCGCTGGGCGATGAGCCCGAAGTCGATCGTGTCGTCGAGGCGGTGGCTGAGCGTGTCGTGCACCAGCGCGATGGTCGCGACCCGGCGCCCGGCGTCGTCGAGCGCGGCCCGGGCCATCGGGTCGGCGAGGCGCCGCCCCTGCAGCCGCAGCACCGCCGCCACCGCCTGCAGGTTGTTCTTCACCCGGTGGTGGATCTCGCGGATCGTGGCGTCCTTGGTCAGCAGCTCGCGCTCGCGGCGGCGCAGCTCCCCCACGTCGCGCACCAGCAGCACTGCACCGGTCCGCCGTCCCGCCTCCGACAGCGGGATCGAGCGCACCGTCATGCTCGCACCGCGGTTGCGCACCTCGGTCGCCCACGGCAGCTGCCCGCTGAGCACCGGCACCTGCTCCTCGTCGAGCCCGTCGACCAACGGCGCCAGCACCTCGGCGAGGCGCGCGCCGACGACCGCCCCGGTGTAGCCCAGCCGGTGCACGGCCGAGACCGCGTTGGGGCTGGCGTACAGCACCGCGCCGTCCGACCCCAGCCGCAGCACGCCGTCACCGACCCGGGGCGCGCCGCGCCGCCGGCCGGTCTGCCCGGCCTGGGTGGGGAAGGCGCCGGTGGCGATCATGCGTACGAGCGCGTCGGCCGTCGCGAGATAGGTCACCTCGAGCCGGCTCGGCGTGCGCATCGAGGCGTGGCTGGTGTGCCGGGTCACCACGGCGACGGGCTGGGTCGCGCCGCGCGGGCGGACCGGGATGGCCTCCTCGCGCACCGGGGCGTCACCGTGCCAGACCGGGTGCCCGCCCGGCACCAGCCGGCGCTCGGTGAACGCCTGCTGGATCATCGGCAGCCGCTCGTGGTCGGCCACCCGCCCGACGAGGTCGTCGACGAAGATCCCGACCCCGGTCGTGGGGCGCACGTGCGCCGCGGCCACCCACTGCTCGTCGGGTCGGCGCACCCACAGCACCAGGTCGCCGAACGACAGGTCCGACAGCAGCTGCCAGTCCCCGACGAGGTCGTGCAGCCACTCGGTGGCTGCGTCGTCGAGTCCGGTCTGCTCGTCGAGCACATCAGCCAGCGTCGGCATGACCTGAGCCTAATTCTTCGGTCTCAGCTCCCCGCCGGATTCTTTGGTCGCAGCTCCTCCTCCGGGCGCCGCTTGCTTCGCTGCGCGCCGCCCGGCATCGTCGCCGAGACGTTCGCGCACCGTCGCCGCGACGCATCTTCGCCGAAACAACCAGGAATCAGGACGCGGAGCCGGAGCGGATGACGGTGCGGAGGGTGCGCAGCGCCACCGACAGCGCGGCGAGCGTGGGCTCCTCCAGGTCGGCGAGCCCGTCGAGCGCCTGCTGGCCCCGGCCGATCGCGCCCTCGTTCTCGCTGGACCAGCCGTCGACCCGGGCCTGTGCGTCGGTGCCGGGCTCGGTGCCGGCGAGCACCGTGCCGGTGAGGCTGTCGAGCACGGAGTAGAGGTCGTCGCGCACGGCGCCGCGGGCGAGGGAGTCCCAGCGGTCCTCGCGCGGCAGCTGCGACACGGCACCGAGCAGCCGGTCGATGCCGAGCCGCTCGCTGAGCACGAAGTAGACCGCGGCCACGTCGGCGACCGGCTCCTCGCGCTCGCGTGCCTGCTCCACGATGTCCAGCAGCGAGAACGTGTCGAGCAGGGCGGCGCCCCGCTCGGCGAGCTCGCGCGGCAACCCCTCGCCCAGCAGCTGCTCGACGGACCGCTCCCAGCGCTCGCGCTCGGCCCCGCTGAGCATGTCGGGCACCTTCGGGCTGAGCTCGCGCACCGCGGGTCCGAAGCGCTCGATCTCGCTGCCGACGTCCAGGTGGGCCGGCCGCGAGTGCAGCAGCCACCGGGTGGCGCGGTCGATGAGCCGGCGGAACTCCAGGTAGAGCTCGGTCTGCGCCTGGGTCGAGACCTTGTTGTCGAGCGCCTCGACCTGCGCGACGAACTCGCTCATGCCGAAGACCTCCCGGGCCACGACGTACGCCCGCATCACCTGCTCGGGGTCGGCGGCGGTCTCCTCGAGCGCCCGGTAGGCGAAGGTGATGCCGCCCCGGTTGACCAGCGAGTTGACGACCGAGTTGACGACGATGTCGTCGCGCAGCGGGTGCTCGCGCAGCGCGTCGGCGTAACGCTCGCGCAGCGGCTCGGGGAAGTAGTGCGCCAGGGTGCGGTCGAACCACGGGTCGGAGGTGAGCGCGCTGCCGTCGAGGTCGGCCTTGAGCGCCAGCTTGGCGTAGGACAGCAGCACCGACAGCTCGGGCGAGGTGAGGCCCTTGCCCTGCGCCGCGCGGGCGGCGATCTCGTCGTCGGAGGGCAGGAACTCCAGCTCGCGGTCGAGCTCGCCGCGCTCCTCCAGCCAGTGGATCAACCGCTGGTGCACGGTGACCATGGCGCCCTCCTGGGCGCGCGCGTTGCCGAGCAGGGTGTTCTGCTCGTAGTTGTCGCGCAGCACCTGCACGGCGACCTCGTCGGTCATCGACTCCAGCAGCTCGTTGCGCTGCTCCAGCGACAGCTCGCCCGAGCGCATCTGCTCGGTGAGCAGGATCTTGATGTTGACCTCGTGGTCGGAGGTGTCGACGCCGGCGGAGTTGTCGATGGCGTCGGTGTTGACGCGCACGCCCGCCTGGGCGGCCTCGATGCGGCCGAGCTGGCTGGCGCCGAGGTTGCCACCCTCGCCGATGACCTTGACCCGCAGGTCGCGCCCGTCGACGCGGATGGCGTCGTTGGCGCGGTCGCCGATCTGGTCGTTGCTCTCGACGGCCGACTTCACGTAGGTGCCGATGCCGCCGTTCCACAGCAGGTCGACCGGCGCCAGCAGCACCGCCTTCATCAGCTCGGCCGGGGTCATCGAGGTGGTGCCCTCGGCGAGCCCGAGCGCGGTGACCATCTGCGGGCTGACCGGGATCGACTTCGCGGTGCGCGGCCAGACGCCGCCGCCCTCGGAGATCAGGTCCGCGTCGTAGTCGGCCCACGAGCTGCGCGGCAGGTCGAACAGCCGGCGCCGCTCGGCGAACGAGGTCGCCGCGTCGGGGTCGGGGTCGACGAAGATGTGCCGGTGGTCGAAGGCCGCGACCAGCCGGATGTGCTCCGACAGCAGCATGCCGTTGCCGAACACGTCGCCGCTCATGTCTCCGACGCCGACCGCGGTGAAGTCCTCGGTCTGGGAGTCCACGCCCATGTCGCGGAAGTGCCGCTTGACCGACTCCCACGCGCCGCGGGCGGTGATGCCCATGGCCTTGTGGTCGTAGCCGGCCGAGCCGCCGCTGGCGAACGCGTCGTCGAGCCAGAAGCCGTAGTCCTGGGCGACGCCGTTGGCGATGTCGGAGAAGGTCGCGGTGCCCTTGTCGGCGGCGACGACGAGGTAGGTGTCGTCGGGGTCGTGGCGCACGACCTGCTCGGGGGGTACGACCTCGCCGGACACCAGGTTGTCGGTCACGTCGAGCAGGCCGGAGATGAACCCCTTGTAGGCCTCGATCCCCTCGGCCTGCCAGGCCTCGCGGTCGCTGGCGTCGGGCAGCTGCTTGGCGACGAAGCCGCCCTTGGAGCCGGTCGGCACGATGACGGCGTTCTTGACCATCTGCGCCTTGACGAGGCCCAGGATCTCGGTGCGGAAGTCCTCGCGCCGGTCGCTCCAGCGCAGACCGCCGCGCGCGACCTTGCCGAAACGCAGGTGCACGCCCTCGACCCGGGGGCTGTAGACCCAGATCTCGAACATCGGCTTCGGGCTGGGCAGCCCCGGGACGGCCTTGCAGTCGATCTTGAAGCTGACGACCGGACGGTGCGTCCCGTCGCCGTCGGCCTGAAAAGCGTTGGTGCGCAACGTCGCTCGGATGACGCCGACGAACGAGCGGATGATCCGGTCGTGGTCGAGGCTCGCGACGTCGTCGAGCGCGGCGTCGATGCGGTCGAGCACCTGCTGCTCGGCGTCGTCGCGGCCCTGGTCGGGGCGCTCGGGGTCGAAGCGGGTCTCGAACAGCTCGACCAGCGCGCGGGCCAGGTCGAGGTTGGAGGTGAGCGCCTCGATGAGGTAGTTGTCGCTGAACGTGCTGCCGATCTGGCGCAGGTACTTCGCGACCGCGCGCAGGATGACGACCTGCCGCCAGGTCAGCCCGCCGGCGAGCACCAGCTCGTTGAACCGGTCGCTCTCCGCCCGGCCCTCCCAGACCGCGGAGAAGGCGTCCTGGAACACCTCGCGGATCGCCGCGACGCCCTGCTCGCCGGAGCCCCACACGCGCGCGTCGCGCGCCCGCAGGCCGAAGTCGTAGATGAAGACCGTCTCGCCGTCGGCGCGCTTCATCTCGTACGGCCGCTCGTCGGTGACCGAGACGCCGAGGTCGGTGAACACCGGCATCACGTCGGTGAGGATCAGCGGCGAGCGACGGAACAGCTTGAACCGCCGCTCGCGCTCGTCGGCGCCCGGCTCGCGGTAGAGCGTGAGCAGCGTGTCGTCAGCGCCCTGCAGCGCCTCGAGCCGCTTGAGGTCGGCCACGCCCTGGCGCGGGGAGAAGTCCTCCTTGTAAGCCTCGGGGAACGCCCGGGAGTACAGCGAGGTCATGCGGGCCGCGGCGTCGTCGCCGTCCTCCTTGCGCGACTGCTCGGCCAGCCGCTCGCTCCAGGAGTGGGTGGCCTCGATGATCTTGTCCTGCAGCTTGCTCTCGTCGACCTCGTCGATCGAGGTGCCAGGCTTCACCCGGACGACGAAGTGCAGTCGGGCTAAAGAGGATTCGCCGACCGACGTGGTGTAGTCGACGCTCTCGGCGTCGTACGCGTCGCGCAGGATCTGCTCCATGCGCAGCCGGGCGGCGGTGTTGTAGCGGTCGCGCGGGATATAGACCATCGCCGAGACGAACCGGCCGTAGTCGTCCCGGCGCAGGAACAGCCGCGACTGCCGCCGCTCGCCGAGCCGCGCCACGCCGGTGGCCATCCGGTGCAGCTGCTCGGAGGAGGTCTGCAGCAGCTCGTCGCGCGGATAGGTCTCCAGCACCTGCATGAGGTCCTTGCCGGAGTGGCTGTGCGGGTCGAACCCGCTGCGGGCGAGCACCTTGTCGACGCGCTCGCGCACGACCGGCACCCGGCGTACGGGGTCGGTGTAGGCCGTCGAGGTGTAGAGGCCGAGGAAGCGCTTCTCACCGACGACCCGGCCGGCCTCGTCGAACGTCTTGATGCCGACGTAGTCGAGGTAGGCCGGGCGGTGCACGGTGGCCCGCGAGTTGGCCTTGGTGAGGATCAGCAGCTCGGGCTCGCGGGCGCGGGCGCGGGCCTCACCGGTGAGCCGGCTGAAGCTCTGCGACTTGTTGGCGCCGTCCCAGCGCAGCACCCCCAGGCCGGTGCCGGGCACCGACCGCAGCACGTCCTCGCCGTCGACGACGTCGAGGACGTACTCCTTGTAGCCGAGGAACGTGAAGTGGTTGTCGGCCAGCCAGCGCAGGAACTCCTGGGTGCGGTCGGTGATGTCCTGCGGCACCTCGCGCGGCGGGTGCTCGCCCAGGTCCTCGACGATCGACAGCGAGGCCGCGCGCATCTTGGGCCAGTCCTCGACGGCCTCGCGCACGTCGCCGAGCACGCGGCGCAGGTCGCGCTCGAGGCGCTCGTCGGCCTCGTCGTTGAGCGCGAGGTCGATCTCCATGTGGATCCACGACTCCTCGCGCACCCCGGTGTCGTCACCGTCGGTCGCGGGGTCGATCTCGAGCAGCTCGCCGGTCGGGCCGCGCCGCACCCGCAGCTGCGGGTGGACGAGCAGGCGCACGTCGCGGTCGTGCCGGGTCAGCTCGGCCATCACCGAGTCGACGAGGAAGGGCATGTCGTCGGTGACGACCTCGAGCACGGCGTAGGAGTTGGTCCAGCCGTCGGTGCCGCGGGTGGGGCGGAAGACGCGCACCTTGGCCTCGCCGTCGCCGCGCTGCTGGGCGAGCGAGACGTGGCTACGGACGATGCCGCTGAGGTGCTCGGGGCCCGCCGTGCGCAGCTCGTCGTCGTCGAGGTGGCGGAAGTAGGTCTCGCACACCTGGGAGGCGGGGCCCGGCGGAGACTTCTCGCTGGTGGCCTTGATGATGTCGGACCGGGACTGATCGACAGATGTCATCGAACGCGCTTACCTCAGGGACGCGGAGTGGACAGCCCACGTCGTTGTGGGCCCGCCCCGATGCTACGGCAGTGGCTCGCCGCCCATGACCCGCCCTCGGGTCGCTTTCCGGGATCCCCACGTACGCCCGCCGGCCGCGCCGGGACGACCGCGGGCAGGGCGTGGGCCGGGTTGTGCACAGTGCGCCCGCGCGGGGTCCTGCGCCCGCCTAGGCTGGCCGGATGACCCCCGTGGATCCCGCAGCGCCGACGCGTCTCGCGGGGGTCGCCACCCGGCTGCTCTCGGTGCACCTCGACGGTGCCGACCCGCGCACGGCGGAGGCGTTCGCGGGTGCGGTCGAGCGGCTCGCCGGCGCCGTCCTCGACTGGCACGACGCGCTGCGCGTCGGGGCCGGCACGACGGACGAGGTCGCGACGGACGGGGTCCCGGGCGCCCCGGTCCGGGCCGCTGACGACGCGGCCGCTCCCCCGCCTCTCCCCCTCGCGCGCGACACCGCCGCAGAGCGCGCGTCGGCCGTCGAGCGGCTGCGCGGCGGATCGCTGCCGGCGCTGGCGAGCAGCGCGCAGGCCGCCGCCGGCGACCTCGCCGGAGCCGCGCGCGATCTACGATCGACCGCGAGCAGCGTTGTCGCGCAAGCAGACTCACGCGGCGAGCTCCTCGCTGCGAGCGCCGAGCGGCTGGCCGAGTCCGTCGCCGAGCTCGGCGCGACGGTCGCCGACGAGCGCGACCGAGCGGCGCGCGGCGGGCCGCTCGACGGCGGCTCCGACGAGGACGAGGCGACCCGGGCCGCCTCAGCGCTGCGGCGCGCCGAGCGCGCGGTCGAGCAGGTGGCCCGCACTACGCTGCCCGGATGAAGATCACCGAGACCTGGACCTACGCCGCCACCCCCGACCGCGTCTGGGCGATGATCACCGACCCGGCGTTCCAGGAGCGCAAGTGCGCGGCCTCCGGGGCCCTGTCGTTCGACGTGTCGGTCGAGCAGGCGGCCGGCGACGGCGCCACCGTCGTCACCTCCCGGCGGATGCCGACCGACGGGCTGCCCAGCCAGTTCCAGAAGTTCGTCAAGGACGGCCTGGAGGTCGTCGAGACCCAGACCTGGGAGCCCGCCGCCGGTGACGGCTCGCGCTCGGGCCGCGCCGACGTACAGATCAAGGGCACGCCCGTCACGATGAAGGGCACGCTCACGATGACGCCCGCCGGCGAGGGCACCACGCTGCGCCTCGACGCGGACGTCAAGGCGGGAATCCCGTTGGTGGGCGGGCAGATCGAGAAGGCCGTCGCCCCCGCGGTGGTGCACGGCATCAAGGTCGAGGAGCGCGAGGGCGCGGCCTACCTCACCGGCGCCTGAGCGCCGGTGAGGCAGCGCGCCGCCCGGCTCAGCCCATGTGCGGGTACTCGTAGCTCGTCGGCGGGACGAACGTCTCCTTGATCGAGCGGGTGCTGGTCCAGCGCATCAGGTTCTGCGCGGCGCCGGCCTTGTCGTTGGTGCCGCTGCCCCGGCCGCCGCCGAACGGCTGCTGCCCGACGACCGCACCGGTCGGCTTGTCGTTGACGTAGAAGTTGCCGGCGGCGAACCGCAGACGGTGCGCGGCCTCGGCGATGACCGCCCGGTCCTGGGCGATGATCGAGCCGGTGAGGGCGTACGGCGCGACGGACTCCATCTGGTCGAGCACCTTGTCGTACTGCCGGTCGGGGAAGACGTGCACCGCGAGGATCGGGCCGAAGTACTCCGTGGAGAACAGCTCGTGGTCGGGGTTGCCGACCTCGAGCACGGTGGGCCGCACGAAGTAGCCGACGCTGTCGTCGTACGTGCCGCCCGCGAGGACCTTCACGTCGCGGTGCGAGTGGGCCATGTCGATCGCGGCCTTGTGCTTGGCGAACGCGCGGTCGTCGATGACGGCGCCCATGAAGTTGCTGAAGTCGGTGACGTCACCCTGGCTGATGGCCTGGGTCAGGTCGACCAGGTCGCCCTTGATCTGCTTCCACAGCGACGCGGGGACGTACGCGCGCGAGGCGGCCGAGCACTTCTGGCCCTGGTACTCGAACGCGCCCCGGATCATCGCCGTGCGCAGCACGTCGGGGTCGGCCGAAGGGTGAGCCACGATGAAGTCCTTGCCGCCGGTCTCGCCGACCAGGCGCGGGTAGGACCGGTAGGCCTGCAGGTTGTTGCCGACCTCCTGCCACAGGTGCTGGAAGGTCGGGGTCGAGCCGGTGAAGTGGATGCCGGCGAGGTCGGGGTCGGCGAGGGCGACCTTGGAGACGTTGAGCCCGTCGCCGGTGACCAGGTTGATGACGCCGTCGGGCAGACCGGCCGCCTGCAGCAGCTCCATGATCAGCACGGCCGCGCGGGTCTGGGTGGGCGAGGGCTTCCAGACGACCGTGTTGCCCATCAGCGCCGGCGCGGTGGGCAGGTTGCCGGCGATCGCGGTGAAGTTGAACGGGGTGATCGCATAGACGAAGCCCTCGAGCGGGCGGTGGTCGGTGCGGTTCCAGACGCCGCGCGCGTTGGCCGGCGGCTGCTCAGCGAGGATCTGCCGCGCGAAGTGCACGTTGAAGCGCCAGAAGTCGATGAGCTCGCAGGCGCTGTCGATCTCGGCCTGGAAGCAGGTCTTGCTCTGGCCGAGCATGGTCGCGGCGTTGAGCTTCTGGCGCCACGGGCCGGACAGCAGGTCGGCGGCCTTGAGCAGCACCGACGCCCGGTCGTCGAAGGACAGGTCGCGCCAGGCCGGCGCCGCCTGCTTGGCCGCCTCGACCGCGGACTCCGCGTCGGAGACGGTGGCATTCTTCATGGTCCCCAGGACCAACTTGTGCGCGTGCGGCTGGCGCACCTTGATGCTCTTGCCGCCGCCCATGACCTGCTTGCCGCCGATCGTGTGCGGCAGGTCGACCTGCTCGCTGCCGATCTCGACCAGCGCGACCTCGAGCGCGGCGCGCTCGGGGCTGCCCGGCGCGTAGTCGAGGACCGGTTCGTTGATCGGGGCGGGGACCTGGGTCACAGCGTCCATCGATGGCTCCTTCGGGTGACGTCGTCGGCATCCCTTGTGGGGGTCACCTCATCGTGTCATGCGCCCGCAGGAGGTACGCCCGCCCCACCGCGCGTGGTCACGCGCTCGACGACGGACCGCTCACGCCCCCGACGCGGTAACCGGCGAACAGCGCGCCGCCGCAGTGCTCGAGCACCCCGCGCACCGCGGCGTCGAGGGCGGCCGGGCCGGCGGTGAGGCCCTGGGTGAGCCGAGCGCCGAGGTCGTCGCCGAGCGCCCGGTCGCGCGCCTGCAGCGCGCGCAGCAGCCCCTTGCCGGAGCCCTGCCACTGCTGGTCGTGGCCGAGCAGCAGCCGAGCCGCCTGCTCCCACAGCGCCGCGACGAGCACCGCGCGCTCGGTCTCGTCGACGGCGCCCTCGAGGTCCGCCAGCAGGTCGGTGACGTGATAGCGCGCCGCGTCGATCTCGTGCTGCGGCAACGGATCCGGGCCGGCGAGCACCTCGTCGAGGCAGGCCGTCGCGAGGTCGGCCGCCACGTTGTCGCGGTCGACCAGCACCACTCCCCCGGCGATCAGCCGCGCCATCGTCGGCTGCCGCCGCGAGCGGTCCTTGGCGCGGTAGTGCGCGATCGAGCCGAGCGTGTGCACGAACAGCTCGACGGGGATGTCCTCGTGCACCAGCGACTCGCGGAACGGCGCCGGCGGCCCGTCCAGCAGCACGACGATGTCGAGGTCGGAGGTGCTGGTCGCCGTGCCGGCGACCACGCTCCCCGCGAGCCAGGCGCACCGCGCGTCGGAGAAGCGCCCGGTGACGAGCCGACGCGCCGTGGCGACGGCCTCGTCGCGGCTGAGGGGGAAGCCCTGGTCAGTCATCGCCCAGCAGCCGGCGGACCTCGTCGAGCTCGGTGATGTCGTACCAGCTGAGCTCGAGCTCCTCACCCGGCTCCGGACGTACGCCCTCGTCACCCAGGTGCAGACTGGCCACCCGCTGACGAGACAGGACGCCGGAAACCGTCACGGCAGAAGCGATCTCGCCGCCGGCGGGCTGAACCTTGTCGTCGGGCACGTCGGCCGCGGCGACGACCACGCGCTGCCCGTCGGCGGTGGCCGCCGCGGCGTCCTGGGTGGCGGTGAACTCCCAGCCCTCGTCGTCGTCCTGCGGGGCCGACTCGCGCAGGGCGTCGGTGACTCCGGTCGCGAGGCGTCCGTCGAGCGACAGCTCGTGGCTCGTCGCCAGCTCGTCGAGGTCGGCGGCGGTCAGCGGCAGGTAGATGCGGGTCAGCGAGCTCATGAGGCCTCATCCTCGCCCAGCTCGGCCAGCGCGTCGGTGAGGCACTGCCCGAGCACGTCGAGGTCGGGCATCGCGGCCCGGTCGGCGTTGAGCCCGAAGTAGACCCCGCCGTCGTAGGACGTCAGACCGATCGACAGCGCCTGCCCCTTGCCGAGCGGGATCACGGGGTAGCTCGCGACCATCCGCGCGTCGCCGGCGTAGAGCGGTTGCTGCGGGCCCGGCACGTTGGTCACGACCAGGTTGGAGATGCGGCGCGTCATGGCGCTGCCGACGCGCGCGCCGAGCGAGTGCAGCGTGGGCGGGGCGAAGCCGGCGATCTCGCGCAGGGCCGCGGCGGTCATCGCTTGGCTGCTCTCCATCTGCTGGTGCATGGAGTAGGCCACCTGGTGCAGGCGCATGGTCGGGCTGGGCTCGCCGACGGGCAGGTCGACCACGAGCGCCGCGACCTGCTCTCCCTCGGCCTCCTGCGGCTGGGTGCTGACCGGCACGAGCGCGCGCACCGACTCCCCGCCCGACACCGACTCGCCGCGGGTGAGCAGCCAGTTGCGCAGCCCGCCGGCGATGACGGCCAGCACGACGTCGTGGACGCTGACCTCGATGCCGCCACGGGCGCGGTTCACCCGCGAGCGCACCGCCTGGTAGTCGGCCAGCCTGGTGTCGATCGTGAGCACCCGCCGGTGCGGCCCGATCTCGACGTTGAGCGGGCTGCTCGGCGCCGGGCGCGCGGCCGAGCGGGCGACGGCCTGCACCACGTCGCCGGCGACCTGGCGGGCGCGCCCCGCGACGTGCCAGGCGTCACCGACGCCGGCCTTGACGCCCTCGACGACCTGGCTGGGGCTCCGGACCACGTCGAGCACCGCCTGGGCCATCAGCTCGACCCCGGACGGCTCGCGCTGGGCGTGCCAGGTGTGCGGCACCGGGTCGCCGCGGTCGGCGGCGGTGTCGACGATGACCTGGCCGAGGTCGATGGCGTGGATGCCGTCGACCAGCGCCTGGTGGGTCTTGGTGACGATCGCGAACCGCCCGTGGGCCAGCCCCTCGACGAGGTAGAGCTCCCACAGCGGCCGCGAGCGGTCGAGCGGGCGCGCCTGGATGCGCGCGACGAACTCCTCGAGCTGGGTGGTCGACCCCGGACGCGGCAGCGCCGAGCGGCGCACGTGATAGCTCAGGTCGAACTCGGCGTCGTCGACCCAGACCGGGTTGAGCAGGCCGCCCGGCACGTCCTTGACCCGCTGGCGGTATCGCGGGACGTAGGCGATCCGGCTCGTCACGAGCGCCAGCAGCCGGTCGAGGTCGAAGTCGTCCTTGCCCGGCTTGAAGACCATCACCGAGCCGACGTGCAACGGCGTGCTGGCGTCCTCGAGATAGAGGAAGGACACGTCGAGGGCGCTCAACCGATCGGTCACGGCGCCATCCTGCCAAACGTGCGGCGCCCGGGTCAGTCCGTCGCGGACGTACGCCCGGTGCCGGGGCCTCAGGCCGTCGCCGCGGAGGCGCGTCGGCGGCGGGTCAGCCCCCGCCGGCGCAGCACCACCTCGACCCCGGCGAGCTCGCCCGCGAGCGCGGCCAGCGCGCGGCGCGCACCCGATCCGGGAGCCACCTCGCACAGGGCGCGCCCCTCGAGCATCGCCGAGTCGAGCGCGGCGCGGTCGTCGGGCACGAGCGTCGGCGACTCGACCCCCGCGAACCGCTGCAGCGTCTCGGCGACCCGTTTGTCGGCCCCCGCACCCACGGCGGACGCGCGCACCTTGGTGACCACGACCCGTGGCTCGGAGGTGAACGCGCCGACCTCGTCGAGCCCGCGCACCAGCCGCTGCAGCCCGACCGGGTCGGCGCTGCCCACCACGAGGATGTCGTCGGCCTCGCGCAGGCTCGTGGTCGTCGCGACGTTGCGCCGCGGCGCCCGGGTGTCGTAGCTGAGCTCCTCGTCCTCCTCGAGGCAGAAGCCGGTGTCGATCACGACCACGTCGACCAGCAGCCGGGCGACGCGCAGCACCTCGCGCAGGGCGTCCTCGCGGATCTCGCTCCACCGGTCGGCACGGGGCAGACCGGTGAGCACCCGCACGCCCGTGGGGCCGGTGGGCGCGACCGCGGCCAGGTGCGGCAGGTCGAGGTCGCCGGTGTCGGCCAGCCGGGTCGCGGCGGCGAGCCCCGGCGCCTCGTCGAGCAGCGCGAGCGCCTGCCCCACCGATGCGCCGTAGGTGTCGGCGTCGACGAGCAGCACCGAGCGGCCGAGCCGGGCCAGCTCGGCGGCGAGGTTGACCGCCACGGTGGTGCGCCCGGGCGAGCCGGCCGGGCCCCAGACCGCGACCACGCGCGCGGGGGCAGCGGCCCGGTCCTCGTCCGGGCCGGCGCCGCCCGCCCGGTCCGGGTCGGCACCGGCGGGGTCCTCCGCCCCTCCCCGTCGCGACCGTCGCGACCTGTGCGGACGGGCGGACCCGGCGTCCGGGCGGAGACGGGCGTCGTCGCCGCCCGGGTCATCGCCACCCGGTGCGCCCGGGGCCCCTCCCGCGGAAGCATCGCCGCCCAGCAGCTCGCGCTCGATCGCCTCGTCGACGGCGCCCTCGCCCGTGTCCGGGAGCCCGTCGCCCGTGGCCGGGGGCGCCGCGGCGGCGCCGGTGTCGGAGCCGCCCAGCCCCGCGACGAGCTCGGACCACTCCTCGGCCGTGGCCTGTGCGGAGATGACCCGGTCGACCCCGAGCTGTCGCAGCCGGCGCTGGGCCTCCTCGTCGCCCGCGGCGTGGACGCCGACGGTGCGCAGCCCGTCGTCGGTGAGCGCGCCGAGCACGCCCCGGTCGAGGCCGGGCAGGTCGGCCGACAGCACCGCCACCTGCGCGATGTGCGCGGCGGCGGCCGACAGCAGGTCCGGCACGTCGGCGCACCGGCGCACCAGGCGGGCGCCGGAGGTCGCCTCGACCCGGACCGCCGCCTGGGCCTCGAGCTGGGGACCGACGGCCGTCAGGACGGTGATCACGACGGCGGCCGCATCGGCGAGTCGGCGGTCGCCACCAGGGTCACCTTGGACTCGGTGTTGACCGCGCCGATGACCCGGTTCACCGAGGCGTCGGGCACCAGCACGTGCACGGCGGCCCGCTGGCCGGAGGCCATGCCGAGGCCGTTCTGCCGCTCCTGCGGCACGCGCGAGACCACGGCCCGCTGCACCATCCGCACCGGCGGGTCGTACTTCGCCGACCCCGCCTGGTCCTTCTTCGCGCTCACCCACACATCGACCACGGAGCCGCGGGTCAGCGTCGAGGCCAGGCTCGGGTCGATCTCGATGGCGACGGCCTTGACGCCCACCTTGCTCGGGGAGCCGACCGCGGACGCGGGCACCAGCTCACCGCCTCGCACCTCCCGCAGGACCCGACCCGTGGGCAGGGCGCGGTCTGCTGGGAGGTAACCCCGACGTACGTCGTCGAGCCGGATCCGCACCGTCGTCACGTCGGCGCGGGTCAGCTGCTGACCCGGGACCAGACTGGTGCGCGCCCGGTAGACCTCGACGCTGTCGTCGAGCTTGTTCACGAACGCCGCTCCCCCGAGCGTCGCAGCGGCGATGAGCAGCACGCCGATCACGAGTCGGCTGTCGCGCCACGACGGCTTGCTCAGCCGTTGCGCCGTGGGCTTGGGCAGCTTCTCGCTCGAACCCCTGTCACGCTCCCGCGCCATGTTTCGTTCTCCTCCTGACGGCGGCCCCCTCGGACGCCGGCGGCCTCATGATGAGCGATCCGCGGCGTGTCGGACGGGGTTAGCAACGTAAAGACTTGGCAAGGACTGCATCCTGGTCGCTCGCGCCGAACCGTGCTCCGCGTCGTCCACAGGCAGCCCGGGTCCGGACGGCGCGACGACGGTTGTCCACAACCCGTGCGGCGGGACTGGCGCGGGTGCGCGAGAATGACCCCGAGACCGTCGACCGCCGACCCAGCCCGAGGAGGATGAGGTGCCGCGCTTCGTGCCCATCGCCGACGTCGCCGAGACGTTGAACATCTCGGCGCGACAGGCGTACGCCCTCGTCAAGAGCGGGGAGCTCCCGGCCATCAAGGTGCTCGGCGGCTGGCGGATCGAGACCGAGGAGCTGGAGAAGTTCATCCAGCGGCAGTACGCCCAGACCCGCGAAGAGATCCAGCGCGAGAGCTTCTCCGAGTAGCTCTTGGCATCGGCTCCTTCTCCGGACCGACTCGCAGGCTCACCGGCCCGGGCATCGTCGCCGTCGCGTCGTTGCCCTTGCGCCGCTCACACCCGGCGGACGAGCACCAGGCCGGCGAAGGTCACGACCCGCATCCCGGTGATCGAGTCGGGGCGGCGGGGCACGTCGACGGGGTGCTCGGCGACCTCGAGGTAGTCGGCGCCGACCACGTCGATGGTGCCCGCGACGTGCGAGCCGGCGGTGTCGCGCAGCTCCACGGCGGCCCGGTCGCGGCTGACCGCGCGCAGCGCCACCCCGATGCCGAACCGCCGCCCGAGCCCTTCGTCGCCGTCAGCAGCCCGCCCGAGGCCGGACACACCGAGCACCGCCGCGGCCGGCAGCAGCGTGGCCTGGCGCCCGCGCTCGTCACCCAGCAGCAGCCAGTCGCGCCCGAGGTCGTCGAGCCGCCCCGCGACCGGCCCCACCGCGGTGCTGATCACCAGCGACGCGCCGAGGTTGGCAGCCGCGCGGTCGAGCCAACGCACCTCCGAGCGCTCCCGACGGGTGCGGTCGGACACCTCGGCGTCCAGCTCGCGCTGCTCGGCATGGCGCAGCTGGGCCTCGAGGTCTGCGAACAGGTCCTGCCACCGGTGCACGCGAGCAGGGTAGCCCGATGCGCAGATCTGCACAGATGGTCAAAGATCGACACAGATCGTCATTGATCTGCTTTACTCGGCACATGACGACGTCCACCGCCCCCACGGCTCCCTCCCGCGCGCACCGGCTGCGCGCCGCGGGCGCGGGCCTGCTGCTCGCTGTCGCGCTGCTCACCGCCGCGTGGCTCACCGGCTCGGCCACCTGGCGCGAGCTGGAGCGGTTGCGGGCCGCGCCGCTGCTGCGGGTCGACGACGTCGTGCCGCTCGTGGCGCTCGTGGTGCTGCTCGCCGGTCTGCTGTGGCTGGCGCTGCTGGTCACGGTGTGCAGCCTGGAGCTGGCCCGGGCGGTGCGCCCCAGCCACCCGGCCGTGGTCGACCGCCGCACGCCGCGGCTCTCGCCCGCGCTGGCCACCCGCATCACCGGCCTGCTGCTCGCCGCGACGGCGTTCGGCTCGCTCGGCGGCACGACCACCGCGACGGCGGCGAGCGCGCCCACCGTGACGATCAGCGCCGACAGCACCGCTCCCTCGCCCGACCTGCTCGCGCCCCGCTCGGCGCCGGCCCCCGACTTCGCGAAGGGTGAGGCGGGCGAGCGCTCCCAGCCCTCCCCCGACCTCGCGCCCAGCGACCAGCGTCCGGCCGACCCGACCACCGCGCGCGAGTGCGCTCCCCCGACGGCGCCCGAGCCCGGCTGGGTCGGCAGCGGGCCGCGGCTGCAGCCCAGCTCGACTCTCGACCGAGCCGGCCTGCTGGGCAGGTGCGCCCCGGCGTCGGGCGAGATCGTGGTGCACCGCGGCGACACGCTGTGGAGCATCGTCGAGCGCGACCTCGGCCCCACCGCCACCGCCCGCGAGATCGCCGAGGCGTGGCCGCGCTGGTTCGCCGCCAACCGCGAGGCCATCGGGGCCGACCCCGACCTGCTGCTGCCCGGAACCGTCCTGCTCCGTCCCTCCCAGGAGGCTGTCTCATGAGCGCCGTGACCATCGACGACCGTCCGTCCACCGTGCGGCGCCTGCAGATCCGGCCGGCCGGCGACTGCGAGCCGCGCCCCCTCACCACCGAGGAGGTGCACGTGCGCTACGCCCAGGCCGCCCGGTCAGGGCTGCGGCTGGGAGCCGAGCCGCGCTACGTCCAGGGCAGCCTGGCGGTGTCGTTCGAGGAGGACGAGCGCCCCGACCCCGACTTCGGCCCGCAGCGCACCACGCGCGACTGCCTGCCCGACCCAGGATGGTTCGCCCAGCAGCTCATCGCCCGCGTGCTCGAGTGCGTGACCGGGGCACGGCCGCCACGGCAGCTGCAGCGCCACCTCGCGCCCGAGCCGCTACGCCTGCTCACCGAGCGGCACGTGGTCGCCCTGCGCCGCGGCGGCGCCAAGCTCGCGCCGCCACGCATCCGCCGGGTGCACGTGTGCGAGCCCGGCGACGGCATCGCCGAGATCAGCGCCGTCGTGCTGCTCGAGGGGCGCGTGCGCGCGCTCGCGCTGCGCCTCGAGGGCACCGACGGCCGCTGGGTCGTCAGCGACGTGCTGTTCGGCTGAGCCCGCGAGACGCTGGCGCACCCGTCACGCGGACAGGCGAGTCACCAGGGCCGCCGCCACAGACGTACGGCCTGCAGCGGCACCCCGACGCGCCGCGCCGTGCGTCAGCGCCGCGCCTTGGCCTTCTTGCGCTTCTTGGACTTCGAGCCGCCGGTGCCCTTGGGCGAGGCGGTCGCGGCGGCGGAGTCGGCCGCCTTGTCGGCCTTGGCCTTGGCCCGCCGCTCGGCCCGCGGCAGGGACGCGTCCTCGTCGAGCACGCGACCCTCGGCGTCGACCTGGTGCTCCTCGACGGTGCCGTCCTCGCCGGGGGCGGACAGCTGGATGTTCTTCTGCTGCGGAGCCGGCAGCGACGCCTCGACCTCGGCCGGGTCGACCTCGACGTGGAAGAGGTGCTGGACCGACTCCTCCTTGATGGCGTCGTTCATCGCCTCGAACATCTGGTAACCCTCGCGCTGGTACTCCACGAGCGGGTCGCGCTGGGCCATCTGCCGCAGGTGGATGCCCTCCTTGAGGTAGTCCATCTCGTAGAGGTGCTCGCGCCACTGCCGGTCCAGCACCGACAGCACGACGCGCCGCTCGACCTCGCGGATGACCCGCTCGCCGAGCTGCTCCTCCCGGGTGTCGTAGGCGTGCTGGGCGTCGGAGCGCAGCTCCTCCTGCAGCAGGTCGGGCGTGATGCCCGCGCGGCCACCGACCTCGGACTCCACGTCCTCGACGCTGATGCTCACCGGGTACAGGTCCTGCAGCGCCTTCCACAGCGTCTCCAGGTCCCAGTCGTCGGAGAAGCCCTCGGCCGTGGCGCCGTTGACATAGGCGTCGACCGTGTCGTTGATGAAGAAGCGGATCTGGTCCTCCAGGTCCTCCCCCTCCAGGACCCGGCGGCGCTCGGCGTAGATCGTCTCGCGCTGGCGGTTGAGGACGTCGTCGTACTTCAGGACGTTCTTGCGGATCTCGAAGTTGCGGCCCTCGACCTGGCTCTGCGCGCTGGCGATCGAGCGGGTCACCATCTTGGACTCGATCGGGACCTCGTCCTCGATCTTGGCCGTCTGCATGAACCGGTCGACCATCGTGGCGTTGAACATGCGCATCAGGTCGTCCTGCAGGGACAGGTAGAACCGGCTCTTGCCGGGGTCGCCCTGGCGACCGGCGCGACCGCGCAGCTGGTTGTCGATGCGGCGAGACTCGTGCCGCTCGGTGCCGAGGACGTACAGCCCGCCGAGCTCGAGGATCTCCTCGTGCTCCTTGGCCACCGACTTCTCGGCCTTGGCGAGCGCCTCGTCCCACTGCGCCTCGTACTCCTCCGGCGTCTCCTCCGGGTCCAGGCCCTTGGCCTTGAGCGCCGCCACGGCCATGAACTCGGGGTTGCCGCCGAGCATGATGTCGGTGCCTCGACCGGCCATGTTGGTCGACACGGTGACCGCGCCCTTGCGACCGGCCTGCGCGACGATCGTGGCCTCGCGCTCGTGGTGCTTGGCGTTGAGCACCTCGTGCGGGACGCCCTTGCGGCGCAGCTGGTCGGAGAGGTACTCGCTCTTCTCGACCGAGGTCGTACCGATCAGGACCGGTTGGCCGTCCTTGTGGCGCTCGACGATGTCGTCGACGACGGCGGCGAACTTGGCCTTCTCGGTGCGGTAGACCAGGTCGCGCTGGTCGTCGCGGATCATCGGCTTGTTCGTGGGGATGCTGACGACGCCCAGCTTGTAGATCTGGTAGAGCTCGGCGGCCTCGGTCTGGGCCGTTCCGGTCATGCCGGAGAGCTTGTCGTACATGCGGAAGTAGTTCTGCAGGGTGACCGTGGCGAGCGTCTGGTTCTCGTTCTGGATGTCGACGCCCTCCTTCGCCTCGATCGCCTGGTGCATCCCCTCGTTGTAGCGACGGCCGGCGAGCATGCGGCCGGTGTGCTCGTCGACGATGAGGATCTCGCCGTTCATCGCGACGTAGTCCTTGTCGCGCTTGAACAGCTCCTTGGCCTTGATGGCGTTGTTGAGGTAGCCGATGAGCGGGGTGTTCTGGGCCTCGTAGAGGTTGTCGATGCCGAGCAGGTCCTCGACCTTCTCGATGCCGCTCTCGAGCAGGCCGACGGTCTTCTTCTTCTCGTCGACCTCGTAGTCGCCGCTGCCCTGGACGACCTTGTTGTCGGAGTCCTTCTTGGCGCGCTTGAGGTGCTGCACGATCTTGGAGAACTCGACGTACCACTTGGTGGCCTCGTCGGCCGGGCCGCTGATGATCAGCGGGGTGCGGGCCTCGTCGATGAGGATCGAGTCGACCTCGTCGACGATCGCGAAGTTGTGGCCGCGCTGGACCATCTCCTCCAGCGACCAGGCCATGTTGTCGCGCAGGTAGTCGAAGCCGAACTCGTTGTTGGTGCCGTAGGTGATGTCCTTGGCGTACTGCTCGCGGCGCTGCTCGGGGGTCATCGACGCCAGGATCACGCCGGTCTCGAGGCCGAGGGCGCGGTGGATGCGGCCCATCAGCTCCGACTGGTACTCCGCGAGGTAGTCGTTGGTCGTGACGACGTGGACGCCCTTGCCGGACAGCGCGTTGAGGTAGGACGGCAGCGTCGCGACGAGCGTCTTGCCCTCACCGGTCTTCATCTCGGCGACGTTGCCGAGGTGCAGCGCCGCGCCGCCCATGAGCTGCACGTCGAAGTGCCGCTTGCCGATGGTGCGCACGCTGGCCTCGCGCACCGCCGCGAACGCCTCGGGCATCAGGTCGTCCAGCGTCTCGCCGTCGGCGAGGCGCTTCTTGAACGCCGCCGTCTCGGCCTTCAGCTCGGCGTCGCTGAGCTTCTGGAAGTCCTCCTCGAGGATGTTCACCTGCTCGGCGATCCCCTCGAGGCGCTTGAGCAGGCGCCCCTCACCGGCACGCAGGACCTTCTCGACGATCTTCGGCACGCTCAGGGCTCCTGGTCTCACCCGCGTCGCGGGCGTCGGTCGAACTGCTCGGGTACGCCGCCGCGGGCACACGTCATCGACGTCGCCGTGGCAGACCAACCCAGGTTAGACGGTCAACGTCCTTCCGGGTGCATCCGTGCCCGCGGCGGCCGGCTCTTATCCCTGTTGGGCTCGGCTCCTCCTCCGGCAGCCCGTCGCAAGCTCCGGCCTGCCGGCATCGTCGCCGAACCGCAGTAGAACTCATCCGTCGCAAGCTCCGGCCTGCCGGCATCGTCGCCGAACCGCAGCAGAACTCATCCGTCTACTCGACCGGCTGCTGCAGGTCGACGTCCCAGCCCGAGCCGGCGCCGTCGTACGGCGTGGCGAGGTAGATCTCGCGCGCGGTGCCCGCCGGCGTCAGGTCACGCCGCTCCACCTCGCGCACCAGCCCCTGCCAGGCCTGCGGCAGACCGACCAGGTCGGGGGCGGTGTAGCGCACGGTCAGCGCGCGCGGCGCCGCCGCGAGCCGGGCCGGCTCGAGACCGTCGGGGGTCGGGGCCTCGCCGACCTGCTCGGCAGCGGCGGCGACCAGCTCGTCGCCGTCGCCGGTGTAGTGGGCGACCCCGGGGCCGACCCGGGTGGCGCCGGCCCGCTCCACCGCCTCGTTGACCCGCTGGAACATGGGCCCGATCTCGGACTCGATCTGACTCATCTCGGTGACCCGCGCCGACAGCTGCACCAGGCGCAGCTCGGGCAGGTCGGTCTCGACATACGTGTGCTCGGACATGGGGACTTCCTTCTCGATCAGTCGGAGCCTCGCCTCCACCTGCCGCACTCGTTGCTCGTCCGTGCGCATCTGCTCCAGCAGCGCCGTCCGACGCTCCCGCAGCATCTGCGCGACCAGGTCGGAGCTCTGCGGCTCGGCCAGCAACCGCCCGACGTCGTCGAGCGAGAAGCCGAGATCCTTCAGGGCCACGAGCTGGTTGGCACGGTCGAGCTGGTCCGGCGAGTAGTAGCGGTAGCCGCTGAACTCGTCGACCCGCGCGGGCACGAGCAGGCCGAGCCGGTCGTAGTGCCGCAACATGCGGACGGACACTCCGACCAGCCGGGCGAATGCTCCGATGCTCAACATGACGACCCCCACACGACCGGCTGACATCGTGTCAGGGTCAAGCGTTCCTAGGTCGTGCCCCTTGTGGGCTCGACGCGCGAAACCCGGTTGAGGGCGGTGGCCGCTGCTGGTGGGATGCCAGGCATGGCGACCGCGAGCGTGCCCGAGCTGACCGATGGCGACGTGCGGTTGCGCGGGCACCGCGCGCAGGACGCGGCGCGCGTCGTGGAGCAGGTGAGCGACGAACGGTCGCGGCGCTGGACCACGGTGCCGATGCCGTACGGGCCCGCCGAGGCCGACGCGTTCCTCGCGCAGGTCGCCGCGGAGTGGGCCGACGGCTCCGGCCGGAGGTGGGCGGTCGAGGTGGACGGCCGGTTCGCCGGGACGGTGAACTACACCGTGCGCGGCGCCGGAGCCGCCGAGATCGGCTTCGGCCTGCACCCGGACGCACGCGGGAAGCAGGTGGCGACGCGGGCGGTCGGGCTGGTGCTGGCGTACGCCTTCGCGCAGGACGGCGTCGAGACGATGGGTTGGCGGGCGGCTCGCGGCAATCTCGCCTCGTGGCGGGTCGCGTGGGCCAACGGGTTCAGCCTCGACGGCACCTGGCCCGGGCAGCACGTCACGCCGTCGGGGATGCGCGACGACCTGTGGGTCGGGCACCTCGACGCCGACGCGGCGCGCGAGCCACGTCTCCCCTGGTGGGAGCCAGCACCGTTGCAGGGCAACGGGATTCGGCTGCGGGAGTGGCGCGAGTCGGACCGCCCGGACGCGGGGCCCGACGAGACCGCTCGGCGCTACGTCGTCACCCAGACGATGGTGCCGGCGCCCGAGACGTTCGACACCTGGCTGCTCGACACTCGCACGTCGATGGCGGTCGGGGAGGGCGTGCACTGGTGCGTCGCCGACGCGCACACCGACGAGGTGCTGGGCGGCATCCAGGTCGACCAGCTCGACTCGCGCGCGACGCGCGGCAGCGGGATGGTGGCCTACTGGCTCACGCCCCGCGCGCGCGGCCGCGGCGTGCTCGGCACGGCGCTGGACCTGGTCGTGGAGCACGCGTTCGCCGAGTGGACCGACCCGGCCGGGCTCACCGGCCTCGGGGTGCACCGGCTGTGGGCCGGCACCGACGCCCGCAACCGGGCCTCGCAGCGCGCGCTGCGGCGGGCCGGCTTCCGCGAGGTGCTGCTGGAGAAGCAGGTGCTCACGCACGCCGGGCAGGACCCGAAGGAGGCGTTCGACGCGGTCTCGTTCGAGCTGCTGGCCTCCGACGACCGAGCGGCGACCCGGGTCGAGCCCGCGCCCGACACGGTCATCGAGACTGCCCGGCTGCGGCTTCGCCCGTGGCGGGAGTCGGACCGCCCGGCGCCGGGGGCCGGCCCTGACGAGGCCGCGCTGCGCGGCATGCCCGCCGGCGTGGTGCCGACCGCAGAGACGTTCGACGAGTTCCTCCGGCGGCGAGGGCACTACCGCGACAAGGGAACTCACGACTTCGCGATCGCGGACAGGGTCACGGACGAGGTGCTCGGTTCGATCGCCGTGTTCGGCATCGACCGCGAGGTCGGGCACGGCGAGGTCGGCTACTGGCTCCACCCCGGCGGCCGCGGGAAGGGGTATCTCGACGAGGCCCTCGCGGCGGTCGTCGAGCACGCCTTCCGGCCGACCGACGACGGCGGCGCCGGTCTCGACCGGCTGCACGCCGGCACGGTGCTCGACAACTACGCATCGCGAGCTGTGCTGCTGCGCAACGGTTTTCGGCTGTGGGGCGAGGATCACCGGGCCTACGTCGCCGCCGACGGGGAGCGCTCCGACGGCGCCTACTACGAGCTGCTGCGGGAGTGGGTCGACCAGCCGGTGGCGGTGGAGATCCCGGTGGTCGACGGCGAGCGGGTCCGGTTGCGGCCGTGGCGCGCGGCCGACGCGGCAGCGATCGTCGACGCCTGCACCGACCCCACGACGCGGCACTGGCTCGCCGGGCTCCCCGAGCCGTACGACGAGAAGGCCGCGCTGGCGTACGTCCACCAGGCCCGGGAGGACGCGGCGGCGGGGACGTCGATCACCTGGTGCATCGCCGACGTCCGCACCGACGAGCCGCTCGGCTCGCTGCAGCTCTCCGGCCTGCGCGGCCCGCGGCCGGGGACGGCAGCGGTGGGCTACTGGGCGCTCCCGCAGGCGCGCGGGCGGGGCGCGGTGACCGAGGGCGTACGACTCGCGGTGCGGCACGCCTTCCTGCCGTCCGAGGAGGGCGGGCTCGGACGACACCGCACGGTCTTGATCGCCGCCGACGGCAACGCGGCCTCGCAGGCGGTCGCCGAGCGAATCGGGTTCAGCCGCAACGGGATCGAGCACCAGGCCGAGACGCTGGGCGACGGCTCGACCGTCGACCTGGTGCGTTTCGAGCTGCTCGAGAGCGACTGGAGGAGCTGAACCAGTCGCCCCCGAGCGGCTCGTGGCGCGCGGCACGTGGCGCGCGGGTCAGGAGATCTTCCAGAAGACCGACCCGACCTGCTGCCCGGGATCGACCCCGGGTCGCCAGGCCACGCCGTCGCTGGTCGGCGTCGCCGCCCCCGAGGAGTTGCGCGACTGCGGCCAGACCAGCAGCTTGTAATAGCCGGGCGAGTCGAGCGAGAAGCTGCCGAGCTCGGTGAGCAGCGCGCCCTCCACGCCGGAGCCGTGGTTGGTGATGCTGATCCGCACCGGGGTCGGCGTGACGCTGGCGGCGGCGCCGTTGTCGCCCCGGACGAACTGGTAGTACAACTCGTCGGTGACGTCGTTGCCCGTCGCCGCGTCCCGCCCGGAGTTGACGGCGTCGACGTGGAACTTCGCCCCCTGCAGCGTGTCCGTGCTGCCGGCCGGGACGACGTTGCCCCAGCCGGTCTGCGAGTTGGGCCCGACATACCCCGGCAGGCCCGAGGTCGTGGTGTCCCAGGCGTTCACCGAGACGGGACGACCCTCGTTGTTGCGCGAGGTCACGAGCATCGGGAACGACGTGCGGGTGATCGTGCCGTCCTGCCAGGTGATCTGGATGGTCTCCTGATAGGTGCTCGGGGTGCTCGGCGAGCTGACGTCGAGGTCGCCGCGCGCGGAGACGTAGAGCTTCTGCAGCCCGTTGCCGAGGTCTTCGGTCGCGACGATGCCGTATACCTGGTCGACCGACGCCTGCACGTCCGGCACCCGGGTGAGCGTCAGCATGTCGGTGCTGCCGGTCGGGTTGTAGCGGTACTGGATCTGGGCCGGCAGCTCCCCGGTCTGCACGACGATCGTGAAGTCGGCCCGGAACTCGGAGTTGCTCACGTCGAGGGCGTTGTTCCAGCCGAGCAAGGTCACCTCGTGGTAACCCGCAGGTGGTGGACTGGCGCTCATGGCCGGCGCGCGGGCGCCGATCGCGATGACGGGCACGCTCCACGCGATGCCCTTGCCGACGGTTCGGCGGGAGATGTGGCCCGTCTGGTTCCGGGCAGGATTGGATGGCAGGTACTGCTCGTTCACCGCTACCCCCACGGTGCTTGTCGGAGACACATTTCGGACAGCCGACCCCGTACTGCGTGCCAACGATTCTCGCGCTAACTAGGCCAGACGGATAGGTCCTTTCGGGTGATATGCCCATCCTGGAAGATCTCTTGGACTCGGGGCGCCGGGGCCGGACGCATGCCCCCTGAGGCCGCCGTGGATGACACAGACTTGCTCGCATGGACGCACCGTGGTCCGCACAGGCGGACGCCGTCACGCGGTTGTGCCAGGACAGGCTGCCCGGCCTGGTCGGGGTGTACGTCCACGGCTCGGCGGCACTGGGCGGGTTCGGACCGGGTTCTGACCTCGACGTGCTCGTGGTCGCCGAGGAGTCGGGGTGCGACGCCCACCTGGGGCAGGCCCTGCTGGCGGTGCCGGGCCGGCCGCTGGAGCTCTCGGTGGTGACGCCCGCCGCGGCAGCGCGGCCCGCGGCGCCGTGGCCGTTCGTCCTGCACGTGGCCGGCCCCGACCGGGTGATCACCGGGCTCGGCGCGGGCGACGAGGACCTGATCGCCCAATACGCCGTCGTCCGGCAGTCCGGTCTGCGCATCGCCGGTCCGCCCCCGGCCGAGGTCGTGGGGACGGTCGCGCGTGAGGTGCTGCTGGCGTACGTCGGGCGGGAGCTGCGCTGGGGGCTCGCCCAGGCCGACGAGCGCTACGCGGTGCTCAACGCATGCCGGGCGGTGGCGTACGTCCGCGACGGGGTGCTGCTCTCGAAGCTCGCCGGCGCCGACTGGTGGGCGGATCGCGAGAAGCCCGGCGAGGTCGTACGGCGGGCGCGGGCGGCGCAGCTGGCGGGAACCGACCTGGGCCCGACAGACGCCGCCGCGTGGGCGTTCGTGACGGCCGCCATCGCCGAGGTCGACAGCGCCCTCGGGTGAGGTCTGATCGCCAGATTTCCTTGGTTTGGCGGGGTTTTCGAGGGCTTGTCAGTGGTCGGTTCTAGGTTGTGTTGCATGGTCGATCTGGATGCTGCGGAGCACACCACGGGCGAGCTGCTCGCGGTGGCCTCGGCTGCGTTGCAGGCGGCCTACACGCGGGTCTCGGGTGGCATCGCGCCGGAGGCGGACCGGTCCGGGGAGGGTGAGCTGGACCCGGCGACGGTGCTGGCCCAGGTCGGGGCGCTGCACGAGCTGATCAATACTGCTTCGGCGGTGCAGACCCACCGGTTGGCCGAGCACGCCGCGACCGAGACGCACACGGTGTACGACCCGGAGTCCGGTCGGTCGACGTACACGCTGCGCAAGGGCCCGACCGGGCGGGTGCGCGACACCGCCGCGGCCGACCTGCAAGGGTTGCTCGCGCTGGGGCCGGTCACCGCCCGGCGGGTGCTGGCCCAGGCGGTCGAGGCGGTCGCGTTCTTCCCGCAGCTGGTCGATGCGATGGCCACCGGCGCACTGTCCCGGGCCCAGGTCGAGGCCGTGGGTGATGCGCTGGTCGACGTCGAACCCGCCCACCGGCGCAGCACCGCCCAGGGAGTGGAGCACCAGCTGCTGCTGCGCGGGATCGAGGACCTGCCCCCGTCCCGGCTGGGCAAGGTCGCCAAGGCCGCGGTCTACGCCGCCCGCCCCGAGGCCGAACCCGTCGCCCGGGAACGCGCCACCCGCGACCGGCTCGGGGTGTGGTTCTCCCCCGGCCCGCTGCCCGGGCTGAGCGTGATGAACGCGACCCTGCGCACCCACGACGCGGTCACCATGCAACAAGCCCTGGAAGCCCTCGCCTGGCGCTACCACACCACCGCCCGCAAGACCCACCACGAACAGCAGCAGCAGGACGCGCAGCAGCGGGACGCGCGCCAGGAGCAGCGGACCGGTGAGTGTGGCTGCTGCCCGCGCACCACCCACCGCCAGCCGTGCTGCGCATCGGGCGGGTTCGGCGCCGTGCACGACGCCGACTGCGACCCCGCCCGTCGCGCCGCCACCCAGGCCGCCGACGCGGCCGAGGACGTCCCGGTCGGCGCGCAAGGTGGAGAAAACCCCCTGCCCAAGCTCGGCGAGTGCCGCACCGACGCGCTGCGCGACCTGCTCATGGCCCAGGCCAGCATCGAGACCACCGCCACCCTCCTGGTCCCGATCATCCCCTTCCCCGCCACCCCGGCCGCAGAACCGAAACCGCCGGCAACACGGGCGCCTGCGCCGGTGGCAGAACCGCAACCGGAGACCCAGGATCCCAGCGTCCAGAAGACGACGGCACCGCCCGAGACGGTCACGCCGCGACCGGCCACGGACCCGTCACGACCGCCGAAACCTGTTGCCAACCCGACGGATCCGCCCCCGACGTGGAGGTTCGGTCCCGACGCTGCCCAGGCCGGACCGCCCAGGACAGGATCGGACCGGGCTCCTGCGACACCCGGCAGTGCTGGCGTGCCTGGAGTGCCCCCTGGCCCGCGGGAGCTGGTGTCTCGCGACCGGGTGGAGGAGCTGTTGGCCGACCTGCCCGACAAGGTCCCCGACCGTGTCCCTACCGCGTGGATGCACCGCGTCGCCGACCAGCTACGCCGCGCAGAACGCACCCGCTCCGTCGTCGAGGAAAGCCTCATCCGGCTCCTCGACCACCACGACATACCCACCGACCGCCCCGACAGCGACCCGCCGAGCAGCAACCACGCGCAGAACCTCCACGGCCTCGACCTCGACGGCCTCGACAAGCAGGCCCCTGGCCCGAGGCCGAGTCACGGACCCGACACGCGTCCCGCGCCGTCCGACGCCCCGCCCAAGGGCACGGCGCCGCGCGACGCCAGGCCGAGTCGTGGACCCGACACGCGTCTGGCACCGTCCGGCGCCCCGCCCGCGGTCACCGGTCCGCGCGGCAGGCTGACCATCGCCCACATGCCCGGCATGGTGCTGCTCGACCTCACCACGACCCGCAGCCCCGCTGCAGCCACGCCCGACCGCATGGCCAGGACACCCGGCGACCCCGGGGCGCCTGCTCCTGCCGCTGCCGAGCCCGGCGCCCCTGCCCCTGACGAGCACGATGAGTCGTTGCCGCCGATCCGCGACGTGCTCCACCGCCCCGGCAGCATCGACCACGTCCAGATCCCCGGCCTGGGCGTCATCCCCGCCGACGTCATCACCGCCATCCTGCGCGCCGGCAGCCTGACCCTGCGCCGCGCCCTGCTCGACACCACCACCGGCGCCCTGCTCACCGGCCCCTCCCCCGCCCGCACCCCCTACAAACCCAGCCACGCCCTGGCCGAGGCGATCCGGCTCCGCGACGGCACCTGCCGCTTCCCCGGCTGCACCCGCCCCGCCGAGCACGCCGACATCGACCACGTCAACCCCTACGACCCCGACAACCCCGACGCCCAGACCACCGGCAGCAACCTGCAGTGCCTGTGCCGCACCCACCACCGCGCCAAACAGTCCGGCGCCTGGACCGTCACCATGACCCCCGACGGCATCTGCACCTGGACCGCCATCACCGGCGAACAACGCTTCACCTACCCCCAGCACGCCGACCTCCTCGACGCCCCGCCACCCTTCTGAGCACCGACATCCTCTGGGCGCAGCCACCCTCTGGGCCCCGCCACCCTTCTGAGCACCGACACCCTCTGGGCGCAGCCACCCCGCTGAGGGACAGCAACGCCCCGGCAGAGGGGCAGCAAACGCCCTGACGGGGACAGCACGCCCGGACACGCCGGACGACGGGGCGTCCGGGCGCCCGGGCGTCCTGCCCTGAGCTCCCTCAGCTGACGACGTCGGTGAGCTCCAGCCAGTCGGCCATCAGCCGCAGCTGCTGGGCCAGGCCGGCGTGGGCGGCTGCCGGCGCGTCGGGTTCCCAGGTCACCTGCAGCGCCCGGAGCGTCGACGCCTTCCGGTCGGCCTTGAGATCGACCCGCGCGGCGAGCGAGTCGCCGTAGAGGAACGGCAGGACGTAGTAGCCCTCGGTCCGCTGGTGGGCAGGCGTGTAGATCGAGATGCGGTAGCGGAAGTCGTACAGCATCTCGGTGCGCTCGCGCTGCCACACCAGCGAGTCGAACGGACTGAGCAGCGCCTCCGCGTGCACGGCGCGCGGCCTGGCGGCGTCGGCATGCAGATAGGCGGGCCTGCTCCACCCATCGACCTCGCACGGGATCAGCTCGCCGTCGGCCACCAGCTGCGCGATCGCGGGGCGGGCCTGGGCCGACATGATCCGGAAGTAGTCGCGCAGGCACAGCTCCGTGCCGACCCCGTGGGCCCGGGCGGCGATCCGCACCAGCTCGAGGCACGCCTCCTCGGGCGAGGGTCGAGCCTCCGCCGAGACCGCTTGCGCAGCAAGGTGTCTCGGCAGCACCTGCTCCGGCAGGGCGTAGCGGCGCTCGAACTGGGCCGTACGCCCCGCGCTGCTGATCTCGCCCGACCAGAACAGGAACTCCAGCACCCGTTTGACCTCCGACCAGTTCCACCCCCAGTGCTCCTTGGCCCGGGGCTGGTCGTGCGCCAACCGACGCTCGCACTCGCGAGAAGTCAGCGGTCCGTGCGCCGCGACCTCCTCGCGCACCAGCGGGATCAGGTCGGGGCGCTCGTGCACGATGCTGCGCATCCCGCCCCACGCCCGTTCCCGTGCCCACTGCATCCGGAAGTCCAGCAGCGGCCAGGTGTCGGGCGGGACCAGGCTGGCCTCGTGCGCCCAGTACTCCACCAGCCGCCGCGGCGCCCGGTCGCGGGCGCGGTCGACCAGGGCGGTGTCGTAGGGCCCGAGCCGGGAGAAGAACGGCAGGTAGTGGCTGCGGCACACCACGTTGACCGAGTCGATCTGCACCACGCCCACCCGGTCGATCACGCGCTGCACCTGGCGCATCGTGGCAGCGCCAGGATCAGGTTTCGGGTCGCGAAAACCTTGTGCTGCCAACGCAATACGGCGTGCAGCAGCCTTGGACATGCGGAGCGGACGGGTCATCGGGCCTCGTCGTCGACGGGCTCGTCGGGCACGAGGCCGGCGCGGACGGCGTACATCGCCGCCTCGACGCGAGAAGACAGCTCGAGCTTCTCGAGGATGCTGCGCACGTGGTTCTTCACGGTGTTCTCCGAGATGAAGAGCTCGTCGCCGATCCCCTTGTTGCTCAGCCCGCGCGCGACGAGGACGAGCACCTCACGCTCACGCTCGGTGAGCGCGCCGTGCGGCTCCGGCGGCTCGGGTCGTGGCGGCTCGCTGCGCAGCAGGCTGGCGTAGCTCGACATGAGCCGTCCGGCCATCGCCCCGGACAGCTGCGACTCGTGCCGGCTGGTTCCGCGGATCGCGGCGACCAGCTCGTCGGGGCCGACGTCCTTGAGCAGATAGCCGGTGGCCCCGGCGCGCACCGCGTCGGTGAGGTCGTCGGCGTCGTCGGAGGCGGTGATCATCAGCACCTGCGACAGCGGCGAGGACGCCTTGACCGCGGCGCACGCCTCGATGCCGCTGCCCCCGGGCAGGTAAATGTCCATCAGCACCACGTCGGGGCGCTGCTCGGCGGCGAGCCGCACCGCCTGCTCGGCGGTCTCGGCCTCGCCCACGACCTCGATGTCGGCCTCGAGCTCGAGCACCGTGGAGATGCCGCGTCGGTAGAGATTGAAGTCGTCGACGACCAGGACCCGGATGAGCCCGGTGTCCTGGCCGTCGACGGCGGGTCCGCGGTGCGCCATCAGCGACGCCGTGAACGCATCGCGCGAGACCCTGGGCGCCAGGGTGGCGTCATGCGGTCTCGCTCTGCTGCGGCTCGGGACGCGAGGACTCGTCGACCTCGAGGTGGATCACGCCGTAGCTCCAGCCGCGGCGGCGATAGACGACGGAGGCCCGGTCGGTGTCCACGTCGTGGTAGAGGAAGAAGTCGTGCCCGACGAGCTCCATCTGGCTCAGCGCCTCGTCCAGGCTCATCGGGTGACTCTGGTGCACCTTCTCGCGCAGTCGCACGGGGCAGTCCTCGTCACCCCCGACCTTGGCGGCATCCGGGCGTACGGCCGGCTCACCATCGGCCTGCGCCGGATCCGGCTGGGCGAGCGCGGCGGTGGCCTCGGCCACCGAGAGCGGCGTCTGACGGCCGCGGTGCACCCGGCGCTTGTCGTGCTGGCGGCGCAGACGCTCCAGCAGCTTGGTCATGGCGAGGTCGAGCGCGGCGTACTCCTCGTCGGCGCTCGCCTCGGCGCGCACCACGGCGCGCCTGGCCCGGCAGGTGATCTCGACCCGCTTGGCGGCCTTGGCCTGCCGGGGGTTGGGTTCGTGGGTCACCACCACGTCGCATCGGATGACCCGTGAGTCGAGCTGGCCGACCTTGGCCAGCTTCTCCTCGATGTGTCGGCGGAATCGATCGGGGACCTCAGCGTGACGTCCCGTGACCGTGATCTCCATGGGCAACCTCCTGGTGCGAACGCATGATTGACGAAAGGGCTGTCCAGGCCCGGTCAGAGTGAGCGGGCGGCACCCTCCAGCGTCGGGAGGAGGGGGTGGTCACCGGGCACCTCCCAAGGCGGAACCGGTTGCGGCTCGACACCTCGGGGACCGCTGCGGGCT
Organism: Barrientosiimonas humi; assembly: GCF_006716095.1. NCBI lineage: Bacteria > Bacillati > Actinomycetota > Actinomycetes > Micrococcales > Dermacoccaceae > Barrientosiimonas > Barrientosiimonas humi. The sequence continues at coordinate 2,189,753 of NZ_VFOK01000001.1, forward strand.
GGCAGCAGGTGCTCCATGACGTCACGGTAGTCGACCCGGAGCAGAGCGTCCACGAATCACCCCGACGGGCGTCCGCGACGCACGGTGGAGGCGATCACGGCGGCGTGCACGGAGGCCGCACCGGCGGCCCGGACGGCGCGCGCGGCCTCGGTCAGCGTGGCTCCGGTCGTGACGATGTCGTCGGCGAGCACGACCGCGCACCCGGTCAGGTCGCGCGTCACCGCGAGCGCCCCGGCCAGGTTGCGCGCCCGCGCGCTCGCGCCGAGACCGGCCTGGTCGCGCACGGCACGCCGCACCCGCAGCGCGCGCCGCGCCACGGGCAACGACTCCCCCGCGAGCGCGTGCCGCACCACCTCCTCCCACGGGTCCCGGCCCCGTTCGCGCCAGGCACGTGCCGACGACGGCGCAGGGATCACGACCACGCGCCGCTCGAGCAGCGCCGCGCGCAGCACCGGGTCGCCCTCGACCGCACCCGCGAGCGACCGCCGCCACAGCCCCGCGAGCAGCGGCAGCAGCGCGAGCCGGCCGTGGTCCTTGTGGGCGACGATCGCCTGGCGCACGGCCCCGTCGTACGCCAGCAGCGTCCACACCGGCGGCAGCCCCGCCGGCGGCGGGCACACCCGAGCCAGGTGCGGCCCGGCCCGAGCCGCGCGGGCGATCTCGGCGCGGCACCCCGGGCACAGGTGCGCCCGCCGCGCCCCGCACCCGACGCAGTCGACCGGCGCGACCAGGTCGGCCAGCTCGCGCAGCACGGGTCGAGTCCAGCGGGCGCGCGCCGGGTGCGCGAGGACGTACGGCGGGCCTGTGGACGGGCGCGGGAGCGGCGGCGGGGGTGTGGACGACGGCGCGCGCGGGCGCGTACGCCGGGCTGGCGGGCACTCGGGCGGCGCGGGTGTCGACGACGGCGTCCGCGGGGCGTACGACGGACTGGCGAGCAACCGCCCGGGCGCGCTACGGCGCGGGCGCCACCACGTCGTCGCCCTGGTCGAAGACCTCCCAGCTGCGCCCCTCGCGGGCCAGCACGGTGCCGCGGTCGGTGACGACGAAGACGCGGTCCTGCGGGATCGAGCTGCCCACCACGGCGGTCGCGCCGGGCGCCGGGCCGAGCGGCTGGGCGAGCCCGCTCAGCGGGACCATGATCGGCTCGACCCGCTCCGGGCTGGAGGGCATCCGGCCGAGGACGCCGAGGGTCGTCTCGTCGGCCCAGGTGACCGACGACAGGTCGCTGATCGCCGGGTTGACGACGACGGGCGTGCCGAGGCTGTCGACCTCGCCGCTGCTGTCGCGCACGATGCCCGACAGCAGCAGGCTGGTGCGCCGGGTGGAGCGGTCGCGCACCACCAGCGCCAGCCGCGCGCTCTCCGGCGAGACCGCGAGCGCGACCACGTCGCGCTGCCCGAGCCAGGGCGCGGTCACCGGCTGCGGCTGCGCCTGCTGCACGGGCTGGCGGGTGTCGATCACCCAGATCGTCGGCGGTCCCGTCGTGGGGTTCTCTGCCGCCGGCCGGCCGCCGGACTGGCCGGGTCCGGCGGCGGTCAGCGCCTGCCCGGCGACCCACAGGTCGTTCTGCCCGTCGTACGCCGGCCGCACCAGCTGCGTCCCGAACGACGGTCGCGACGTCAGCTTCCCGGCGATCCACCGGCCCAACGTCTTGCGGTCGCCCGCGATCGCCGCGATCTCCCGGCCGCGGGAGTCGCCGGCGAGCTGGTACCACTGCGACGGGATCGTCGGCAGCGGTTCGCGGTCGGTGGGGGTCGGGGCCGGGCGCCGAGAGTCGTTGTCGTTGTTGTTCCACACCAGCTTGGCGTCCTTGCGCACGATCACCGGGCCGCTGGGGGCCGGGACCACGGAGTAGTCGAGGTCCTCGACGGAGGAGTCGGGCCCCATCCCGGGCGCCTCGAGGCGGGCACTGCCCACCATGAGCTGCACCCGGCTCACCCCCGGCGCCTGGCTCAGCGTCTGCAGCATCGCGGCCCACAGCGCCTCACGATCCAGCGGGCTGGCGCCGAGCGCCTCGCGCGACAGCGTCACCGTCGCCGTGCGGTCGGTGGCCGAGACGGGCACCGCGTTGGGCTGCAGCCGCGTGCCCGCGGGCAGCCGGTTGCGCACGACACCGGTCAGCCAGGTGGGCGGCGCACCGATGACGGCGCGCGCCAGCGCGGTGGTCATGCCGGCCTCGGGGAACCAGCGGACGTCGGGCAGCAGCACCTTCGGGCCGTTCTGCGAGGCGAAGTAGACCCGCTTCGGCTGATAGAGCCGTTCGAAGTCGGCGACGCTCAGCCACAGCCCGAGGTCGTCGGGCACCGAGGTCACCCGCCAGGCGCCCCCCGCCACCTGCGATACCCCGAGCTGCAGGGTGCGACGCTCCTCGGTGGGCAGCTGCGTCACGTGCCCCTCGGGGTCGACCTGGGCCTCGGCGACGGCCGTCACGACGACGCGGCCCCCGGCGATGCGGCGGGCGCTGAGGTTGCTGCTGCTCAGCAGCAGGATGCCCTGGTCGGGGCTCCACCCGTCCAGCGCGGTGCCGGCGAGGTACTGCCGCGCCGTCGCGAACCCCTCCGGCACCCCGTTGTGCGCCCGGATGAACCCGGCCGCGATCTCCTCCGGCCCGGCGTCGACACCCGGCGGCTCGGGCTCCACGACGATTGCCGGACGCTGGTCGGCGTTGTCGACGGTCAGGCGCGGCTCGACCTCGCTGTCGCGCGGCAGGCCCGTGCACCCGGTGAGCAGCAGGAGCAGCGCGGTGAGCGCGGCCAGGAGCGCACCGCCGGAAAGGCCGAGGGGCGTACGTCCGCGGCGGCTCATCGCAGACGCACCTCCTCAGGGATCACGATCGGGCCGGTCGCGTCGCCGTCAGGGACCAGCCGCACCGGGGAGCGCTTGATCGGCTCGCCCTTGGTGCGCGGCAGGGTGAGCCGGAAGCAGGAACCCTCGCCCAGCTCGCCCCAGGCCTGCAGCCACCCGTCGTGCAGCCGGGCGTCCTCGAGCGCGATCGACAGCCCGAGGCCGGTGCCGCCGGTGGTGCGCGCCCGCGCGGGGTCGGCCCGCCAGAACCGGCTGAACACCATCGACGCGTCGCCCGGCTTCATGCCGACGCCGTGGTCGCGCACCGCGACGGCGACGGCGGTGGCGCCGGCCGCGACGGTGATCTCGACGGGTTTGCCCTCGCTGTGCTCGATGGCGTTGGTGACGAGGTTGCGCACGATGCGCTCGACGCGGCGCTGGTCCATCTCGGCCGTGGCCGGGCGCGGGGCGTCGACCGTGATGGAGGTGCCGGCGCGCTCGGCGAGCGTGGCCGAGGCGTCGACGACCCGGCCGACGATGTCGCGCAGGTCGACCTGGGTGAGCTCGAGGTTGGCGGCGCCGGCGTCGAACCGGCTGATCTCGAGCAGGTCGGTGAGCAGCGACTCGAAGCGGTCGAGCTCCTTGTGCAGCAGCTCGGCGGACCGGGCGGCCGGGGCGGTGAAGTCGTCGCGGCTGGCGTGCAGCAGGTCGGCGGCCATCCGGATCGTGGTGAGCGGGGTGCGCAGCTCGTGCGACACGTCGGAGGTGAACCGCTGCTGCACGACCGACAGGTCCTCGAGCTGGCGGATCTGCTGCTGCAGGTTGCCGGCCATGCCGTTGAACGAGGTCGCCAGGCGGGCCAGGTCGTCCTCGCCCTGCACCCGCATGCGCTCGTTGAGCGCACCCGCCGACAGCCGCTCCGCGACGTGCCGCGCCTGCCGGACGGGGCTCACGACCATCCGGGTCACCATGTACGCCAGGCCACCGAGGATCGCGACCAGCGCCACGCCACCCAGGAAGAACGAGCGCCGCACGATGTCGAGCGTCTCCAGCTCCTGGTCCATCGGGTAGATCAGATAGAGGTCGTACGCCCCCGAGTTGGGGATGCTGACCCGCGAGCCGATGAGCACGGCCGGCACCTGGCGCCCGTCGACGTCGATCGTGATGATCTTCGACTGCTGGTGGGTGGGGTCGGCGCGCAGCGCCTCCCGGATGTCCTGCGGCACGACGCTGGTGGAGGTGCTCTCGCTGGCGACCGGCGGCACCGACTGGGTCGTGTTGTCGAGCGCCCGGATGAGCACCGCCCGCCGCGACAGGTCGTCGGCCGACGAGACGTCGCTGACGCTGTCCTCGGCTGCCTGGCCGAGCGTGCTCGCGTCGGTCTTCTCGACCTCGGCGAGGATGCGCTGCGCGTCGCCCCGGCGGGCCGCGGCGTCCTGCTCGGAGGTGCGCAGCTTGGCGCTGACCAGCCCGTCGGCGACCCGCTGGTACATGAACGAGCCGAGCGCGAACGTCAGCAGCATGCCGAGCAGCATGGTGATCGTCATGACGCGCAGGTGCAGCGAGCGACGCCAGGGGCGCAGCAACGAGCGCAGGGCGCGACGGACGTACCAGCCCGTGCGCATCCGGGTCAGGCGCAGCCGGTCGCCGAGGGTGGGGTCGGGCAGCGGCGGTGACGCGGGCCGAGAGCCGACCGGGGCGCCGGCCGCGGCGCCCTCGTCGGTCTCAGCGGTGGACATGGGCTAGCGCGACCCCGCCTTGTAGCCGACCCCGCGCACGGTCAGGACGATCTCGGGGTGCTCGGGGTCGCGCTCGATCTTGGAGCGCAGCCGCTGCACGTGCACGTTGACCAGGCGGGTGTCGCCGGCGTGGCGGTATCCCCAGACCTGCTCCAGCAGCACCTCGCGGGTGAAGACCTGCCACGGCTTGCGGGCCAGCGCGACGAGCAGGTCGAACTCCAGCGGCGTGAGCGAGATCGGCCGCCCCTCGCGGGTGACGCTGTGGCCGGCGACGTCGATCGACAGGTCGCCGATGGTCAGCTTCTCGGGCTCGGGCTCGTCGCCGCGGCGCAGCCGGGCGCGCACCCGCGCCACGAGCTCCTGCGGCTTGAACGGCTTCGTGACGTAGTCGTCGGCGCCGGACTCCAGCCCCAGCACCACGTCGACGGTGTCGGTGCGGGCGGTCAGCATGATGATCGGGGTCAGTGCCTCGGCCCGGATGCGACGGCACACCTCGACCCCGTCGATGCCCGGCAGCATCACGTCGAGCAGCACCACGTCGGGCTTGCTGTCGCGGAAGGCCTGCACCGCGAGCGAGCCGTCGGCGACGTGGGTGACCTCCAGCCCCTCGTTGTGCAGGATGATGCCCAGCATCTCCGCGAGGGCGGGGTCGTCGTCGACGACGAGTACGCGACCGTTCACGTGGCGTTCCTTCCCAGACTGTCCGTGAGCCGTTGCCCGGATATCTTCACACGCGCCGCTGGGGATCCCCGGCACCAGCAGGCCGTGCCGTGAGTGTGCACGAGTGGCCCATGCCGTACGCACCCGGTGGGCGCATCGCGCACTCTCACCAAGAACCACGGGGAGAGCCGCCCCGTACGCCGGCGGACGGCCGCGAGGCGACGACCAAGACTGAGGCGCCCGGCCACGGGACGAAGTCCCAGGCCGGGCGCCTCAGTCTTGCGAGGAGCCGAAGCAGAAGGCTCAGTACCGGTAGTGCTCGGGCTTGTACGGGCCCGCCACGTCGACACCGATGTAGTCGGCCTGCTCCTTGGTCAGCTCGGTGAGGCGTACTCCCAGCGCGTCCAGGTGCAGCCGGGCCACCTTCTCGTCGAGGTGCTTGGGCAGGACGTAGACCTGCTTGTCGTACTCGCCCGGCTTGGTGAACAGCTCGATCTGGGCGATCGTCTGGTTCGCGAACGAGTTGGACATGACGAACGACGGGTGGCCGGTGGCGTTGCCCAGGTTCATCAGGCGGCCCTCGGAGAGCACGATGATCGAGTGCTCGGGGCGGTCGCCGCTGGCCGGGAAGGTCCACTCGTGCACCTGCGGCTTGATCTCGGTCTTCTTGACGCCCTCGATCTTGGCCAGGCCGGCCATGTCGATCTCGTTGTCGAAGTGGCCGATGTTGGCGACGATCGCCTTGTCCTTCATCTGCACCATGTGCTCGGCGGTGATGACGTCGAAGTTGCCGGTGGTGGTGACGAAGATGTCGCCCTCGGCGAGCACGTCCTCGAGCCGCGCGACGCGGTAGCCCTCCATCGCGGCCTGCAGCGCGCAGATCGGGTCGATCTCGGTGACGACGACGCGGGCGCCCTGGCCGGCGAGCGACTGGGCGCAGCCCTTGCCGACGTCGCCGTAGCCGCACACCACGGCGACCTTGCCGCCGATGAGCACGTCGGTGGCGCGGTTGAGGCCGTCGATGAGGCTGTGGCGGCAGCCGTACTTGTTGTCGAACTTGGACTTGGTGACCGAGTCGTTGACGTTGATCGCCGGGAAGAGCAGGTCACCGGTCTTGGCCAGCTCGTAGAGCCGGTGCACGCCGGTGGTGGTCTCCTCGGTGACGCCCTTGATGCCGGCGCCGATCTTGGTCCACTTCTGCGGGTCGTCGGCCATGGTGCGGCGGACGAGCTCCTTGAAGACGGCGAACTCCTCGGAGTCCTCGTCGGTGGTGGGCGGCACCTGGCCGGCCTGCTCCCACTCCATGCCCTTGTGCACGAGCATGGTGGCGTCGCCGCCGTCGTCGAGGATCATGTTCGGCCCGTCGCCGCCGGGCCAGGTGAGGATCTGGTTGGTGCAGTCCCAGTACTCCTCGAGCGTCTCGCCCTTCCAGGCGAACACCGGGACGCCCTGCGGGTCCTCGGGGGTGCCGTCGGGGCCGACGACCGCGGCGGCCGCGGCCTCGTCCTGGGTGGAGTAGATGTTGCACGAGGCCCAGCGCACCTCGGCGCCCAGCGCGGTGAGGGTCTCGATGAGCACCGCGGTCTGCACGGTCATGTGCAGCGAGCCGGCGATCTTGGCGCCCTTGAGCGGCTGGCTCTCGGAGAACTCCTCGCGGATGGACATCAGGCCCGGCATCTCGTGCTCGGCCAGGCGCAGCTGGTGCCGGCCCGCCTCGGCGAGCGACAGGTCGCGGACCTTGTGGTCGAAGGACATGTGAAAAGAACTCCTCGTGTTCCGGGTCCCCGGCGCGCCCTTCTGGGCCATCCGCGGGTTATCACCCACGCCGGCGCCCTCCAGGTTAGCGAGTTCGTACGTCCGCGCCGACTCCGCGGTCACGCTCACCCTGCGTGGGGTGGTGGAGGTGGTGGACTAGCGGCGAGAGTGATCGGCATCGCAGCCCGACCCGAGGAGAGCCATGAGCGAGCAGGACCCGCAGCAGCCCACGTCGGAGACGCAGGCGCCCGAGCAGGAGCCGCCGGCGACGCCCGAGCAGGACGCGCGGAACGAGGAGGCGCGCGAGACGCAGGACGCGCCGCGCGACGACGTGCCCCAGCAGCCGGTGACCGACCGCGAACCCACCCGCCAGGAGCGCGCCGGCGACATGGACGAGGAGCTCAAGGTCGACGTCGACCGCGACAAGATGGCCGAGTGGGACAAGGTGCGCGACGAGTACTCCACCGACTCCGGTCAGGAGCCCGCGCGACCGATCTTCAGCGACGAGGGCACCCCGCGGCGCGACGAGCGTGACGACGACGAGGGCGACGATGACGAGGGCGACGCCGGCCCGACCGCGGGCGAGCGGCAGTCCTCCGGCGCCGACCGCGCGGCCGACGAGGAGGCCCAGTCCGACGCCGGCGACGCGCCGACCGAGACCGCGCCGGGCACGGGCGGCGACGACGCCCGCTGAGGCCGCGGCGCCTCAGCCGCGGTGGTACGCCGGAGCCAGCCCCCGGCGTACGTCACCGCGGTAGCGGCGATCGCGCAGCTCGGCGACGTAGAGGTCGTGCTCGGGGGCGCCCAGCCGGCGCGAGACCTCGAGCTCGGCCTCGACGTCGTAGGGCACCCGCACGAACTGGATGCCGAACGGCGCGGGGTCGGGGCTGTCGAGCACGCCCTCGAGGACGACGTACAGCGGGACGCCGTCGTCGAGCGGGTTGCCGACACTGCCGGTGTTGAACAGCGTCTTGCCGAGGTCGACCTCGAGGAAGCTGTCGTGGGTGTCGCCGTAGCCCACGACGTCGGGCTCGGGGCCCGCGCCGGTGGCCTCGGTGGCGGCGAACATGCCGAGGAACTCCTCGCCGTCGTGGTCGAAGCGCACCCGGCGGTGCACCGAGCCGGCCGAGGCGTGGAAGAGCCGGACCCGCCGGCCGCTCATCGTGAAGTCGTGGCAGAACGGCAGCCCGCGCAGCCACTCCCCCTGGCCCGGCGCGAGCTGGTCGAGCCACCAGCGCAGCGACGGGTCGGCCGGGTCGCCCCACATCTGCGGCGCCGGGAGGAAGTCGTCCCAGTTGCCGAGGAGGTTGACCTCGCAGACCTCCTGGCAGCGCTGCACCACCTCGCGGCCGCGCGGACCCTTCCCGACGTAGTCGCCCAGGTTGAAGATCCTGGTCAGCCCGCGCGCCTCGATGTCGGCGAGCACCGCCTCCAGCGCCGTCAGGTTGCCGTGGACGTCGGAGATCAGCGCGACGCGGTCGAGCGGCACGCTCAGTGCGTCCCGGCCTCGGCCTTGGCCCCCCGCTTGGGGACGAAGTGCATGATCGTCACGATGATCGCGCCGACGATGACGCCGAGGATCGCCGAGCCGATGGTGTTGACGATCCAGCCGAGGATGCCGCCGATCCCGCCCACGCCCTCGGCGGCGACCTGCACGTGGTGCACGAGGTCGTACGGCAGGGTGAAGCCGAGCTCGTCGAAGCCGACCAGCAGGATGTGCCCGCCGACCCAGATCATGGCGGCGACACCGACGACCGACAGGGTGGTGAGCAGCTTCGGCATGGCGGCGACGAGGCCGGCGCCGAAGCGCTGCTGCAGCCGGGAGGACTTCTGGCTCATGCTCAGGCCGATGTCGTCCATCTTCACGATGAACCCGACGACGCCGTAGACCAGCGCGGTGATCGCGATCGCGACGATGACCAGGGTGATCGCGCGACGCACGAACGGCTCGTTCGCGATGGTGTTGAGCGAGATGACCATGATCTCGGCCGACAGGATGAAGTCGGTGCGCACGGCGCGCGCGACGATGGTGTCCTCGTCGGTCTCGGCCGCCTCGGACTCCTTGGCCTCCTGGTGGCCGGAGATCCGCTCCCAGATCTTCTCGACGCCCTCGTAGCACAGGTAGGCACCGCCGAGCATGAGCAGCGGCGTGAGCAGCCACGGCAGGAACTGGCTGAGCAGCAGCGCCACCGGCGTGATGATCAGCAGCTTGTTGCGCAGCGAGCCCTTGGCGATCCGCTTGATGATCGGGAGCTCGCGCTCGGCCGCGAGGCCCTGGACGTAGCGCGGCGTGACGGCGGTGTCGTCGACGATGACACCGGCGGCCTTGGCGCTGGCGCGGCCCGCGGCGGCGCCCACGTCGTCGATCGAGGCCGCGGCCGCCTTGGCGAGCACGGCGACGTCGTCGAGCAGCGCGAACAGTCCCCCGGCCATCAGCGCACCACCGGGCGGGCCGCGCGGGTGCTGGACGGGAGGGAGGACGAGAGGTCGGTCAGTGCCACGGCGCTCAGCCTAGCCAGCCGAGGGCGTACGCCGCGCGCACCGACCGCGCGTGCGTCCGGTCCGCGCGGGGCGGGGGAGGTCGGGTCGGACGGGTGCCAGGTCGGACGGGTGCCGGGTCAGACCGGGTGCCGGGTCAGACCGGGTGCTGCGGCAGGTCGAGCCCGAGCAGCGCGTTCTCCAGCACCTCGGCCATGGCCGGGTGGATCCAGTACTGCCCGCGCGCCATGTCAGCGGCCCTGAGCCCGAAGGTCAGCGCCTGGATCGCCGGCTGGATGACGGTGGTCGCGTCGGGGCCCATGATGTGCGCGCCGAGCAGCAGCCCGGAGCGCTGGTCGGCGACCAGCTTCACGAAGCTCGTGGTGTCCTCCATCGCCCAGCCGTAGGCGGTGTCGCCGTACATCTGGGTCTTGGTGGTCACCGCGAAACCCTGGTCGCGCGCCTGCTGCTCGGTGAGCCCGACCGTCGCGATCTGCGGGTGGCTGAACACGCCGGACGGGACGAAACGGTGGTCGAACGGGCGCAGGTCGTCGGGGTGGGTGAGGTTGTACGCCACTCGCCGCGCCTCGTGGTTGGCGACGTGCTTGAGCTGGAAGTCGCTGCTGACGTCGCCGAGCGCCCAGACGCCCTCGGCGGTGGTGCGGCCGTAGGCGTCGACCCGGACCCGACCGTCGTCGGTGGTCGCGACCCCGGCGGCCTCGAGGCCGAGGCCGAGGGTCGACGGCTCGCGGCCGGTCGCGACGAGCAGCAGGTCGGCCTCGACCTCGGTGCCGTCGTCGAGCCCGAGCCGCACCTGCGTCGCGTCGCCGCTCGCCTGCACGACGTGGCGGCCGAGCCGCACGTCCCACTGCTTGACCGCCAGCTCGGTGAAGGCCGTGGCGATCTCGTCGTCGAGGTGGCGCAGCATGCGGTCGCCGCGCGCGACGATCGTGACCTCGACGCCGAGGGAGGAGAAGACGTGGGCGAACTCCGAGGCGATGAAGCCCGCGCCGACGATCGCCATCCGCCGCGGCAGCCGGTCGATGCGCATGATCGTGTCGCTGGTGTGGAACGGCACGCCCGACCGCAGGATCACGTCGGGCGCCACCGCGTGCGAGCCGGTGGCGATGACCACCTGGGTGCCGGTGATCGTCTCGGCGCCGCCGGGGAGGTCGACCGAGACCTCCCGCGGCCCGGTGAAGGTGCCCCGGCCGAGATAGGCCGTGGTGTTCGGCCCGTTGACGCGGTAGTCCTTGCCGGCGTCGGAGATCGGGTCGATGCGGCCGAAGATCCGGTCGCGGATGTCGCGCCAGCGCACGTCGTCGAGCGTGGAGTCGACGCCGTAGCGGTCGGAGTCACGCACCGTCGTCGCGACCTCGGCGGCGTAGACGAACATCTTGGTCGGGATGCATCCGACGTTGAGGCAGGTGCCGCCGAAGATGCCGTCCTCGACGATCGCCACCTTCTTGCCGTCGAAGGCGGGGGTCACCAACGAGTTGCCCGAGCCGCTGCCGATGATGACCAGGTCGTAGTGCGTCACGCCCTTCAGGGTAGAGACCGGGCGGGGGGTGTGACGCGCGCGGTCGCCCGCGAGCGAACGGTGGGTCAGGCGCTGCGGTCGCGGGCCACCTGGGCGCCGGCGCGCTGGAGCTCGGCGACCACCCGGCGGACCACCGCGCGCTCGGCGCGGTCGCGCCGGGACATGGCGACCACGAGGCGGGCCGAGTCGATGTCGCGCAGCTGCAGCAGACGTACGTCGGCGCGGGGGCGGGTGGTGAAGCGCGGCAGCAGCGCGATGCCCTCGCCGGCCACCACCAGCGCCTCGACGACCCGGTTGTCGCGCACCTCGTGGCGCACGTCGGCGCGCTCGCCGGTCACCCGTTCGATGGTGTCGACGAGGGTGCGGAAGGGATAGCCGCGGGGCGGGGCGATCCACGGCTCGCGGATCACCTCGGCGGGCCGCAGCGTGCGCCGACGGGACCAGCGGTGCCCGGCCCCGACGACGACGTCGAGCGGCTCGCGCACGACGGGCTGGACGGACAGCCCCTGCCGACGCGGCGGCCGGGCGCGCATGGTGTGCCCCACGACGACGTCGTAGTCGGTCGCCAGCTGCGCGAAGTCCTCCTCGGAGACGTCGACGTCGTCGAGCTCGATGTCGATGGGCTCGTCGGCCAGGGCGGCGAGCACGAGGGGCACGAGGTACTCGGCGGCGCTGGGCAGGGCGGCCAGGCGGACCCGACCGGCGACCGCGCCACGGAACTCGTCGAGCCGGGCCTGCGCCCGTTCGAGGGCGGTCTCGACGTCGGAGGCGGCATCGGCGAGCAGCAGCGCCTCGTCCGTGAGCCGCACCCCGCGACCGTGCGGCCGCACCAGCGCCACCCCCAGGTCGCGCTCCGCCGAGCGCAGCTGCTGCGAGACGGCCGACGCGGTGCGGAAGCCCGCCTCGGCGACGGCCGCCACGCTCCCCCGGTCACGCAGCTCGCGCAGCAGGACGAGGTGCCGATGCTCCATGCAGACAGCCTAAAGAGTCGGTGCAGAAATGCTCAGTAGACCTGGACGGTGGCGAGCCGCACCATCGACGTATGCCCCTCCGTCACCGCCTCCTCGCCGCGCTGGTCGCCGCTCTGTGGGGCGTCAACTTCCTGGCGATCCACGCCTCGCTCGAGCAGTTCCCGCCGTTCCTGCTCGTGGCGATGCGCTGGACCCTCATCGCGATCCCGACGCTGCTGCTGGTGCCCCGCCCCGAGGTGCCGCTGCGCTACCTGCTGGGTTACGGCCTCGGGTTCGGGGTGCTGCAGTTCACGTTCCTCTACTGGGCCATGGACAGCGGCATGCCGACCGGCCTGGCCTCGCTCGTGCTGCAGAGCTCCGCGTCGTTCACCGTGCTGCTCGGCGTGCTGGTGACGCGCGAGAAGCTCACCGGCGCACGGGCGTTCGGCGTCGCGGTCGCCGTGGTCGGCCTGGCGATCGTGGGCTCCCAGCGCGCGGGCGGGGCCACCTGGTGGCCGTTCGTGCTCACCCTCCTCGGAGGCCTGGGGTGGGCCCTGGGCAACATCGCGAGCCGGCAGGCCAAGCCGCCCAAGCCGCTGCACCTCACGCTGTGGATGTCGGTGATCCCGCCGATCCCGATGCTCGCGCTGTCGCTCGCGGTCGAGGGCCCCGACCGGATCGTCGACGCGTTCGCGACCTCCGGCGACGCGTGGGGCGCGTGGGTGGGGCTGGCGTACACCGTGGTGCTGGGCACCGTCGTGGGCAGCGGCATCTGGACCTGGCTCATGGCGCGTCACCCGGCCAGCACGGTCGCACCGTTCTCGATGCTGGTGCCGGTCGTCGGCATCAGCGCCGCCTGGCTGGCGCTCGGCGAGCGCCCGAACGCGGTCGAGCTGGCTGGCAGCGTGGTCGTCGTGGCCGGGGTGCTGCTCACCTCGGGCACCCGCCGCCGGATCAGTGGTGGCCGTCGGCGAGGTCGAGGTCGCGCGGGGTCAGCAGCCACACCGCCGCCGCGGCAACCAGCATCAGCAGGCCACCCAGCAGTCCGACCTTCGTGAACGCGTCGGTGAAGGCGGTGCGCGCCAGGTCGGCTACCGCCTGACCCGCCGGCCCGAGCTGCTGGGCGACGGTGAGCGCGCCGCCGATGGAGTCCTGCACCGCCGGCAGGGCAGCATCGGGCAGGCCGGCCTCGCGCAGCTGGGCCACGGGCAGGTCACCGCGGTAGACACCCGCCGCGGCACTGCCGAGCGTGGCCACGCCCAGCGCGGCACCGACCTCGTAGCTGACCTCCTCGATCGCCGCGGCGTTGCCCGCGCGGTCTGCCGGCGCGCTGCCCATGATGAGCGCCGAGGCGATGGCCAGCGATCCCGTGGAGATCCCGACCAGCGCGAAAGCGACTGCGGCCCAAGGGATCTCGAGCGGTTGCGGCGCCCAGAAGAGCAGGCTGAACCCGAGGCCGCCGACCGCGAGCCCTCCGGCCAGCACCGGACGTACGCCCACGCGGGCCGCGAGGCCCGGCGCCAGCGGCGCCGCCACCGCCCCGCCGATCGCGGCAGGCAGCAGCGCCACGCCGCCGCGGATCGGCGAGAGACCCTCGACCAGCTGCAGCCACTGTGCCCCGAGCAGCATGGCGCCGGCCATCGCGAGCGAGGTCAGCAGCGCGGCCAGGACGCCGGCCGTGAACGGGCGACGGGTGAACAGGCGCACGTCGAGCACGGGCTCGGGCCGACGCAGGCAGCGGCGCACGAACCAGGTGAGCGCGACGACGGCGAGCACGGCGGCGGCGACCGAGGGCACGGTGAGGCCCTCCTTGCTGAGGTGCTTGATCGCGTAGACCAGGGCGACCAGACCGACGCCGGCGCCGGCCGCGGCGGGCGCGTCGAGCGGGGCGGGACGGTCGGCGCGGCTCTCGGGCAGCAGGATCCAGGCGGCGACGATCGCGACGAGCATCACCGGGACGTTGACCAGGAACGCCGCGTGCCAGGAGAAGTTCTCCAGCAGCAGACCGCCGACGATCGGGCCGAGCCCGCCACCCACACCGGCGGTCGCGCCCCACAGGCCGAGCGCGGTGGCCCGCTCGCGCGGGTCGGGGAACAGCGTGCGGATGCTCGCGAGGGTCGACGGCATGATCATCGCGCCACCGACGCCGAGCAGCGCGCGCACCGCGACGACCGCCCACGGGGTGCTCGCCACGAGCACCAGCAGCGACGCCGCAGCGAACACCGCGTATCCGGTGAGCAGCATGCGCCGCCGCCCCCAGCGGTCGCCCAGCGCCGCGACGGTGACGAGCAGGCCGGCGATCACCAGCGAGTAGGAGTCGACGATCCACAGCAGCTGGGTCGAGCTGGGGCGCAGGTCGGCGGCCAGCGCGGGCACGGCGACGTTGAGGATCGTCATGTCCATGACGACCACGAGCAGGCTGCCCGCCAGCACGGCGAGGCCCGCCCAGCGGCGCGGGTCCGCCTGGGGCTGCGGACGTACGGCCTGGGTCTGGTGACTGGTCACGGTGCGGAACTTCCTTCGACGAAGCTGGTGAGGACGAGGGACTCGACGGCGCGCAGGCCGACCTGGCCGCGGCGGGTGGCGTCGCGCGCGGCGACGAGCAGGCCGAAGATCCACGAGCTGAGCCAGGCGACGGGCACGTCTCGGCGCAGCACCCCGAGCTCCTGCGCCCGGGCCAGCAGCGCCTGCTCGCGCCCCTCGAGCTCCTCCCCCTGCTCGACGAGCCCGGGGGCGTCCTCGAAGAACGGGTCGGTGAGGGTGAAGCCGAACAGCTCGACCGAGCGCACGTAGCTGCGCACGAGGGCCTCGACCGCCGCGCGCACGACCGCTGGGTCCTCGCTCGTCGCCGCCTCGTCGGCCCGCGCCTCGGTCAGCGAGTCGTCCCACAGCCGCAGGCTGTGCTCGCCGAGCTGCTGCATGAGGTCGTCGCGGTTCTCGACGTGCCGGTGCAGCGTGGCGCGGCTGATGCCGGCCTCGCGCGCGATGTCGGCGAGCGTCGCGCGCGGACGGGCGTTGAGCGTACGGCCGGCCGACTCGATCAGCTGCTCCCTGCTGAGCATCGGGTCCTCCTGGTGCGGGCGCGGCAGTCGGCGCACCGAACGCCGACCGTGAGACATAAATGTCTCACATGAGACATCGCAGTGTCACATCGGGCGGCCGCAGTCGTCTCTCCACGCGGTCCACGCGCTCCCCGCCCGCCGCCCGGCGGCTGCGAGCATGGCGGCATGAGCCGACCGCGCGGTCCCGTCCGCTACCTCTCCCAGGTCTCGCCGCACTGGGGCGTGCGCGCGGTGGGCCTCGTCGCGTGCCTGGCGCTGCTCGGCGTCGTGGCGTCGCTGGTCCTGAACCCCGACGGCGTCCCGTTCGCCGTCTTAGGCCTGATCGGCGTGCTCGCGCTCCTCGGCGCCGCAGCGGGACTGTGCCTGGCCCTGGTCAAGGTGACGCTCGAGGTGACCGAGTGGCAGGTGCACGTCGCCTACCCGCCGTTCACCCGGGTGCTCAACGCGGAGTTCATCACCGGCGCCCGGCCCGGCGACCGCGACGACGGCGTGGGGTTCGGCTACGGCATCCGGTGGGAGGGCCGGGGGAAGATCGCCCTCCGGGTCGGCGGGCCGGCCGTCCTGATCGAGCACTCCCGCCCGCCCGGCAGCACCGTGGTGAGCGTGGACGACCCGGAGCGGGCGGTGGCCGCGATCAGGCAGGCCGTCGAGTCAGCAGCTCGGCCATGACCTCGAGCGCGTCGACGACCTCGGCATGCGACGTCGACAGCGGCGCGAGTCCCAGCCGGATCCCGTCGGGCGAGCGGAAGTCGGGGATGACCCCGGCGTCCCACAGCTCGCGGGTGACCTGCTCGAAGCCGGGACCGGCGACCGTGACGTGCCCGCCGCGGCGCTCGGGGTCGCGCGGTGAGGCGACGCGCACGCCCCACTCGCTCGGCCAGGAGTCGACCACCTCGATCGCGAGCGAGGTCAGCGCCACCGACTTGCGGCGCACGGCCTCGATGCCGGCGCGCGACAGCTGCTCGACGCCGAGCCGCACCGGGAGCATCCCGACGATCGGCGGCGTGCCCGAGACGAAGCCCCGGATGCCGGCAGCGGGCTCGTAGCCCGGGCCCATCGTGAACGGGTCCTTGCGGCCCATCCAGCCCTGGATCGGCTGACGAGCCTTGTCCTGCAACGACTTCCGGACGTAGGCGAACGCGGGCGCGCCCGGGCCGCCGTTGAGGTACTTGTACGTGCAGCCGACCGCGAGATCGACCTCCCACGCGTCGAGCTGCACCGGCACCGAGCCGGCCGAGTGGCACAGGTCCCACAGCACGAGCGCGCCCGCGTCGTGGGCGATGCGGGTGATCTCGGGCGCGTCGGCGAGCCAGCCGGAGCGGTAGGCGACGTGGCTGAGCACGACGAGCGCGGTGCGCTCCCGCACCACCTGCTGCACCTGGTCGGGTGTGATGCCCGCCTCGGGATCGGTCTCGACCCAGCGCAGCGTCATGCCCAGCTCGCGCGAGATGCCTTCCAGCACATAGCGATCCGTCGGGAAGTTGTCGGTGTCGAGCACGATCTCGTCGCGCCCCGGCCGGGCGCCGATGCCCGCCCGCGCCAGCTTGTAGAGCAGCACGGTCGTGGAGTCGGCGACGACGGTCTGCCCGGGCGCGGCCCCCAGGGCGGCCGCCGCGATCTCGTCGCCGACGCGCTCCGGCCACGTCATCCACGGGTCGTCGCCGTCGGTCCACGAGCGGATCAGCTCGCTCCCCCAGGAGCCCTCGACCAGGTCGGTGAGCGCCGGGGCCGTGCGGCGCAGCGGACGGCCCAGGGAGTTGCCGTCCAGATAGGCCCGCAGCCGACCCTGCCGTGGCTCGACGAACTCCGACCGGAACCCCGCCAGGTCGTCGCTGCCGTCGAGCTCCGTTGCCCGAGAGCGGAACTCGCTCACCCGATCACTCTCCTTGCGCGATGCGGCCGCGGACGGCGTACAGCTCGGGGAAGAAGGTGAGCTCCAGCGCCTTGCGCAGGAACGGCACCCCGCTGCTGCCGCCCGTGCCGGGTGCGGAGCCGATGATCCGCTCGACCGTCTTCAGGTGCCGGAAGCGCCACAGCTGGAAGTTATCCTCGAGGTCGACGAGCTCCTCGCAGGTCTCGTAGACGTCCCAGTGCTCGTGCGGGTCGGCGTAGACCAGCCGGAAGACCTCGACCAGGGCGTCGCTGCGCACCCACGGCTGCGACCAGTCGCGCTCGAGCAGCTCGCCCGGCACGTCGAACCCGCGCCGGGCCAGCAGCGCGACGAACGCGTCGTAGAGCGACGGCTCGTGCAGCAGCGTGCGCAGCATCTCCTGCGCCTGCGGGTCGTGGTCGAAGACGGGGACCATCGAGGCGTTCTTGTTGCCGAGCAGGAACTCGACCGCGCGGTACTGATAGCTCTGGAAGCCCGACGACGACGCGAGAAAGCTTCGGAACTGGGCGTATTCGCTCGGCGTGAGGGTCGCGAGCACCGACCACTGCTCGGTGAGGGTGGACTGGATGTGCTTGACCCGGGCGAGCTGCTTCAGCGCCGCCCCGAGCTCGTCGGCCTGCAGGTTGGCCCGGGCCGCGCGCAGCTCGTGCAGCACGAGCTTGAGCCACAGCTCGCTGGTCTGGTGCTGGATGATGAACAGCAGCTCGTCGTGCTGCGGCGGCTGTGCCAGCGGGTGCTGGGCGCTCAGCAGCTGGTCCAGCCCGAGGTAGTCGCCGTAGGACATCGCCTGCCGGAAGTCACGACGTACGCCGTCCTCCAGCGGTCGTTCGCTGGTCACCTGTCGCTCAACCCCGTTCGGTGCGGTCGCGCAGGTCGGCGACGTGCGGCGAGATCGACGGATCCAGCCCCAGTCCGAGCGCGAGATACGTTGCGGCATAGTCGGATCCGGCCATCAGCTCGGCGAGTCGGGCGACCGGGTGCCCGTCGGCGGCCACCTGCTCGACGACCTTCACGCCGGCCTCGCGGGCGGTCTCGACGAGGGCGTCGGCGAGGGCCTCGGCCTGGGCGCGCTCGGGCGTCGGCTCGGCCGGGCTGGCGTCGCGCAGCATGAGCAGCCCGAGCGTCGGCTGAGCCGGGGCGTCGAGGAACGGGTCGGCGAAGATGTCGCCGTTCATCGCGCCCTGACCGCCCCCGGCGGTGAACGGCCCGTCGAAGCAGGCGACCACCTGCGAGGCCGCGTCGGGCAGCTCGCCCCAGGTCGCCGGCATCCGCGCGGTGCGCGCGAGCATCGTGCCGGCCCGCTGCGCCGCGACCCCTGACAGCGGGTTGTCGCCGAGGGTCATCGGCACCGTCTCGGCCAGGGTCAGCGCCGCGAGCTTCGCGGGGTTGACGAAGCTCTCGGACGAGGGCCGGCAGGTCTCGGCGACCTCGTCGAGCCGGTCGGCGACGGTCGCGAGCGCGGCCGCGTCGGCGTCGAGCAGACCGAGCTGGTCGGCGGCCAGGAGCACCGGCGTGAGCAGGGTCCACAACGACGTGCGGCTCGAGGTGCGGTCGCGACCCACGCCGATGTTCACGCCGCGCGCCTGGCGCGTGACGCCGGCCAGCGGGGAGTCGTCGGCGCCGACGGTGAGCAGCGCGCAGCCGCGGCGAGCGGCCTCCGCGGCGAGGGCCACCGGGCCGGGCGCGCGGCCCGACAGCGACACGGCGACAACCAGGTCGAGCGGCCCGACCCAGCCGGGCAGCGGCAGGTCGCGGCGGGCGGTCACCGGCACGGGCGAGCCCGGCTCGGCGAGCAGGTCGAGCACGTCGCCAACGACGGCCGAACCGCCCAGGGCGCCGACGAGCACCGAACGCGGCCGCTCGCCGTACGACACCCGCTCGACACCGGCCTCCTCGGCCAGGGTCAGCGCCTCGCGCACCTGGGCGCCGGCCGTGGCCAGCGCGCGCAGGGTGTCCCGCGAGTCGCGGGCGCTCAGCAGGTCGACGTCGTCGAGGGCGGCCTCTTCGATGAACGGCATGGCGTGCCCCTCAGGCGGCGAACGTGCGAGCTTCCTCGGCGAGCAGCACCGGGATGCCGTCGTCGACCCGATAGGCGCGCCGCTGCCCCTCGCCGGCGCAGGTGCCGGTGCAGTGCAGCTCGGGCGCCCCGCCCGGACCGGTGCCGTCGACCAGCTCGCGGTGGCAGACGGGGCAGCGCAGGATCTCGCGCAGCCAGGGCTCGATGGTGCTCATGCGTCCTCCTCGGTCGGCGCGTCGGCGCGCACTCGCTGCAGCGCCGCGTCACGCACCCGCTCCATGGTCGCAGCGTCGGCGGCCTCGACGTTGAGCCGCAGCAGCGGCTCGGTGTTGCTGGCCCGCAGGTTGAGCCACCACATCGGCTCGCCGTGGTGCACCAGGGTCAGCCCGTCGAGGGTGTCCTCGGACACCGGCCCCTGCTCCAGCGCCCAGGCGCGCACCCGCTCGACCGCGGCCGGCACCTCGTCGACGCGCGAGTTGATCTCGCCGGACGCGGTGTAGCGGGCGTAGCTCGCCATCAGCTGCGACAGCGGCTCGTCGGACTCCCCCAGCGCGGCCAGCACGTGCATCGCGGCGAGCATCCCGGTGTCGGCGAACCAGAAGTCGCGGAAGTAGTAGTGCGCGGAGTGCTCGCCGCCGAAAACCGCGTCGGCAGAAGCCATCTCGGCCTTGATGTACGAGTGCCCCACCCGGGTGCGCACGGCACGCGCCCCGTGCTCGGCGATGATCTCGGGCACCGCCTGGGACGAGATGAGGTTGTGCACCACGGCGACGTCGGCGGGGTCGGCGCCGTCGGCGACCGCGCGGTCGATCTCGCGGGTCGCGACCAGCGCGGTGATGGCCGACGGGCTCACCGGCTCGCCGCGCTCGTCGACGACGAAGCAGCGGTCGGCGTCGCCGTCGAAGGCCAGCCCGATGTCGGCGCCGTGCTCGAGCACCGCGGCCTGCAGGTCGCGCAGGTTCTCCGGCTCCAACGGGTTGGCCTCGTGGTTGGGGAAGGTGCCGTCGAGCTCGAAGTAGAGCGGGATCACGGTCAGCGGCAGGTCGGCGAGCACCGCCGGGACGGTGTGCCCGGCCATGCCGTTGCCGGCGTCGACGACGACGGTGAGCGGGCGCGTGTCGGACAGGTCGACCAGGCCGCGCAGGAACTGGGCGTAGTCGGCGAGCAGGTCGCGCTCGACGATCTGGCCGGACGCGGGCTGCTGCAGCTCGTGCGCGGAGCCCCGGTCGAGGAGCCACTGGGCGAGGTCGCGCACCTCGGCGAGACCGGTGTCGAGGCTGACCGGGCGGGCGCCGGCGCGGCACAGCTTGATCCCGTTGTACTGCGCGGGGTTGTGCGAGGCGGTGAACATCGCGCCGGGCACGTCGAGCGCGCCGCTGGCGTAGTAGAGCCCGTCGGTGGAGCAGAGCCCGATGAGCGTCACGTCGACCCCCTGCGCGGCGGCACCGCCGGCGAAGGCCGCGGACAGCTCGGGCGAGCTGGGGCGCATGTCGTGACCGACGACGAGACCGGTGGCGCCCTCGGGACGCACGATCACCTGCGCGAACGCCGAGCCGAGGGCGTACGCCACGGCCGTGCTCAGCTGCTCGGGGACCAGCCCCCGCACGTCGTAGGCCTTGACGAAGTCCTGCAGGCGGGGCGGCGGGGTCACAGGACGCGACCTTACCTCCCGGGGGTCAGCCCTCGGGCAGGAGTCGCAGGTGCCGGCGACGGGTGCCGAGCAGCTCGGGGTCGGGCTGCGCCGGCGCGGGTCGCGGGGCCCGGCGCGGCGCCTGCTGGGCCGCCGCGGCCGCCTGCTGCTGCGGCTCGGGGCGGGCGGCCGCACGCACCGCCTCGGCCAGCGCCACCAGGTCGTCGGGGGTCGGCTCGGGCTCGGTGAGGTCGATGTCGAGGCGCACGACGTCCCAGCCACGCGGGGCGGTGAGGCGGGTGGTGTGGTCGGCGCACAGGTCGTACGTGTGTGGCTCGGCCAGCGTCGCGAGCGGCCCGAGCACGGCGGTCTGGTCTGCGTAGACGTACGTCAGCGTGGCCACCGCCGGACGGGCGCAGGCGGCGCGCGAGCAGGTGCGGGAGCGGGGCCGGGTCGTCACGTCGAAGGACTCTAGGTCAGCGCACCGACACCGCTCGCGGGGCGCGCCGAGCGACCCCCCGACGGATTCCCCGAACCGGGGCGCCGCCGGGCCGCGCCGCCGCGCCACCGCCGCGCCCACCGCCGTGAGAGTGCGCGAGTGGCCCCTTCCGGCGCGCTCGGGTGGGCGTGTCGCGCACTCTCAGCGGCGGGGTCGGCTCTCGGCGAACCGCTCCGGCCGCGGCCGCGCTCCCCTAGCCTCGGGGTGACGGCGGAGGAGGGGCGGATGGCGCTCGTACGGTTCAAGGATCTGTGCATCGACGTGCGCGACGTGGAGTCGGCGGCCGACTTCTGGGGCGCGGCGCTGAGCCTGGAGCAGAACGACCCGCTCGAGGCGCACCCCGGCGTGGGCATGCTGCGCGGCGCCACCCCGCAGCAGACGGTGTGGCTCAACGCGGTGCCCGAGCCGAAGACGGTCAAGAACCGGGTGCACCTCGACCTGCGCGCGCCCTCGCTCGACCTCGACGTCTTCGCCGGCCTCGCCCGGGTGACCGAGCCGGGCGAGCTGCCCTGGACCGTGCTGCGCTCCCCCGAGGGCGACGAGTTCTGCGTGTTCGTCGACGAGTCGGTGGCCGCGCCCCGGCTGAAGGACCTCGAGGTCGACGCGGTCGACCACGCCCGGATCGGCCGGTGGTGGGCCGAGCTGCTCGGCGGCGAGGCGGTGCGCGACGAGACGCCGCACGGGACGTACACCTTCGTGACCGGCGTGCCGGACGCGCCGTTCGAGGACATCGACTTCGCGCCGGTGCCCGAGCCCAAGCTGGTGAAGAACCGGCTGCACTGGGACGTCACGCTCGAGCCCGGCGTCGAGGTCGCCGACCTCGTCGACCGCGGGGCGCACCTGCTGCGCAGCCCCGACGGCACGATCAGCTGGTCGGTGCTGACCGACCAGGAGGGCAACGAGTTCTGCGTCTTCGCCACGCCCGAGCGCTGACCCGGCGAGCGGCGCCCACGCCTCCGGGGGCGCCGCACCTGAGGCGGCTAGGGTCGAATCGTGGTCCCCTCACCCGACAGCCCGCCCCGCGGCACCGTCGTACGCCATCGCGGCCGACGCGCGCGGCACGGCCGTGGTCCGCGCGGACCCATCGCCTGGCCGCGCGTGCCCGCGATGGTCACCCGCCGCGACGCGTTCGACGAGCTGGTGCTCGACGCCCTGGAGCGCGTGGAGAGCCGCCTCGGCCGCAGCCTCGACCCGCTCGAGGTCGCCGTGGAGGACATCCCGCCCAGCGACCCGGCCTCGTGGGAGGAGGCGGTCCCGCTGGGCCGACTGTTCCCCGCCGACGGGCGCACGCCCCCGCGGGTCGTGGTCTACCGCCGGCCCGTGGCCAGCCGCGTCGACCGCGAGTCCGAGCTGGCGATGCTGGTCGAGGCGGTCGTCGTCGAGCAGGTCGCCAGCCTGCTCGGGATGTCGCCCGAGGACCTCGAGGGCGACCGATGACCCAGCCGACCGACGCCCCGACCTTCGTCGAGGGGTTGCCCGGGGTCGGCCGCACCCCCGTGCTGGTCACCGGCGGCACCGGCACCCTGGGCAGCGCGGTCGTGGAGGAGCTGGTCCGCTCGCAGGTGCCCGCGCGGGTGCTCACCCGCACGCCCGACCCCGCGCGGCCCGAGCAGGTCGGCGGCGACCTCGCCACCGGTGCCGGCCTCGCCGAGGCGGCCGACGGCGTACAGGCCGTGATCCACTGCGCCACCGACCCGCTGCACGCCCGCGAGGTCGACGTCGAGGGGACCCGGCGGCTCACCGAGACGCTCGCCGAGGTGGCTCCCGAGGCGCACCTGCTGCACGTGTCGATCGTCGGCGCGCACGCGAACCCGCTGCGCTACTACCGCGCCAAGGTCGCCGCCGAGAGCATCGTCACCGCGAGCGGTCTCCCCGTCACGATCCTGCGCGCGACGCAGTTCCACCAGCTCGTCGAGCAGCTCACGCACGCCTCGATCGGACCCCTGAGCCTCGGCATCAAGGGGTTGCGGTTCGCGAGCATCGACCCGGTCTACGTCGCCGTGCGCGCCGTCGACCTGGCGCTGTCGCCGCCGCGCGCCGAGCCGCTCGACGTCGCCGGACCGGAGATCCTCAGCGGGCGCGACCTCGCGGTGCTCAGCGCGCGGGTCCGCGGCCGGTCGAACCCGCGCCTGCTGCCGGTCCCCGCGGTCGGTTCGGTGCTGTCGGCGTTCGCCCGCGGCTCGAACCTGCCCGGCCCGCAGGCCGAGCGCGGCGGCACGACGTACGGCGAGTGGCTGGCGGCCCGGGAAGGCGCCACGGGCGTCCACGGCTGAGTGCCCGCGCAGCCAGGCCGCACACCCCGCAACAACCCCGCAACAACCCCCGATATCGGCCGCTGTGACCGTGCCCTGACGCCACACCCCGCAACAACCCCCGATATCGGCCGCTGTGACCGTGCCGGAACGCCACACCCCGCAACAACCCCCGGTATCGGCGACTGTGACGGTGCCGGCCGCAGCTCTCGTCAGCGCTGGGGCGCCTGCGCGGCGTCGACGACCGAGCTGACGCCGGTGGCCTCGACCAGCGGCACCCCGGCGAGGAGCGGCTGGTCGCCGTCGCGACCCGACACCACCAGCGCGGCGCCCACCTCTCCCCCGCTCGGGCGCACCCAGACGGCGCGGGCGGTGCTCACGTCGAGGGTCGTCGCGCCGCCGTCGGGCACGGTGACCGACCGGGTCGAGAGCTTGCCCGCGGCGTCGACGGTGCCGAGCGTGACGCGGCGCTCCCCCTCCGGCGCGCTGAGCACGAGCTCGGCGCGGCCCTGCGGCACCTGCGGGACCGCGACCCCGACCAGACCGCGCACGGGCGCCGCGGCGGGCAGCCACATCGAGTCGGTCGGCTTGCTGCGGTCGCTGACGCCGACCGAGTGCGACGCGGCGACGACGGGGGCGTCGGCGCGCAGGCGTACGGCATAACGCCCCGGCGCGAGCCCCGGCAGCCGGATCGTCGCCGCGCTGCCGCCGGGGACGGTCTGCACCACGTCGTCGTACGTCTGCGCACCCGACCCCAGGACGCTCACCCGGACCACGGCGTCCTCCGCGCCCGGCACCCCCACGCGCAGGCTCGCTGCGCCGTCGCGGGTCACGACCGTGGCCGGGACCAGCTGGTCGGTGGCCGGCGCGGCGGCGGCCGGCGTGACGTCGGAGCCGCGCGGCACGGCCCCCGCGAAGTCGGTCTCGACCAGCGCGGCCGACACCGTCCCGCGGTCTGCGGTGACCTTGACGACCGGGTCCTGGGCACGGTCGTCGATGCTGCCCAGCACCACGACCTCGCGCGACCGGGCGGGGACCACGACGTCCTGCGGGGCCGCGCCGCCGAGCACGGACACCCGGGCGGTGACCGGGTTGGGCGCGGGGTTGGTGAGCACCAGCCGCTCGGAGCGCCCCTCGTCGGGGCTGCCGGCCAGCAGGTAGCTCTCGGCCGTCGGGGTGGTGCACGGGACCAGGCCGAGCCCCCGCACCGACTGCGCACGGTCGAGCCCGATCTGGACGGCGGAGTAGCCGGTCGCGACCGGTCCCTGCGCCATCAGGTCGAGGCCGCGCGGGCCGTCGAGCGCGACCGGGCTGGTCGCGCCGGGCCGGGTGGTCGCGCCGCGCAGGGCAGCGGCGCCGGGCACCGACAGCGCCTCGACCGAGCTCGCGCCAGGAGCTGACCGGTCGCCGGAACCCGTTGCGCCCGAACGGTTCTCACCGACGAGCCCGC
This sequence comes from Barrientosiimonas humi, assembly GCF_006716095.1. Taxonomy (NCBI): domain Bacteria; kingdom Bacillati; phylum Actinomycetota; class Actinomycetes; order Micrococcales; family Dermacoccaceae; genus Barrientosiimonas; species Barrientosiimonas humi. The sequence goes on from NZ_VFOK01000001.1 coordinate 2,214,460, forward strand.
TCGGTGCGGCCGCCGTGATGACGGTGACCGCCTGGTCTGCGTCGGGCAGGCCGGGGACGCCCGGGCGGTCGGGTCCGGGGCAGCTCAGCGCGACGCGCGCGGTGGGCGCCGCCTCGGCGGAGGCGGCCGGGGCGTCGGACGCCTCGGCCAGGTCGACCGTGGGCAGGGTGCCCCCGGCGGCGACCACGAGCCCGGCGCCGGCGGCCGTCGCGGCGACGATGCGCGCCAGCCCGCCGCCCCTCATCCCCGCCTCCGCGAGCGGGCGTTGCCGAACGGCACCGCGAGGAAGGCCACGACCGCGAGGGCCGCGCCCTGCGCCCAGCGCCATCGCGGGTAGGCCACCGCCGGGCCGACCTGCAGCTCGCCGCCGGTGGTGGGGAGGGCGTACGTCGGGACGTCGCCGGCGACCCGGCGCAGCGGCTTGCCGTCGAGGCTGACCTCGGCGAGCCGCGCCCAGCCGGGCGCCTCGGAGACGGCCAGCACGCGGCCCTGGGGTCCGGCCGGGATGCGCGCGGTCGTGCGCGCGTTGGGGTCGTCGGTCCCGACCGCGGACAGCACCTGCCCGTCGCGCTCGATGCGCAGTCGCGACATCGGCACGGTCTCGGGCCGCGGGAGCACGCGGAAGAGCGTGAGGTCTGAGCCGGCGGCCATCGGCGAGAGCCCCTCGACCACGGCGAGCTGGCGCGCGACGGTCGAGGAGTCGCCGGGGCCGGTGAGCCCGACGAACCCGACCGCGAGCCGGGACAGCTGGTCCTGCACCCCGCTGTCGCGCCCGGAGTCGGTGAGCAGCGCCCGCACGGTGCGGGCCACGAGCGGGTCGGAGCTGGCCGGCACGTCGAGGTCGCGCACCGGCCGCCCGGTCTCGCGCCCGTCGAGGCGGTAGGTCACGTCGCCGTCGCGCTCGACGGTGAGGGTCAGCATGCGGGTGGCGCGCTGCCCCTGCGCCTGGTTGGCGGCGACCGCCGGGACGGGCTCGGGCGCGGTCTGCAGGGTGCGGATCGGCCGGTCCCAGGCGACGGCGCCCACGACGACGACGGCCGCGACGATGCCCGTCACGAGCAGGGCGACCGAGGCGGTACGCACCCCGGCGCCGCGCGGCCGGCGGCCGGCCCGGAAGGTGTCGCCGAAGGCGACGAGCGCCAGCCCGAGCAGCGCGGCACCGGCGAGGTCGAGCGGGAGGCCGGGCCACGGCACGCGGGCCTGGCCGGCGAGGTCGGTGACCGTCACCTGCTGCGCGGCGAGACCGCCCGCGAGGCCGAGCAGCGCGGTGACCGCGAGACCGACGACCAGCCGGACGCGGCCGCGGGCGCGCGCACCGAGCGCGAGCAGCCCGACGGCGATCACGGGGGCGGTCCACCACGCGGGGTAGGAGCCGGCGCCGCCGGGGTGCAGCAGGGCCAGCTGCCACGGTTCGGGTGCGGTGGCCGAGGTGAGCCCGCCCGGACCGGCGAGCAGGGCGCGCGGGTCGTCGAGCAGGCGTACGCCCGTCCACGGCCCGAGCAGACCCCACGGGCCGACGGCGACGACGAGGCCGCGCAGCCGCGCCCAGCCGCTGCCGACGAGCACCACGCCGAGCGCGACAACGGTGGTGAGGGCGAGCAGCACGGGTGCGAAGGCGCCCATGACGGCGGCGGCCAGGACCGTCCCGAAGGTACTCGGCACCCCCGCGCGGCGGCGCGCGACGCTGAGCGTGCCCGCGAGGACGACCGGCAGCAGCACGTGCCCGACGACGGGACCGAGCCGGCCCTCGGCGGTGGCGGCGCTGACCGTGGCCAGGCCCGCCCACGCGAGACCGGCGGCGGCGCGCGGCCAGGCCGCCCGGGTCGCGGCGCGGCCGGCGAGATAGGCGCTCAGCCCCGACAGCGGCACGCCGAGCAGCAGCAGCCAGCCGACGACGGTGGCACCGGAGGTCGCGTCGTCGACCCAGGGCAGCAGCTCGGCCCCGCGGGCGAGCCCGGCCAGCACCGGCAGATAGGGGTGCTCGGTGCCCAGCTCGCCCAGGCCGGGGCCGGACCAGCGGTCGCGCCACAGCCGCCAGATGCCCTCGGCGTCGGTGCTGAACGGCAGCAGCTGGCCGCCGGCGAAGCCCTGCGCGGTGCCGCGCAGCGCGCCCGACCCGACGTGGTCGCGCCAGCGCACCAGCGTGGCCGCGAGCAGCGTCACGAACAGCCACAGCCCGGGGTTGAGGACGATCCGGGCCGCGAGGCTGCGGCGCTGGCTGACGACCGACTCGTGTGCCGCGTCGGGGTCGTCGGGCGCCGGGGTGAGGGCGGCCCGCGTCTGGTCGAGCGCGTCACGGGCGGCGGCCCCCGCCGGGACGAAGAGGGCTCCGAGGTGCCGTCGGCGCGTACGTCCGCGGCCGCCGAAGCGCGAGCGCGCCCCGAGGATCCGGCCGACGCCGAGGGGTGCCGTCGCCTGGGCCAGCTCGGTGAGCGAGCGCCGCGGCCGCTTGAGCACGAGCATGAGCAGCGCGAGCAGCAGTCCGCTGAGGCCGACCCACAGCGCCATGAACGGCAGGGCGAGCGGGGAGCAACGGGCCAGGGCGACCTGGCGGTGCCGGCGCAGGGTGCGGGCGGAGCGGGGCGCGGGCTGATCGGCGTCGGTGCGGCCGGCGCGGCGCAGCGTACGGCCGGCCTCGGGGTCGTGGATCTCCTGGCGCACGACGGCCTGCGGGACCACGACGACCTGGTGGCCGAGCAGGTGGGTGCGCCAGCACAGGTCGAGGCCGTCGCCCTCGCCGTCGAAGGCCGGGTCGAACCCGCCGAGGCCGAGGTAGACGTCGCGGCGGATCAGCATGCCGGCGCTGCTCACCGCGAGCACGTCGGAGCGGGTGTCGTGCTGGCCCTGGTCGGGCTCGCCCTGCATGTGCGTGCCGACGTGGCGGCCGGTGCGGGTCAGGTCGAGGCCGACGTTGACCAACAGGTCGGGCTGCTGGGCCTGCACGACCTTGCAGCCCGCGACGCCGACGCGCTGCGAGCGGCCCGCCACCTGCAGCAGGGCGCGCAGCGAGCCGGGGGCGGGCTGGGAGTCCTCGTGCAGCAGCCAGAACCACTCGTCGCGGTCGCGCACCCGGGTCTCGCGCGCCCGCGCGCGCTGGCGGGGGCGACGGGCGACGACGAGGTCCTCGCCGGGGCCGGGCAGCGCCTCGACCGCGGTGTCGACGATCTCGGCGAACGGTGCGCCGGGCGGCACGGCCACGACCGAGACCTCGGGGTACTGCTCGCGCCACGGGGCGTGCGCCTGGTCGTCGACGAGGTCTCGCACCGCGCGGTCGGCGGTGGCGTCGACGACGACGAGCCGCTGCGGGCGCTGCTGGAGCTCGGCGAGCGCCGCGAGCGTGTGCTCGAGATAGGGGTTGTCGGGGTCCTGGACGACGAGCAGTGCCGTGACGGTCACGGCGGTGCGGTCGGCGCCGGCCACGGGTCGCAGGCCTCGGTCGTCAGGGGTCGCGTCCGGCTCGGCCGTCGCCATCGCCATCGGCTCTCACCTGCCAGGCACTCGTCGGGCATCATCCTCCGGCGATGCCCCGCCGGGGGTCAGGGGTGACGGCCGAGCCGTCAGACTGCGCGCTTCTTGAGCTTGCGACGCTCTCGCTCGGACAGGCCGCCCCAGATGCCGAAGCGCTCGTCGTGGGCGAGGGCATATTCCAGGCACTCGGCCCGGACCTCGCACCCGACGCACACCTTCTTGGCGTCACGGGTCGAGCCGCCCTTCTCGGGGAAGAACGCCTCGGGGTCGGTCTGCGCGCACAGGGCACGCTCCTGCCACGACAGCTCGCCATCCTCTTCGAGCGCATCGTCGTGCATGCTGAGCAACTTCAGCTCGTGCACGGCTCCTCCTCACGATCGCGCTGCGGGTGCTGCGAACTACAGCGCTGTTATTACACTGCCGTCGTTAGCAATTCGTCAAGCGCGGGGTTGCTGAGAGACTGCCGCCATGCACATCACTGCCCTCGCCGGAGGGGTCGGCGGCGCGCGCTTCCTGCGCGGCCTGCGCCGGCACCTCGACCAGCGCGACGACGGCCCGCACGAGCTCACGATCGTCGGCAACACCGGCGACGACATCTCCCTGTTCGGGCTGCGGGTCTGCCCCGACCTGGACACCTTGCTCTACACGCTCGGCGGCGGCGTGCACGAGGGGCAGGGCTGGGGCCGGGCCGACGAGTCGTTCGCGGTGCAGGACGAGCTGCAGGCCTACGGCGCCACGCCGCAGTGGTTCCGGCTCGGCGACCGCGACTTCGGCACCCACGTCGCGCGCAGCCAGTGGCTCGCGCAGGGGCAGACGCTGTCCCAGGTGACCGCGCGGCTGGCCGCGCGGTGGGGCCTGCCCGACCAGGGCGTACGCCTGCTGCCCATGACCGACGTCCCCGTCGAGACCCACGTGGTGATCGAGCGCGACGGGCAGGAGCAGGCGATCCACTTCCAGGAGTGGTGGGTGCGCCACCAGGCCGCGATCCCCGCGCGCCGGTTCGTCGTCGCGGGGCTGGACCGGGCGGCCGCGGCCCCCGGCGTGCTGGACGCGCTGCGGTCGGCCGACGTGGTGCTGCTGCCGCCGAGCAACCCGGTCGTGTCGATCGGCGTGATCCTCGGAGTGCCCGGCGTGCGCGACGCGCTGCGCGGCACCACCGCGCCGGTCGTCGGGGTCTCGCCGATCATCGGCGGCGCCCCGGTGCGCGGCCACGCCGACGCCTGCCTGGCCGTGCTCGACCTCGAGCCCAGCGCGGCGGCGGTCGCCGGGCTCTACGCCGACTTCCTCGACGGGTGGCTGGTCGACGACGCCGACGCCGACGACCCGCTCCCCCGCGGCAGCCGCGCCACCAGCGCGCACATGCCGATCCTCATGCGCGACATCGACCACGCCGCCAAGATCGCGGGCGGCGCGCTCGACCTGGCGCTGGGGCTCGCTCGATGAGCGAACCGCTCACGATCCTGCCGGTGCGCGGGATCGCGCAGGTGCGCGCCGGGGACGACGTGGGCGCCCTCGTCGTGACGGCGCTGCGCGCGCAGGGCGAGCGGCTGCGCGACGGCGACCTGCTGGTCGTGACGAGCAAGCTGGTCTCCAAGGCCGACGACCTCGTGCCGACCACCGACGACCGCGCCGCGCTCGTGCTGGCCGAGTCCGACCGGGTCGTGAGCGAGCGCGCCACCTCGACCGGCACCACCCGGGTCGTCGCCGCGCTGGCCGGTCCGGTGATGGCGGGCGCCGGCATCGACGCGTCCAACACCGGGTCGAGCGACCTGCTGCTGCTCCCCCACGACCCCGACGCCGCCGCCGCGGGGCTGCGCGCGGCGGTCGTGGGTGCCTGGGGCGAGCCGGTGCGCGTCGGCGTCGTGCTCAGCGACACCGCCGGGCGCCCGTGGCGCGCGGGTCTCACCGACTTCGCCCTCGGCCTCTCCGGGGTGCGCGGCGTGGACGACCTGCGCGGGCGTACGGACTCCGAGGGTCGCGAGCTCGCCGTCACCGTGCGCTGCCTCGCCGACGAGGTCGCGGCCGCCGCCGACCTGGTGAAGGGCAAGCTCGACGGGGTGCCGGTCGCGCTGGTGCGCGGGCTCGACGGGCTCGTGGTCGACGGGCCGGGCACCCGCGCGCGCGAGCTGGTGCGCTCCGGCCCCGAGGACTGGTTCGCCCTCGGCCGCGCCGAGGCCGTGCGCGACGCGCTGGGCGTGCCGGCCGGGTCGCCGCTGTCGGAGTCGTGCGGCATCGAGTCGGTGCACCCCGAGCCGCTCGCCGACCGGATCGCCCGCGCCGTCCGCGTCGCGCTCGCCGACCCGGCGGTCCGGCGCGGGGGCGAGGCCGGCGTGGGCGCCACGAGCGACGGCGACCGGGTCGAGCTGCGCGCCGACGACCCGGTGCTGCTCGGCCGCGCCTGGGCCCGGGTGGAGGTCGCGCTCGCCGGGGAGCGCCTGGTCGGTGAGCGGCTGCTCGGTGAGCGGCTGCCGGACGCGGACGGTCACGGGGCCGACGGGGTGGTCCGGCTGCGGGTGCGCGAGCGCTGAGCCGCCCCGCCCCCGCAGATCGTGCGTCGACGTACGAAATGCAGCGGCCACCCCCGCAATCCCGGGCGACGCCCCCTCAGATCGTGCGTTGACGTACGAAATGCAGCGGCCACCCCCGCAATCCCGGGCCACGCCCGCGCAGATCGTGCGTGAACGTACGAAATGCAGCGGCCACCCCCACAATCCCGGGCCACGCCCCCTCAGATCGTGCGTGAACGTACGAAATGCAGCGGCGGGCCCGGTGCGCGCGGGTCACTGCGGCAGGTGGGTGGGCAGGGTGATCCGCGGCCCGCGGCGCGGCGCCCCCACGCCCGCCGTCTCCAGGAGTCGCTGGACGCGGAACCGGTGCCCGGCGTACGGCCGGAGCAGCTCGAGCATGCGCGCGTCGTCACCGACGACACCCTCGAGGGCATGCGTGACGTGCTTGGCGACGTGGTAGTCGCCGACGCTGACGGCATCGGCGTCGCCGAGGGCGCGCTGGGCGATCTCGGCCGCGGTCCAGACGCCGATCCCGGGGACCAGGCGCAGCCGCCGGCGGGCGTCGGCCGGGGCGAGGCCGGTGATCTCCGCGAGGCGCGGGGCGACCGCGAGCGCGCGCATCACCGTGTCGGCCCGCTGCGCGTCGACGCCGGCGCGCAGCCACACCCACGAGGCCACCCGGCGCCACTGCGCGACCGTGGGCTGCACGAGCAGGCCGAGGTCCGCGCCGGGTCCGGGGGCCGGTTCGCCGTAGCCGCGCACCAGCCGGCGGTAGGCCTGGAACGCCTGCCGGCCCGTGACCCGCTGCTCGACGACGACCGGCACCAGCTCGGAGACGACCAGGCCCGAGCGCGGCACCCGCCAGTGCGGCCGCTCGCGGTGCACCCGGCGCAGCACCGGATGCTCCGGCGCGGGCACGAACCCGCTGGGGTCGTCGCGGTCGCCGAGCAGCTCGGGGACCTGGGCGACCGCCCACCGCGCGCCGGGACCCCAGGCCGCCGCCTCGACCACGTCGCCGTCGGCGGCGCGCCGCACGTCCAGCCGCAGGGTCGCGGGGCCCTCGGGCGTGCGCTGCCCGAGCCAGGTGCTGCCGTCGATGCTGCGGAACGTCGGGTCGCCGGCGCCGTGCCGCAGCGGACCGATGATGGCCAGGAGCGGGACCGGCCGGCCCGGAGAGTACGTCGTGCGCTCGTCGGGCGCTGCGCTCACCGGCGGCGGAAGGTCAGCAGCACCAGGCCGATCGGCCGATCCCGGTGCTGCGCCTGCGCGCGGGTCGCCCGGGCCACGTCGTCGATGTCGAGCTCGCCCACGAGCGCGAGGCCCTGCTCGCCGGCGCGAGCCACCAGGGCGCGGACGTCGGCCACCCCGAAGCCGCCGGTCTCGACCGGGCCGAGCTGCAGGGAGACCACGACCAGGCCACCGTTCCGGACCGCGAGGCTGGAGCGCACGAGCTCCAGGTCGACGTCGTCGGGGGTGGTGCTGCGCGGGTGGAGCAGCGCCACGAGGTCGACGCTGCCGGGGTCGAGCCGGTCGCCGACCACGTCGGGGCGGGTCACGTCGAGGTGCAGCGGAGCGAAGCCCGCGGCGGTGGCCCACCGGCTGAACACCGAGCGGGACCCGGCGCCGGCCTCGATGACCACGGCGCGGCGGCGTCCGTCGTCGGCCACGCGCAGCAGCGCGGCCAGCGCCCCGAGCGCGACCCACGAGGCGGCGCCGTCGAGCGCCCGCGGCAGCCCGATCGCTCGCGCGGTGGCCCGGGCCGCGCGGGCCTGGGCGCCGTCGACGAGCACGCCGGTGGGTTGGACGCCGCGCAGGTCGGCGGCGCTCAGCTGCACCTCGTCGTGACCGCCCGGCAGCCGGCCTGCGGTCGTGCGGGCCGCGTCGACCGCTCGCCCGACCACGCGCTGCACGGCGGGGCGCTCGACCAGCCGGCGCACCTCGTCACCCGCCACCTCGGCGGCGCGCGACACCTTCGAGACCTGTTGCCCGGACGACCTCGCCGATCGACCGCGCCTGGGGGTACTGCTCACACCACGACACTACGTGGTGAACCGGGGCGCGACGATCAGGACGCCCAGGTCGCACAGGTACGTCGCGGCGACTACGGCTGCAACCGCTCGTGGACAGCGTCGTCGGGGACGACGGGTCCGAGGAACTGGTCCAGCAGCGACGTCTGCTGGCTGCTGAGGTTCGTGTCGAGGTCGGGCCGCCCGGGCACGCCCACCCGCACCGCGGGCACGCCGTGCACCGCGGCCAGGTTGAGCATGGCGGTGCTGGGTCCGCCGATCAGCCCCCCGGCGTACGCCACCGTCGGGTCGAGCTCGGCCGGTCCGGCACTGGGGAGCTCACCGACGTGCCGGTAGCGCCCCGGACGTTCGCTGGGGTGCGGTCGCACCAGCAGCTCGCTGCCGGCCTTGTCGACCTCGCCGGCGAGCCGCTCGACGTGGTCGAGGTAGACGGCTTCGCTGACGACGCCCAGCTCGATCCAGGGCTGGCTGAGCAGCACGACGCGCCGGCGCGCGACGAGCGCGTCGGACCGCAGCGGCAGGTGCCGCCGGAACTCCTCGGCGACCGGTCCGACGACGCGCCACTGCTCGCCGACCTGCTGGTACATCGGCCAGCGACGCGTGGTGAGCCAGCGGGCGCCGGCGGTGACGGCGGTGGTGCGCACGGACCGCCACGGCTCGCGCACACCCTCGCGCAGCCACGCCTCGCGGCGGGTGCGCCAGGTGCCGTAGGAGCCGAGCCCCTCGTCGGTGACGACGACGTGCATCGCGCGGCCGCGGTTGGCCCGGCGCAGCTGCGCCCACGGCTTGAGGCCGGGCACGCCGATGGAGACGTACGTCAGCTCCTGGTCGGCGGGGGCGGTCCAGCCCTCGCCGTTGATGACCTCGACCTGCAGGCCCGGCTCGTCGGGCAGCAGCGCGCGCAGGTCGGGGCGGGTGACGTCGACCTGCCCGCGGCCGGGGTAGGCCACGGTGATCGGCTGCCCGTCGGTGAGCAGGTGCCGCAGGTAGGACGCGACGTAGACCAGGTGCGTCTCGCTGGAGGCCCCGGTGACGACGACGTAGTGGCCCGCCACTCAGATCACCGGGGGCCGACCGGCCCGGGACAGCTCGCGCACCGTGCGCCAGGAGATGGGCCGGCGCGGGCCTGCCGGCTCGCGCACGCCCTCGGCGAACCCGCGGAACCACACGCGCAGCGCGTCCTTGTCGCGCACCCGGGCGAGGGTGAGCGCGGTCCAGGTGCCGAGGTAGACCGGGACGAGCGGCGCCGGCAGGTTCCGGCGCGCGACCCACACCCGGTTGCGGGCGTTGGTGCGGTAGTAGATCTCGTGCCGGGCGGCCTCGGTGTAGGGGTGGTGCACCTGGATGCCCGGGTCGTACCACAGCGTCCAGCCGTGCTCGACCAGCTGCCAGGCGAGCTCGATGCCCTCGTGCCCGAAGAAGAACTGCCCCGGCCAGCCGCCGGCCTCGCGGAACGCGTCGCGGCGCACGAGCACCACGCCCTCGGAGAACGAGGCGACCTGCCCGCCCTGGTCCTCGCCGGGCCGCACCCGCAGCCGCGGCACCCACCGGCGCGGGGCGGCGCCGGTCTCGGGGTCGGTGAGGCCGGGCTGGCACAGCGCGGCGCGCGGCCGGGTGCGCACGACCTCGACGAGCCGCGCGAGCACGTCGTCGCGCGGGATGGTCGCGTCGTCGTCGAAGAAGAACAGGTAGTCGCCGTGCACCTCGCGGGCGCCGACGTTGCGGCCCTCGGGGATGCCGGCGTTGGTCGGCAGGTAGGTCGAGCGGACCCCCTCCGGCAGCCCGCTCGGACGCCAGCCGTTGCCCACGACGACGACGTCGAGCCGGACGCCGCGCTGGCGCAGCAGGTCGCGCAGCGCGGTCGCGAGCTCGCGCGGGCGGTCGCCCATGTGCAGCACGACCGCCCCGACACTGGGCAGGGGGTCAGAGCCGGGCACCGGCCTAGGCTATCGGCGTGGCAGAGCAGACCCCGACGACCATGGCTATGGATGTCCTGTGCGAGCTGCTGGAGCGGGTGCTGCCGGCCGACGGCCCGGTGCTGCTGCTGGGCCCGCGGGCCGCGCAGCTGGCGGCCTCGCCGGCCGGTCCGCTCGCCTCGCGGGAGGTGCTGCGCCGCGGGCAGCAAGACGTGTTGCGCCCGGGCGCGTCGCACGAGGACGCCCCGGCCGACGCCGCGGTCGCGTGGAGCCCGACCGGACCCGCGAGCACCGAGCCGCTGCTGACCCAGGACCCGCCGCGCGGCACGGCCGCCGCCTGCGTCGTGCTCGACGGCCCCGAGACCGCGCTCACCCCCGACGACGAGCCGCTCACCCATGCCGGCCTGCTCGACCTGGCGCGCGCCACGCTGCGCCCCGGCGGCGTGCTCGTGGCCCTGGTCGGCAACGACCTCACCAGCCCGCTGCCGCGCAGCCCGCGCCGCGACGTGGACGCCGACTGGTGGGTCGGCAGCCCCGGGTTCGACCGCCGCCGCCCGCACGCCGGCGAGCTGGCCGCCCTCGCGCCCGGCGCCCGCGTGCTGTCCGTGCTGCCCACCCTCCCCAGCCCGTACGTCCTCGCCGGCTCCGCGGTCCCGCCGGCGCAGCTCGAGGCGGCTCTCGCGACGCTGTCGCGCGAGGTGGTGGGGGTTGCGGCCGCCCGCCGCGCGGTCGAGGCCGACGCGCTCCCCCAGCTCGCCGCGGGCTGGGTGGTCGTCGAGGGCCCGGTCGAGGAGGCGGCGCTGCCGGACGACGTGCTGCTCGTGGGCGACGCCCGACCGGCCGGCCCCGGCACCGCACGGACCGACCTCGCCCAGGCCGACCTCGCCCAGACTGACCTCGCCCAGACCGCCCTCGCCCAGAACGCCCTCGCACGGCCCGACGTGGACCGCGAAGGACCGGCCGCCGAGACGCACCGGCTGCGCGACGACCTGGCCGACCGTGACCGGCAGGTGCGCTGGCTGCAGGAGCGCTACGCCCAGCAGGAGCGCCGCATCCGGGCGCTGGAGCAGGTGGTCGACGCGACCGAGGGGCCGTTCGCCCGGCGGATGCTGCTGGTGCTCACCGCTCCGGCGTCGCGGCTGACCGAGGCGGTGCGTGCACGCCGACGGTGAGGATCAGGCCGTGCATGGCCCAGCTGTGCAGGGCCACCGGTTCGTGCTCGCCGAGGTCGGCGAGTCCGAGCCCGAACTCCTTGAGCCGCAACAGGATCGGGACGTCGAGCAGCTTGGCCATCACCTCGGCCTGGGTCCAGGCGACGAGGGTCTGCGCCTGGCCGGTGCCGACGGGCAGACCCGCGCGACGGCGTACCAGGTCGGACAGCTGCTGCCCCTCGAGCTCGGCGTCGACCGCGACCGACCAGCCCGGCGGCGGCGTGACGTCCCACGCGACGACCCGACCGTCGGCGAGGTAGGAGCGCGGCAGCCGGGGGTGGGTGTCGCGGAACCCCTGGCCGACGAGCACGGCCGGCGCCGCGAGCGCGCTCGCGAGCTCGCCGGGGATCTCCCCCCGGCGCAGCGACGCGAGCTCGCGGGTCAGATCGACCCGCCCCCGTCGATGACGATCGCCTGGCCGTTGAGGTTGGTGTCGTCGAACAGCAGCCCGCGCACGACCGGCGCGATGTTGGCGGGCGTGACCAGGCGGCCCGACGGGGTGCGGCGGCTGATCGTCGACAGCTGCTCGGTGCCGAGCACCGAGCTCATCTCGGAGGCGAAGAAGCCGGGCGCGACCGAGTTGACGAGGAAGCGGCCGTGCATCTCGCGGGCCAGCGTGCGCATGGCCGCGTCGAGCCCGCCCTTGGTGGCGGAGTAGGCGACCAGGCCGGAGTAGCCGCGCTGGGCGCAGATCGAGGTCACCATGACGATCCGGCCCCGGCCGACCTTGGCCATCGCGTGCCGGATGAACGCGCGGGTGAGGATCAGCGGCGCGGTGAGGTTGGTCTGCACGATCTGGGCGATGCGCTCGGGCGAGGTGTGCAGGTGCAGCGAGTCCTGCCCGATGGCCGCGTTGTTGACCAGCGCGTCGATCGGCCCGAGCTTCGCGGCGGCGTCCTTGAGGAACGCCTTGCCGCCGGCCTCGTCGTTGATGTCCAGCGGCGCGGCGTAGACCTGGTCGGGCAGCTCGCGCTGCAGCTGCTCGATCTCGGGGGTCAGCGAGCGCGAGAACGTCGCGACCTTGGCGCCCTGGGCCAGGGTGTCGCGCACCAGCTCCAGGCCGAGGCCCTTGGTGCCCCCGGTGATGAGCACGGTCCGGGCGGCGGGGATCGGGTCGGTGGGGTCAGACATCGCTCTTCAACGACTCCTTGATGGGGATCTCGGGCAGGATGCGCAGCCGGCGCGGGACGGAGTAGTCGGGCAGCCGCTCGGCGCACCAGGCGGTCAGCTCGGCGTCGGTGGTCGTGGCGCCCTCGCGCAGCACCACCTCGGCCATCACGACGTTGCCGACGAGCGGCGCCCGGCGGCCGCGCACGGCGGCCCACGCCACGTCGGGGTGCTCGAGCAGCACGGCCGTGACCTTCGACGCCGATGCCTTGGCGCCGCCGACGTTGATCTCGTCGGAGGCGATGCGGCCGGTGATGAGCACCCGGTCGCCCTGCACCTCGGCGCGGTCGCCCGTGCGGATCTCGGCGTCCATGCCCTCGGCCGCCTGGCTCGCGGCGATCACGAGCTCGCCGTCGTCGACCGACAGCCTCGGCCGCCCCGGGGTGTCGCGGTCGAGCCACGCCGCGGGGAAGCCCGCCCGCCCGTCGTGCACGGCGATCGCGGCGCCCGCCTCGGACGAGGCGTAGATCCACGACACGCGGGCCTGCGGGAACAGCTCGGCCAGCTGGGTGAGCACCGCCTGGTCGACGGGCTCGCCGCCGAGCGTGACCTGCTGCAGCGGCAGCCGCGCCAGGGTCTCGCCGCTGCGGAAGATCGCCTGCCGCCAGAAGGTCGGCGTGCCCGACGCCGCCGTCACCCCGGCCGCCAGCGCCTGCTGCGGCCACTCGTCGGGGCGCGCGCCGTCGACGAAGACGACGTCCTGCCCGGGCAGCGTGAGCGACAGCGTCACGACCTGCCACCAGGCGTAGGCGCCGGAGGTGTACGGGCACAGCCAGGTGCGCGCCGGCTGGTCACCGGCGACGGTGGTCAGCGACGCGATCGTGTGGGCGACCTGCTTGGGCCGGCCCGTCGACCCCGACGTCAGCAGCCAGACCCGGCCGGGCGCCGGCTCGCGCTCCGGGTCGGCCGGCTCGACGACGACGTCGGGCTCGGGCGTGCGCCGGACCAGGGCGAGCCCGTCGCGGCGCAGCTGCGCCGCCTGCTCGGCGTCGACCCGGGTCTCGGCGGCGATCAGCGTCTCGCGCTGCGAGTCGGACGCGGCGAGCCACGCCGCCTGAGCGGCCTCCAGCGGCCCGGCCGCGAGGAACGCCGCCGCCGCGGGCAGCTCGGCGAGCGTCGGACCGTCGAGGCCGGCGCCGGCGTACGGCTCGCGGGACAGCTGCTCCCAGGTGCCGTCGAAGCCGGCGGGCCCGGGGATCACCACGCGGTTGCCCGCGCCGGCGGGATAGGTCACGCGTTCTGCAGCTGGTCGAGGAAGTCGAGCACGTCGCCGACGGTCTCGATGGAGCGCAGGCCGGGGGCGTCGAAGTTGAGCTCGGTGTCGATCTCGTCCTCGACGCGCAGCGCCAGCTCGGAGAAGTCCAGCGAGCGGAAGCCGATCTCCTGCAACGACGCGGAGTCCTCGGCGGGCAGCTGCTTGCCCTGGGCCGAGAGCACCTCGGCCATCATCTCGCGCACCTGGTCCCGGCTGAGCGTGCTCATCGATCCTCGCTGACGTGTGGGTGAGGCCCGAGGCTTGCGGGCCGCGCCCCAGTGTAGGAGCCGCCGCACCGCGTCGCCCCGCCCCTGTCGCCCCGCCCCTGTAGCGTGACGCGAATGCTTCGCCCCGCCACCGACGCCGACGTCGAGCCCATCCGCCGCTGGCGCAACCACCCCGAGGTCCGCGCGGTGTCGCTCACCCAGGACGAGATCGACCCCGACACCCACGCCCGCTGGTGGGCCGGGCTGCAGGGCGACCCGTCGCGGCGGGTGCTGGTGTACGAGCGTGGCGGGGTGCCGTGCGGCGTCGTCACCTTCTTCGACATCGCCGCGGCCGACGACGGCACCCGGTCGGCGATGTGGGGCTACTACCTCGACAACGCCGGGCTCGGCGAGCGCGGCGAGCTGCTGCCCGCGTGGATGCAGATCCAGCGCGAGGCGGTGCGCTACGCCGACGCCGAGCTCGACCTGGACGTGCTCGAGGGCGAGGTGCTGGACCAGAACGCCGCCGTGCGCCGGATGAACCGGCGCAACGGGTTCGTCGAGGTCAGCAGCGACGAGCGGCAGATCGGCGACGCCACCGTCACGGTGCACCGGGTGCGTCGCGAGCGCCCCGCGGACAAGTCCTAGGCTCGACCGCATGGCCAGCACGACCAGCATCACGATCGGCGAGCACCGGATCGGTCCCGACCACGAGCCGTACATCATCGCGGAGATGTCGGGCAACCACGACGGGTCGCTCGACAAGGCGCTGGCGATCGTGCGGATGGCCGCCGAGGCGGGCGCGCACGCGGTGAAGCTGCAGACCTACAAGCCCGAGACGATCACCCTGGAGTCCGACGCGCCGGACTTCCGGCTCTCGGAGGGGCACGAGCTGTGGGGCGGGCGCACGCTGTGGGACCTCTACACCGAGGCGCACACCCCGTGGGAGTGGCACGCGCCGCTGTTCGAGGAGGCCGCGAAGGTCGGCATCACGATCTTCTCCTCGCCCTTCGACCCGACCGCGGTCGATCTGCTGGAAGAGCTCGGCGCCCCGGCCTACAAGATCGCCTCGTCGGAGATCGTCGACCTGCCGCTGGTGCGGCTGGCGGCCAGCAAGGGCAAGCCGATCATCATCTCCACGGGCATGGCGTCGGTGTCGGAGATCCACGCGGCGGTCGAGGCCGCACGCAGCACCGGCAACGAGCAGATCGTCGTGCTCGCCTGCACCGCCAACTACCCCGCCGACCCGAGCGAGTCCAACCTGCGCGGCATCCCGGTGATGCGCGACGCGTTCGGCACGCTCATCGGCTACTCCGACCACACCATCGGCATCGGCGCCCCGATCGCGTCGGTCGCGCTCGGCGCGGTCCTGGTCGAGAAGCACGTGACGCTGCAGCGCGAGGGCGGCGGCGTCGACTCCTCCTTCTCCTCCGAGCCCGACGAGCTGGCCGCCCTGGTCTCGCAGACCAAGGTCGCCTGGCAGTGCCTCGGGGAGCCGCGCATCGGCGCCCGGCAGCAGGAGCAGGAGGGGCTGCGCTTCCGCCGCAGCCTCTACGTCGTCGCCGACGTCCGCGCCGGCGACCCCGTGACCGCCGACAACGTGCGGTCCATCCGACCCGCGAACGGCCTTGCGCCCGATGAGTTCTCGCGGGTCGAGGGCCGCAGGTTCACCCGCGACGTGGCCCGCGGGACCGCGCTGTCGTGGGACCTGATCTGAGCCGATGACCCGACCGCTGCTCAGCGTCGTCGTCCCCTACTACGGCGTCGAGGCCTACCTGCGCGACTGCCTGGAGTCGATCCGCCGCTCGACCCTCGACGACCTCGAGGTCGTGCTCGTCGACGACGGCAGCCCCGACGACAGCGTCGAGATCGCGCGGGAGTACGTCGACCTCGACAGCCGCTTCCGCCTGGTCCAGCAGGACAACGCCGGGCTGGGGCCGGCGCGCAACACCGGCACCGCGCAGGCGAGCGGCGACTACCTCACCTTCGTCGACTCCGACGACCTGGTGCCGCGGCGGGCGTTCGAGCAGATGGTGGGCTCCCTGGAGCACAGCGGGTCCTCGTTCGTGCTGGGCAACGCCAAGCGGTTCAGCCGTACGTCCGGCGTGCGTCAGTCCTGGACCCACCAGCGGCCGTGCGCGCGCGACGCGCGGGCCACGCACGTGCTGGAGAAGCCGGTGCTGGTGATGGACCGGATGGTCTGGAACAAGGTCTACCGGCGCAGCTTCTGGGACGAGTTCGGCTACGCCTTCCCGGCGATCAAGTACGAGGACTACCCCGTCACGATGGCGGCGCACCTCGACGCGCTGACCGTCGACGTGCTGCGCACGCCGGTCTACTACTGGCGCGAGCGCGAGTCGGGCGACTCGATCACCCAGCAGGTGTTCCGCTACGACAACCTGCTCGACCGGGTCGTCTCGGCCGAGCGGGTGCTCGACCTGGTCGACTCGCGCGCCACCCCCGAGGTGCGCCGGTCGACCCACGACTACCTCGCCGGCATCGACGTGGTCGCGCTGGCGCAGGCGTTCGCGGTCGTGCCGCCGGAGGACCTCGACAAGACCGTCGAGCTCGGCACCCGGCTCATGGGGCGGTTGCAGTTCGACATCGGCAAGCGCCCCCGCTTCGACCAGCTGCAGATGCACGCCCTGCGCGACGGCGACGCCGAGCTGCTCGTCGAGCTCGCCCGGTTCCGCGACGAGGGCGGGCTCGTCGGCGGCGGCCGGATCACCCGCAACCGCGCGGCGCCGTGGCGGTTCGACATCGGCTTCCCAGGACGCCGCCGCTCGTCGGCGCCCCGCAAGGCGTTCACCATCCCGACGACCTCGCTGAAGCTGCGCAGCACCGTCGACCACGTCGGCTGGGCCGGCACCACCGCGCTCGTGCAGGGCACCGCCGAGATCACCCAGGTGCCGATCCGCGACGACTCCACGCTGCGGGTCAACCTGGTCAGCGGCATCGAGCGCATCGAGCTGCCGGTCGAGCGGATCGACACCACCGACCAGTTCTCCGGCCGCAGCCGCGTCGGCTTCCGCACCCGGGTCGACGTGCCGCGGCTCGCGGCCGAGCACGACCTGGTGTGGCCGGTGCGCTTCGAGCTCGACCTCGACAACGGCGGGGTGCACCGCGTCGCGCAGCTGCAGGGCATGCGGCCCGGCAGCCCGACCTATCCCGACGGCGCGTGGCTGTCGCCGACCGAGTGGGTGCAGCCCGGCAAGGGTCCGGCCGGCGCCTTCTGCCTGCACCGCAGCCCCGCCCCGGTCACCGTCGAGTCGGCCGCGGGCGAGGGTGACGCGATCCGCCTCGTCGTGCACAGCCCGTACGCCCTCAACCGGGCCGACCTCGAGGTGCGCCTCCCCCGGGGCACGCTGACCTTCCCCGCCGCTCTCTCCGACGACGGCCGGGTCGCCGAGGTGGCGCTGCCCGGTGCGGCGCTGGCGACCGGCGACGAGCCCGACGACCCGTTCACCCTGCGCGCCACGCGCGCGGTGCGGCTCGAGACCGACCTGGGCTCCCACCAGATCGTCTGGCCCGCGCACCGGCGCAACGCCGCGGTCGACGCCGACGGCCGGCTCATCCAGCTCACCCGCTCGCCCTTCGGGCTGGTGCAGCTCACCCACGGACCCGCCTTCCCGGCGGCCGTGGCCGCGCGGATCACCCCCGACCGACTCGTGGTCGAGGGGCGGCGCTGGAGCAGCGAGCCCGTTCAGGGCATCACCTGGCGCCGGTTCCTTCCAGGCACCGACGACTACGTCGAGATCCCTTGTGCCGTCAGCGATCTCGGCCCCGAGGCAGGGGCCGACGGTGATGGCGGCACCGGGGCCGTCGGGTGGCAGGCCGCGGTCGACCCCGCCGCGCTCGTCCCCGAGCACGACGCGCCGAGCCACCCCGGCGCCCCCGCGGCCTACTGGACCCTGTTCGCCGAGCTCGAGCAGGACGGCGTGCAGACGGGTGTGCAGGTCATCTGCGAGCCCGGGCTCATGGCGCAGCTGCCCGCGGAGGTCACCACGCAGGGCCGCCACGTCACCGTCACCACCGCCGCCGACTCGGTGCACGCGCAGGTACGGTGACGCCGGCATGCATCCTCACAACCACCGCTACGGCTCCACCCAGGCGCTGGCCCTGTCGCTGCTGGAGAAGTCGCACAGCTGGTTGACCACCCTGTGGCCGCGCAGCGTCCCCGGGCACGTGCAGCACGACTGGCACGTCACCTCCCCCTGCGCGACGATCGACGTGGGCCCGGGCGGCACCGCCTACCTGTGGAGCTCCTCGGCCCGCCGATTCCGGCGCGCGCGCGGGCTCGGCGGCCACGTGGTGATCGGGGCGCCGTGGCTCTACCTGCTCGACGTGCACCGCGACCACGTCCCGCACGAGCTGCGCGAGCGGCCCGAGCCCGGGGAGCAGCCGGTCGAGCGGTTCGCGGAGCCGCCGAGCGGCACGCTGCTGCTGCCGCGCCACGACCTGTACGGCCGGCACGCCGCCCGCCGCATCGCCGACGAGGCGCGCGAGCACGAGCGCGAACGCCTTACTGCCGCACTGCTGCCCGCCGACGCGGCCTCGCCCGAGGTGCGGACGGCGTACGTCGAGGCCGGGATCGACGTGGTGCCGCTGGTGCCGGCCGACCTGCCCGCCGCGAGCCCCCAGGTGGCGCGGCTGATGCAGCTGCGCGACCTCATGCTGCGGCACACGGCCGTGCTCGCGACCCACCCCGACGAGCACCTGCTCATGGCGGCCGCCGCGGGCCTGCCCACGACGCTCCTCGGGCGGCAGCAGCCGCGCTCGAGCGCCGAGGCGGCGCTCGTCGAGGCGGCCGGTTCGCCGGCGGCCCTGACCGACCTCGCCGGCCACGAGCTGGGCCGCGACCACGTCCTGCCGCGCGACGAGCTGCGCGCGGTGCTCGAATGGAGGCCCCGTGTCTGACCTCACCCCCGACCAGCCCACCGAGCGTCCCGCCGAGCGGTCGCTGACCGCCGCGGTGCTGGACGACGCCCTCCCCCGCGCCGAGTCGGCGCTGGTGCTCGGACCGGTGCCCGACGACGTGCGCGAGCTGGTCGGCACCCGCACCCGCGAGGCCGTGTGGGTCGACCCGCTGGGCCCGGCCGACGCCTCGCCGCGGCTCGACGAGGTGGTGGCGAGCGGGCAGCGGTACGACCTGGTGCTGTGCCTCGCCGGGCTCGACGCGGTCGCCGAGCCGGTCGACGCCCTCAGCTGGTCGGCCCGCCTCGACCAGGTCGTCGGGCTGCTCGAGCCGGGCGGCACGCTCGTGCTGCGGGTCGACAACGACGCCCCGCTGTCGGCGCTGACGCTGGACGTGTCGCGTCAGGGCTGGGCCCGCGCCGACGAGGACCCCACCCGGCCGGTCGGTGTCGCCCAGCTCGACGCCCGGCTGCGCGCGGCGCGGCTGCCGGTGAGCACGGTGCACGCGCTGCTCGGCCCGGCCGACGCACCGGTTGCCGCGGTCGACACGGCGGCGCTGGCCTCCGCGCGCGACGGGTCGCTCCCGGCCCAGCTGGTCGAGGACGCCCTCACCCGCGTCGCCGAGGAGCAGTCGGGCCCCGACGAGCAGTCCGGCGGCGAGCGGGTCCCCGACCTGGTCGCCGCGTCGGCACGCTCCGGCGAGCTCCCCGCGCTGGCCGACGCGTGGCTCGCGGTCGTCGGCGGACGCCCGCGCACGGGTTACTGGCTCGACCGCGACGGCGTCGTGCTGTGGGTCGACCAGGCCGGCCCGGGGCAGCCGTTCGTCGTCGGCGGGCAGCCGGCGGGGGCAGCGCGCCTCCCGCAGGAGATCCCCGACGACGTCACCGTCGAGCGAGCGCTCCACCGGGCCATCGCACGCGGGGACGACGCCGAGTTCCGCCGGCTGGCAGAGGGATTCGGCGGTTGGGTGCGCAACAGCGCCTCGGCGCAGAAGGCGCTCGACCTGCGCCTCGACACCGTGCGGGTGGCCGCTGGCGGCAGCTTCTCGCGGGGCCTCACCCAGGCCGACCCGTCGGCCACGCCCGAGCCCGACACGCGCCTGGTCCACGCCTGGCGCCGCTTCGAGGAACGGCTGCAGGCGGCCGGCCGCGAGACCCTGTGGCCTGCGTCGCTGCGCGGCGAGGAGCGCGTACGGCTGTGGCTCGGCATGTCCGGCGTCGAGCAGGTGCCCGAGCCGGTGACCATCGACGCCGGGGAGGCGAGCGCCGACGGCGACGACGCGGCGGCTGCCGCCGCGGGGCTGCCCGCCGAGGTCGAGGAGGAGCTCGCGCACCTGCGCGCCCGGGTCGAGATGCTCACCGCGACGCTGGCCGCGCGCGACGACCAGCTGCAGGTGCGCGAGAAGGCGATCCGCAGCCTGCGCGACCAGGCCCGTGGCGCAGCCCGCAACCGTGACAAGGCCATGGCCCGCACCCGGGAGATCCAGCAGTCCTCGACCTATCGCACCGCCAACCAGCTGCGCCGGCTGACCCTGCTGCGTCACCCCGACGCCCTGGCCCGAGGCATCATGCGGCGCCTCGACAGCAAGGTGCGCGCCGTACGCCGGACCCGCTGAGCCACCTTCGACCGGTCAAGTGATCGGCGTCCCGACCCAGGCGGCCCGGACGTCGGACCTTTCCGGCGGCGAGCAGCAGCGCGTCGCGGTCGCCAGGGCCTTGATGGGAAATCCTCAGCTCCTGCTGGCCGACGAACCCACGGCATCACTGGACTCCGACACCCGAGACCAGATCGCAGAAATCATCTTCGCCCTTCCGCAGCAGACCGGAGCAGCCCTGGTCGTCGCAACGCACGACAGGGACGTCGCCGCTCGTGCCGACCATGTCGTTCGGCTCGAGGATGGCTCGAGGTGAGTCCTGCTGATCTGGCCCGTCTGGCGCGTGTGTCTCAGACCCGGGCGACCTGGCGGCCGTTACGCGCGGTGTGCTTGATCATCGGGGTGTTCGCAATCTGCATGGCAGGCTCGCTGTCTGCGATGGCGGTGTCTCGGGACGCCGTGATCAGCAACCGCTCGCAGGATCTGCTCGCGGTCCGGGCGTCTGACACCAACCCTCCGACGTTCCTGATCGACGACCGCTTCCAGACCATCGGCAGTGAGCAGATCGTCGTCATCACCATCGAACCGCTGACGTCGGGCGCGCCAGTGCCACCCGGGCTGAGTCGGTGGCCGAGACCCGGAGAGGCAGCCTTGTCCCCGAGCGTCCGACGCATGGGGGCAGGCGACATGTTCGGCCGGCCGACCCAGACCATCGCCATCTCCGGGGCTGGAGTCGGCGACCGACCCCCGGGTCTACGTCCGTCCCGCTCCCGGCACGCTCGATCGGTCACGACTGAGACCGGCGTACGCGTTCGGTGACGACGACCAGAGCGAGCTCGCCTCCTCGGTGGGGCTGGCCTTCCTGAACCGCCTGGGGATCGGATACGTCCTCGCCTGCGTCTGGGGAACCCTGGGGCTCGCGGGCCTGGTCGCGCTGATCACGGCAGCAGGGATGGGCGGCGACATCGCTCGGCGCCGCGTGCGCCGGTTGGCCGCCTTGGGCGCCAGCCGGCCACAGCTGGTCGTGATGCGCTGGATCGAGTGCGCAGGCCCCATCGCTATCGGCCTCGCGGCCGGAGCACTGGTCACTACCGTTCTCCTCACGGTGCCGTTGACGCTGCCCTGGCTGCGCGAGATCACCGCGCCAGCCGATCTGCGCGGCAGGCCGGGGCTCCTGCTCGCGACGCCACTCGTGACCATGGTGATCACGTTCGCAGTCCTGGCCATCCCTGTGTGGCGGACGCTGAACCCGCGGCGGGCGACCCGCGGGCGCTTCTTCGTCCCTCAGGACACACTGCCGACCACCCGGGCTTGGATCTGCATGGCGGCCGTCATCGTCTGCCTGTGGGTACCGCCCATGCTCACCGGGCCACAACGCCAGCAGGCATACATCCTGTGCGTGATCATCGTCGCCTGCACGCTTTCTGCCGTCGTCGCTGTCCTCGTGAATGCCCTGGGCAGAGCCATTTCGTCACCGAGGCTCGGATGGAATGCCCCAGCCGCACTCACGGCAGGACGGCTGATGCAGGCCCGCCCACGGCGCACGGCGCGGATGCTGACGGCCATCTGCCTGGCGATCTTGACGCTGGGCCAGGTCCAGCTGTCAGTAGGCCTGCTGGGATCGCAGTTCCAGGCAGGTGACGCTGCTCAACGGGCGGTCGACAACAGCGTGCTGGTCGCCTCCGACGTTCTCCCCACCAGACAGGTTCGCGCGTTCCTCGCGACGCTCCCGCCCACAGAGCGTCCGGTCTGGGTCGAGACGCAGCTGCCGCAGAGGGGTCGTGCGATCCCGAGTCAGAGCGTGTCCGCCACCGAGTGCTCCGAACTCGGAGCACTCGGCCTGCCCTGCGCGGCGACTGGGGGGCCAATCGACCTGCGAACCCTCCCGCTGCGGACCCAGGCCACCTTCGCTGCACTCGGTGGAGGGGCGACACGGGTCAGGGTCGGAGACCCTTGCCCCGCGCAGGGCAGGAACCAGTGCCAGCTGCTGATCGTGTCCACCACGGGATCACCGCTGTCGGTCCGCGATCTCACCAGGGAGTCGACGGCGTACGTGGCTGGTGGGCTGCGGCTGGAGTCGGTTGCGGCCCCGGCCATCAGTGGGAGCGAGCCCAACCGGATCAGGGCGCGGTGGATCGTGCTCTACGGCACGATCGCCATCGCACTCCTCACGCTTGCCATGGCAGCGATGCTGACCAGCGAGACCGTCAGCGACGCCCGACGGCTCTCCGTCCTCGCCGCCGTCCGGGGGAACCGCCGCTGGCTGTGGCAGCACGCGGCGCTCTCGGTGTTCCTCCCGATCGCTGCAGCCGGCTTCCTGGCAACCCTGATCTACTTCCTCCTACCCACCGCGATATCGACGGCGGATGCACGCTTGGAACCCTCTGACGCCTATGCCACGTCTGCCATCGTGGCCGCGCTCGTGATCGGAGCCGTGGCTGCTGCGGTCAGCGTCCGCGCAACTCGGACGACCGACCCTTTGGCTGTTCGCCGCGGGTAGCTCTGCCGGGCCGAGTCCGGTCCCAACCCCCAGGTCCGGACGGTTAGTCGCCCTTGATCCGGCGCAGCGGGCCGATCACCAGGTTGCCGGTGCGGTAGGTGATCGAGCGGCGCACGTCCTCGGCCGAGCGGCGCAGCGTCTCCTGCTGCTGCATCGCGCGGCGCATCTCCTGCTCGTGCAGCGCCGAGCGGGAACGCATCTCGCGCTCGCGCGTGTTGAGCCGGTCCTCGAACCACTGCGCCCGCGAGGCCAGCGCCGCGTTGGTCTCCTCCAGCCGCTCGATGACGGCGAGCAGCCCTGGCACGTCGTACGCCGGCAGCGTCGGCTCCTCGACCGGCGCCACGAACCGCTCGACGTCGTCGGGCAGGTCCAGCCCGGCCATCGAGCCGAGCAGCGCCAGCATCGTGCGGTCGTCCGTCGCAGAGGGCCACGGGTGGCGCGCACCCCGCGCGCGGATGACCTGCACCAGGTCTCCGAGCCCCTGCCACAGCGCCTCCTCGGGGCTGCGGCCGCCGGCCCCCGGCGCGATCGGCTCGAGCTCGTCGCCCTGCAGCAGCAGGTTGTCCGGGCGCACGTCGGAGCACGCGGCAGGCAGCGTCCCGTCCGCGCCCCAGGTGCGCACCCGCTCGGCGTAGGCCCGCAGCAGCCGCCGCAGCTCGGCCTGCTCGCTGCCGGCCGCCGCGTCGAGCAGGTCGTCGGTGAACAGCCGCGCGTCGGGGCGCACCGTGATCGTGCTGTGCTGCTCGCCGTCGACCGTCGCGCGCTCGACCTGGTCACCGGCAGCGGCGGTGTAGCGCACTACCCCGCCCGCCGACGTCGACTCCAGCACCTGCGGCCCGGTGGTCTCGATACGGCTCGCCCTGGGGGGCTCGCCTACTCGACCAGCGTGGGGGGTGCCGGCTCCACCAGCGTGGGGGGTGCCGGCTCCACCAGCGTGGGGGGTGCCGGCTCCACCAGCGTCGGCCTGGGGGGTGCCGGCGACGACGATCCACGCCGACGCGAGCTCGGGCAGCCGTCCCGACAGCACCGCGGCGCGCGCCACGCGCGTCGGGTCGGAACCGAGCCGGCGGAAGGCCGGCGACCCCGTCGTCACCGCGCCCAGCAGCGTGGTCAGCGCCGGGTCGAGCCGGGTCGGGTCGATCGCCACGACCTGCTGGTCGTCCCACGACGGGAACGCCGACGCGCTCGTCGCGACCGGGAGGCCCGCGTCGGACAGCAGCGCGCTCAGCGCCTCGACCGAGCGCGGCCGCGACCGGTCGTACGTCGCCGTCACCGACCAGTCCGCGTCGGTGTTGGTCGTGAACCGCGAGCGCAGCGCGGCGATGCGGTGCAGCCCCAGCTCCTGCTCGACCGCGAGCAGCAGCGTGCCGCCCGGCGCCACGAGACGCCGGATCCCGGCGAACGTCTCGGCCCAGGTCAGCACCGCCGTCTCCAGCGACAGCACCCGGGTGACGTCGTCGAGCGCCACGACCAGGTCGTACGTCTCCGCGGGCTCGGGCAGGTCCGCGAGGCTCCCGCAGACCACCTGGGCGTCGTGGTCGGTGAGCGCCTGGCCGAAGGTGATCGCGTCGGGGATCGAGCGCGTGAAGACCGTGAGGTGACCGACCCGGCCGGCGATGCCGGTGACCAGGTCGAGCGCGTGCGGGCCGACGACTGCGACGCGGGCGTCGTGGCGCAGCAGCGGTTCCAGCAGCGCTCGCACCGCCGCGGCAGCCCCGGCCGGGCGGTGCTCCAGGTCGGACCAGTTCTGCATCGCCCCCGGCACCAGGGTGACGTTGTCGGGGCGGGCGATGACGGTCATGCGCTCTCCTTGTTGCTCTCGCGCCACTCCTGCTCCCAGCCGAGCACCAGCGCCAGCTCCTGCGGCTCCAGCATCGCGTCGCGCCCGAGCTCGACGTCGGCGACCTGCCGCGCCAGCTCGGCGTCGATGTCGGTGCCGTGCAGCTGGGGGAAGGTGAACTCCAGCAGCTGCGAGCCGTTGAAGCCCGCCTTGACGCCGACGAGGTCCATCGGGTCGCCGTAGACCGCCGGCTGCAGACCGAGCGAGGCGCCGTACATGATCGCGGTCGACAGCCGGTTCGAGGCGACCCGCTTGTGCCGCCGCAGCTCACGCAGCTGCCCCGGCAGGAAGTCGGGGTTGCCGCCGGTCCACTTCACGCCGCGCTCGCCGTGCGTGATGACCCGGAAGCCGGCGTCCTCGTACTTCTCCCGGATCGCGTCGATGGCGTACTCGACGTAGTAGAGGCACATGGTGACCGGGCCGTCCTCGACGGCGTGGATCTCGTCGATCAGCCGGTCGTGGTCGCCCGAGACGGCCTCGTAGTCGACCGTGCCGTGGAAGGGGTACCAGATCGTCCCCTCCGGCTCGGGCGCCTGCGGGTCCGGCGGGGTCATCTGCTCCAGGTAGAGGAACGGCGCGCCGGTGACGACGTAGTCGCGCCAGCCGACGGCCTGCCCGCGGCGCCGGTTGACGTCGGACCAGACGTACTTCGCGAAGCCGTGCGGCGGGGCGTGGCCGGCGCCGAAGCCGTGCACGAACGTCCAGCCGTGCTGGATCACGCCGTTGATGCGCGGCGGCTGGTCGAACCCGAGACCGCAGTAGGCCGACCAGATGTGCGCGTGGCGGTACCAGTGGTTGCTGGAGTCCATGTCAGGCGGGCCTCCTCAGCGGGTCGGCGGCGGTCGGTGGGCGTGGCTCATCGTCCCATCCCAGCAGGGCAGCCAGCTGCGCGGGCGGGCGCAGGTGGTCCTGGCCCAGCTCGCGCCGCGCCACGGCCCGCGCCACCTCGCGGGGCACCGCGTCGGTGTGCAGCTCGGGCAGCAGCCGCCGCTGCCGCTCCATGCCGCCCAGCACCGCATGGTCGCGCTGCAGCACCATCGGGTCGCCGTAGATGCCGATCTCGGCTCCCGTGCTCGCGCCGTAGAGCAGCGCCGAGCCCATCCGGTTGGAGACCACCCGGGCGTGCCGGCGCAGCTCGGCGAGCTGCCGGTCGAGGAAGTCGGGGTCGCCGTCCCGGTGCATGAAGCCGCGCCGCCCGTGCGTGATCACCCGAAACCCCTTGTCCTCGTAGACCTTTCGGATGTCGGGGTTCTCGTAGTCGGTCCAGTAGAGGCACATGGTGAGGGGTACGTCCCCCTCGCGCCGGCGTACGTCGTCGGCGTAGGCGCCGTGGTCACCGAGGATGCGCTGACCCTCCCAGCCGTGGAACGGGTAGACGATGGTCCCGGCGCGCTCCGGCTTCGCGCGCTCCCAGTCCCGATGCCCCTCCAGCTCCAGCAGGTAGGCCCAGGGCGCCCCGACGACCTCGTGGTCACGCCGCCCCATCGCCCAGCCGCGCCGAGCGACCGCCGGCGACCAGACCAGGCGCGGCCAGCCCGGCACCAGCTCGTGCCCGACCGCGAACCCGTCGTAGGTGTTCCACCCGTGCTGCAGGTAGCCCCAGATCGTCACCGGCCCGGGGCGGCCGCACCACCGGGCCAGCACCTCGGCGTGGCCGTAGAAGTGGTTGGCGTGGTGCACTGTCAGCCGCCGAGGGCGGTGCGCACCTGCTCGATCACGCGGTCGACGTCGCTGTCGCGCAGGTCGGGGAACATCGGCAGGCTGATCTCCTGCTCGTAGTACTCCTCGGCCACCGGGCACATCCCGCGCCGGTAGCCGCGGTCGGCGAACCACGGCTGCCAGTGCACCGGGATGTAGTTGACCTGCACGCCGATCTCGGCGGCGCGCAGCGCGTCGAACACCTCGCGCCGGCGCCCGTCGAGGACCCGCAGCGGGTAGAAGTGCCACACCGGGTCGGCGCCCGGACGCTGAGCGGGCAGCCGCACCCCGTCGAGGTCGGCGAGGCCCGCGGAGTAGCGCGCGGTGATCTCGGCGCGGCGGGCCTTGAAGCGCCCGAGCCGGGTGAGCTGGTTGGAGCCCAGGGCGCACAGCACGTCGGGCAGGCGGTAGTTCAGGCCGAGCTCGGGCATCTCGTACCACCACGCGCCCTCGTCGGTGCTGCGCAGCCGCTCGGGGTCGCGCACCATGCCGATGCCTTTGAACGTGCGGGCGCGCTGCAGCAGCTCGGTGTCGGCGGAGACGACCGCGCCGCCCTCGGCGGTCGTGAGGTTCTTGGTCGGGAAGAAGGAGAACGTCGTGATGTCGGCGAGCGAGCCCACGGGGGTGCCGTCGAGGCTGCCGCCGATCGAGTGGGCGGCGTCCTCCAGCAGCAGCGCCCCGGCGTCGTCCGCCACCCGCCGCAGCGCGGGCGCGTCGATCGGGTGGCCGGCGTAGTCGACGCCGCTGATCACCCGGGTGCGGTCGGTCACGGCGGCCGCCGCGGCCGCGGGGTCGAGGTTGCCCGTGTCGTCGCTCACGTCGGCGAAGACCACCGTCGCGCCCTGGATCGCGGCGCAGGTGGCGGTCGCGAGGAAGGTCAGCGGGGTGGTGACCACCTCGTCGCCGGGGCCGATGCCTGCCGCGGCGTACGCCACGTGCAGCGCCGCGGTGCCCGACGTCACGGTGACGGCCGGGTTCGACTGTCCGGCAACGGAACCCAGCTCGCGCTCGAACTTCTCGACCGCGGGTCCGGTGGTCAGCCAGTCGCCGCGCAGCACCTGCGCGACGGCCTCGATGTCGGACTCGTCGATCGACTGGCGGCCGTACGGAAGGAACATGGGCACGTCCTGCGGAGGAGGCGGGGGATGCGGGGGCGTCGACGGAGCGGTCAGACGCCCGAGGCGAGGATCTCGCGGATGTCGTCGGCGTCGTACCAGAGGTCGTTCTTGTCGGACGCGCAGTGGAAGCCGACGGGCACGGGCACCCCGTCGGTGCGCTTCTCGTAGCCCCAGGTCGCGAGCTCTGGCTCGAGGATGTAGTACTTGCCGTCCATCACGGTGATGGCGCGGCGGCCCTCCTCGGGGCTGATCATCTCCTCGTGCAGCTTCTCGCCGGGGCGCAGCCCGACGTCGTGCATCTTGGCGCCGGGCGCGATGGCCTGGGCCAGGTCGGTGACCTTGTGCGAGGGGATGTGCGGCACGACCAGCTCGCCGCCCTGCATCAGGTCGAAGGTGTCGAGCACCATCTGCACCGCCTGCGGCAGCGTGATGAGGAACCGGGTGCAGCGCAGGTCGGTGATCGGCAGCGACTCCCCCGCCTCGGCGAGCGCCCGGAACTTCGGGACGATCGAGCCGCGCGAGCCGGTGACGTTGCCGTAGCGCACGACGGCGAACCGGGTGGGGTAGGCCGCGGCGTAGTGGTTGCCGAGGATGAACAGCTTGTCGGCGGTGAGCTTGGTCGCGCCGTAGAGGTTGATCGGGCTGGAGGCCTTGTCGGTCGAGAGGGCCACGACCTTCTTGACCCCGGCGTCGATCGCGGCCTCGACGACGTTCTGGCTGCCGATGACGTTGGTCTTGACGAACTCCGAGGGGTTGTACTCCCCGGTGTCGACCTGCTTCAGCGCGGCCGCGTGGACGACGTAGTCGATGCCGTGCATCGCGCGGCGCAGCCGGTCCAGGTCGCGCACGTCACCGATGAACCAGCGCAGCCGGGGGTCGTCGCCGAACTGCTGACGGACCTCCCACTGCTTCAGCTCGTCGCGGGAGTAGATGACTACCCGCTTGGGGTCGACGTCCTGCAGCAGACGGGTGATGAAGGCCTTGCCGAAGGACCCCGTTCCACCGGTGACGAGGATCGAGGACCCTGCGAGGTTGCTCAACGCGAAGACTCCCAGCATGTGGTGACTGTCGCGGTCCGACCCGGACCGCCACGGCAGATTATCAGCGCTCACCTGAGTGTTCCCGGCGCTGGCATCATGACCGGCATGCCACCCGCCGACCCGGTCCACGTCGCGCTGCGCATCGACGCCGGGGGGTCGCTGGGGGTCGGCCACGCCGTCCGCTGCCTGGCGCTCGGCCAGGAGCTGCGCTCGCGCGGGGTGACGGTGACGGTGCTGGGGTCGATCGCCGTGCCGTGGGTGGGTGAGCTGGCCGCCCAGGCCGGCATCGACGTACGTCGGGCGCCGGGTGACCCTGATGCGCTGGCCGAGCTGGTGGGCCGGCTCGGCATCGACGCCGTGGTGATCGACGGCTACGAGATCGACCCGCGCACCGGGGCGCGGCTGCGCGCCGACGGGGTGCGGGTGCTCGCGATGGTGGACGAGGAGTTCGGCGCGGGCCAGGAGGCCGACGTCTACGTCGACCAGAACCTCGGAGCCCGGCCGCCGGCCCCCGCGGCCGCGCCGCCGGGCGCGACGAGCCTCGCGGGCCTCGACCACGTGCTGCTGCGGGACAGTGTGCTCGACCGGCGCACGGCGACGCGACCGGAGCGCGAGAAGCCGCGCTGCCTCACGGTTTTCGGCGGCACCGACCCGGCCCGCGCGGGCGAGGTCGTGGTGCCGCTGCTGCTCGCGACGGGCGTCCCCCTCGAGGTGATCGCCGTCACCCCCGACCCCGCGGCGGCCGGTCGGCTGGCCGGCCTGCGGCCCGGCACCGGACAGACCCTCGACGTCGTCGGACCGGTGCCCGACCTGCCGGGCGTCGCCGTGCAGACCGACCTCACGATCACCGCCAGCGGGTCGTCGGTGTGGGAGCTGCTGTGCCTCGGGGTGCCGACCGCCGTGGTGTGCGTCGCCGACAACCAGCGCAGCGGCTATGCCGCGACGGGCCGCACCGGCGCGGCGCTCCCCCTCGGCGAGCTGGCGGCGCTGCGCACCGACCCGGCCGAGCGCGACGCGGCGGTGGCACGGCTGCGCGGGCTGCTGCTCGACGCGGCCGAGCGCGGCCGGCTCGCGGCCCGCGGACGGGAGCTGGTCGACGGGCGGGGACGGGAGCGGGTGGCCGACGCGCTGCTGCGTACGCTGCCCGCAGCACCCCACCGCGACGGAGGTCGCCCGTGAGCCGCACCCGAGTCGTGATCCAGTCACGGCTGAACTCCTCCCGCCTGCCCGGGAAGGCGCTGATGACGATCGGCGGCATGCCGCTGGTGGAGCTGGTCGCCCGCCGGGCCGCGCGCAGCGGCCACGAGGTGGTGGTCGCCACCAGCGAGGAGCACTACGACCAGCGCATCGTCGACCACCTCGACACCGTCGGCATCCCCGTCGTGCGCGGCTCGCTCGACGACGTGCTCGGCCGGTTCGTCGCCGCCACAAGGGATCTCGAGCCCGGTGACACCGTCGTTCGGCTCACCGGGGACAACCCGGTCGGCGACGCCGACGTGATCGACGACCTGGCGAGCGCGATGGCCAGGGGCGGGTATGCGTACGGCCGCAACGACGTGTCGCGGATGCCCGAGGGGCTGGGCTGCGAGGTCTTCTCGATCGACGACCTGCGGCGCGCGGACCGCGAGGCGACGACGGCGTACGACCGGGAGCACGTGACCCCGTGGCTGCGCCGCCACGTGCGCACCCTCGACCACGTGCCGCCGCAGAGCCCCACCGACATCCACCGGTTCCGGTGCACCGTCGACGTGCTCAACGACTACGTGCGGGTGAGCCGGATGTTCGGCGGGGTGGCCGACCCGGTCGCGATCCCGTGGACCGCGCTGATGGACCGGCTGCGCGAGCTGATCCGCGAGGAGGGGCCGTCGGTGCCGACCCGCGACCGCTCCGGGCTCGGGCAGAGCGTGCTGCTGCTCGGCGGCACCCAGCTGGCCGGCGCCGGTGCGTCGCCGCCACCCGAGGTGCGCGCGCTGCTGGCGCACGCCGCCGACCGCGGCATCACCCACGTCGAGGTCGGCCGGGCCGACGGCGACGCCGAGGCGGTGCTGCGCGCCTGCGGCGAGCCGCAGCTGACGAAGCGGTTCGGCTACGTCTCGCGGGTGCGGCCGCTCGGCGCCGACGCGCACGACCCGCTGGCCGTGGAGGCGAGCGTGGAGCGCTCGTTCGCCGAGCTGGGGCGCCGGTCCGTCGCGGCGGCCGTGCTCGACGACCTGTCCGACGCCCGGCCCGCGACGTGGGAGCGGCTCCGGGCGTACGTCGGGGGCGGGGAGGTGCAGCGCGTCGGCGTGGCCGTGCGCACGGCCGAGCAGGTCCCCGAGGCGCTCGGCCTGCCGGGGCTCGGCTACCTCGAGCTGCCGCTGCGCCCCGGCGCGAGCGTCCCCGACGAGGTGCAGCAGGCGCTGCGCGGCGCCGACGTGGTCGTCACCGCGCACAGCGTCTTCGACGGTGGCTCCGTGCTCGACCAGAACGATCCACGGAACGCCCGGCTGCGAGCACTGGCAACGGATCTCGGGCGCGACGGCGTCGACGACCTGTGCCTGGCGTACGCCCTCGGCCACGACGTCGTCACCTCCGTCGCCGTGGGCTGCGACGACGAGCCGCAGCTGCAGCGCAATGCCGACCTGGCCGCACGACCCCCGCTCGACGACGAGCAGCGCGCCCGGGTGCGCGACGTGCTCGGGAAGGACTGACGACGATGCTGGCGCACGAGGTGCTGCCCGGACTGCTCGCCGACCCGGCCGGGCCGCGGGTGACCTACTACGACGACCGACCCGGACCGACCCAGGGCGAACGCATCGAGCTGTCCGGTGCGGTGCTCGCCAACTGGGTCGCCAAGGCCGGCAACCTGCTGCAGGACGAGCTGGACGCCGGGCCCGGCAGCACCGTCGCGCTGGACCTGCCGGCCGAGCACTGGCGCACGCTCTACTGGGCGCTCGCGGCCTGGGCGGTCGGCGCGACGGTGGTCGACGGTGGTGGTGCGGGCGACGGCGGTGCCGAGGGCCGCGGTGGCGCCGGCGGCGCGAGCGCCGACGTGCTGGTGACCACCGAGCCCCGCGCGGGCCACCCGGCGCAGGTGGTGGTCACCGAGGCGGCGCTGGCGCGCTCGTTCGCCGGCGACCTGCCCGACGGGGCGATCGACGAGGCCGCCGACCTGGCGACCTACGGCGACCACCTCGACCCCTACGCCACCGCTGGTGCGAGCGACCAGGCGCTCGTGACCGCCCGGGGCGCGTGGACGTACGGCGGGGTGGTGGGTGACGCGGGCGCGCAGGCCCCCCGCTGGCTGGTCCGCGGCGACCTGACCGACGTGCTGCGCACGGCCCTCGCGGCGTGGGCGGCGGGCGGCTCGGTGCTGCTGTCGCGCGGCACCGACAACGACGCGCTCCCCCACCGGCTCGAGGTGGAGGGGGCGACCCCCGCGCCGGCGACGCCCTGAGGCACCGCCCCGGACCAGGCCTTGCCGCGCCGCAGCGAACCGCGCAGGCTGGGCCCCATGGACGACAACTCGACGATCGTGGTGGTGGGCGGCGGACTCGCGGGGGCGAAGGCCGTGGAAGCGTTGCGCGACAAGGGTTTTCGCGGGCAGCTGACCCTGCTGGCGGGTGAGGACCTGCTGCCCTACGAGCGACCGCCGCTGTCCAAGGACTACCTGCAGAAGGGCGAGGGGCTCGACGACGCGACGGTGCACGCGCGGGAGTGGTACTCCGACAACGACGTCGACCTGCGGCTCGGCGTGCGCGCCACCGAGCTCGACCTGGCCGACCGGGTGGTGACCACCTCCGCCGGCGAGGAGCTGTCGTACGACGCGCTGCTGCTGGCCACCGGCGCGCAGCCGCGCCACCTCGACCTGCCCGGGGCCGACCTCGACGGCGTGCTCTCCCTGCGCACCGTGTCCGACAGCGACGACCTGCGCGAGGCCTTCCGCGCCGACCGCGACATCGTCATCGTCGGCGGCGGGTGGATCGGCCTCGAGACCGCGGCCGCCGCGAGCAACGCGGGCGCCAAGGTCACCGTGCTGGAGTCGCTGGAGCTGCCGCTGCTGAAGGTGCTGGGGCCGAAGCTCGCCCAGGTCTTCGCCGACCTGCACCGCGAGCACGGCGTCGACCTGCGCACGGGCGTGCAGGTCGAGGGCTTCGAGGGCACCGGCGACGTGACGGGCGTCCGCCTCGCGGGCGGCGAGGTGATCCCCGCCGACGCGGTGGTGGTCGGCGTCGGCGCCGCGCCCGACGTCTCGCTGGCGCAGGGCGCGGGCCTCGAGGTCGACGATGGCATCGTCACCGACGCCGAGGGACGCACCAGCGACCCGAACGTGTTCGCCGTCGGCGACGTCGCCCGGTTCACCCACCCCGACTACCCCGAGCCGATCCGCGTCGAGCACTGGGCCAACGCGCTGGACCACCCGGCCGCGGTCGCCGCCGCGATGCTGGGCCAGGACGCCACCTGGGACGAGCTGCCCTACTTCTACACCGACCAGTACGACCTCGGCATGGAGTACGTCGGCCTCGCCGACCCCGACGACGAGGTCCTGATCCGCGGCGACCTCGGCAAGCGCGAGTTCATCGCGTTCTGGCTGCAGGACGGCAAGGTCGTCGCGGGCATGAACGTCAACGTCTGGGACGTCGTCGACGACGTGAAGGCACTGATCTGCTCCGGCAAGCAGGTCGACCGCGCCCGCCTGGCCGACCCGGACGTACCCCTGGACGCGCTGGCCTGACGACGCCCACGAGGCGAACGTGAGGCCCCTCCGGTGCTCGCCCCGGCGGACCCGCGGATGTGACGCGGACTACAGTCGCCGGCATGGACAAAGTGGTCTCCTCGCCGGCGGCGGCGATCGAGGGAATCGGTGACGGCGCATCGCTCGCGGTCGGCGGGTTCGGCCTCTGCGGCATCCCGAGCGTGCTGATCCAGGCGCTGCACGGCACCAGCGCGACCGACCTGCACGTCATCTCCAACAACTGCGGCGTCGACGACTGGGGTCTCGGAATCCTGTTGAACGACAAGCGGATCAGCAAGATCACCGCGTCGTACGTCGGTGAGAACAAGGAGTTCGCGCGGCAGTACCTCGAGGGCGAGCTCGAGGTCCACCTGACCCCGCAGGGCACCCTCGCCGAGAAGCTGCGCGCCGGCGGCGCGGGCATCCCGGCGTTCTTCACCCGCACCGGCGTCGGCACCCAGGTCGCCGAGGGCGGCATGCCGCTGCGCTACGCCGACGACGGCTCGATCGCCAAGGCGTCCGAGCCCAAGGAGACCCGCACCATCGACTTCGCGGGCGAGGAGACGGAGTACGTCCTCGAGGACTCGATCGTCGCCGACTTCGGCCTGGTGCGTGCCTGGAAGGGCGACCGGCACGGCAACCTGGTGTTCCGCACCAGCGCCCGCAACTTCAACCCGCTGTGCGCCATGGCGGGCCGGGTCTCGGTGGCCGAGGTCGAGGAGCTGGTCGAGCCCGGCGAGCTGTCCCCCGACGAGATCCACCTGCCGGGCATCTACGTCCAGCGGGTGCTGGCGCTCACGCCCGAGCAGGCCCGCGACAAGCGCATCGAGCGGGTCACGACCCGCCCGCGTCAGGAGTCACCCACGGCGGCCGGTGCCGCCGCCGGCAGCGAGACCACGGAGGCCTGAGCCATGCCACTCACCCGCGAGCAGATGGCCGCCCGCGCCGCGCAGGAGCTGAGCGACGGTGACTACGTCAACCTCGGCATCGGCCTGCCGACGCTGGTCCCGAACTACGTCGACGACGACGTCGAGCTGGTGCTGCAGTCCGAGAACGGCATCCTCGGCGTCGGCGCCTACCCGATCGAGGGCGAGGAGGACCCCGACCTCATCAACGCCGGCAAGGAGACCGTCACGCTGCGGCGCGGCGCCTCGATCTTCGACTCGGCCACCAGCTTCGGCATGATCCGCGGCGGCAAGGTCGATGCGGCGATCCTCGGCGCCATGCAGGTGTCGGCCGCCGGCGACATCGCGAACTGGATGATCCCCGGCAAGATGGTCAAGGGCATGGGTGGCGCGATGGACCTGGTGCACGGCGCCAAGAAGGTCATCGTGCTCATGGAGCACACCGCCAAGGACGGCTCGTTCAAGATCGTCCAGGAGTGCTCGCTGCCGTTCACCGGCAAGGGCGTCGTGCAGCGGATCATCACCGACCTCGCGGTCATCGACGTCACCGAAGACGGCCTCGTGCTGCGCGAGCTGGCCCCCGGCGTCACCGAGGACGAGGTGCGCGCCAAGACCGAGCCCGAGCTCGCGACTCCCACCCGCTGAAGCCGGGCACTGCGGGCCGCGCAGGTCAGCTGGCGAGGATGTCGTCGTTGTACTGGTCGATGACCTCGCGCATCGTGCCGTCGCCGACGAGCGCACCGCCGCGCAGGTAGAGGCCGCGGGTGCAGAAGCGCAGCAGGTCGCCCTCGGAGTGCGACACCAGGAACAGCGTGCGGCCCTCGTCGAGCAGCTTCTCCATGCGCTGGTAGCACTTCTCGCGGAACGCCTTGTCGCCGACGGCGAGCACCTCGTCGACCAGGATGATCGGCTCGTCCAGGCACGTCACGACCGAGAATCCCAGGCGCACCTGCATGCCCGAGGAGAAGTGCCGGAACGGCAGGTCCAGCCCGGCGCGCACCTGCGGCCCGGCGAAGTCGACGATCTCCTCGAAGCGCTCGTCGATCTGCTCGGTGCTCATGCCGTGCAGCCCGGCGGTCAGGTAGATGTTCTCCCGCGCCGTCAGCTCGCCGATGAACCCGCCGGTGAGCTCGATGAGCGGAGCCACGCCCTCGCGCACGATCGCGCGGCCCTCGTCGGGCAGCAGCGTGCCCGCGATGAGCTTGAGCAGGGTCGACTTGCCCTCGCCGTTGCCGCCGACGAGGCCGACCGCCTCGCCGCGCCCGACCTCGAAGTTCACGTCGCGCAGCGGCCAGAAGGTGCCCTTGTCGTGGGTCGTACGCCGGGTGTAGACGATCTCGCGCAGCGACAGCTTGCGCTTGCGCGAGCGCAGGAACTCGATGCCGAGGTCCTCGACGGAGATGACGGGCTGCCCCTCGGGGGTCTTCCACTCGACGGCCATGTCAGATCTCCTTCAGCACGGTCGGCTCGAACTTGCGGAAGAACCACATGCCGAACGCCAGCCACACGGCGGCGATCACGAAGGCGCTGAGCCACGCGGTGTGGAACGGCTGGTAGGACGAGTGCTCGGTGAGGCCTGCGCGGTACATGTCGGTGATGCCGACCATCGGGTTGAGCGCCATGAACGGCTGCGCCCACGGCGCGCGCTCCTCGACCAGCTGCAGCGAGTAGACGATCGGCGTGAAGTAGAACAGCATCCGCAGCACGATCCGCACGATGCGGATGAAGTCGTCGACGAGGGTCGTGATGGGCGCCATGACCAGGCCCATGCCGATGCACAGCATCAGCTGGATGACCAGCGCGGGCAGGATCCAGACCAGCTGCCAGTCCAGCGACATCTCGCCGCGGGCGATGTACCAGCCGGCGAACAGGAACAGGATCGGCATGCTGAGCAGGAACTCCACGCCCTTGGCCAGCACCACCCGCACGACCCACAGCTCGCGCGGCAGGTTGGTCGAGCGCACCAGCAGCCGCTCGGACAGCAGCGCCCGCGACGACTCGTTGATGCAGGCGTTGAACCAGTTCCACGGGAGCATGCCGGCCATCAGGAAGACGATGAACGGCATCCCGGGCACCTGCCGGGAGCCCAGCAGCACGCCGAAGACGAAGAAGTAGACCAGGCCCATCGCCAGCGGGTCGATGAGCGTCCACAGGTAGCCCAGCCAGGAGCGGGCGTAGCGCACCCGCAGGTCACGCCTGACCAGCGTGTCGAGCACGTTGCGGTGCTCCCAGATGCGGGCCAGCCGCGTTGTGAGGTCCATACCGTCCTTGCCTGGGTGTTGCTGCGCCTGCTCGGGGCCGGCTGGGAGGCCCGCCGCGTCAGGCTACCGGGCCGTCGCTGTGAGTTCGCTGCACCTGTGGTCGCGTCAGCGGGTCGGGCTCCTCGCCGAGCCGGATCCGGGAGGTCAGGAACCCCCAGCCCCAGGTCAGGTGCATGGTGGCCAGCACCCCCGGGACGAGCGCGGCGACCTCGGGTCGCTGCCCCCGGGAGATCGCGAGACCCCCGACCGTGACCCCGGCGAGGTAGGTCGCGGGCACGGCCAGCAGCGGTCGCCACGCCAGACCGCCGAGCGCGCCCGCCGCGACCGCGACGGTGGCCGCGGGCGGCGCGAGGTAGCGCAGGTTGATCGAGCCGGGGTGCTGCCGGGCGACCACCCGGCGCCAGCGGCCGTAGTCGCGGTACTGCCGCGCCAGCGTGCGGAAGCTGCCGCGCGGGCGGTACTCCACGCGCAGCTGCGGGGTGAACCACACCAGCCCGCCGAGCTTGCGGATGCGCCAGTTCATCTCCCAGTCCTGGGCGCGGCTGAAGCGCGGGTCGTAGCCGCCGATCCGGTCCAGCCAGGACCGGCGGAACACCCCGAGATAGACCGTCTCGGCCGGCCCCTCGGCGCCGCCGAGCTTGAACCGGGCCCCGCCGACCCCGATCGGCGACTTCATCGCGATCGCGACGGCCTCCTCGAACGGCGTGACGCCGACGGCGTCCATGATCCCGCCCACGTTGGCGGCGCCGGTGCGCTCCAGCGTCTCCAGCGCGGTCTGCAGGTAGCGCGGCGAGAGGATGCCGTGCCCGTCCACCCGGGCGACGACGTCGTACGTCGCGGCCAGCAGGCAGGCGTTCAGCGCGTCGGGCGTACGCCCGCTCGGGTTGTCGATGACCCGCACCCGGTCGTCGGCGGCGGCCAGCTCCTCGGCCACCTCGAGCGTGCGGTCCTGCGAGGGGCCGACGGCCAGCAGCACCTCGACCGGGCCGCTCACCTCCTGCGCGAGCACGGCCGCGACCGACTCGGCCAGGTGGCGCTCCTCGTTGAGGATGGGCATGACGACCGAGATGCCCGAGGCGGCGGCGGTCTCTGCGGGGTCCACGCCCGCCCGGTCTTCGGCTGTCATCGCGGACCGAGGCTACCCGCCCGGGTGCGCAGCGCCGTCGCGGCCGGGCGAGCGCGTCGGGGAAGACCCCGGTTCACCCGCAGGGACGACGCGCCACGCGAGCGCCGCGTCCCAGGGAGCCTTCCGCCGACGGGGCTACCCTGCCGTGGTGCCCCAGGACGACCAGCCCGGACACCGGCTCCCGCGCCGGCGCCCCACCGACTCCGACGACACCGAGGTGTTCGTCGTCGACACCCGTCGGGGACGGCGCCCGCAGGGCGGCACCCCGGAAGCCGGTCCCGACGACACCGCCCAGGCCATCCCGCAGCGACCCGCGCCCGGTCAGGGTGGCCCCGGTCGACCCGGCGGCGAGCCGACCCGGGCGGTGCCGGGGCAGGGACGTCCGCAGGGACGCGGCCAGGGCCGTCCGACCCAGGGTCGTCCGGCGCAGGGCGCCCAGCCCACCCGGGCCGTGCCCGGCCAGGGCCGGCCGGCGCAGGGCGCTCAGGGTGTCCAGTCGACACGCGCCGTGCCCTCGCAGGGGCGCCCTCCGCAGGGCGCCCAGCCCACCCGGGCGGTCCCGAACCGGGCCCCCGGCGCGTCGGCCGCAGGTGCAGCCGGCGCGGCAGGCGCCGCAGCCGCGGGCTCGGCAGCGGCGAGCGGCGGCGGGCGCCGAACCCCGGCGTACGTCCAGGGCCAGGGCCGCAGGCCCGTCGACGACGGCACGTTCGACGAGGGCTACGGCCCCGACCG
Organism: Barrientosiimonas humi; assembly: GCF_006716095.1. Lineage (NCBI taxonomy): Bacteria > Bacillati > Actinomycetota > Actinomycetes > Micrococcales > Dermacoccaceae > Barrientosiimonas > Barrientosiimonas humi. Next base: position 2,252,659 of record NZ_VFOK01000001.1, read on the forward strand.
CACCCGCGAGATCCCGGCGGCGCCGCCGCGCGGCTCCGGCGCTCCCCCGCGCGGACGCCGCGGCGGCCAGGCTCCCCCGCGCGGACGCCGCGGCGGCCAGGCTCCCCCGCCCCGTCCGCCGCAGGGGCCGCCGACCCCGCGCGAGGGTCGTCCGCCGCGCGCGGCGCGCCCCCGTCGCCGCTGGCGGCGCTGGCTCGCGGCGCTGCTCGTCGTCGTCATGCTGTGGGTCGGCGCCCTCGTTTGGGCCGCCAGCAGCGCCTGGAACACGGTGACCAAGATCGACGCGATCCCGACCGACAACCGCCCGGCCGAGGGCAAGGGCACCAACATCGTGCTCGTCGGGTCCGACTCCCGCGAGGGGCTGACCGCCGAGCAGCGCGACACGCTCGGCACCGGTCGCGCGGAGGGGCGGCGCACCGACTCGATCATGCTGCTGCACATCCCCGACAGCGGGAACCCGACCCTGGTCTCCCTCCCCCGCGACTCCTACGTCGAGATCCCGGGCCGCGGCCGCAACAAGATCAACGCGTCCTACTCCATCGGCGGCCCGAAGCTGCTCAACCAGACGGTCGAGGCGGCCACGGGCCTGCGCGTCGACGGATACATGGAGATCGGTTTCGGCGGGTTCGCCTCGGTCGTCGACAGCGTCGGCGGGGTCGAGATGTGCCTCGACAAGCCGATGAAGGACGTGAAGGCCGCGATCGACCTGCCCGCCGGCTGCCAGACCCTCGACGGCAAGAACGCGCTGGGGTACGTCCGCGCCCGCTACTCCGACCCGCTGGGCGACCTCGGTCGCGCGCAGCGGCAGCGGGAGTTCCTCGGCGCGCTGATGAACAAGATGGCGACGCCGGCCAACCTGCTCAACCCGGTCAAGCTGCGCTCGATGGGCACCTCCGGCGCGCAGGGCGTCGCGGTCGACAACGACATGTCGCCGTACGGCGCGCTGAAGATCATGCTGGCGCTGCGCAAGATCAGCAACGGCAGCGGCCAGTCGGTGCAGGTGCCCGTCGCCGACAGCAACTACCAGACCCGCAGCGGCGACGCCGTGCTGTGGGACGCCGCCCGGTCGCAGGCGCTGTTCGGCGCGCTCAACAACGACGAGTCACCCAACGTCGCGCCGTAACCGACTGCGGGGATTGGGGGGGCTGGGGCCGCGGCTGCTCAGCCCTTCAGGACCTGGCGGGCCATGACCATCCGCTGGATCTGGTTGGTGCCCTCGTAGATCTGGGTGATCTTGGCGTCGCGCATCATCCGCTCGACCGGGTGGTCCTTGACGTAGCCGGCGCCGCCGAGCAGCTGCACCGCGTCGGTGGTGATCTCCATCGCGACGTCGGAGGCGTAGCACTTGGCCGCGGCCCCGAAGAAGGTCAGGTCGGCGTCGCCGCGCTCGGACTTGCTGGCGGCGACGTAGACCATCTGCCGCGCGGCCTCGAGCTTCATGGCCATGTCGGCGAGCATGAACTGCAGCCCCTGGAACTCGGCGATCGCCTTGCCGAACTGCTTGCGCTCCTTGACGTACGCCGTCGCGTAGTCGAGCGCGCCCTGCGCCACCCCCACGGCCTGGGCACCGATGGTCACCCTGGTGTGGTCGAGGGTGCGCAGCGCGATCTTGAGACCCTCGCCGAGGTCGCCGACCATCCGGTCGGCGGGGATGCGGCAGTTGTCGAAGTGCAGCTCGCGGGTGGGGCTGCCCTTGATGCCGAGCTTGCGCTCGGGCTCGCCGAAGCCGAACCCCTCGTCGTCCTTCTCGACCACGAACGCGGTGATGTTGCGGCCGCGGTCGCCGTCGGGGTCGGTGACCGCCATCACGGTGTAGAACTGCGACTCGCCCGCGTTGGTGATCCACGACTTCTGCCCGTTGAGCACGAACTCGTCGCCCTCGGCCTTGGCACGGCAGCGCATGGCCGCGGTGTCGGAGCCGGCCTCGCGCTCGGACAGGCCGTAGCTGAACATCGCCTCGCCGCGCGCAACCGGCGGGAGGTACTTGCTCTTGACCTCCTCGGACGCGCCGAGGATCACCGGCATGGTGCCGAGCTTGTTGACCGCCGGGATGAGCGAGGACGACACGCAGACCCGGGCGACCTCCTCGATCACCAGGCAGGTGGCGAGCGCGTCGGCGCCGACCCCGTCGTACTCCTCCGCGATGTGCGGCGCCTGGAAGTCGGCGGCCACCAGCGCGTCGAGGGCCTCCTGCGGGAAGCGGCTCTGCTCGTCGACGTCGGCGGCGAAGGGCGCGATCTTGTCCTCGGCGACCGAGCGCACGGCCTCGCGCAGCGCCTCGTGATCCTCGGAGATCTGGAACAGGTCGAAGTCTGTGTTTCCGGTCACCCTCGCAGACTACCCAGCGGCTCGTCGGCCTCCGGCGCGGCCCGCGAGCGCGGCCAGCTCCTCCTCGGTGGGCGGCCCGGCCTGCGCCGCGGCGGTGATCAGCCGGTGCATCGAGGCGCGCAGCTGCTCGACCTCGGCCATCTCGAGCCCGAGGCGGCGCACCATGACGTGCGGCACGTGCTCGGCACGCTCGCGCAGCGCCCGGCCCTCGGGGGTCAGCTCGATGACGACGGAGCGCTCGTCGTGCGGCCGGTGCTTCTCGACCAGGCCGGCCCTGACCAGCCGCTGCACGAGCGGTGTCGCCGTGCCGGGGTCGAGCCCGAGCAGGTCGGCGAGCTCCTTGTTGGACACCGAGCCGCGCTCCCAGAGCGCGAGCATCACGAGGTACTGCGGGTGGGTGAGGCCGAGCGGCTCCAGGACGGGGCGGTAGGCGCCGATGACACCTCGGGCGGCCAGGGCCAGACCGAAGCAGACCTGGGCCTCCAGCGACAACGGATCGATCGACGTCGTGGCGGTGGCACTCGGGTCGGACGATGCGTCCGGTTCACGGGGAGGCATGTCCGCACCTTAACACTTGGTGCCCCAATCGTTGGTGTGCTAACTTTTGGCCATGAGCCACCAGCAGCCCACCCCCATCGCCAAGGACCGCGCCGGCCTGTCCGTCGGCTATCGCTTCCGGTGGCGCGTCATGTATCACCTGCTCGCCTGGGGCGGCCCGCCGCACCGCGCCCTCGACGCGGACCCGCGCGAGCGGCTGCGCCGGGAGCGGGCAGCGCGGGTCGCTGCCGCGCACGCCAGGCACGCCGCGACCCCCGCTGCCCGTCCGGCCGCCTGACGGCTAGGCCGACGCCGCGATGCGCGGCAGCAGCCCGACGTCGAACCGGTCCGGCGCCAGCCGCACCGACGCCACGACGCCCGGCTCCACCAGCCAGACCACCTGGTCGGCCGACAGCCACGCGGGGCGCCCGTCGGCGAGCGTGATGCGGCGGTAGTCCGCCTCCTCGACCGGCCGCTCCTGCCAGTCGCGCAGCCACTCGAACGCCGGCTGCGGCTCCTGCAACCAGGGCGCGCGCACGACGGTGATGCTCGCGTCGACCCGATAGCCCTCGGGCGTCTGGGACTCCCAGACCGTGGTCGAGATCTGCTCGCCGTCGTCGCCCTCGGACTCGAACGGCTGAGCCACGCCCATCCCCGCGGGCAGCTCACCGATCCAGACCCCGCCGACCTGGATCGTCATCGACGACGACCATCCCGGAGCCGCCGGTGAGTCGGCGGCGGCCGGCGCCGCCGGGGCTGCGACCACGGCCGCCGCGAGCAGCGCCGGGACGGCCATGCGAATGCGTTTCATGAAGGTCTCCTCCTCGTTGGTGAAGGAGACGCTGCCGCCGTCGACGGCTCGCGCGCACCGGGTGCGCGGCGGCCTGTGGACGGCCGCCGCCGACCGCGACAGGGTGTGGACGACCGGGGCCGGGGCCCGACGGGCGGCGGGCTACGACCGCAGCGCCGGCACGACCTCGCGCTCGAACAGCTCGATGCCGCTGGTGTCGTACGCGGCCTCGGGGAAGTTGACGATGGCGTACGTCATTCCCGCCTGCTCCAGGGCGCGCAGCTGCTCGACGACCTGCTCGGGCGTGCCCGCGCCGAGGTCGTCGCGCTGCTGGGCGACCGCGTCGACCTTGTCCTGCGACACCCCGGCCGCGCGGAAGCGCTCCTGCACCGCGCGGATGCGCTCGTTCACCTCGCGCTCGTCGCGGCCGAGGTGGATGTTGAGGTTCCCGCTGCGCACGATCTCCTCGACGTCGCGCCCGATGTCGCGGCAGTGCTCGGCCAGCACCTGGCTCTTGTGCCGGAAGGTCTCCAGGTCGCCGAGGAAGTTGGTGTAGTCGGCGTACTCCGCCGCGATGCGCAGCGTCTTGCGCTCACCGCCGCCGGCGACCCACATCGGGATGCCGTTGCGGGTCGAGCCCGGCAGCGCCGTGCCCTGCAGCGGTCGCGGCCAGCACCGCGCCCCGTCGACCTGGTAGTGCTTGCCGTCGAGCGTCGCCGAGCCGGTCGTCCACATCTGCCGGAAGATCTCCACGCCCTCGCGCAGCCGCGCGAGCCGCTCCCCCGCACCGGGGAAGCCGTAGCCGTACGCCCGCCACTCGTGCTCGTACCACCCGGCGCCGATGCCCATCTCGACCCGGCCGCCGGAGATCGCGTCGACGGTCGCCGCCACCTTGGCGAGGTAGGCCGGCTCGCGGTAGCTCATGCAGGTGCACATCTGACCGAGCCGCACCCGGTCGGTCGCCGCGGCGAACGCGGCCATCAGGGTCCACGCCTCGTGCGTCGCCTCCTCGGTCGGCTGCGGCGTGGTGTGGAAGTGGTCGTAGACCCAGATGGACTCCCAGGCCTCCTGGGCGTCGAACCGCTGGGCCAGGTCGCGCATCACGCGCCACTGGTCGGCCGGGTCGATGCCGACGAGGTCCATCCGCCAACCCTGGGGAACGAAGGCTCCGAATCGCATGGCCAAGACGCTAGTACGCCCGCGCACCGCAGGCGGGCGCCGCGCGGCCGGACATCGGACGGTCGTCCGGCACCATGGCGTCCAGGACCGCGGTCGCGCACGGCAGGCCCGGTCACCGCGAGGCGCCGACCCCCCGGACCCCCGCCCGTCCCCGACCCACCGAGGAGACCGCATGACCCAGCTCGCCGAGACCCGCCGCACGCTGTCGTACGCCGACGACCAGCAGGTGCTCACGCTCAGCCGCACCTACCCCACCGACGTCGATGACCTGTGGAACGCCTGCACCGACGCCGAGCGGATCCCGCGGTGGTTCCTGCCGATCAGCGGCGACCTGCGGCCGGGTGGCAGCTACGAGCTCGCCGGCAACGCCCACGGCACGATCGAGAGCTGCGACCCGCCGCGGGAGTTCACCGCGACCTGGGAGTACGCCGAGCAGGTGAGCCGCATCCGGGTCACCGTCACCCCCGACGGCGACCGCGCCCGGTTCACGCTCGAGCACACCGCCGGCACCGACGACGACCACTGGCGCCAGTTCGGGCCGGCGGCTGTCGGGATCGGCTGGGACGGCATGCTGCACGGGCTCGGCCTGCACGTCGAGAGCGGCGAGCCGGTCGACCCTCGGTTCGCCGCCGAGTGGATGTCCTCGGAGGAGGGCAAGGCGTTCTACCGCGAGAGCGGGGCGCGCTGGCTCGAGGCCGACCTCGCCGCGGGCACGCCCGCCGACGACGCCGAACGCCGTTGCGCCGCAACGGTTCAGGCCTACACCGGCGGCTGACCAGGAGCGCCTCGCGCAGCGGCCGGGGGTGCCCACGGTCGCTGCCGCCGCTCAGTCCTGCTGCTCCGCGACCTGCTTGCGCAGCGACTCACCCTTGGCGTGGGCGGCGGTCTTGAGGTCGTCCGCGAACGTCGCGAGCGCCTCGCGCAGCTCGACCGCCTGCTCCCCCTCGCCGGCCGCGAGCATCCGCACCGCGAGGAGCCCCGCGTTGCGCGCCCCGCCGATCGACACCGTCGCGACGGGCACCCCGGCGGGCATCTGCACGATCGACAGCAGCGAGTCCATGCCCTCGAGGTGCTTGAGCGGCACCGGGACACCGATGACCGGGAGCGTCGTGACCGAGGCGAGCATGCCCGGCAGGTGCGCCGCTCCCCCGGCCCCGGCGATGATCACCCGCAGCCCGCGCTCGGCGGCGCGGGTGCCGTAGTCGACCATCTCGTGCGGCATCCGGTGCGCCGAGACGACGTCGGCCTCGAACTCGATGCCGAAGTCGCGCAGCACGTCGGCGGCCTGCTGCATGACCGGCCAGTCGGAGTCGCTGCCCATGACGACCCCGACCTGCGGAGCGCGAGAAGCGTTGGTGTCGTTGGTCATTCGGTGACCACTCCCTGGAGGTAGTCGGCGGCGTGCTGCGCCCGCTCGCGCAGCTCGGGCAGGTCGGACCCGCTCACGTCGACGTGGCCGATCTTGCGACCGGGCCGCACGTCCTTGCCGTAGAGGTGGATCTTCAGCCCCGGGTCGCGCGCCATCAGATGACGATAGGCCGGGTAGAGGTCGGGGAAGTCGCCACCGAGCACGTTGGCCATCACGGTCCACCGGTCGCGCGGCGAGGGGTCGCCGAGCGGCAGGTCGAGCACCGCCCGCAGGTGCTGCTCGAACTGGCTGGTGACCGACCCGTCGATGGTCCAGTGACCGCTGTTGTGCGGGCGCATGGCCAGCTCGTTGACGACGTACGTCGGCTGCCCGTCGGGTGCGCGCGTCTCGAACACCTCGACGGCCAGCACACCGGTGACGCCGAGCTCGCCCGCGATGCGCAGTCCGGCCTCCGAGAGCCGGGCCGCGAGGTCGGGGTCGAGCCCCGGCGCGGGCGCGAGCACCTCGGTGCAGATGCCCTCGGTCTGCACGGTCTCGACGACGGGCCAGACGGCCGCCTGCCCCGACGGGCTGCGCGCCAGCAGCACGGCGAGCTCGCGGCGGAAGTCGACGGCCTCCTCGGCCAGCAGCCCGTCGGCGTCGGCACGCCCGAGCCAGTCGGCCGCCTCGTCGGCCGAGCGGACGAGGCGCACGCCCTTGCCGTCGTACCCGCCGCGCGGCGTCTTCAGCACGACCGGCCAGCCGTGCTCTGCCGCGAACGCCTCGAGCTCGGCCGCGTCGTGCACGGCGGCCCAGGCCGGGCACGGGATGCCGAGGTCGGTGAGCCGGCGCCGCATGCGGAGCTTGTCCTGCGCGTGGGCGAGCGCGGCCGGCGACGGGTGCAGCACGACGCCGTCGGACTCCAGCGCGGCGAGCACCTCGGCCGGCACGTGCTCGTGGTCGAAGGTGACGACGTCGACGCCCCGGGCGAACTCGCGCACGCGCTCGGTGTCGGTGTGCTCGCCGACCGGCGAGGAGGGCACGACCTGGGCGGCGCTGGCGTCGTCGGCCTCGGCCAGCACCGACAGCGTGATGCCCAGATTGATGGCCGGAGGCTGCGCCATACGGGCCAGCTGGCCCCCGCCGATGATGCCCACGACCGGGAATCCGCCGGGCGCCCGACGGGGTTGCGAGGTGCCAGTCACGGGGCACACCCTACGAGTGCGCGGCCGCGGCACGTAGAGTCACCCTGTCCACGTGGCACCGACCGAGGGAGGGAACGGCGTGCTCGAACGCCTGCGCGGCACGATGAACGTGCTGTGGCGCGAGGTCGCCAAGTTCGGCATCGTCGGTGCCGTCTGCTTCCTCATCGACTTCGGCGGGTTCAACCTGCTGGTCAACGGTCCCCTCGAGGACAAGGTCACCACCGCCAAGATCGTCAGCGGCGCGGTCGCGACCGTCTTCGCGTGGGTCGGCAACCGCTGGTGGACCTTCCGGCACCGGCACAACCGGCCGGTCGCCCACGAGGTGACGCTGTTCTTCCTGGTCAACGCCATCGCCCTCGCGATCGGCGCGGTCTGGCTGGCGTTCACCCACTACGCCCTGGGCATGGACTCCCCGCTCGCGGTCAACGTCAACGCGCTGCTCGGCATCGGCCTCGGCACGCTGTTCCGCTTCTGGGCCTACCGCCAGCTGGTGTTCGCCAACGAGCACCCCGGCGACCCGGGCGACGAGACGCCGTTCGGCGGCGAGCCGCAGCACCCTCACGCCGGCAGCGAGCCCTCGGCCTCCCCGTCGGCCGCCGAGAGGAACAGCGCGAACCGCGCCGGCTGAGCCTCGAGCAGCTCCAGCCGCCCGCCGTTGGACTGCGCCAGGTCGCGCGCCAGCGCCAGCCCGAGCCCCGTGCCGCCGGTCGTGACCCGGCGCTCGAAGACGTGCGGCGCGATGCCGGGGTCGATGCCGGCGCCCTCGTCGGTCATCTCCAGCACCACCGACGGGCCGGTGCGCCGGGCCTCGACCTCGACCAGCCCGCTGCCGTGCTCGAGGGTGTTCTCCAGCAGCGTGGAGATGATCTGGGCCAGGTCGTCGCGGCGCACCCGCAGCCGCAGCCCCCGCTCCCCCGCGATCTTGATGCTGCGCCGCGCCCGCGAGAACGCCGGCTGCCACTCCCGCTGCAGCGCCGCGAGCACCGAGTCCAGCGAGGTCTCGTCCGTGTTCCCCCCGGCGCCGGCGGGCGTGCGCCGGAGCAGGTCGTCGACCACCCTGGTCAGGCGCTCGACCTGCTCGATGCAGCTCGTGGCCTCGGCGCGCATCTCGACCGGGTCGTCGAGCATCGAGATCTCCTCGAGCCGGATGAGCAGCGCGGTGAGCGGGGTGCGCAGCTGGTGGGAGGCGTCGGAGGCGAACTGCCGCTCGTGCGCGAGCCGCTGGGTGAGCTCGACCGCCCGTTGCCGCAGCACCTCCGAGACGGAGTCGATCTCGGCGACGCCGCTGGTGACCGGGGACGCGCCGGGCCGTCGCCCCAGCGCCTCGGCCTGGCCGGCGAGCGCCGCCATCGGGCGGGCCAGCCGCTCGGCGTCGCGCCGGGCGAGCCAGGCCCCGACGCCGCCGCCCAGCAGGCCGAGCGCGATCACGAGCCCGCCGCCGAGCGCCACCACGCCCGGGCCGCCGCCGGCGCGGGCGTCGATCAGCACGTGCCACGCCCCGAACGCCGCGGACGGCAGCACGATCACCGCGACCACGACCGCGACCGTGGTGAGCGTCGAGCGCAGCAGCCGGTCGCGCAGCGGCATCAGCGCGGTCCCGGTCCGGCCAGGCGCACTAGCCGCCCGCCTCGGGGTCGAACCGGAAGCCGACCCCGCGGACCGTGGTGATGAACCGCGGCGCGGACGCGTCGTCACCGAGCTTGCGGCGCAGCACCGACACGTGCATGTCGAGGGTCTTGGTCGAGCCGTACCAGGCGGTGTCCCAGACCTCGCGCATCAGCTGCTCGCGCGAGACGACCTTGCCCTGCTCGCGCACCAGCACCCGCAGCAGGTCGAACTCCTTGGCCGTCAGCTGCAGCTCCTCGTCGCCGAAGAACGCGCGCCGGGCGTCGGCGTCGATGCGCACGGCCGGGTGCTCGCCGGCGAGCTCCAGCGGCGAGCGGCGCAGCAGCGCGCGCACCCGGGCGAGCAGCTCGGCGAGCCGGAACGGCTTCGTGACGTAGTCGTCCGCGCCGGCGTCGAGACCCACGACGGTGTCGACCTCCTCGGCACGGGCGGTGAGGATCAGCACGGGCACGGTGCGCCCCTCGGCGCGCAGCCGGCGGCAGACCTCGAGGCCGTCGATGGTCGGCAGCCCGAGGTCGAGCAGCACCAGGTCGGGGTTCTCCTTCGCGGCGGCCAGCGCGGCCTCGCCGTCGGGACAGACGTCGACGTCGTATCCCTCGCGGCGCAGGGCGCGCGCGAGGGGTTCGGAGATCGCGGGGTCGTCCTCCGCGAGCAGGACTCGCGTCATCGGAGTGATCGTAGGGTTCGGCGCCATCGGATGCTCCTGCTTCAGACCGGGTCGGGACGAGGGCGGCGTCACTGGCCCGGCCAGCGCGGTGCGCGCTTCTCGTTGAACGCCAGCACGCCCTCGGCGCGGTCGCCGGAGAACGCGGTCGCGCGCCAGCAGGCGTCCTCGACCTCGAGCCCGGTCTGCAGGTCGACGTCGAGCCCGAGCCGCATCGCCTTCTTGGCGTTGCGCAGCCCGACCGGTGAGTTCGCCGCGATCGCGCCGGCCAGCTCCAGGGCGGTCTCGCGGGCGGACCCGGCCGGCACGACCTGGTCCACGGCGCCGAGGGCGTACGCCTCGGGCGCCTTGAGCTTGGCCGCGGAGAAGATCATCCGCGCGGCGCGCGACCAGCCGACGCGACGGCCGAGCAGCTGGGTGCCGCCGCCGCCGGGGATCACCCCGACCGACACCTCGGGCAGCCCGACCAGCGCCTCCTCGCCGGCGACGATGACGTCGCAGGACAGCGCCAGCTCGAAGCCGCCACCGAGGGCGAACCCGTCGACCGCGGCGATCGCCGGCACCGGCAGGGCCAGCACCCCGCCGTACGCCGACCGCGACACCGGCCGCTGGCGCACCATCTCGGCGTCGGACAGGGCGTTGCGCTCCTTGAGGTCGGCGCCGACGCAGAACGCCCGGTCGTGGGAGGAGGTGAGCACCACGCAGCGCACCTGCGGGTCCGAGCCCAGCTCACCGGTGGCGGCCGCGATCGCCTCGGCCATCGCGGTCGACACGGCGTTCATCGCCGACGGCCGGTCGAGCACCAGCTCGGCGACGTGGCCGCCGTCGCCGTGCCGCTCGACGCGGACCAGCTGCTCGGTCATGGGGACTCCTCCTGGTCGGTGCGGTCGCTGGGTGCGGGGTCCGGCGCCGGCGAGGCACCGTGCGGGGTGCCCTCGGGCGGCGCGGGGTCGAACTGGTGCGGGTCGAGCGGGGCGAAGACCAGCTCGTCGTCGCCCTCGAGCTCGAGGGGGGCGCGGCGCAGGCTCCACGGCCGCAGCGTGCCGAGGCCGGGCAGCTCGATGGGGTCGAGCTCGTCGGTGACGAACCGCGGCGAGGTGGCCAGGCCCCACGCGACGTCGTGGTCGACGAGCACGGTGCTCGGCCGGGCCGCGGCGGTGAGCCGCGCCGCGCGGTTGACCGTGTCGCCGTAGACGTCGCCCTGGCGGGCCAGCACCCGGCCCTGCGACAGCCCGACGCGCAGGTGCGGGATCAGGTCGTCGCTGGTGACCGCGTCGACCAGGTCGAGGGCGATGTCGGCGGCCGGCACGATCTCCTGGTGGGTGAACAGGATCTCGTCGCCCACCGTCTTGACCACCGCCCCGCCGTGGCTGCTCACCACGTCGGAGGCGAGCGCCTCGAAGCGCGAGACCAGGCGAGCCAGGTCGCGCTCGCTGAGATGGCGTACGAGCTGGGTGAAGCTCACCAGGTCGGCGAACCCGACCGTGCGGCGCACGCCGACGTGGCTCTCTGGCTCGCTGTCGGCGACCAGGCGCGAGATGGCCAGCGACACGTTGCGCCGCCAGACGTAGACCAGCAACGGCTCCAGCCGGTCCATCAGGTCGGCGGTCAGCTCGGCGGTGCGGCGGGCGACGTCGCTGTCGAGCCCGATCTGCTCGCCGGCCACGAAGTCGCTGAGCAGCTGGGTCTGCCACATCGCGAGGCGGTCGGTGCTGCGGCCGTACGCCCGCGCCAGCCCGCGCGCGGTCGGGCCGGGCAGCAGGCCGTTCTGCACGCTCTCGACGACGTCGCGCAGCGCCTCGACGTCGGCTGCGGTGAAGACCCGGTCGTCGTCGCGCGCGCTCGCGAATCCCAAGGAACGCCAAAGGTTCTCGGCCGCCTCCTGGGTGACGCCGACCTCGGCGGCGACGTCGGTGCGGGTGAACTCGCGACCCCCGCCCATGATCCGTGCCTCGATGGAGTCGACGAACTCTGCGCGGTCCCAGTCGGGGCGTGGTTCCTGGTCGCTCATGCGGCTCCCTGCGGGCGCACGTGCACCACGTCGCCGACCGCGAGCGCGTGGCGCCGCCCGCCGGTGTCGACCACGATGCGGCCCTCGCCGTCGATGTCCACCGCGTCGCCGACGATGTCGCCGGCGTCACGCTCGACGCGCACGGTCGAGCCGAGGGTGACGCAGGCGGCGCGGTAGGCGTCCTGTGCGGCGATCAGCTCGGCCCCGCCCGCGGTCCAGGCGCGCTCGGCGACCGCGAGCTCGGTGAGCAGCGCCGCGGCCAGCTCGGCGCGGTCGGGACTGCCGCCGCCGGCCAGCCGCAGCGAGGTCGCGGTGGGCACCGGCAGCTCGTCGGCGGTGAGGTCGACGTTGGTGCCGACGCCGGCGACCACGACAGGGGCGTCGGCGTGGGTGGTGGTCGCGCACAGGATGCCGGCGACCTTGCCCCACGGCCGGTCGTCGGAGGGGCGGGCGAGCACGTCGTTGGGCCACTTCAGCCCGACCCGGGCGCCGGTCGCGCCGAGCGCGCGGTGGGCGGCGAGGCCGACCAGCAACGGCACCCAGCCCCAGCGGCGGGGGTCGGCGGGCAGCGGCAGCACCGCGCTGACCGCGAGCGCCGAGCCGGGCGGCGCGCTCCAGGTGCGGGTCATCCGGCCGCGCCCGGCGGACTGGTGGTCGGCGACGACCACGCGCCCCGGGACGGGGTCGGTCATGGCCTCGGCGTTGGTGGACCCGATCGTGCCGTGCACCTCCGGCCGCGCCCAGCGCGACCCGCGCAGCCTGGTCTCGAGCAGGGGCCCGTCGGTCGCTGGGCGCTCGGGGTGGCTGTGGCTCACGTCACCAAGGGTATGGGTGGGGCTCGCGCGCCCGGAGAGACGCCTGTTCGCCGGCGCGGTGCCGCCGCCGCGAGCACCCGCAACCCGATGGCCGCGCCCCGCTCGCGTGCCTATTGTCGGAGCGTGAACCAGACCCCCACGCGCAAGCCGACCGCCGTCGACGCGATCGCCGAGAAGTACCACGACGAGAGCCTGGCCCTCAGCCCCATCATGGCGACCTACCTCGGAGTGCCGGGGCACGACGGCGAGCTCGACGACTTCTCCCCCGCCGGCCTCGCCGAGCACGCGGAGCTGCGCGAGCGCACGCTGCGCGAGCTGGGTGCGGCCGAGCCCGAGGACGAGGTCGACCGGGTGACGGTGTCGGCGATGACCGAGCGGCTGGGGCTGGCCCAGGAGTTCCACGAGGCCGGGCTCGACGCGATGGCGCTCAACAACATCGCCTCGCCGCTGCAGGAGATGCGCGACGTGCTCGACCTGATGCCGACCGGCACCTCCGAGCAGTGGTCGACGGTGGCCGCGCGGCTGCGCGCGATGCCGGCGGCGCTGGACCAGTGGTTCGAGTCGCTCGAGCAGGCCCGCGGCGAGGGCCGGGTGGCCGCGCGCCGGCAGGTCGAGGCGTGCATCCAGCAGACCACGGACCACACCGCCGACGACGGATACTTCGCCACGCTCGTGCGCGACGCCCGGGCCGGCGACGACGAGCTGTCCGACGACGTGCGCGAGGACCTGGCCGAGGCGGTGCGCGAGGCCGCGCAGGCGTACGCCAAGGCCGGCGAGCGGCTGCGCGCGGACGTGCTGCCGCACGCCCCGGAGGCCGACGGGTGCGGCCGGGAGATCTACCCGCTGTACTCCCGCACCTTCCTCGGCGCGAGCGTCGACCTGGAGGAGACGTACGCCTGGGGCCAGGAGGAGCTGGCCCGCATCGGCGCCGAGATGGCCGAGACCGCCGAGCGGGTCAAGCCGGGCGCGAGCGTCAAGGAGGCGCTGGCGGCGCTGGACGCCGACCCGGCCTATCAGCTGCAGGGCACCGACGCGCTGCGGGAGTGGATGCAGGCCAAGGCCGACGAGGCGATCAGCGAGCTGGCCGGCACCCACTTCGACGTCCCCGACCCGGTGCGCACGATCGAGTGCATGATCGCGCCGACGCAGACCGGCGGGATCTACTACACCGGCCCCAGCGAGGACTTCTCCCGCCCGGGCCGGATGTGGTGGTCGGTGCCCAAGGGCGTGACCGAGTTCGGCACCTGGCGCGAGCTCACGACCGTCTACCACGAGGGCGTGCCGGGGCATCACCTGCAGGTCGCCCAGACGATGTACCGCTCCGAGCTGCTCAACTCCTGGCGCCGGATGGACGCCTGGACCTCCGGCCACGGCGAGGGCTGGGCGCTCTACGCCGAGCGGCTGATGGACGAGCTGGGATATCTCGACGACCCCGGCAACCGGATGGGCATGCTCGACGGCCAGTCGCTGCGCGCCGCGCGGGTGGTGCTCGACATCGGGTTCCACTGCGGCTTCGAGGCGCCCGACGAGGTCGGCGGCGGCGAGTGGACCTACGACAAGGCCTGGGAGTTCCTCGGCGCGCACTGCGACATGAACGAGGGCTTCCTGCGGTTCGAGCTCGACCGCTACCTCGGGTGGCCGGGCCAGGCACCGTCGTACAAGATCGGCGAGCGGCTGTGGTTGCAGCTGCGCGACGAGGTCAAGCAGCGCGAGGGAAACTCCTTCGACCTCAAGGCTTTTCACCGTCGGGCGCTCGACATCGGTGGCGTCGGTCTCGACACGCTGCGCGAGGCGGTGCTCGCGCCATCGGCATGAGCCCGCGGCGCGAGCCGCACCCGGTCACCGGCGAGCTGTTCGCCTCTCCCGTGCCGCCCGGCCGGGGCTGGCCCGGCGACCCCGCGACGGCCCGCACGCCCGTCGCCCGTGACGCCGACGACGTCACCCGGCTCGCGGGCTCGGCCCGCTCGCTGGAGGTGCTGAACGCCCGCATCTCGGTGTGCCGGGCCTGCCCGCGGCTGGTCGAGTGGCGCGAGCGGGTCGCGACGAGCGGGCGGCGGGCCTCGTTCGCCGACCAGCCGTACTGGGGCCGACCGGGTCCGGGCTTCGGCGACCCCGAGGCCGAGGTGCTGATCGTGGGGCTCGCGCCGGCGGCCAACGGCACCAACCGCACCGGCCGGCTGTTCACCGGCGACCGGTCGGGCGACTGGCTGTACGCCGCGCTGCACCGGGCGGGGTACGCCAACCAGCCGGAGTCGTGGGCGGCCGGGGACGGTCTGCGGCTCGACGGGATCCGCATCGCGGCGGCGGTGCGCTGCGCTCCCCCGGACAACAAGCCGTCGACGGACGAGAAGGCCACCTGCGCGCCGTGGCTGGACCGCGACCTGCAGCTGGCCGAGCCGCGGCTGCGCTCGATGCTGGCGCTCGGCTCGATCGGCTGGGACGCCGCGCTCGGGGCGGCCCGACGGCTCGGCTGGACCGTGCCGCGGCCCAAGCCGAGGTTCGGGCACGGCGTCGAGGCGACGCTGACGACGGCCGCCGGCGCGGACGTACGACTGCTCGGCAGCTATCACGTGAGCCAGCAGAACACCTTCACCGGCCGGCTCACCGAGGCGATGCTGGACGAGGTCATCGCGCGGCTGTGACGCCGGGTTAGATTCCGGGCATGTCGGTCGCCCTGCCCCTCCTGCTGCTCGTCGCCGCCGTGGTCGCGGTGTCGGCCGTGGCCCGCAAGGTGGGGCTGTCGGCGCCGCTGCTGCTCACCGGGATCGGCGCGATCGCCTCGTTCGTGCCGGGCATGCCGGTGGTCGAGGTCGACGCCGAGCTGGTGCTGCTGGGCTTCCTGCCGCCGCTGCTGTTCGCCGCCGCGAGCCAGACCTCGCTCATCGACCTGCGGCGCGACAAGGTGCAGATCCTGCGGCTGTCGGTCGGGCTGGTGCTGTTCACGACGTTCGGCGTGGCGCTGGTGGCGTGGTGGCTGCTGCCGATCGACTTCGCGGCCGCGGTCGCGCTCGGGGCGGTCGTGGCGCCGCCCGACGCGGTCGCGGCGACGGCGGTGGCCCGGCGCATCGGGCTGCCGCGGCGCATCGTGTCGATCCTCGAGGGCGAGTCGCTGTTCAACGACGCGACCGCGCTGGTGACGCTGCGCACCGCGCTCGCCGCGACCGCCAGCGCGGTGTCGGTGTGGAGCGCCGGGCTGGACTTCCTGCGCGCCTCGGTCGGTGGCGCGCTGGTGGGGCTGGTCGCGTTCTTCCTGATCGCGCGCGTGCGTCGCCACATCAAGGACACGACCACGAGCGTGGTGCTGTCGTTCATGTCGCCGTGGCTGGCGTACCTGCCCGCGGAGGAGATCCACGCCTCCGGCGTCATCGCCGCGGTGGTGTGCGGGGTGCTGCTCGCGCACAAGGCGCCCTACCTGCAGACCGCGCAGTCGCGCGTCGCCGAGCGCGCCAACTGGGCCAGCGTGCAGTTCGTGCTGGAGAACCTGGTGTTCCTGCTCATCGGGCTGCAGGCCGCGGCGATCTTCGACCACGTCGACGAGAGCGGCCTGAGCTACGGCCAGGTGTTCGTCGCCGCGCTCGCCGTGCTCGCGACGGTGATACTGCTGCGGCCGGTCTGGATCGTGGGGTTCGCCCTGCTCGCGCGCTCGCGCCCCGGCATCAGCAGCGGGCTGCGCCTGCGCGAGTCGCTGGTCGCCAGCTGGGCCGGCATGCGCGGCGTGGTGACGCTCGCGGCGGCGTTCACCATCACCGCCGAGGAGGTGCCGCAGCGCGACGTGCTGATCTTCGTCGCGCTCGTCGTCACCATCGGCACGCTGGTGATCCAGGGGTTCACGCTCGGCTGGGTCGCGCGCCGCTGCGGGCTGCACGCGCCCGACCCGCGCGAGGACGCCCTGCAGCAGGCCCAGCTGCTGCAGGCCGCGGTGGGCGCCGGGCTGCACCGGCTGAAGGAGGAGGTCCAGCAGTCGACCGACCAGGTCGACGAGCGGGTGCTGATGTCGCTGCGCGCCACCTCCGAGCGGCGCGCCAACCTCGCCTGGGAGCGGCTCGGACGCTCCAGCGCCGAGGGGGCCGAGAGCCCGACCGCGGCCTACCGGCGGCTGCGGCTCGACATGCTCGACGCCGAGCGCGCCAAGGTGCTGAAGTGGCGTGACAAGGGCGTCATGGACCACGAGGTGCTCGGCGAGGTCATGCAGTCGATCGACGTGGAGGAGTCGATGATCAGCGCGATCGAGACCCGCGACGCCGAGGCCCGCGAGCGCATCCTGCTCACCCCGGAGAACCGCCGCGGCGGGTGCGTCGACCTGCAGGAGGCGCCCTCCACCATCGACCCGCTGACCCACGAGGACACCTGCCCCGAGTGCCTGCGCGAGGGCCTCGACCCGGTGCAGCTGCGGCTGTGCCTCACCTGCGGCAACGTCGGCTGCTGCGACTCCTCCGTCGGCAAGCACGCGACCAAGCACCACGAGGCCACCGGCCACCCGGTCAGCCGCTCGTTCGAGCCGGGTGAGGCGTGGCCCGCCGTGACTGTGCAGGACACGCGGTAGGCGTCGCGTTCGCAACCGCGTGTCCTGCACAGTCACGGAGCGGATAGCCTCCGGCCATGGCGCTCCCGCTCGTGCTGGCCTCGGCCTCCCCCGCCCGACTCACCACCCTGCGCGCCGCCGGGGTCGAGCCGACCGTGGTGGTCTCCGACGTCGACGAGCCGGCGCTGGTCGAGCGCGCGGAGCACGAGTTCGGCGACCTCGGGGCCGAGGACGTGGCGCTGCTGCTCGCGCGCGCCAAGTGCGAGGCGGTGGCCGCGACGCTCGGTGAGGAGGACGTACACCCCGGGCTGGTCCTCGGCTGCGACTCCGTGCTCGAGCTCGACGACGAGGTGCACGGCAAGCCCGCCGACGCGGCCGAGGCGATCGCGCGGTGGCAGCGGATGCGCGGGCGGTCCGGGGTGCTGCACACCGGGCACTGGCTGATCGACGACCGCGACGACGGCACCGGCGCGACCATCGGCGCGGTCGCCTCGACCACCGTGCACTTCGCCGATCTCGACGACGCCGAGATCGAGGCGTACGTCGGCACCGGCGAGCCGCTGCGCGTCGCCGGCGCGTTCACGATCGACGGACTCGGCGGGGCGTACGTCCGGGGCATCGAGGGCGACCACCACAACGTCGTCGGGCTGAGCCTGCCGCTGCTGCGGGAGCTGCTCGCCGACGTGGGCGTGGCCTGGCGCGACCTGCGGGGGTAGCCCCCTCCCCCGCGCATGCGGGAGAGGGGGGTGCGGTCAGCGCGGGGCGTTCGCCGCGGCGACGGCGTCGACGATGCCGCGGCCGTAGAGCGGGTTGTAGCCGCCGCGCGTGCCGAGCAGCGGGTCGACCGCCGTGCTGAGCAGCGACGCCTGCACGTTGTCGACGCTGCGCCCCTGGCCGAACAGCAGCGCGGCGACGCCAGCCACGTGCGGGGTGGCCATCGAGGTGCCGGCGAACGGCGCGTAGTCGCCCCCGTCGGTGCCCGTCCCGCGCGGGACCGTCGACCAGATGTCGTTGTCGCCACCCGTGCCCGCGCCCCCCGGAGCGGCCATCGAGTTGAGGTCGAGCTTGACCGGCAGCTCGGAGTAGTACGCCTTGTTCTTGTTGCGGTCGACCGCACCCACGCAGATCGCCTCGCTGGAGAACGCCGGGTCGTTGCAGAGCACCGTCGAGGTGTTGCCGGCGGCGGCGACGGTCAACGCGCCCTTGTCACGGGCGTACGAGATCGCTTGTGTCACAGAAGGATCCACGAGCGAGAGCAGCTGGGTGCCGGGGAGACCGCCGAGCGAGAGGTTGATGACCTTGGCGCCGCGGTCGGCCGCCCAGCGGATGCCGGAGGCGACGTCGGCGTTGGTGCCGCTGCCGTCCTCGAGCACCTTCACCGGCAGGATGCGCGCGTCGGGTGCGACCCCCGCGACCCCGATGCCGTTGTCGCGCACGGCCGCGACGGTGCCGGAGACGTGGGTGCCGTGCACGTCGGGGTCCTGCCCGACGCCGTCGACGCCCTTCCAGTCGCCGTTGCCGCACGGCTTCTGGCCCTCCGGGCAGCCGGCGAACGTCGCACCCTGCAGCAGGCGCCCCTGCAGGTCGGGCTGGCTGAAGTCGACGCCCGTGTCGACGACCGCGACGGTGACCCCCTCACCGGTGGTCGTCGGCCATACCTGCTCGGCGCCCGTCATCTGCAGACCCCACAGCTTGGGGTAGAGCGGGTCGTTGGTCGCGGCCTGCGCGCCGGGGGCGGAGGCGACCGCGAGCAGGGCGATCGCACCGGTGGCGAGGAGGGTGCGGGTGGTGCGGGGCGTGGTGGGGGTCATGGGGGACCTTTCCGTGGCGGAAACGATCCGTCATGCGTAGCACAGGCGGTTACCCCTACGTAGGTTTCGGAGGCGGTGGATTGCCGGGCGGGGCGGGCCCGCCCGACCCCGAGACCGACGTACGCCCTCGCCGAGTGGTCACTTGTCGTGGGTTCGCGAGCGTGGAGACCAGCACGAAGTGACCACTCGACGGGGCTGTGGATAACTTTCCGAGCCGTCCCGCGATCTTCGCCAGGATCGGCAAGGTGCAGCGCAGGTCTCTCCCCCGCCAGCTCGGGCCGCAGTTCGCGGTCGCCGAGGCCCGCTCGCTCGGCGTGCCGCCGGGCCGACTGCGCGCGCGGGACCTGCAGGCGCCGTTCCGCGGCGTGCGGATGAGCCCGAGCGACGACGAGCTGTGCCGCCTCCTCGCCCTGCAGACCGTGCTCCCGAGCTCGGCCGGCTTCAGCCACAGCACCGCCGCCCTGCTGTGGTTGCTCCCCCTGCCGCTGGCGCTGCAGAGCTATGCCGCCCTGCACGTCACCGTGCCCGCGGGTGCGCCCCGGCCCCGGCGTCAGGGCGTGGTGGCCCACCGCGGCGACCGCGACCTCGAGGTGTGGCGGACGCTGCGCCGCACCTCCCTCGGCGCCACCTGGTGCGACCTCGCCACCCAGCTCAGCGTGACCGAGCTCGTCCAGGCGGGCGACGTGATCCTCAACCGCGAGGGCTGGGACGTGCCGGCGCTCGAGCAAGCCGTCGCCGAGCACCCCGGCCAGCGCGGGCGTACGGCACTGCGCTCGGCCCTGCGCCTCGTGCGCCCCGGCAGCGGCTCACCGCGCGAGACGCTGCTGCGCCTGCTGTTCGCCGAGTGGGGACTGCCGGAGCCGGAGCTCAACGCGCACGTGAGCAACGAGGCCGGCTGGCTCGCCACCGTCGACTTCCTCTGGCGCGAGCAGGGCGTGGTGGCGGAGTACTACGGCGCCGTGCACGGTCCGACCTGGAAGCAGGACCTCGCGCGGGCGGCCCTGCTCGAGGACGAGGGGCTGCGCGTCGTGGTGATCACCGACGACGACGTACGCCGTCGGCAGCTCGAGCTGCGCGCTCGGCTGGAGCGGTTGCTGGCCTGAGCGGTCGGCGCTGCGTCGCCCGGCCCCTGGAGGGGGCAGTCAGAGTCGCGAGTGGTCACTTGTTGCGGGTGCGACTGGGCTGCAACCAGCAAGAAGTGACCACTCAACCGCGCCGACGCAGGTTCGGAGACGCGACAGACCAGATCACACCGGCGGGATCGACCTGCGGCGGGTGGAGAACAAGCGGTCGCGGCGGGCGGCGTAGCGCAACCGGTGCAGCAGCTCCCCGCGCAGCTCGTCGGCCTCGATGATCCCGTCCACGACCAGGTCCGCGGCCAGCCGCTCCAGGTCGACGTCCTCGAGGTACTCCTCGCGCATCCGCTGCACGAACGCCTCGCGCTCGGCCTCGTCCTCGATCGCCGCGATCTTGTTGGCGTAGACCGCGTTGACGGCGGCCTCGGGCCCCATCACCGCGATGCGCGCGGTCGGCAGCGCGAGCGTCGCGTCCGGGCCGAAACCCGGGCCGCCCATCGCGTAAAGGCCTGCGCCGTAAGCCTTTCGGAGCACGATGCAGAACTGCGGCACCGTCGCCTCGGACACGGCCGACACCATCTTCGCGCCGTGCCGGATGATCCCGCCGCGCTCGACCTCGGACCCGATCATGAAGCCCGGCACGTCCGCCAGGTAGAGGATCGGGACGGAGTAGGCGTCGCACATCCAGATGAACCGCGCGGCCTTGTCGGCGCTGTCGGTGAACAGCACCCCGCCCTTGACCATCGAGTTGTTCGCGACGATGCCGACCGTGCGCCCCTCCATGCGCCCGAAGCCCACGACGAGCTCGGCGGCGAACAGCGGCTTGATCTCGAAAAAGCTGTCGTCGTCGACCAGTCCGTCGATCACGTCGTGCACGTCGAACGGCTGCGACTCCTTCTCCGGCACGGTCGCGGAGGTGAGCGGCGCGGCCGGCTCCTCGGGGACGTACGTCGGGGTCTCGTCGTGCCACGTGCCCGGCAGGTAGGAGAAGAACAGCTTCGCGAGCTCGATCGCCTCGGTGTCGTCCTCGGCGAGCAGGTCGCCGACGCCGCTGACGGTGCAGTGCATCCGCGCCCCGCCCATCTCCTCCAGCGTGACCTTCTCGCCGACGACCATCTCGGCCATGCGCGGGCTGCCGAGGTACATCGACGCATTGCCCTCGACCATGATGATCAGGTCGGTGAAGCTCGGGATGTACGCCCCGCCCGCCGCCGACGGGCCGAAGAGACAACAGATCTGGGGCACCTTGCCCGACAGCGCGACCTGGTTGTGGAAGATCCGCCCGGCGCCGCGGCGGCCCGGGAACATCTCGACCTGGTCGGTGATCCGCGCGCCGGCGGAGTCGACGAACCAGAAGACCGGCAGCTCCTCGCGCAGCGCCATCTCGGTCGCGCGCACGATCTTCTCGACGGTGCGCGAGCCCCACGACCCCGCCTTCACCGACGGGTCGTTCGCGATAACGATCGCCGCGCGCCCGTCGACGGTGCCGCGCCCGGTCACCACCCCGTCGGCCGGCAGCCCCTCGGCGGTGGCGTTGGCGTAGCGCCCGTCCTCCACGAAGCTGCCCTCGTCGAACAGCAGCGCGATGCGGTCGCGCACGAACAGCTTGTTCTGGCTGTCGAGCTTGGCCTTGGCCTTCTCGCTCGGCGCGGCCGAGGCGGCGTACGCACCCGCCAGCCGCTCGCGTACGTCGGCGACGCGGGGGTCGCCGCCGGGGGTCTCGATACGCGGCTCGGCTAGCGCCTCGCCGCTACTCGACCGACTTTCCTCTCTCGCCTCGCCGCTCATGCCCTCTGTCGCGCTCGGTCGCGCTTCGTTCCGGCCGCGTGCTCCTTCGTCGCCCGCAACCTGCACTGCGCGCTCCTCGCCGCTCATGCCGGCAGCCCCAAGCCGCGCGCGATCACCATGCGCTGCACCTCCGAGGTGCCCTCACCGATCTCCAGGATCTTCGCGTCGCGATAGAACCGGGCGACGGGGTACTCCTCCATGAAGCCGTTGCCGCCGAAGATCTGCGTCGCGATGCGCGTGGCGGTGACGGCGGCCTCGGTCGAGTAGAGCTTCGCGATGGCCGCGGCCTGCTTGACCTCGGCGACGGAGCGGCGGCCGGCGTCGTGCTCGTCCTTGAGCCAGGCCGCCTTGTAGGTCAGCAGCCGCGCCGCCTCGACCATGACCGCGAGGTCGGACACCTGGAACGAGACGCCCTGGTTGACCCCGATCGGCCGGCCGAACGCCTGCCGCGTCTTGGCGTAGTCGCTCGCGGCCTCGAGGCAGGCCTGCGCGAGCCCGACGGACAGCGCGCTGATCGCGATGCGGCCGTCGTCGAGCGTCTTGAGGAACTGCTTGAACCCGGCGCCGCGCTCGCCCAGCAGGTTCTCCTCGGGCACGACGCAGCTCTCGAACGTCAGCCCGTGCGTGTCGGAGGAGTGCCAGCCGAGCTTGCGGTAGGGCGGCTCGACCGTGAATCCCGTTGTGCCAGAAGGAATCATGATGGCGCTGATCTCGGGCTTGCCGTCGGCGTGCTCGCCGGTGCGCGCGGTGACGGTGACCACGGACGTACGGTCGGTGCCGGAGTTGGTGATGAACGCCTTCGCGCCGTTGATCGTCCACTGGCCGTCGGCGAGCGTCGCGCGAGTCTTGGTCGCGCCGGCGTCGGAGCCCGCCTCGGGCTCGGTGAGCCCGAAGCCCGCGAGCGTGCGACCGGCCACCAGGTCCGGGAGGAAGCGCTGCTTCTGCTCGTCGGTGCCGTACGTCAGGATCGGGTTGATCCCGAGCCCCACCCCGGCCGAGAGCGTGATGCCGACCGACTGGTCGACCCGACCGAGCTCCTCGATCGCGAGGCACAGGTAGGTGAAACCGCCCTCGTCGAGCCCGGCCCCGCCGAACTCCTCGGGGACGACCAGACCGAACAGCCCCAGCTCGCCCATCTGCGGCACGAGGTGGGAGGGGAAGTGGTGGTCGCGGTCCCACTGCTCGATGTGCGGGGCGATCTCGCGCTCGGCGAAGTCGCGCACGACGCCGCGGAACTCCTCGTGGTCCTTGGTCAGCTCGAACACCGTTGTCGGCCTCTCGATCGTTCGGGTCGCGTGATGCGGGTCACTTGACGTTGACGTCAACGTAAAGCATGCTCCCGGCCATGACAAGTCGAGCCGGGGCACCGCCGCGCACGTGGAGCATCGCCGAGCTGGCGGACGAGTTCGACGTCACGCACCGCACCCTGCGCCACTACGAGCAGATCGGCCTGCTCAGCCCCGAACGCCGAGGAACCACAAGGGTTTTCCACCGCCGCGACCGCACCCGGCTGGAGCTGATCCTGCGCGGGAAGCGCATCGGGTTCGACCTGGAGGAGATCCGCCGGATCATCGACATGTACGACGAGCAGCCCGGCGAGGAGGGACAGCTGCGCTACCTGCTGGAGCAGGTCGCCGACCGGCGCGCCGAGCTGGAGCGGCGGCGGCAGGACATCGACGACAGCCTCGCCGAGCTCGCCACGCTGGAGCGCCGCTGCCGCGCCGACCTGCGGCGACTCGCGTAGCCGACCTCGAGCTGGTCGGGCACGCGTCAGTCCGTGTCGACGTACAGGCAGAACGGGTGGCCGGCTGGGTCGAGCAGCACCCGCACGTCGTCCTGCGGCTGGAAGTCGGCGAACCGGGCGCCGAGACGCTGCGCGTCGGCGACGGCGGCGTCGAGGTCACGCACGCCGATGTCGAGGTGCAGCTGCATGTGCGCCTCCCCCGGTCCGTTCGGCCACACCGGCGGGGCGTAGTTCTCCTCGCTGGAGAACGCCAGGTTCGCCCGCGCGCCGGGGATCTGCATCGTGCACCAGTCGGGCTCGTCGCTCGCGAGCGGCCAGCCGAGCAGGTCGCGATAGAAGTACGCCAGCTGCCGGGCGTCGGACGCGCTGAGCACCGTGCCGATCCAGCCGGACAGGTGGGGTCGTTCCTCGATCTGGCTCATGGCTCATCGAACCACTGGCCCCGGCTGAGTGGTCACTCGTGGCGGGTGCAGCCGCGCCGACACCGGCAACGAGTGACCACTCAGAGCTCAGCTCGGCTGCAGCTCCCGCCGCCACAGCACGCTCCCGTTGATGTCGCGAAGCGACGCGGTGAGCAGCCCGTCGTCGGCGATGTCGACGTGGCCGAAGAAGTGCGCGGTGCCGGCGCGCGGTGACTGGTTGGTCGTGCCGTGCTTGACGAACACCGCCTCCGGCCCGAACGTCCCGTCCAGCTCGTTAGGACCGAAGCCACCGGCCGAGATCGGCCCGGCGACCAGCTCCCAGAACGGGTCGAAGTCGGTGAACGCGGCGCGCGAGGGGTCGTAGTGGTGCGCCGCGCAGTAGTGCACGTCGGCGGTCACCCACAGCACGTTGCGCACCCGGGCCCGCTTCAGCTCGCGCAGCACGTGGGCGATCTCCAGCTCGCGCCCCAGCGGCGCCCCGTCGTCGGCGTTGGAGATCGACTCCTGCGCCTTGCCGTCGGGCACGATGAGCCCGATGGGCAGGTCGGCCGCGATCACCTTCCAGGTGGCGTTCGACCGGCGCAGCTCGCGCACCAGCCACGCGGTCTGCTCCGGTCCGAGGATCGAGGTGCGCTGCGCCTCCAGACCAGCGGTGTTGGGGCTCTTGTACGTCCGCATGTCGAGGCAGAACACGTCGAGGTGCTTGCCGCGAGAAACCTTGCGGTAGATGCGGTTTCGGCCGTCAGGCGTCCTGCGTCCGCGTGCTGCACCGTCGCTGATCGGCTGCCACTCGCGCCACGCCTGCCGCGCCCGGGCGGCCAGCACGTCGACCCGCTTCTCGGTGTACCGCGGGTCGTCGAGGATCTCCCCGGGGTACCAGTTGTTGACCGTCTCGTGGTCGTCCCACTGCGCGAGCACCGGCACGTCGGCGTACATCGCGCGCAGGTTGGTGTCGAGATGGTTGTAGCGGTGCCGCCCGCGGTAGTCCGCCAGCGTCTCGGCCACGCGGGTGACCTCGGGGATGACCAGGTTGCGCCAGACCTGCCCGTCGGGCTCGGTGACGGTCGGCTCGATGGGGCCGTCGGCGTAGATCGTGTCGCCGGAGTGGATGAAGAAGTCGGGGCGGGTGGCGTGCATCGCGCGGTAGCCGACCATGCCCCCGACGTCGGGGTTGATGCCCCAGCCCTGCCCGCAGGTGTCACCGGTCCACACGAAGCTCTGGCCGGCCCGCTGCGTCGGCGCCGTGGGGAGCCGCAGCACCCCCGTCTCCCCCTGTACGCCGTCGCCGGACTCGAACGACAACCGCACCTCGTGCTCGGTGCCGGGCCGCAGTCCCCGCAGGTCCAGCTTCGCGGTGAGGTCGCTGTCGGGGGTCGCCCACGGCCCCCGCACCACGCGCCGCGCCCGGCCGACGCGCACCTCGGCGACCAGGCGCCCGGGCTGGTCGGAGCGCGCCCACACCACACCTCCGTTGGTGGTGACGTCGCCCGACATGACGCCCTGGGGCAGGGTCGGGCGACCGGTGCGCACCAGGGACGGCGCGGCCGCGGCGGGTCGCGCGCCGAGCAGGCCGCCGCTCAGCGCCCCCGCCCCCGCGACTCCCAGTGCTCCGGCGAACAGGCTCCTGCGATCGATCTCGCTCATGCGGCCAGCCTCCCGGCCGGACGTGTCGCACAGGCGACTCCGAGGTGGCCAGCAACGATCGAACAGCTCGGTGAGTGGTCACTTGTGGCGGGTGCGACGCGCGTCGCACCCGCCACAAGTGACCACTCGGCAGGGCGGGGCAGCGCGGCGGGGCCCTACGCCAGCCCGGCGTCCCGCGCGATCAGCGCCGCCTGCACCCGCGAGCTGCAGCCGAGCTTGGTGAGGATGCGCGACACGTGCGTCTTGACCGTCGCCTCCGACACGCCCAGCTCACGCGCGAGGTCGACGTTCGACAGCCCCCGCCCGAGCCCGGCGAGCGTCTCGCGCTCCCGCTCGGTCAGCCCGCCGAGGTCGACCTGGGCCGGTGCCGGACGCCGCTCCTGCTCCGCGACGGCGGCCAGCACCTGCCGGGTCACCTCGGGAGCGAGCACGCCCTCCCCCGCCGCCACCCGGCGTACGGCGTCGGCCAGGGCGTCGGCGTCGATCGTCTTGAGCACGTAGCCGGCCGCGCCCGCGGCGATGGCACCGCTGACGTACTCGTCCAGCCCGAACGTCGTGAGCACGAGCACCTGCGCGAGCCGCTCGCGCACGATCTGCTCGGTGGCGGCGATGCCGTCGACGCGCGGCATGCGCACGTCCATCAGCACGACGTCGGGCCGCAGCGCGCGAGCGTTCGTCACGCACGCGGCGCCGTCGCCGGCCTCGCCCACCACCGCGAGGTCGGGCTCGGCGTCGAGGATCATCCGCAGGCCCGCGCGGATCGCGTCGTGGTCGTCGGCCAGCAGCACCCTGATCGTCATGCCTGCACGGGGATCCGCGCCCGCACCGACCACCAGTCCTGGTCGCCGGATCCCGTTCCCTCCCAACCGCTCTCGAACTCCCCGCCGAGACCTTCGGCGCGCTCTCGCATGGTCAGCAGGCCGAGTCCGGAGCCCGGCACCACGGTCGTACGCCTGCCGCGGCTGCGCACCTCGACGCCGACGGCGTCGTCGTCGCCCGACACCCGCAGCTGCGCCTCGCCGGCGCCGTGCCGGGCCGCATTGGTGAGCGCCTCCTGCACGATGCGATAGGCCGCGTGGTCGACCGCGACGGGCAGCTCCGGGGGCGGGTCGACCTGCGCCTGCACCGCCAGCCCGGACCGCTCGGCGTGCCGCACCAGGTCACCGACCAGGTCGAGCCCGGGCGCGGTGGTGAGGTCGTCGGCCGCCTGGTCGCCGTCCCGCCGCAGCAGCGTGATCATGCGGGTCAGCTCCCCCACGGCGCGCACGCCCGAGGCACGAATCGCGTTGAGAGCGTTGCGTTCTGGAGTGCCGGCCGCGGCGTGCCGGAGCCCGCCCTCGGCCTGGAGGGCGATCGAGGCGAGGTCTCCCGCGACGGCGTCGTGCAGGTCGCGCGCCATGCGCGCCCGCTCCTCGCGCACGGCGGTCTGCCGGTCGTGCTCTGCGTTGCGGGCCGCCAGCTCGGCGAGGTCGGCCTGCCGGCGCACGTCGACGGCCCACCACACCGGCGTCACGAGCACGGCGAAGGCGAGCAGCCCGATGTTGGCCGCATCGCGCAGGTCGAGCCGCACGATCCCCGACACCACGAGCGCCGCCACCGACAGTCCGACGACCGCGCGCCGCAGCCGCTCGACCCACGCCCACGGCCACGCGAGCGCGCCGGTGTAGAGCACCTCCCACAGCACCAGCACCGACGCGAGGCTCCACCCCCAGGCCAGGTCGAGCGCGGCCGTCAGCACCGCGATCCCCAGCACTGTCAACGGGAATCGGCGCTGCACGGTCACCGCCGCGAGCCCGACCGTCACCGGCAGCAGGTGCCACCACACCGAGGTGCGCCCGAGCACCGTCGTCTCCTCGGCCAGGCCCATGAGCACCACGGCGACGCCGGCGAGGAGCAGCCAGCCGGCCGTACGCCGGTCGCGGCGCACGAGCGACGGGCTGGTCTTCACCGGGGCTGGCAAGGACCCATTGTGACCGCCGCGCAGCACGCCCGAGTCATCCGAACGACGTACCCTCGCGGCCGGCAGGTCCGCCGATCCGGCGACGCGCGGACCCGCGCGCGCCTGGTGCCCTGGCTGCCATGTCGCTCCCGCTCCTCGGCGCCCTCGGTGGCCTGGCTCTCGTCGACTCCACCAGCATCGGCACGCTGCTGCTGCCGGTCTGGTTCCTGCTCGTGCCGCACGGGGTGCGCACCGGCCGATACCTGCTCTATCTCGGCACGCTCGCGGTGTTCTACGCCCTCGTCGGGGTGGCGCTGCTGCTCGGCGGGCGCGCCTGGCTGGGTGATGTCGGCCGGCAGCTGGAGACCACGTCGGGCGCCCGGGTCGCCCTGGTCGTCGGCGTGGTCCTGCTGGTCGGGAGCTTCTTCATCGGCAACGGCAAGGGCAAGGGGCCGGGCCGGCTGAGCCGCTGGCGCGACCGCGCGATGGGCCCCTCCGGCGCGCAGGGCACGTCGGGTCCCGGTGGCGTCGTCGGGCTGGCGCTGCTCGCCGGGACCATCGAGGTGGCCTCGATGCTGCCCTACCTCGGGGCGATCGGGCTGCTCGCGACCTCCGACCTGTCGCTGGCGCCCCAGCTGGGGCTGCTCGCGGGCTACTGCCTGCTCATGGTGGCGCCCGCGGTCGTGCTGCTCGGGCTGCGGCTCGGCGCGCGCCGCTGGGTCGAGCCGCAGCTGCAACGGCTCGCGGCCTGGATGGAGCGCGGCTCCGGCGAGACGATGGCCTGGGTCGTCGGCATCATCGGCTTCCTCGTCGCGCGCAACGCCTGGCCGCAGGCCGACCTGGCTGCCCTGTGGGAGTCGCTCGCGGGATGATGGCGGCATGACGCCGCAGCCCGAGTCCGCCCTCGCGACCGTCGACGCCACGCGCGAGGCCCTGGCGAGCGCCGACTACCTGGCCTCCGACGCGGTGGCGACGACGACGTACCTCGCCTCGACGCTCGGCAAGCCGCTGCTGGTCGAGGGCCCGGCGGGTGTCGGCAAGACCGAGCTCGCCAAGGCGGTCGCCCGCGCGACGGGCCGTCGGCTGGTGCGGCTGCAGTGCTACGAGGGCGTCGACGAGGCCCGCGCGCTG
The DNA here is from genome assembly GCF_006716095.1 of Barrientosiimonas humi. Lineage (NCBI taxonomy): Bacteria > Bacillati > Actinomycetota > Actinomycetes > Micrococcales > Dermacoccaceae > Barrientosiimonas > Barrientosiimonas humi. Next base: position 2,281,239 of record NZ_VFOK01000001.1, read on the forward strand.
TACGAGTGGAACCACGCGAAGCAGCTGCTCGCCATCACCGCCGAGCGCGAATCCTCTTGGGACGCAGTGCGATCCGACATCTTCGGCGAGGAGTTCCTGCTCGCCCGCCCGCTGCTGACCGCGATCCGCAGCCCCGAGCCGGTGGTGCTGCTCGTCGACGAGCTCGACAAGGCCGACGAGGAGATGGAGGGGCTGCTGCTGGAGATCCTGTCCGACTTCCAGGTCACCGTCCCCGAGCTCGGCACGGTCGCCGCCACGACGCACCCGTTCGTGCTGCTGACCTCCAACGCCACCCGCGAGCTCACCGAGGCGCTGCGCCGACGCTGCCTGTTCCTGCACCTGGACTATCCCGACGCCGAGCTCGAGCGGCGCATCGTGCAGCTGCAGGTGCCCGGCCTGCCCGAGACGCTCGCCGCGTCGGTCGTGCGCGTCGTGGGCGCGCTGCGTGACCTCAACCTGCGCAAGTCGCCCTCCATCGCCGAGACCGTCGACTGGGCGCGCACGCTGCTGGCGCTCGGGGCTGACGAGCTCGACCCCGCGCTGGTCCGCTCCAGCCTGGGCGTGGTGCTCAAGCACCAGGACGACATCGCGACCGTGATCGCCGACCTCGACCTGGACCGTGCCCTCGCCGGCTGAGCGCGGCGCCCCCAGTCGAGGCGCGCCCGCGCCCGACGCGCTCGCCGAGCGGCTGGTCGACCTGACCACCGCGCTGCGCGGGCACGGTCTCGGCGTCGGGACGTCCGACGTCGCCGACGCCGGTCGCGTCACCCGGGTGCTGGGACTGGACGACCGCGAGCGGTTGCGCGAGGGCCTGGCCAGCGCGCTGCTGCGGCGCAGCGGGCAGCGCGAGGTGTTCGACCAGGTCTTCGACCTGTACTTCCCCGCCGCGCTCGGCGCGCGCAGCGACCTCGCCGACGTCGAGCTGCCCGAGGGTGACCCCCGCGAGGTCGCCGAGGCGATCCGGGCGCTGCTCACCGACGCCCTGGCGACCAACGACGAGCGAGCCCTGGAGCAGCTCGCCGCGCTCACCGCCGAGCGCCTCGGCGAGCTGGCCAAGCAGCCCGGCTGGTCGGCAGCCCAGGCGCTCGACCGGCTCGCCCCGCAGACCGCGATCGCCGGCGCGATGGAGCAGGCGCAGGCTCGACTCGTCGGCGACGGCGAGGGCGGCGCGACCAGCGCGCAGGGCGGTGGGAGTGCCGGGTCCGGCGGCGGCGCGGTCGGGCAGGGCGGCTTCGCCGAGAGCCTCGCCCGCGACGAGATGCGTTCTCGCGTGGCGGAGTTCAGGCGCAAGGTCGAGGCGGAGTCGCGCCGGCGCAACGCCGAGCTGCGCGGCCGCGAACGGATCGCGCGATATGCCGTCCGCGACTCCGCGGACCGGCGCGACTTCCTCAGCTCGGGCAGCCGCGACCTCGCCGAGCTGCGCACCACGATCGATCCGCTGGCCAAGCGGCTCGCTGCCAGGCTCTCGGCGCGGCGACGCCAGGCTGCGAGAGGTGAGATCGACGTACGCAAGACGCTGCGGCGCTCGCTCTCGACCGGCGGCGTGCCCATCGACCCGGCCATGGCCCACCGGCGGCCGCACCGCCCCGACCTGGTGCTGCTGTGCGACATCAGCGGGTCGGTCGCCGGGTTCTCGGCGTTCACGATGGCGCTGATGCAGGCGCTGTCGACGCAGTTCCGCAAGCTGCGCGTGTTCGCGTTCGTCAGCACCACCGACGAGATCACCGACCTGGTGCGCGACGCCGACCGGCTCGCCGACGACGTCGTGACCACCGCGCTGCGCACCCGCAAGGTGCTCGGCTGGGGCGCGAGCAGCAGCTACGGGCAGGCGCTCGACAGCTTCGTCGACGGCCACCTCGACGCGATCGGCCCGCGCAGCACCGTGCTGATCCTCGGCGACGCCCGCTCCAACTACGGCCTCCCCCGGCTCGAGCAGCTGCGCACGATCCGCGACCAGGCGCGGCGGACGTACTGGCTCAACCCCGAGCCCGCCCGCTCGTGGGACACCGGCGACTCGCTCGCGGGCCAGTACGCCCGCGTCGTCGGCATGCACGAGTGCCGGAACGTCGAGCAGCTGCGCACGTTCGTGGGCCGCACGCTCGCGGGGTAGGGCACGCGAGCCGCCGGCAGCCCGGCACGCCGTGAGTGTGCGCGACACGCCCATGCGACGGCGCCGGAAGGGGCCACTACTGCACTCTCACCGTCAGCGGGCCCCTCGACGAGGCCGCTCGCTCGGGTTCGGCGTCCTGGCTGTCGACGCCAGCCCCGACGCCGCTGAGTGACCAGGGCGAGCGCCGCCGGCTCCCGCCAACGAGGACGTACGCCCGCCTCACCCTGGTGGATACTGGCCCGGTGCGTCTGCGACTCCTCGCCCTGCCCGCGGTCCTCGCTGCCGGTGTCGCCACGCCGGCGGTGGCGGCGCCCGTGACTCCGCGGGCCGCGTTCGAGCCGTCCGGGGAGCAGGTGCAGGCCAGCACCGCCACCGGCTCGGCCAAGGTGCTGGAGCCGGGGAGCTACCGCACCTCGTTGCCCGCCGACGAGACCAAGCGCTTCTTCAAGCTCACCCGCTCCCCCGGCGAGGGACTGAGCTTCGCGATCATGGGCCAGCCCACCGAGAACGGCCAGAAATACCTCGCCGGCCAGGACCAGTCCCTGCACGTGTCGATCGCGCTGCCCGACGGCACCAGCTGCGTCAGCGACGACTACGCCACGAAGAACAAGGACGCACCGCTGGCCCAGCTGCTGCGGGTGGTGTCCACCATCGACCCGACCGGAGCCAAGCGGCAGAGCTTCCTCAACGAGGACTGCGCCGCAGCGACCAGCTTCACGGTCTCGGTCTGGCGCGAGACGCCGCCGGCCGGGTCGAGCCTGCCCGTCGAGATCCGCGTGCACCGGCAGCCGAAGATCACCGGGCAGCCCGGAGCCCCCGCGACCGAGGCGGAAGCGAGCCTGCTGCGCGTCGAGCCGCAGGAGGGCGGCGAGCCCGTCCCCGCCGGCCAGGGCTTCGGTGACGCCCCGACGCTGCCGAACGGCACGGTGCCGCTCGATCTCGAGGTCGGGCAGCAGGTGTTCTACAAGGTGCGCGCGGGATACGGCCAGCGCGTGGCGGCCTCGCTCGAGGTGCCCGCGAACGACAAGAACTTCGCGCCCAAGAACGACCTGTCGGTGCAGCTGAACCTGTGGACGCCGCAGGGCGTCCAGCTCGACCCGGGCAACTACGACCTGTCGCGCACGGGGTCGCTCATGGCCAACAGCGGCGAGGCCAAGACGCTCGGGGTCTACACCCCCACGATCAAGTACGCCAACCGCGACATCACCTTCACCAGCCTCAGCGACTACGGCGCCAGCGCGGCCTGGGCCGACACCGCCGGGTGGTACTACGTCGGCGTCCTCGTCGCGCCCGGCCAGGCCGAGGACCGCAACGGCACCTTCGCCAAGATCCCCAGCCGGCTCAGCGTGCGGGTGTCCGGTCAGGAGCAGGCGGGCCCGACGTACGTCAACGCCCAGGGGGCAGCGCTGAACCAGCCCGGCGTGGGTCAGGTGAGCACTGAAGGGACACAACAGGATTCGGCGGCCGGGTTGCCCTGGTGGAAGATCGGGGTCGGCGCGCTCGCGGTGCTCGCGGCGGCCGCCGCCTGCGTCTGGGCGATCCGCGCCCGGCCCAAGCTGGTCGAGTAGGCCCAACCAAGCCGGTCGAGTAGCCGAGCCGCTAGGCGAAGGCCCAACCAAGCCGGTCGAGTAGCCGAGCCGCTAGGCGAGGCGTATCGAGACCCCCGCAGCCATGCTGGTCGAGTAGGCCGAGGAACGAGGCCGTATCGAGACCCCCGCAGCCATGCTGGTCGAGTAGGCCGAGGAACGAGGCCGTATCGAGACCCGCCTCGAGGGTCTCGATATGGCCACTCGCTACGCTCCCGGCCTCCTCGACCACCGTGTTCCTGCCGCTCCCGGCCTCCTCGACCACCGTGTTCCTGCCGCTCCCGGCCTCCTCGACCAGCATGACGGCGTCAGCCGGATCCGGTGCCCTGCCAGCGGTACTGCCCGTCGACGAAGCGGCAGGTGAGCCGGGTGCCGTCGGCGTCGGCCTCGGTCGAGCCGGCGTCGGACCAGCGGCAGGCACCGCCGAGCTGCGCCTGGCCGGCGGGTTCCTGCGGCGCCTCCTCGCCCTCCCACGGCGACAGCAGCAGCGCCCCGATCGTGAGCAGCGCCAGCAGCGGGGCCAGCACGAGCACGAGCAGCGGGGTGCGGGGGCGCTTCGGCGGTGCGGGGTGGGTGGTCTCGATACGGCCCTCCGCAGGCTCCGGGCCTGCTCGACCGGCGTGGGTCGGGCCTACTCGACCGCCTTGGGCCGGGCGGGTGGTCTCGATACGGCCCTCCGCAGGCTCCGGGCCTACTCGACCAGCTTGGGTGGGGCCTGCTCGACCAGCTTGCGTGGGCCGCCACTGCTGGGTGTCGGTGCCGGTGGGAGTGGCGCCCTGCTCCCCCGGCCGCAGGAACTCCCCCTCGCTCACGCCGGTGAGGTCGGGCATGTGCCGGAAGACCTCGATCTCGGTCTGCGGCACCCACGCCAGCTCCGGGTCCTCCAGCACCCGCAGGGCCTCGCGCGCGCTCGCGGGGCGGCCGGCGGGCTGGGGGTCGGCGAGCCGAATCAGCAGCTGCCACAACGAGTTCGGGACACCGTCGGGTCGAGGCGGCAGGTCGAGCCGCTCGGTGCGCATCTGCGGGCGGGGCCGGTGGCCGGTGACCAGCTGGAAGCCGACCATGCCGGCGGCATAGAGGTCCGCCACCGGGTCGGGGTCGGCCCCGCGCAGCTGCTCGGGCGCGAGATAGCCCGGCGTGCCCATGACGACGGACAGGCTGGTCAGCCGCGGCGCGTCGGTCGCGAGCGCGACGCCGAAGTCGGTGAGCCACAGGTGCGGCCGGTCGGTGCCGGTGGCGTCGAGCAGCAGGTTGGCCGGCTTGATGTCGCGGTGCACGACGCCCGCGGAGTGCACGGCGTCGAGCGCGGCGAGCAGCTGGCGCAGCAGCTCGGCGGCGAACCGCGGCGGCAGCTGGCCGTAGTCGCGCACCAGCGTCGACACCGAGCCGCCCTCGACGATCGGCATGGTGAACAGCACCTGGTCGTCCTCGCCCGCCCAGCCGAGCGGCGTCACGACGTGCGGGTGGTGGATGCGCATGCCCTGCTCGCGCATGAACCGCAGCAGCGACCCCGCGTCGGACTGGCGCAGCACCTTGGCGGCGACGATGCGGTCACGCTTGAGGTCGCGCACCCGCCACACGGCACCCATGCCGCCCTCGCCGATCATGTCGATCAGCTCGTAGCGACCCGCGAACACCTCACCCACGCCGGCCTCCTGCCGCTTTGTCGAGTACGTCTGCGAGGGCCGTCGAGATCGGCGCCACCGCCTGCGCGCTGGCCCGCAGCTGGTCGGGCGAGGCCAGCGAGCGCAGCCCGCCGAGCAGGGTCGAGGCGTCGACCGCGGTCACCCGCGTGCTGGTCAGCGTGCGCTCGGCCTCCTGCACCTCGCGCAGCTGTTCCTCGGCGGCCTCGGCCGGCAGCGTGCCGCCGCTGCGGGCGAGGTCGACCAGGTGCTGCAGCCGCGCCACGACCGCCGGGTTGCCGATCTTGACCCGCCGGGCCGACATCAGCTGCGACAGCATCGGCGCCGAGAGCCCGAGCACCTCGGCCATCCGCGCCTGGGTGATGCCGAAGTGCTCGCACAGGCGACGCAGCAGCGGGCCGAGCGGCTCGCCGTACAGCTGCGCCTGCGCGGCGAGATTGCGCTCGACCTCCGGGTCGGCCACCGCCATCGCATCCCCCTGGAACGCACGAGTCCCGGGATTCGCGGTTGCGAACCCCGGGACAGCGTACGGGTGGTGCGGCCGGGCGCACGCCCGACTGTCGGCAGGTCAGCCGTTGAACGTCTTCGGGTCCGGCCCGAGGCGCTCGCCACGGTCGAGACCCTCGATCGCCTTCAGGTCCTCGTCGGTCAGCTCGAAGCCGAACACGTCGAAGTTGCTCTTGATCCGCTCCGGCGTGACCGACTTGGGGATCACGACGTTGCCGATCTGCAGGTGCCAGCGCAGCACGACCTGCGCGGGGGTGACGCCGAGGCGGTCGGCGATGCCGGTGATGACCGGGTCCTGCAGCACCTCGCCGCCCTGGCCGAGCGGGCTCCACGCCTCGGTCCGGATGTCGTTGGCCTGGTGGAACTCGCGCAGCTCGCGCTGCTGGAGGTAGGGGTGCAGCTCGATCTGGTTCAGCGCGGGCAGCTCGCCGGTCTCCTCCTGCAGCCGCTGCAGGTGCTCGACCTCGAAGTTGCACACGCCGGCGGCGCGGGTCTTGCCCTCCTCGCGCAGCGCGAGCAGCGTCTTCCAGGTGTCGACGTAGGCGTCCTTGGCCGGGACGGGCCAGTGGATGAGGTAGAGGTCGACCGCGTCGAGACCCAGCTTGCCGAGCGAGGTGTCGAGGGCGGCGCGGGTGGCGTCGGTGCCCTGGTCGTCGTTCCACACCTTGGTGGTCACGAAGATCTCGTCGCGGGCGAGGTCGGTGTCGGCGAGCGCCTGGCCCACGCCGGCCTCGTTGCCGTAGATCGCGGCGGTGTCGACGCTGCGGTATCCCGCGTCGAGCGCGTTGGTCACGGCCTCGGCGGCCTCCGCGTCCGGCACCTGCCAGACGCCGTACCCCAGCTGCGGGATCTCGACGGTGCCGGATCCGGCACGCAGGGCGACGGCGGGGACGGGGGTGTTGGTTTCAGCCATGTCTCGCGCAACCACACCGGCGCCGCGATTTATGCCCGGCCGGCCACCCGTGCTCGGTGTGACGACCGTCTCAGGCCGGCGTTAGAGTCCGCTCTCATGGCCCCCGTGCGCAAAGTCCTGATCGCCAACCGCGGTGAGATCGCCGTACGCATCGCCCGAGCCTGCAAGGACGCAGGCATCGGGTCGGTCGCGGTCTACGCCGAGCCCGACCGCGACGCGCTGCACGTGCGCGTGGCCGACGAGGCGTACGCCCTCGGCGGCAGCACCCCCGCCGACAGCTATCTGGTGCAGGACAAGCTGATCGAGGTCGCGCAGCAGGCCGGCGCCGACGCGGTGCACCCGGGTTACGGCTTCCTCGCGGAGAACGCCGAGTTCGCGCAGAAGGTGATCGACGCCGGCCTCACCTGGATCGGGCCCGGCCCCGAGGCGATCGACGCGCTCGGCGACAAGGTCAAGGCGCGGCACATCGCGCTCGCCGCCGACGCCCCGCTCGTGCCCGGCACCAAGGACCCGGTCTCCGGGCCCGACGAGGTGGTCGCCTTCGCGCAGGAGCACGGGCTGCCCGTGGCGATCAAGGCGGCGTACGGCGGTGGCGGCCGCGGCCTCAAGGTCGCCCGCACCATCGAGGAGATCCCCGACCTGTACGACTCGGCCGTGCGCGAGGCGGTCACCGCCTTCGGGCGCGGCGAGTGCTTCGTCGAGCTGTTCCTCGACAAGCCGCGACACGTGGAGACCCAGTGCCTCGCCGACAGCCAGGGCGACGTCGTCGTGGTCTCCACCCGTGACTGCTCGCTGCAGCGGCGCAACCAGAAGCTCGTCGAGGAGGCGCCCGCGCCGTTCCTCACCGACGAGCAGCACGCCGAGCTGGTGCGCGCGTCGAAGGCGATCCTCCAGGCCGCGGGATACGTCGGCGCCGGCACCTGCGAGTTCCTCGTCGGGCAGGACGGCCACATCTCCTTCCTCGAGGTCAACACCCGGCTGCAGGTCGAGCACCCCGTGTCGGAGGAGGTCACCGGCATCGACCTGGTGCGTGAGCAGCTGCGCATCGCCGCCGGCGAGCCGATCGGATACTCCGACCCCGAGCCGGCCGGGCACTCGATCGAGTTCCGGATCAACGGCGAGGACGCCGGCCGCGGCTTCCTGCCCGCGCCCGGCACCGTCACCCGCATGCAGGTGCCGTCCGGCCCCGGCGTGCGCTGGGACGCCGGCATCGTCGAGGGCGACACGGTCGCCGGCGCGTTCGACTCGATGATCGCCAAGCTGATCGTCACCGGCGCGAATCGCCAGCAGGCACTAGCGCGTTCGCGTCGCGCTCTCGACGAGCTCGAGATCGAGGGCATGCCCACCGTGGTGCCGTTCCACCGCGCGGTGGTCAGCGACCCGGCGTTCGCGCCCGAGGCCGCCGACGAGCCGTTCACCGTGCACACCCGCTGGATCGAGACCGAGTTCGACAACCAGGTCGAGCCCTACGCCGGCCCCGTCGGCGAGGCGAGCGGCGAGCAGGCGGCGCGGCAGGCGTACGTCATCGAGGTCGACGGCCGCCGGATGTCCCTGACGCTGCCGGCCGACCTGCAGCTCGGCGGGGGCGGCGGGGCGGGGGCACCCGCGCGCAAACCGGCTCCGAAGCGCTCGCGCGCCGGCGGGGGCAGCGCCGCCGCGTCGGGCGACGCGCTCACCGCGCCCATGCAGGGCACCATCGTGAAGCTCGCCGTCGAGGACGGCGCCACCGTCTCCGCCGGCGACACGGTCGTGGTGCTGGAGGCGATGAAGATGGAGCAGCCGATCACCGCGCACAAGGACGGCGTGGTCTCCGGACTCACCGCCGCGGTCGGCGAGACCGTCGCCGCCGGCACCGTGCTGGCGCAGATCACGGACGCCTGACCGCGCCCGCTCCCGCCCTCCGCCCGACGACGGCGGCCCAGATACGACGACGGCGGCCCACTTATTACGTGGGCCGCCGTCGTACTTTCTGTGCCGCCGTCGTTCGTGCGGCGGCGAGGGATTACTGCTGCGGCGGGGTCTGCGGCGGCACCTGGCCACCGGGCGTCTGGCCGCCGGGGGTCTGGCCCTCGGGCGTGGGGACCTGGCCGGGCTGGCGGTTCTGGTCGCGCGGGATGCCCAGCTTGTCGGCCGCGGTGCTGCTGGCCTTGTCGACCTGCGATCGGTACTTGCCGCCGGTCTTCTGGTCGACGACGCCCTCGATCTTCTCGATCGCCTGGCGGGCCTTGTCCGGGTTCTTCTGCGCGTAGCCGCGCAGCTTGTTGAACAGGTTCGCGATAGCCATGTGCCTCTCCTTCGAAGCGGATGCGTTGCGGCCAACGCTACGGCAGTTGGCTGGGAGCACGCCTAAACTGCCCGGCGTGCCGACGTCGACCCTCCCCGCCGCCAGCCCGCCGGACTCCTCGCCCGGCTGGGTCGGATTCCTGATCCTGCTCGCCGTCGGCATCGTCGTGTTCCTGGTGATCAAGAAGCTGCGTCCGCGGCTGCGCGAGCAGCGCTACCGCGCCTGGGAGGAGGCCGGGTTGCTGCCCGAGCAGCTCGACCGCGACCGGCCGCGCGACCCGGACGCGCCGCGCGACCCCGACCCCCGGCGCGACCCCGACCCCCGGCACGACCCCGGTCGCGGCGGCCCTCGCTGACCCGGCCTCCTCGGCCGCCCGTCAGGGCAGGCGCAGCACCCGCCGGGCGTTGTCGCGGGCGATCTTGGCCAGGTCGCCCTCGTTCAGCTCGAGCCCGTCGAACCACGCCGCGGCCTCGTGCATGTCCTCGAACGGGTAGTCCGCGGAGAACAGGATCCGGTCGGCGCCCATCTCCTGGATCACGTTGAGCAGGGCCGGGGTCCGGAAGTTGCCGCTCGTGGTCACCACCACGTTGTGGCGCAGGTAGTGCCCGAACGACCGCTCGATGCCGATGCCGCGCGGCGCGACGCCGACCCGGTGGTCGGTGCGCCAGACGTTGAACGGCAGCAGCTCGCCGAGGTGCCCGAGGATCACCGTGAGCGACGGGTGCCGGTCGAACAGCCCGCTGCCCATCAGCCGCAGCATGTGCGTCCCGGTCTCGACGGAGAACGCCCACGCCGACCCCATGAGCCACGGATGCCCTTGGTAGATCTGGGAGTTCGCGGGCGACGGGTCGCGCGGGTGCAGATAGAGCGGGACGTCCAGCTCGGCCAGGCGCGCCCAGAAGTCGGCGTAGCGCGGGTCGTCGAGGTAGACCACCGTCTCGGGGTCGCCGACCTGGGAGAAGCCGTTGACCAGGGCACCCACCAGGCCCAGCTCGCGCACGGCCCGGGTCAGCTCCTCGGTCGCGGCTTCGGGGTCCTGCATCGGCAGCGCGCAGAACGAGGAGAAGCGGTCGGGCCGCTCGGCCACCAGGGCCGCCGCGTGGTCGTTGAGCCGGCGCGCCCAGTCGACCGCCTGCGCGGTGTCGTGCAGCGACTGGATGCCGGGCGCCAGCAGCGACAGCACCGCGCGCTCGATGCCGCACTCGTCCATCGCGGCGAGCCGCTTGCCGTGCACGTCGAGCAGCATGTCGCGGTGCACCGGCCACGCCTCGGGCGTGAAGTGCTCGGCCGACTGCTGCACGATGTCGGGGTCGCTCGCGCCGAAGTGCTCCTCGAGGGCGATCTTGGGGATCATGGGTTTCCTTTCGGTGGGGGTCAGCCGGCGGCGGGTACGGCCGGGGCCAGGTCGGGGGTCGGGCGCGGCCGGCGTACGACGCCGGTGAGCAGCAGCCCGAGCGTCGCGAGCAGTCCGAGGCCGGCGACGGAGGCGAACAGGTAGAAGTTCCAGTCGGGTCCGAGGTCGGAGTCGAGCACGAGGCCGCCGACGGCCGGACCGAGGATGGCGCCGAGCCGGCCGATGCCGAGCGACCAGCCGACGCCGGTGGCGCGGGCGTGCTGCGGGTAGGCCCGGGTGACGAACGGATTGATCAGGTTCTGCGCGCCGATCGTGCCGTAGCCACCGACCGCGCACAGCAGGTAGAGCCCGAATCTGCCCGGGTCAGAAGCGAGTCCGAGGATCGCGAGGCCGCCGAGGGCGAACGTGGTCGCGATGACCGGCACCGACCCGAAGCGGTCGGCGGCCAGCCCGCCCATCGCCGAGCCGGCGATCGAGCCGAGGTTGAACGCGAGCAGGAAGCTCAGCGCCGACCCGAGCGGATATCCCTGCTCGCGCATGATGTCGGGCAGCCAGGTGCTCAGTCCGTAGATCAGCAGCAGCGCGCAGAACGTCATCGCCCAGAACAGCAGCGTCGGCACCACGAACGGCCGGCTGAACAGCACCCCGATGCGGCCGCGCTGCTCCTCGGCCGCCTCGGCCGGGGCGGGCGCCTGCATGCCCAGCCGTGCGGCCAGCTGCGCGGCCTCCTCGGTGCGGCCGCGGGCGGCGAGGTACTCGACCGACTCGGGCAGCAGCCGCAGCGCCACGGGCAGGAACAGCAGCAGCGGGAGCCCGCCGACGACGTACATCGGGCGCCAGCCGTGCTCGGGAACGACCGCCAGAGCGAGCGAGGCGGCGAGCACCCCGCCGACGGCGTACCCGCTCTGCATGAGGACGTAGGTGAGGTTGCGCCGGCCGGGCGGGGCGTACTCGGTCACCAGCGCGCTCGCGATCGGCATGACGCCGCCGAGGCCGAGGCCGGCGACCAGGCGCAGCGCCGCGAACGTGCCCGGGCCCTGCGCCAGCGCGCACAGCGGCATCGCGGCCGAGAAGAGCACGACGGCCCCGATGAGCGTGCGGCGGCGGCCGAGCAGGTCGGTCAGCGTGCCGATGCCCAGCGCGCCGACCAGCATGCCGACGAGCGACAGGCTCGCGATGAAGCCCGCCTCGGCGCCGGTGATCCCCCACTCGCGGCGCAGCGCCGCGACGGTCGTGCCGTAGACGACCAGGTCGTAGCCGTCGAAGACCAGGGCCAGGCCGCACAGGCCGACCACCAGCCAGCGCAACGGGTGCATCGAGCGTGTCTCGGTCATCGTGCTCCTCCAGATCGCCACCGTCCGCCGGTGATCCAGGTCACGTTATTCCGAGAGCAACATGTATGGATAGAGGTATTTGAGACTGCTCGCCGATGAGTCCTAGCCTGCTCGTTATGTCTTTGCCCCACGCGCTGCTCGGCGTGCTGTCCGCCCGGCCGATGAACGGGTACGAGCTCAGCAAGTTCTTCGACTCCGCGGCGGGCTGGATCTGGTCGGCGCCGCAGAGCCAGATCTACACGACGCTGCGCCGGATGACCGACGACGGCTGGATCAGCCAGGAGGCGCAGACGCGCGGCACCCGGATGCGCACCCACGTCTACTCGATCACCGAGGCCGGCGAGCGCGAGCTGCGCGAGTGGGTCGCGACCGTGCACGACCTGCCGTCACCGCGCGACACCGTGCTGCTGCAGGCGCTGTTCTTCGACCTGGTCGACGCCGACAGCGCCGAGAAGGTGGTGCGGGCCTACATCGAGGAGCAGGAGTCGCGCATCGCCCGCTGGACCGGGCACCGCGACGCGCTGCGCGCGCGCACCACTCCCCTGCTCGTCGAGCGGCTGCAGTCACGGCCGAAGAGCCAGCACGAGCGCATCGCCCGGCTCAAGGCCGGCGTCTTCCAGGGCGAGATCGACCGCGCCGAGGCGATGGTCGCGTGGGCGCGCGACGAGCTGGAGCAGCTGCGCGCCCGCTGAGCCGGGCGTACGCTCGCCAAGCCGAGCCGGTCGTACGCCCGCCAAGCCGGTCGAGCAGACCCCCGCCCGCCAAGCCGGTCGAGCAGACCCCCGCCCGCCAAGCCGGTCGAGCAGACCCCCGCCCGCCAAGCCGGTCGAGTAGGCCCGCGAGGGACGAGCGGGCCGTATCGAGACCCGCCTCAGGTCTCCAGCGAGTGCAGCCGCCGGGCCGCCTCGGCGATCGAGCCGGTCATCGACGGGTAGACCGAGAACGTCGCGGCCACCTGCTCGGCGGTCAGCCGGTTCTGCACGGCGAGGCCGAGCGGATAGATCAGCTCCGAGGCCTGCGGTGCGACGACGACCCCGCCGACGACGGTGTTGCTGCCCGGGCGCGCGAACAGCTTCACGAAGCCGTCGCGGATGTTGCGCATCTTGGCGCGCGGGTTGGTCGAGAGCGGCAGGGTGACCACGCGCGCCTCGATGTGCCCCTTCTCGACGTCGGACTGGGAGTAGCCCACGGTCGCGATCTCGGGGTCGGTGAAGATGTTGGCGCACACGCCGCGCAGGTTGAGCGGCGCGACGGCGTCGCCCATGGCGTGCGCGATCGCGATGCGGCCCTGCATGGCCGCGACCGACGCCAGGGGCAGCACCCCGGTGCAGTCGCCGGCGGCGTAGATGCCGGGCGCGGTGGTGCGCGAGACCCGGTCGACCGTGATGTGGCCGGAGTCGGTGAGCTCGACGCCGGCCTCCTCGAGACCGATCCCGCGCGTCTGCGGCACGGCGCCGACCGCGAGCAGCACGTGCGAGCCGCGCACCTCGCGGCCGTCCTCGAGCGTGACGACCACGCCGTCGCCCTCGCGGCGGGCGCCGGCGGCGCGGGAGCGGTTGAGCACCTTCATGCCGCGGCGGCGGAAGACGTTCTCGATGACCGTGGCGGCGTCGGCGTCCTCGCCGGGGAGCACCCGGTCGCGCGAGGAGACCAGCGTGACCTCGCACCCGAGCCCGAGGTAGGCGTGCGCCAGCTCCGCGCCGGTGACGCCGGACCCGACGACGATGAGGTGCTCGGGCAGCTCGGTGAGGTCGTAGATCTGCTGCCAGGTGAGGATCCGCTCGCCGTCCGGCTTGGCGGAGTCCATGACGCGCGGCTTGGTGCCGACCGCGACGAGCACGACGTCGGCCGACAGCTTCTCGGTGCGGCCGTCGTCGAGGGTGGCCTCGACCGTCATCGGCCCGGCCATGCGCCCGGTGCCGCGCAGCACGCGCACCCCGACGCTCTCGACCTGGGCCTGGATGTCGCGGCTCTGCGCCCGCGCCAGGTCGAGGATGCGGTGGTTGATCTCGGTGAGATGGGCCTCGGCGCCCTGGTCCTCGTCGCGGCCCTCGAAGCCGACGCCGAGGCGGCCGGCCGCAGCGAAGCGGGAGAGGAAGTCGGAGGTGGCGATGAGGGTCTTGCTCGGGACGCAGTCGGTGAGCACCGCCGCACCGCCGAGACCCTCGCTGTCGACGATGGTGACGTCGGCACCCAGCTGGGCCGCGACGAGAGCGGACTCGTAGCCGCCGGGCCCGCCACCGATGATGACCACGGTCTTCTTGCGCTGACTCACGCACCTCATCCAACCATTGCCGCCCGTGGCCCTCGCTAACCTGTGCCGGTGAGCAACGCGGCCGCACCCGACCTGTCCGACCCCACGACCGACCCGTTCGCCGTCGCCGAGGCGGCCGCGCAGGTCGTCGCCGACCGCTCGGGGGCCGACAAGCACGACATCGCGCTGGTGCTGGGGTCCGGCTGGGGCGAGACCGCCGACCGCATCGGCGAGACCCTCGTCGAGATCGACAACGCCGACGTGCCGGGGTTCGCGAAGGCCGCCGTGGCCGGCCACAAGGGCGTGATGCGCTCGGTGCGCATCGGCGACACCGACCGGCGGGCGCTGGTCTTCGGCACCCGCACCCACTTCTACGAGGGGCGCGGGGTGCGCGCGGTGGTGCACGGCGTGCGCACGGCCGCCGCCGCCGGGTGCTCCACGATCGTGCTCACCAACGGCTGCGGCGGGCTGAACCCGGCGTGGGCGCCCGGCACCCCCGTGCTGATCCGCGACCACCTCAACCTCACCGCCACCTCCCCGATCGAGGGCGCGAATTTCGTCGACCTCACCGACCTCTACAGCCCCCGGCTGCGCGAGGTCGCCCGTGCGGTCGACCCGGGTCTCGACGAGGGCGTCTACGCCCAGTTCCGTGGGCCGCACTACGAGACCCCGGCCGAGGTGCAGATGGCCAAGACCCTCGGCGCCGACCTCGTCGGCATGTCGACCACGCTCGAGGCGATCGCCGCCCGGCAGAGCGGCCTGGAGGTGCTCGGGGTGTCGCTGGTGACCAACCTGGCCGCCGGCATCTCCGACCAGCCGCTGTCGCACCAGGAGGTCATCGAGGCCGGGCAGGCGGCCGCCGAGCGCTGCGGGCGGCTGCTGGCCGCCGTGGTCACCGAGATCTGAGACCCACGAAGGAGCCTCGCGTGAGCGCGCAGCCCGAGCCTGACCTCGCCCCCACCGTCGCGGCCGCGCGGGCCTGGCTCGCCGACGACCCCGACCCCGCCACCCGCGCGGAGCTGGCGGCGGTGCTGGCCGCCGTCGAGACCGGTGACGCGGCGGCAGCGGCCGACCTCGCCGACCGCTTCTCCGGACTGCTCGAGTTCGGCACGGCGGGTCTGCGCGGGGCGCTCGGCGCTGGACCCAACCGCATGAACCGCGTGGTCGTACGCCGGGCGGCAGCGGGACTCACGGCGTTCCTGCAGGAGTGGCTGGGCCGCCGCGACGTGACGGTAGTGGTCGGGTTCGACGCGCGGCACGGCTCCGACGCGTTCGCGCGGGACACCGCCGGGGTCGTCGAGGCCGCGGGCGGCCGCGCGATGGTGCTGCCGCGGGCGCTGCCGACGCCGGTGCTCGCGTTCGCGGTGCGCTATCTCGGGTGCGACGCGGGCGTGATGGTCACCGCGTCGCACAACCCGCCGCAGGACAACGGCTACAAGGTCTACCTCGGCGACGGGTCGCAGATCGTGCCGCCGGCCGACGCGCAGATCAGCGCCGCCATCGACCGCTTCCCGACCGCGGCGTCGGTCGCGATCGTCGACGACGGGTGGGAGACGCTGGGCGACGACCTGGTCGAGGCGTACGTCGACGCGGCCGCCCGGGTGGTGCCCGACACCGCTCCTCGCGAGGTGTCGATCGTGCACACCGCCCTGCACGGCGTGGGTGACGAGGTGCTGCGAATGGCTTTCGCCGCAGCCGGATTCGCCGACCCGGCCGGCGTCGCGAGCCAGCGCCGACCCGACCCCGAGTTCCCCACCGTGAGCTTCCCCAACCCCGAGGAGCCGGGGGCGATCGACGCCGCGCTGGAGCTCGCGCGCGAGCTGTCGCCCGACGTGGTGATCGCCAACGACCCCGACGCCGACCGCTGCGCCGTCGCGGTCGACGACCCGGTCGCCGGCCGCTGGCGGATGCTGCGCGGCGACGAGGTCGGGGCGCTGCTGGGGGCCGAGGCGCTGGCGCACCGCCACGGCGAGCCCGACGCGGTGGTGGCCTGCTCGATCGTGTCGTCGCAGCTGCTCGGCGCGATGGCGCGGGCGGCCGGGGTGCGCCACGAGGAGACGCTCACCGGGTTCAAGTGGATCAGCCGGGTGCCGGGGCTGATCTACGGCTACGAGGAGGCGCTGGGCTACTGCGTCGACCCGGGCACCGTGAAGGACAAGGACGGCATCACCGCCGCGCTCGTCGTGGCCGCGATGACTGCCCGGCTGCACGCCCAGGGGCGCACCCTGCTCGACGTGCTCGACGACCTCGCGCGCGAGCACGGGGTGCACGCCACCGACTCGTTCTCGGTGCGGGTCGCCGACCTGTCGCTCATCCCGGAGCTGATGACCCGGCTGCGCACCCAGATGCCGGACACCGTTGCGGGGCAACCGATCTCGCGCACCGACGACCTCTCCAGAGGTGACGGTGGCCTGCCGCCCACCGAGGGGCTGCGGTGGTTCCTCGCCGACGGCACCCGCATCATCGCCCGCCCCAGCGGCACCGAGCCCAAGCTCAAGGTCTACCTCGAGGCGGTCGTCCCGCTCGCCGACGACGACCTGGCCCAGGCCCGGGGGAGCGCCGCGCGGCGTCTCGCGGACGTACGCGCCGCGATGGAGCAGCTGACCGCCATCTGACGCCCGAGGCTCCCCCAGCTCCGCATGAAACCGGGTTACGTGCGTCTGACCCGAATGCATTGGGGTCAAACGACCGTAACCCGGTTTCATGCCCGGCATGGGGGGGTGGCCGTGGTGGTGGGGTGCCGGGTCAGAGGCCGCGGGCGGCCAGGGCGTCGCCGACCTGGTCGGCCTCGCGCACGATCGCGATGAGCGCGGCGGGGACGATCAGCACCAGGCGAGGGCGTACGCCACGGGCCAGGGCGGCCTCGCGGGCGCGGGTGACCGCGAGCGAGACACGCGGGATGCAGCCGATGGTCAGCGACAGCAGCAGCTCGAGCCGGTCGCGGCGAACACCGAAGCGCCGCAACGGGATCGCGACGGCCGAGATCGTGCGCACCATCTCGGAGACCCGGGTGGTCATCATCACCAGGTTGCCCGCGAGCACCGCGAAGACCAGCTGCCCGACCACCTCGACCGCGCGCACCGGGCCGCTCAGCCAGACCTGGAAACCGGCGAGCACGAGGCCGAGCACGAGGATCATCCGGAACGAGCGCCACAGCTCGGCGAGCGGGAGCCGCGCGAAGGGGTACGCCGTCGCCGCCAGCAGCACGGCCGTCACCACGAGCCACCACCGCGGGAAGAAGCCGAGCAGGGTGACCAGGCCGAGCATCACCAGCAGCTTCAGCCGCGGCGAGGCGCGGTGCAGCAGGCTGTCACCGGCGACATAGCTGCCGATCACGCGCGCACGCCCATGAGCCGGCGGTACTCCGCGACGGCGGGGGCCGGGGCGTCGTCGGCCACCACGCGGCCCTCGTCGAGCACGACCACCCGGTCGAAGTCGTCGAGCAGCTCGAGGTGGTGGGTCAGCAGCACCACCTGCTGCGGCAGCTCGGCCAGGGTGCGCTGCAGGCGCAGCACGTTCGCCAGGTCGAGCAGCGTGGACGGCTCGTCGCAGACCAGCATCTCGGGCCGTCGCACCAGCACCCCCGCGAACGCCAGCAGCTGCTTCTGCCCGCTGCTCAGCAGCTGGGCGGGCTGGTCGGCGTGGTCGGCGAGACCGAAGAAGTCGAGGGTCTCGTGCAGCCGAGTCTCCTTCTCCTGCGCGGAGATCGGCAGGTCGCGCAGCGACAGGGCGACGTCCTCGGCGACGGTCGGCATGAGGATCTGGGCGCTGGCGTCGGTGAACATGAACCCGACGGCGCGGCGCACCTCACGCTGCTGCCGGCGCGGGTCGAGCCCGCCCGCGCGCACCTCCCCCTCGTCGGGGCTGACCAGCCCGTTGAGGGTGCGCGCGAGCGTGGACTTGCCCGACCCGTTGGCGCCGATGATCCCGACGCGACGCTCGACCAGGGTGAGGGTGATGTCGCGCAGCACCGGCCGCTCCCCCAGCCGGTGGCTGACGCGGTCGAGCTCGATCACGCGGGGACTCGTTCGCGCTCTCGCTCCTGGACGATCGGCGGGTACGCCCGCACGACCGTCGTGGTGATGAGCGCGGCCAGCGCCGCCTTGACCAGGTCGCCGGGAAGGAACTGCAGCGACGCCTGCGCGACCCCGAGCGTGCCGGAGCCGAGTCGCCAAGCGCTCCAAGGGATTCCGACGGCGTAGACCACGATCATGCAGCCCACGACGCAGGCCACGAACAGGCCGACCAGGTTGCGCCGGCCGACCCGCTCGGCGATGAGCCCGGTCACGAACATGCCGAGCACGGCACCGACCAGGTATCCGCCGCTCACGCCGGTGAGCACGCCGAGACCGCCGCGACCGCCGGCGCCGATGGGCAACCCGGCCGCCAGGAGCAGGTTGAAGACGATCATCGTCAGCGCGCCCCGCCAGGCGCCGAGCAGGCACGCCGCGACCATCCAGCCGAGGCTCTGCAGGGTGATCGGCACCGAGCCGAAGAAGGAGATGCCGCCGGGCATCCCGAGCACGGCGATGAGCGCCGCGAACATCGCGACGAGCGCGAGGTCGCGCGGGGTGGGCTTGGGCACGATCGGCTCCCGGGAGGTCGGACTTGAACAGCGTTCAAGAGTGTAGCCACGGGCGCGGGTAGGCTCGGCACGTGCCTCTGACCCGACGCGACGTGCTCGACACCGCCCGTCGTCTGGTGGCCGACTACGGCCTGGGCGACCTCACGATGCGCCGCCTCGCCTTCGAGCTCGGGGTCAAGCCGGGCGCGATCTACTGGCACGTGCCGAGCAAGCAGGCGCTGCTGGCCGAGCTGGCCGACGAGCTGCTCGACTCGGTGCCCGAGCCCAGCCCGCGCAAGCGGTGGGACCGGCAGCTGCTGCAGCTCGGCACCGACCTGCGCGCGGCGCTGCGCTCGCACACCGACGCCGCCGAGCTGGTCGCCGCGGGCCGTGCCACCAGCCTCGCCTCGAGCCAGCTGGGCAAGTCCGTCATGGCGATCGTCCAGCGCTCCGGCGCCGGCGAGCGGCAGGCGTCGGCGGCGCGAGATGCGTTGCTGCACTTCGTGATCGGCTTCACCTTCGACGAGCAGAGCCACGAGTCGTTGGTGCGGCACGGCGCCTCCCCCGCCCGCCTCGGCGACAGCGACCGCACCTTCGACGACGCCCTGGCGGTCGTCGTGCGCGGCATCGTCGCCTCGGCGCGACCCTCCGCCTCCTAGCCGGCCCATGAGCAGGTCGCGCGCCCTGTGGTTGGCGGCGCTGGCGTACGTCGTCGGCGGCGCGTTCCTCGTGCTCGGCCCGATCGGGTGGAGCCTCAACCGGTTCACCGTGCGGCTGCACACGCTGTGGGTGTTCGACCTGGGGCTGCCGGGCGACCTGACCCCCGAGGACTTCGGGATCGCGCTGAACGTGCTGCTGTTCGTGCCTGCGGGCTTCCTGCTGAAGCGGCTCACGCCGCTGCCGTGGTGGGCGGTGACGCTGCTGTGCGTCGCGGCGTCGGCCGGCATCGAGGGCGTGCAGCACGCCCTCGTCGCGGGGCGCGAGGCCAGCGCCGCCGACGTGGTCGCCAACGGCGTCGGCGGCCTGCTGGGAAGCCTGCTGGGGCTGATCCCTGCTGGTCGAGCATCGGCGAACGAGTAGTCGAGCCGCGCGGCGACCTCCCGGGGTCTCGATACGCCGCGCTCGTCCCTCACGCGGCTACTCGACCGGCTTGGGGCTACTCGACCGGCTTGGGGCTACTCGACCGGCTTGGGGCTACTCGACCGGCTTGGGGGCCCCTTCGGCCTCGCGGATCTCGTGGGTCAGCTCGGCGAGCTCGTCGCCGCCGGCCATCTGGGCGGTGAGCTGCTCGAGGGTGAGGTTCTCGCGCTCCTCGTCGAGCACGACCCGGCCGAGCTTGAGCACCACGAAGTGGTTGCCGACGAGGTAGGCGTGGTGCGGGTTGTGCGTGATGAACACGACCCCGAGCCCGGCGTCGCGCGCCTTGACGATGTACTTCAGCACCACGCCCGACTGCTTCACGCCGAGCGCGGCGGTGGGCTCGTCGAGGATGATCACCTTGGCGCCGAAGTAGATCGCGCGGGCGATGGCCACGCACTGGCGCTGACCGCCCGACAACGAGGCGACCGGCCGGTCGATGTCGGGGATGTCGATCCCCATCTTGGCCAGCTCCTCCTGGGCGACCGCACCCATCCGGGCCGAGTCGAGCAGCCGCAGCGGCCCCTTGCGGATCTCGTTGCCCAGGAAGAAGTTTCGCCACACCGACATGAGCGGCGCGAGGGCCAGGTCCTGATAGACGGTGGCGATGCCCGAGTCGAGCGCGTCGCGCGGGCTGGCGAAGTGACGCAGCTCGCCGTTGACGTACATCTGGCCCGCGTCGTAGTCGTGCAGGCCCGAGACGATCTTGATGAGCGTCGACTTGCCGGCGCCGTTGTCGCCGAGCACGCAGGTGACCTCGCCCTGCTGCACGGTGAGGTCGATCTCGCGCAGCGCGGTGACGTTGCCGTAGATCTTCCCGATCTCGCGCAGCTGGAGGATCGCGGTCGTCGCGCCTTCGTCGTGCGTGGGCATGGTCCCCTCGATCGCGGTGCTCATCGGGCGTCGGCCTTCTTCTTGACCCAGACGTTGGCCAGGGTCGCGAGCACCAGCATCACACCGAGGAACGTGCGGAACCAGTCGGGGTTCCACCCGGCGTAGTTGATGCCCAGCTCGGTCATCGCGAAGATCAGCGCGCCGATCGAGGCGCCCACCACCGAGCCGTAGCCACCGGTGAGCAGGCACCCGCCGACGACCGCCGCGATGATGTAGATGAACTCGTTGCCGACGCCCTCGCCGGACTGGATGGTGCTGAACTGGAAGAGCGTGTGCATCCCCGCGAGCCAGGCGCAGAACCCGACGAACATGTAGAGCACGACGCGCACCAGCTCGACGGGTACGCCCACGGCCCGGGCGGCGGCCGAGTCGCCGCCGACGGCGAACACCCAGTTGCCGAACCGGGTCTTGAGCAGCACCACCGCGGCGATCGCGGTGAGCACCAGCCAGTAGACGACCGGGGCGCGCAGGGTGACCACGCCGATCTTGGCCTCCCAGGCGAAAACCGCCTTGGCAGAGTCGAACCCGGCCATGTCACTGATGTCGTTGGACGCGACGTTGCCGGTGATCAGCTTGGTCATGCCGAGGTTGACGCCCTGCAGGATGAAGAACGTCCCGAGCGTCACGAGGAACGAGGGCAGCCGGGTGCGGTTGAGCATCGTGCCGTTGAACAGCCCGATGCCGAGCGAGACCGCGAGCGCGACCAGCACGGCGAACCAGACGTGGAAGTTGAAGTACCACCCCAGCAGCGACGCCGCGAGCCCCGAGGTGGTGACCGCGACGCCGGCCGACAGGTCGAACTCGCCGCCGATCATCAGCATCGCGACCGGGACCGCGAGCAGCCCGATCATGGAGGCGCCGTAGAGGATCGTGCCGAGGTTGGCGACGTTGCGGAAGGCGGCGGCGACGATCAGGAAGAAGATCGCGACGACGACGGCACCGATCAGCGCCCCGATCTCGGGCCGGCGCAGCAGCTGCACCGTGCCCGAGCGCTGGCCGACCCGGTCGTCGGCGGTCGCGGCCTGCGTGCTCATCGCCGGCCGCTCGCGACGTACTTCTCGACGGTGGCCACGTTGGTCTTGTCGACGAACGCCGGGCCGGTCAGCACCGGCTGGCCGCCGCCCACGGTGTTGCCGTTGGTCTTGTAGAGCCACAGCTGGTCGACCGCGAGATAGCCCTGGAGATAAGGCTGCTGGTCGACCGCCCACGCGATCGAGCCGCTCTTGATGCCGTCGACGACCTGCTTGCTGGTGTCGAAGGTGACGACCTTGGCCTGGCTGCCGGCGCTGGTCTTGGACTGCGTCGCGACCATGGCGATCGGGCCGCCGAGCGTGACGACGTAGTCGATCGACTTGTCCTGCTGCAGCTTGGAGGTGATCGAGGTCTGCATCGCCGAGGGAGACTTGCCGTTGACGTACAGCACCTGGGTGGCGGGGACCTTGGCCTTGACCCCGGCGCAGCGGTCCTCGAGCCCGACGTTGCCCTGCTCGTGGATGACGCACAGCGGCCGCTTGGCGCCCTCGCGCTGGGCGCGGGTGCCGGCCGCCTCGCCGGCGATGCGCTCGTCCTGCCCGAAGAAGGACAGCACGCCGAGCTTCTGGTAGTCGTCCATGCCGCCGTTGACCGCGACCACGGGGATGCCCGCGGCGATCGCCCGGCGCACGGTCGGCCCCATCGCCTCGGGCTTGGCCAGGGTGACCACGATGCCGTCGACCTTCTTGTCGATCGCCTGCTGCACCAGGTTGGCCTGCTTGGCGCCGTCGGGGTCGGCGGTGTACTGCAGGTCGACGTTGTCCTTGCGGGCCGCGTCGTCGGCGCCCTTGCGCACGATGTCCCAGAAGGTGTCGCCGGGGGCGGAGTGGGTGACCATCGCCACCGTCATCGTGGGGGTGCCGGCGTTGCCGACGCTGTTCTCGCGCTCCTCGACCGCCTTGCGGCCTCCGGTGGCGCTGCACGCTGCGAGCCCGAGCACGGCGACGACCGCGGTGAGGGTCGTCGCCGATCTGCGGAGGCGGCTCGGCCTGGGCCTGGTCATGGGCACGTCCTTTCGGTCGGCGGCGGCGCGCCGCCCTCGCCGGTCAGTCTGCTCCCTGGCCGGTGGTCGGTGTGGGATGTGGCCGCAACAGCGGGCGCTGCGCCTCGCGCGCCGCCGCGTAGTCGTCGTACGCCGCCCGCGTGGTGTCCAGGTCGCTCACCTGGCTGACCGGCACGTCCCACCAGCTGTCGCTGTCGGGGGCCGGCACGAGCGGGTCGGTGGTGACGTGGATGACGACCGGGCCGCCGTCGTCGGGGGCGGCCTTGGCGGTGCGCACCGCGTCGGCCAGGCCTGCGGCGTCGCGCACCCGCAGCACCCGCGCGCCGAGGCTCTCGGCGTTGGCCGCGAGGTCGACCGGCAGCGGCTCACCGTCGAGCCGGCCGGCGTCGTCGCGATAGCGATACCGGGTGCCGAACCGCTGCGAGCCGAGCGACTCCGACAGCGCACCGATCGAGCCGAACCCGTGGTTCTGCACGATCACGACGACGATCTTGGTGCGCTCCTGCACCGCAGTCGCGAGCTCGCCCGGGAGCATCAGGTAGGACCCGTCGCCGACCAGCACGAACACGTCACGGCTCGGGTCGGCCCAGCGCACCCCGATGCCGCCGGGGATCTCGTATCCCATGCAGGAGAAGCCGTACTCGACGTGATAGCCGTGCGCGTCGCGCACCCGCCACAGCTTGTGCAGGTCGCCCGGCATCGAGCCGGCCGCGCACACCACGACGTCGCGCGGGTCGGACAGCTCGTTGACCGCCCCCAGCACCTGCGCCTGGGTGAGCACGCCGTCGGCCAGCCGGTCGGTGACCTCCTCCGGCGGCGCGTACGCCCTCGTCACCACCGCGTCCCACTCGCCGCGGAGGCGGTCGACCCGGTCGGCGTACGCCGTCGTCACCCGGTGCCCGGACAGCCGCTCGCGCAGTCCCTCCAGCGCGTCGCGCGCGTCGCCGACCAGGGCCAGCCCGGCGTGCTTGCCGGCGTCGAAACCGGTGACGTTGAGGTTGACGAACCGCACCCCCTCGCCCTGGAAGGCGGTGCGCGAGGCGGTGGTGAAGTCGCTCCACCTGGTGCCGACGCCGATCACCAGGTCGGCGTCGCGGGCGAGGGCGTTGGCGGCGGTGGTGCCGGTGGAGCCGACCGCGCCGACCAGCTGCGGGTCGCCGTGCAGCAGCGAGCCCTTGCCGGCCTGGGTCTCGGCGACGGGGATGCCGGTCTCGGCGGCGAACCGGCGCAGCGCCTCCTCGGCCCCGCTGTAGTGCACGCCTCCCCCGGCGACCACCAACGGCCTTGCGGCAGAACGGATCTCGGCCGCTGCGCGGTCTAGCAGGTCGGGCTCGACGGGGGTGCGCGGGATGCGCCAGACCCGCTCGTCGAACAGCTCGTCGGGCCAGTCGTGGGCCTCGGCCTGCACGTCCTGCGGCAGCCCGAGGGTGACCGCGCCGGTCTCGGCCGGGTCGGTGAGCACCCGCATCGCCTGCAGCAGCGCGTCGGGCAGCTGCTCGGGCCGGCTGACCCGGTCGAACCAGCGAGACAACGGGCGGAAGGCGTCGTTGACCGTGACGTCGCCCGCGACCGGAGACTCCAGCTGCTGCAGCACGCTGCCCGTGCGCCGGGTCGCGAACGTGCCCGACGGCAGCAGCAGCACGGGGATGCGGTTGACCGTGGCCAGCGCCGCGCCGGTGAGCATGTTGGTGGAGCCGGGGCCGACCGAGGCGGTGCAGGCCCAGACCTGACGGCGGTCGCGGGCCCGGGCGTAGGCCACGGCGGTGTGCACCATCGCCTGCTCGTTGCGGGCCAGGACGTAAGGCAGCGCGGGGTCGCCGGCCAGCTCCTCCTGCAGCAGCGCCTGCCCGATGCCGGCGACGTTGCCGTGGCCGAAGATGCCGAGGCACCCGGCGAACAGCGGGGTCACCTCGCCGTCGCGCTCGACCTGCTGCCGGCCGAGGAAACGCACCAGCGCCTGGGCGACCGTGAGCCTCATGCCTGCCCCTTCCCGATCGGCAGCCGCGGGTCGACCTGCTGACCGTCCCAGGTCGCGCGCACCCACCCGTGCGCCGGGTCGTCGCAGATCAGCCAGGCGCGCTCGGCACCCGGGCCGGCCATGACGTTGAGGTAGTAGAGGTCGTAGCCGGGCGGGGCGGTGGCCGGCCCGTGCCAGCCGTGCGGCACCAGCACCACGTCACCGTTGCCGACCTCGGCCAGCACGTCGATCGGTCGCCCGTCGGTGCCGTAGACCCGTTGATAGCCAACAGGACTCGCGCCCTCGGGTGCGGGCGCGCCGGCCTCGGCCTGCAGCTCGAAGTAGTAGATCTCCTCCAGCTCGGTCTCGACGCCCGGCCGCTCCTGGTCGTGCTTGTGCGGCGGGTAGGAGCTCCAGTTGCCGCCGGGCGTGATCACCTCGCAGGCGATGAGCCGGTCGGCGTCGAGCACGCCGGGCACGCCGAAGTTGCGCACCTCGCGGGAGCACTGGCCGGCGCCGCGCAGCTCCAGGGGTACGTCCGCGGCCGGCAGGTGCACCACCGGCCCGTCGGTGCGGGTCGACCGGGCGCCGCAGAGCGCGACGCGGACCGGGCCGTCGCCGGCGGCGACGGCGAGCGCGCGGCCGGCGGGGACGTACAGCACGTCGGTGGGGCCGGCGAACACCGAGACGCGCCCGGCCATCGGGAACCGTTCACCGTCGACCGCGACGGTCGGCGCGCCCTGCAGCGGCACGACCACCGCCTCGGTGCCGAGCAGCCGCACCTCGCGGACCTCGCCCGCGCCGAGGGTCAGCACCCGCAGGCTGGTGTGCCGCCAGCCGGGGTGGCGCGAGTCGACGACCAGGTCGAACCCGTCGTCGGCAGCGGTGCCCGCGGGCAGCACCCACTGCGCGTTGTCGGCGCCCAGGCCGGGCGTGCGCTCACTCACCGTGCACCATCTCCACTGCCGTGCGGACCGCGGCGGTGACGTCGCCGTCGGGCGGATAGAGCAGCGCGCGCCCGATCACCAGGCCACGGGCGACCGGCAGCGCCAGCGCCTTCCGCCACAGGGCGTACGTCTGCTCGGGCTCTGCGGTCGGGTCGCCGCCGAGCAACAGAGTCGGCAACGACGTCGCCGTGAGGACGCGCTCCATGTCGGGCACCACCGGCAGCTTGAGCCAGGTGAACGCGCTGGTGGTGCCGAGGCCCGAGGCGATGCCGACCGACCGGATGACCGACTCGGGGTCGAGCAGGTTGACCGCGCGGCCGTCGTCCCACGCCGTCATGAACGGCTCGATGATCGTCGTGATCCGTTGCTGCGCAAGGGAGTTCACGGCCTCGGCGGTGGCCTGCAGGGTGGCGACGCTCGACGGGTCGTCGAGACAGACGCGGGTGAGCGTCTTGCCGGCGTCGAGCCCGAGCGCCCCGATGGCCTCGGGGGTGTAGGCCGTGAACCGGTCGTCGAGCTCGAACGCGCCGCCCTGCAGCCCGCCCCGGTTCATCGAGCCCGCGACGACGCGCCCCTCGAGCGCGCCGAGCAGCAGCAGGTCCTCGAGCACGTCGGGCGTGCCGAGCACCCCGTCGACGCCGGGCACGGCGAGCGCGTCGAGCAGCCGGCGCAGCAGGTCGGCCCGGTCGGCCATCGCCAGATCGTCGCCGCGCACGCCCAGCGCGTTGCGCGCCGGGTGGTCCGCCGCGACGAGCAGCAGCCGCCCGTCGCGGCCCAGCAGGTCGCGACGCTCGCGCTGCTGCCACAGCTGCGCGACGCGTCCGGGCTCGCGGGCGCGCAGCTCGCTCAGCGCGCCGAGGTCGACCTGGGTCATGACGCCCTCCCTCCGGCGAGTGCGGCCTCGACCTCGCTCGTGGTCGGCATCGCGGTGGAGCACTCGAGCCGGCCCGCGACGATCGCCCCGGCCGCGTTGGCCAGCTCGATCGTGCGGCGCAGCGGCCAGCCGGCGAGCAGGCCGTGGCACAGCGCCCCGCCGAACGCGTCACCGGCGCCGAGACCGTTGACGACCTCGACCGGGAACGGGCCGACCTCCACGCGCTCGTCAGGGGTCGCGGCGAGCACGCCGCGCGGCCCCTGCTTGACGACCACCAGGTCGAGGCCGCGGTCGAGCAGCGCGTCGGCGGCTCGCTGCGGGTCGGTCTCGCCGGTGGCGACCTCGCACTCCTCGCGGTTGCCGACGGCCGCGGTCACCGTGTCGAGCGCGCGGTCGACCTCGCGGCGGGCCTCCTCGACCGACGCCCAGAACATCGGGCGGTAGTCCAGGTCGAGCACGGTGTGCGTGCGCCTCCCCCGCGCCTCCCACGCCCGGTGGTGGCTCTGCCGGCTCGGCTCCTGGCTCAGCCCCGTGACCGTCGACCAGAAGACGCCAGCTTCGCGAATGTCGTTGAGCGGCAAGGTGTTCGGGTCGATGAGCAGGTCGGGAGCAGTGGGGTATCGGTAGAAGTAGAGCGGGAAGTCGTCCGGCGGGAACACCTCGCAGAAGGTGACCGGGGTGGGCGGTCCGTCGACCGTCTCGACGAACCGGTTGTCGACGCCGAGCCGGGCCACCTCCTCACGCACGTAGCGGCCGAACGCGTCGTCCCCGGTGCGCGTGACCAGGGCGACGCGACGACCGTGCCGGGCCGCGGCGACCGCCACGTTGGTCGCGCTCCCGCCGAGAAACTTCTCGAACGTGCGCACCTGCGCCAGCGGCACGCCGTGCTGCAGCGGGTAGATGTCGACCCCCGTGCGCCCCATCGCGACGAGGTCGAACCGGTCCGCGCTCACGGCGCGGCCTCGCCGGTGCCGGACGCCGGGCCGTCGACCAGCGACAGCAGGTGAGCCACGCTCCGCCGTACGTCCTCGCCGGGCTCCGCGTCGGCGCCGCCGGCGCCCACTCCCCCGGAGCCCTCCGCCCCAGCCGCGCCGAGCACCCGGTCCTGCTCGAGGACGTACCACCCCGAATATCCCTGCGCCTGAAGCGATTTCACGATCGCCGCGAGATCGACGTCGCCGTCGCCGAGCGGCACGTAGAGCCCCTGCTCGACGGCGTCGCGATAGCCCAGCTCGCCCGCCTGCACGCGCCGGGCCAGCGCGAGCGAGACGTCCTTGAGGTGCACGTGGGTGATCCGGTCGGGGTGCTCGACAGCCACCCGCACCGGGTCGCCGCCACCGATCAGCAGGTGCCCGGTGTCGAGGGTGAGGCCGATGCGCGACCCGGCGAGCACCCGGTCGGTGTCGTCGCCGCTCTCGACCAGGGTGCCGACGTGCGGGTGCAGCGTCGCGACGACGCCCCGCTCGGCGGCCCGGTCGGCGAGCCGGTCGAGGTTGCCCAGCAGCGTCGCCCAGCCGGCGTCGTCGAGCGTCGGGCGCAGCTCGTAGCCGTCCACGCCCGTCGCCGCCGCGAGCACGAGAGTCGTTGCGCCACAAGCGATCAGGCCGTCGATGACCTTCTCGACCTGCGGCACGGGGTCGACCGCCGGGTCGTGCAGCACGACGGGCGCGAACTGCGCGACGGCGGCGAGGCCGTACGTCGCGAGGGTGGCCGCCTTGTCGCTGGGCGCGTCGGGGAGGAAGCCGGTGGGGCCGAGCTCGGTGGCGGTGAGGCCGACCTCGCGCATCTGCTCCAGAACGGTGGCCGGGTCGAGCTGGCGCCCCCACCCCGGCACCTCGCAGACGCCCCACGAGATGGGGGCGCCGGCGACGCGCGCGGCGACGGCCGTCACAGGTCCGCCACCTCCGACAGCGCGACCATGCGCCCCTCGTGCCGCGAGCGGTCGCACGCCTCGGCCGCGCGGAACGCCTGCAGCGCGTCGCGCACGGTGCACGGGGAGGGCTGGTCGCCGCGCGCGACACCGGCGAAGGCGGTGAGCTCGGCGACATAGGCCGGCTGGAAGCGGTCCATGAACGTGGCGTGCGCGGGCCCGGGCGGGAAGGCGACGCCCGCCTCCGCCGAACGCATGGCGAGCGAGTCGTCCAGGCCCGCGGTGAGCGTCGCGGCGCTGCCCATGGCCTCCATGCGCACGTCGTGGCCGGAGCCGTTGTAGCGGGTCGAGGAGACCAGGCACGACGTGCCGTCGTCGAGGGTCAGCAGCGCCGCGCCGCTGTCGACGTCGCCCGCCTCGGTGAAGAACGGCTCGCCCTTGTTGCTGCCCCCGGCGTACGCCGTCGTCACCTCGCGCCCGGTCACGAACCGGATCGCGTCGAAGTCGTGCACGTTGCAGTCGCGGAAGATCCCGCCGCTGGTGGGGATGTAGCCCGCGTGCGGCGGGGTCTGGTCGTGGGTGTTGGCGCGGATGGTGTGCACGAACCCCAGGTCGCCGGCCGCGATCGCGTCACGGATGCGGCGATAGCCCGCGTCGAAGCGGCGCTGGAAGCCGATGTGCACCGGCACGTCCGAGGCGGCCTCGAGCCGCGCCAGCTCGAGGGTCTCCTCGAGCGTGCCGGCCACCGGCTTCTCGCAGAACGTCGGGACGCCCGCCGCGATCCCCTGGCGCAGCAGGTCGGCGTGGCTCGGCGTCGCGCTGGCGATGACCAGGGCGTCGACGGGGCGAGCGAGCAGGTCCTCGACACCCGGCACCCGGCGTACGCCCAGCTCGCCGGCGACCCGCTCGGCCGCCGCCGGGTCGGCGTCCGTGATGACCAGCTCGTCGACGAAGTCGAGGCCGAGCAGGGTGCGGGCGTGGAAGGCGCCGATGCGCCCCACGCCGGCGAGACCGATGCGCATGTGCTGAATCCCGTTCTCTGGCAGGCGATTTCACGGCAGCTGCCGGAATGACCCACCACCCCGACAGCGTCCAGCCTTACTCTCTCCCGAGAGCCTGTCAAGAAAATGTCCTAACATTTGCAGCCGGGAGCGAAAGGGGTGATGACGATGGCCGTCGAGCTGTCCGTCGAGCTCGACCGCAGCGCGCCCGAGCCGCTCTACCAACAGCTCGCCGACCAGCTGCGCGCGGCGATCCGCGACGGGCGGCTGCAGCCGGGCGACCCGTTCGAGAACGAGGTCGCGCTGGCCACCCGGCTCGGCCTGTCCCGGCCGACCGTGCGCCGCGCGATCCACGAGCTGGTCTCCCAGGGGCTGCTGCTGCGGCGCCGCGGCTCGGGCACGACCGTGGCCAACCGGCAGATCCACCGCAAGGCCGAGCTCAGCAGCCTGCACGACGACCTGCTGCGGGCCGGCGAGGCGCCCACGACCCGGGTGCTGCAGCTCGAGCCCGGCACCGACGAGGAGGTCGCGGCCGCGCTGGACCTGCCGCCCGACGCCGAGCTGGTGCACCTGCGCCGGCTGCGGCTCGCCGGGGAGCAGCCGTTCGCGCTGATGAGCAACTGGCTGCCCGCCGCGACGATGCGCGACGTCGACGAGAGCCGGCTCGGTGAGCACGGGCTCTACGAGGTGCTGCGCGAGCGCGGCGTCGTGCCGGTCGTCGCGCACCAGACCATCGGCGCCCGCCGGCCCAGCGCGGCCGAGCGGAGGCTGCTCGGGCTCGGCCCCGCCGACCCGGTGCTGACGATGCGGCGGGCGGCGTTCGACGCGCGCGGGCTGCCGGTCGAGCTCGGCGACCACATCTATCGCGCCGACAGCTACACCATCGACGTGACCATCGACGACCGCTGAGCGGCACGCCCCAGCCCGCCGGCCACGGCCGCACTAGCGTGGCCGCCATGAGCCGCCGAGCCTGGATCGCGCTGATCACGGTGCTCGCGCTGCTCGCCGGCTTCGGCGTCTGGCGCTGGAGCACCTCCGCCGCCTTCCGCGCCGAGCGCGCGGCCGACGCCCTCGCCGACCTCGCCGGGGTGCAGTCCGCGCGCACCATGGAGCGCGGCGGCGAGCGGCACATCCTGGCTCAGCTCGCCCCGGGCGCCAGCAGCGACCAGACCCGGGCCGTGATCAGCCGCGCGTCGCAGCTGTCGGCCGACGACGTCGTACGTCGGGTGCTGGTGCGCGTCGGCTCCGCCGAGATCTACGTCGGTGGCTATCTGCCCGACGACGCCACCGAGACCCTGCTGGCGCTGGCCGCGCTGCCGACCGGGCGCGCGACGATGATCTCCGGGTCCGACGTGACCGTGGCGCCGACCGACCGCACTCCCCTGCAGACCGCGATCGACAGCCTGCGGCTGGTGCTCGACCGGAGGCTGCGGGTCGACGCGGTGCAGGTCCAGGGGCGAAACGACGACGGCAAGCCGTATCGGCAGGTGCGCATCGAGGACCCGGCCCGGTCGCAGCTGACGATGCTGCAGCAGCTGCTGCCCGGGCAGGGGCAGATCCGCGAGCTGGAGATCGGCGGCGAGAAGCGGCTCGAGGTGGAGGCCCGCACCGACCGCGCCGGC
Organism: Barrientosiimonas humi; assembly: GCF_006716095.1. Taxonomy (NCBI): domain Bacteria; kingdom Bacillati; phylum Actinomycetota; class Actinomycetes; order Micrococcales; family Dermacoccaceae; genus Barrientosiimonas; species Barrientosiimonas humi. The sequence goes on from NZ_VFOK01000001.1 coordinate 2,312,125, forward strand.
CTCGCCCCGGTCGCCCAGACCGTGCGGCGCGCGGCGACGGCGGCCGACCCGGTGCCGCGGTGGGTGCACGTGCGCACCCGCGGCGGCGAGTTCCAGCTGAACGGCTCGGGCGACCCCGCCCCCGCGCTCGCGGCCGCCGACGACCTGGAGCGCGACGGGCTGCCGGTCGACCGGATCTCGACCGACCGGGCGTTCGTGCAGGTCGGCGGCCGGTGGACCGGCGACCGGGCCGACCTGCTCCCGGTGGCCGAGCGCGCGATCCGGGCGCTCGACCCGCCGCTGCCACCGGGAGCGTCGATCTCCGCGAGCGGCGCGTTCCTCGGCACGCTGGACGACCTGCGCACCGTCGGCCCGGTCATCAGCCGCGCGCAGGAGAGCGGCGGGTCCGTGGCCTGGCGCAACGCGACGTCCGGGTCGGGGCCGCAGTCGACGCCGGGCACCCTCCCCCGGCTCACCGTCGCGCTGCCCGAGGGCGAGTGCCTCGGCCCCGACGGCGCGGCGCTCGCCCCCGCGATGACCACCGCCCGCTCGGCCGCCTGGCGCGGCACCGCGCGGGTGGTGTTCCTCGAGCAGTCCCGCCCCGAGAGCCCATGCACCGACGACGGCCGGCGATACCGCACGGTCGAGCTGGAGTCGACCTCCGGTGGGAGGTCCGCGAAGGTCGTCGAGGACGGCGGGCTCGGAGCCGGCGAGGTCGTACGTCGGTGGAGCGCGAGCGCACCCGCCGCCTGATCACCGGCCCGGGCTCGGCGCTCGAGCCGGGCACCCCTCAGCGGACCTCCGCCGGCGCGTGCGTACGCCCTCGCGGTCCTCCGCCGAACCGTGCGCCCCACCGCACCCCCCGGCGGACCACCGCGAGCCCGTGCGCGGGTCCGGCCCGCACCCCTCAGCGGACCTCCGCGGGCCCGTGGGTACGCCCTCGCGGACCTCCGCCGAACCGTGCGCCCCACCGCACCCCCCAGCGGACTACCGCGGGCGCGTGCGTACGCCCTCGCGGTCCACCGCCGAACCGTGCGCCCCACCGCACCCCCCAGCGGACCACCGCGGGCCCGTGCGTTACCCCCCTGCGGACCTCCGCCGAACCGTGCGCCCCACCGCACCCCCCAGCGGACCACCGCGGGCCCGTGCGTTACCCCCCTGCGGACCTCCGCCGAACCGTGCGCCCCACCGCACCCCTCAGCGGACCTCCGCCGGGGCGTGGTCGTGCGCCTCGGCCGGCAGCGTCGCGACCTCGTCGGCGGTGATGTCCTGCGCCGGCGTCTCCCCCAGCTCGACCCGCTCGGGGCGGCTGTAGAGGTTGAGGCTGTCGCCGCGTACGAACCCCGCGAGCGTCAGGTCGACGTCGCGCGCGAGGTCGACCGCGAGCGAGCTCGGCGCCGACACGGCCGACAGCATCGGGATGCCGGCGAGGTAGGCCTTCTGCACCAGCTCGAACGACGCGCGCCCGCTCACTTGCAGCACCAGCCCGCGCCCCGGCCGGTGCCCGTTGGCGAGCGCCCAGCCCACGACCTTGTCGACGGCGTTGTGCCGGCCGACGTCCTCGCGCACGACCAGCAGCCGGCCGTCGGTGCCAAACAGCGCCGCCGCGTGCAGCCCGCCCGTGCGGTCGAACGTGCGCTGACGCTCGCGCAGCAGATCGGGCAGCGCGAGCAGCGTGCCGACCCCGATGCGTGCGGCGTCGTCGGCGAGCACGAACGCCCCACCGACCCGCACGTCCTCGATGCTCTCCTTGCCGCACACGCCGCACGCGCTCGTGGTCGCGAACGAGCGCACCACGGTGTCCCGCTCGAACTCGCGCGCCAGCGTCACGTCGATGATGTTGTACGTCGTCGTGTCCGCGCAGTGCCGGGCGTTCACCACGTCCTCGGGGCCGGCGATGATCCCCTCGCCCGCGAGGAAGCCCAGCGCCAGCTCGATGTCGTGCCCAGGCGTGCGCATCGTCACCGTCGCCGCGGTGCCGTTGATCCGCAGCTCCAGCGGCTCCTCGACCGCGAGCCGGTCGGGCCGCTCCCGCGCCCCCGTGGGCCCGACCCGAAGCACCCTGCGGTCCACCGACAGACGTGACATGCGTTCCATTGTCCCTTATGTCTCAGCTCCTCCTCCGGGAGCTGCTTGCTGCGCTGCGCACCTCCCGGCACCTCCTTTCTTCTGTCTCAGCTCCTCCTCCGGGAGGAGCTTGCTTCGCTGCGCACCTCCCGGCATCGTCGCCGAGACCTTGTTCACTGCAGCGTCGGAGATGGTCGGTGGTAGCTGCAGCCGCGACCTACCGTGGGTGCGTGACCGATGTCGACGCGATCGTTCTCGCGGGTGGGCGCTCGTCGCGCTTCGGCAGCGACAAGGCCCGCCTCGCCCTCGACGGCGTGACCATGGTCGACCGCACCGTCGCCGCGGCCCGCCTGGCCGACCCGCGGCACGTCGTGGTGGTGGCCGACCCCGAGCTGCCCGTCGCCGGACCGGTGCTGCGCACCCGCGAGCGCCCGGCGTACGCCGGACCCACCGCAGGCGTCCTCGCCGGCCTGCGCGCGGTGCCGGGTCCGCAGACCGACGACGGCTGGGTGCTGCTGCTCGGCTGCGACACCCCGCGCGTCGCCGAGGCCGTGCGCACGCTGCTCGCGCACGACGTCGCCCCCGACGCCGACGGCGTGCTGCTGGTGCACGAGGGCCGCCCGCAGTGGCTGCTGGGGCGCTACCGCCGCGGCCCGCTGCTGCGCGCCGCCGACCGGCTCGGCGACCCCACCGACCGCGCGCTGCGCCACCTCCTCGGCGACCTGCACCTCGAGCGCAGCACACCCCCCGACGACCGCGCCGCCGACTTCGACACCCCCGCAGACCTGCACCGCCTCCGCCCCGACGCCCGCCCCACCCGGACGCGCTGAAACGCAGTTACAGCGCTCTGACCGCGCTTCAGCGGGCGGGCGCCCGGCCGCTGAAGCGCCGCCCGGCCACGCCGCCCGGCCACGCCGCCCGGCCGCGCCGCCCGGCCGCGCCCTACCTCACGCTCACCCTCACGCCAGCACCGCGAACACCGCCAGCGCCACGGCGAGGGCGACGGCGACGACGCCCGTGACGGCGGGGCGGACGTCCACGCGCACCTCCTGCTCGGCCATGTCGCCGCGGGAGACGGCGAGGGCGTACTGGTCGACCGTGCGCCGGATCTCCTCGCCGACCCGGCCGGCCGAGGCCTCCCGGTCGATCAGCTCGCGGCTCGGGTCGAGCGCGCCGGACAGCGTCTGCATCGGGTTGATCCGGCCGCCGGACGAGGCCGGGCCGGGGGCCCGCTTGGGGCGCTGCGCCGAGATGGCCCAGGCGGAGTAGGCCTCGCCGTCGGGCGTGACCAGCGTCAGCGCCCAGCGCGCCTCGACCAGATCGATCGCCGGCCAGGTCAGGTGCACGTCGCGCAGCACGTTGCGCAGCGTCACGCCGTGCTCGCTGAGCCGCACCGACGGCCGCAGCAGCACCGCCCAGACCACCAGCAGCACCACCACCGCCCAGATCGCCGGCTCGGGCCCGCGCGAGCGGTCACCGACCAGATAGAGCACCAGGAAGACCACCGAGAGCACCGCGATCACCCCGCCGGCGGCGAGGCCCGATCCCTGCCGGAAGGTGCGTACGACGGGCTCGGGTTGGGCGGGATCGCGTGGGGGCATGCCCGCTAGGCTGCCCCGGTGAGCGCATCCTCTGCAACGTCGCGGGCGCGGGACATCCTCGGGGTGTCGGCTCTGACCAACGCGGCTCTGACCACCTGGCTGCACGGGCTGCCCGGGGTCGACCAGGTCGGGTGCGAGGCCCGCGCCGCCGCGCTCGGCACCCGCTCGGTGAAGACGACCGCCAAGGCCTGGGCGATCGACACGGCCATCTCGATGATCGACCTCACGACGCTCGAGGGCGCCGACACCGAGGGCAAGGTCCGCTCGCTGTGCGCCAAGGCCGCCCGCCCCGACCCGCTCGACCCGAGCACCCCGCACGTCGCGGCGGTCTGCGTCTACAACGACATGGTCGGCGTCGCCAAGGACGCCCTCGCCGGCACCGACATCCACGTCGCCGCGGTCGCGACCGCGTTCCCCTCGGGCCGGGCGAGCCTGCCGGTCAAGCTGCTCGACACCTCCGACGCGGTCGCCGCCGGCGCCGACGAGATCGACATGGTCATCGACCGGGGAGCGTTCCTGAGCGGCCGATACCGCGACGTGTTCGACGAGATCGTCGCGGTCAAGGAGGCCTGCGGCGAGGCGCACCTGAAGGTGATCCTGGAGACCGGCGAGCTCGTGACGTACGACAACGTGCGGCGGGCCTCGTGGCTCGCCATGCTCGCGGGCGCCGACTTCATCAAGACCTCCACCGGCAAGGTGCAGCCTGCGGCGACCCTGCCGGTCACGCTGATCATGCTGGAGGCGGTGCGCGACTGGCGCGAGCTCACCGGCGAGATGGTCGGGGTCAAGCCGGCCGGTGGCATCCGCACCACCAAGGACGCCGTGAAGTACCTCGTGATGGTCAGCGAGGTCGCCGGCGACGACTGGCTCGACCCCGACTGGTTCCGCTTCGGCGCCTCCAGCCTGCTCGGCGACCTGCAGCTGCAGCGCCAGAAGCTCGCCACCGGCGCCTACTCCGGCCCCGACTACGTCACGATCGACTGAGAGCCCGCCCCGCCATGACACCCAAGAAGTTCGACTACGCCCCCGCGCCGGAGTCGCGCTCGGTCGTCTCGCTGCAGCCGTCGTACGGCCTGTTCGTGAACGGCGAGTTCGTCGACGGGCACGGCGCGTCGTTCAAGAGCATCAACCCCGCCACCGAGGAGCCGCTGGCCGAGGTGGCCGCGGCCGACGCGTCCGACGTCGACGCGGCCGTGCGTGCGGCGCGGACGGCGTACACCCGCGTGTGGAGCCGGATGCCGGGCAGCGAGCGCGCGAAGTACGTCTACCGCATCGCGCGCATCATGCAGGAGCGGGCGCGCGAGCTGGCCGTGCTCGAGACGCTCGACAACGGCAAGCCGATCAAGGAGTCGCGCGACGTCGACGTGCCGACCGCCGCGGCGCACTTCTTCTACCACGCGGGCTGGGCCGACAAGCTCGAGCACGCGGGGCTCGGCCCGGACCCCCGCTCCCTCGGCGTCGCGGGCCAGGTCATCCCGTGGAACTTCCCGCTGCTCATGCTCGCCTGGAAGATCGCGCCCGCGCTCGCGACCGGCAACACGGTAGTGCTGAAGCCGGCCGAGACGACGCCGCTCACCGCGCTGCTGTTCGCCGAGATCTGCCAGCAGGCCGACCTGCCGCCCGGCGTCGTCAACATCGTCACCGGCGCGGGCGACACCGGCCGCGCCCTCGTCGAGCACGACGGCGTCGACAAGGTCGCCTTCACCGGCTCGACCGAGGTCGGCAAGGCCATCGCCCGCGCGGTCGCCGGCACCCGCAAGCGGGTCACCCTCGAGCTCGGCGGCAAGGCCGCGAACATCGTCTTCGACGACGCGCCGATCGACCAGGCGGTCGAGGGCGTCGTCAACGGGATCTTCTTCAACCAGGGCCACGTGTGCTGCGCCGGGTCGCGGCTGCTGGTGCAGGAGTCGGTCGCCGACGAGGTCGTACGCCGGTTGCAGCGTCGGATGAGCACGCTGCGCCTGGGCGACCCGCTCGACAAGAACACCGACATCGGCGCGATCAACTCGGCGGAGCAGCTCGACCGCATCGTCGAGCTGACCGCAGCCGGCGAGGCCGACGGCGGCACCCGCTGGTCTCCCCCGTGCGAGCTGCCGGACCGTGGATTCTGGTTCGCCCCAACGGTTTTCACCGACGTGTCGCAGACCGACCGCATCGCCACCGAGGAGATCTTCGGGCCGGTGCTGTCGGTGCTGACCTTCCGCACTCCGCAGGAGGCGGTGGCCAAGGCCAACAACACGCCGTACGGCCTGTCGGCGGGCGTGTGGACCGAGAAGGGCTCGCGCAGCCTGTGGATGGCCGACCAGCTGCGGGCCGGCGTCGTCTGGGCCAACACGTTCAACCGGTTCGACCCCACCTCGCCGTTCGGCGGCTACAAGGAGAGCGGCTACGGCCGCGAGGGTGGCGTGCACGGCCTGGCGGCCTACCTCGCCGACGGTGAAGGAGACCTGTGATGCCCCGCCTCGACGTGCGCAAGACCTACAAGCTGTATGTCGGCGGCGCCTTCCCGCGCAGCGAGTCCGGCCGGTCCTACGAGGTGCTCGACGCCAAGGGTCGCTTCCTCGCCAACGCCGCGCAGGGCTCGCGCAAGGACGTGCGCGACGCGGTCGTCAAGGCGCGCGCGGCGCAGCCGGGGTGGGCGGGCGCGACGGCGTACAACCGCGGCCAGGTGCTCTATCGCGTCGGCGAGCTGCTGGAGGGCCGCCGCGACCAGTTCGTCGCCGAGGTGCAGGCGGCCGAGGGGCTGACCGTCGCGCGCGCCCGCGCCGCCGTCGACGCCGCGATCGACCGCTGGGTCTGGTACGCCGGGTGGTCCGACAAGGTCACCCAGGTCGTCGGCACCCTCAACCCGGTCGCCGGTCCCTACTTCGACATCACCGCGCCCGAGCCGACCGGGGTCGTGGGAATCCTTGCGCCGCAAGGCAGCTCGCTGCTCGGGCTGGTGTCGGTGATCGCCCCGGCGATCGTCACCGGCAACACCGTCGTGGTGCTCACGAGCGAGCAGCGGCCGCTGCCGGCCATCTCGCTCGGCGAGGTGCTCGCGACGTCCGACGTGCCCGGCGGCGTGGTCAACCTGCTGTCCGGCCGCACCGCCGAGACCGCCCCTTGGCTCGCCTCGCACCGCGACGTCAACGCCCTCGACCTCACCGGCGCCGCCGACGCGACCGACGTCGACTGGGCCGACCTCGAGCGGGCCGCCGCCGACAACCTCAAGCGGGTGCTGCGCCCGGCCGGCTCCGGCGCCGCCGCGGTCGAGCCCGACTGGACGCTCGACCCGGGCCTCGGGCGGCTGCGCGCCTTCCTCGAGACCAAGACGGTCTGGCACCCCAAGGGCCGGTGAGCACGGCACGGGTCGTCCTGCTCTCCGGGCCCAGCGGAGCGGGCAAGAGCCGCCTCGCGCGCCGGCTGCGGGAGGCCCACGGCTGGCCGGTCGTCCGGCTCGACGACTTCTACAAGGACGGCGACGACCCGACGCTGCCGATGAGCACGCTCGGCATCCCCGACTGGGACGACGTGCGCTCCTTCCGCCTCGAGGCGGCAGTCGAGGCGCTCGACACGCTGTGCCGCACGGGCACGGTCGCCGTCCCGACGTACGACATCGCCACCTCGCGCGCGACCGGCACCACCGAGGTGCGCACCGACGGCGCGCCCTGCGTGGTCGCCGAGGGCATCTTCGCCGCCGACGTCATCGCCCCGCTGCGCGAGCGGGGACTGCTGCACGCGGCGTACTGCGTGCGCCAGGGCGCCTGGGTGACCTTCGCCCGCCGGCTCGCCCGCGACCTGTCCGAGCGGCGCAAGCCGCCGTGGGTGCTGCTGCGCCGCGGGCTGCGGCTGCGGGCCGCCGAGCGCGGCATCGTCGCCGAGCAGGCGCGGCTCGGCGCCCGACCGGCTTCACCCCGCGAGGTCGAACGAGCGCTCGGCACCGTTAGGGTCGAGCCTCAGACCGACGCAGGGTGAGGGACGCGGTGAGCAACGACGACAACCGGTCGCCGGACCGGCCGGCGGCCCCCGGGGGTGACGAGGCCGGCTGGGCCGCGCCCGACTCCGGCCAGCCGGAGCAGCAGGAGGGGTACGCCGCCCCGCCCGGGCTGACGTACGGGCAGTTCACCTTCGGCCCGATGGGCACGTACACGTCCGGCCAGGCCCCGCCACCCGGCCATGACCAGCAGCAGTACGGCCAGGGGTACGTCCCGCCGGGTCAGTACGGCCAGCAGCAGTACGGCCAGTACGGCCAGGGCTACGTCCCGCCGGGTCAGTACGGCCAGCCGCCCTACGTCCAGCCGCCGTACGGCCCCGGCTTCCCCGGCGCACCGACGCTCGCCGCCCGGCCCGGGGTGATCCCGCTGCGGCCGCTGACCCTGTCCGACGTGTTCGAGGGCGCGGTGCGCACCATCCGCGGCAACCCCGGCGCGACCCTCGGGCTGGCGCTGCTGGTCGCGATCGTGTTCACCCTGCCCGGCCTTGCGCTCACGCTCGGGCTCGGTCAGGTCGACCCCGGCGAGGACGGGTTGCGCGAGCTGCTGCTGGTGCTGAACCAGCAGGGCTCCAGCTGGTTGCAGAACCTCGGCGGCATCGCGCTGTCGGGCATGCTCACCGTCGTCGTCGCCGACGCGGTGCTCGGGCGGCGGATGTCGATCGGGCAGGCGTGGTCGCGCGTCAAGGGCCGGCTGCTCGCCCTGATCGGCGTGAACATCCTGCAGATCCTGATCGTGTTCGTGCCGCTGATCCTGGTGATCGCGCTCGCCATCGGCATCGGCTACGGCGCGAGCCCCGAGGTGGGCGTCATCGTCGGGTTCCTGCTGGTCCTCGCGCTGATCCCGGTGCTGGTCTTCCTCTACGTCAAGCTGCTGTTCGCCAGCGCGGTCACGGTGCTGGAGCGGCAGGGACCGATCACGGCGCTCAAGCGGTCGTGGGCGCTGACCCGCGACCAGTGGTGGCGCATCTTCGGCATCTCGCTGCTCGCCACGGTGCTGGTGCTCATCATCAGCGTGATGCTGCTCGGCTTCGCGGGCATCTTCATCGGGCTGGCCGCCTTCACCGCCGGCGGGACGACCGCGAGCGTGGGCAGCACCGTGGCGTCGCTGCTGGTCAGCATGGTGATCATGACGCTCACCACCCCGTTCACCGCCGGCGTCACCAGCCTGCTCTACCTCGACCAGCGCATCCGCAAGGAGGCGCTCGACGTCACCCTGATGGCGGCCGCGCGGCAGCAGGACGCCGAGTCCGCCTGAGATGGCCCGCTGGCTGCCCGGCCTGGTCTCCGACCCGCCGCTCGACCCCTCGGCCGAGGAGGGCCGCCGGTTGCTGCGCGAGGAGCTGGGCAAGCTGGCGTACGACACCGAGGGCTCGGTCCTGGACCGCCTCCAGCGCTGGGTGAACGAGCGGCTCGAGGGCCTCGCCGGGCAGGGCTCGGACTTCGTCGGCCGGCTGCTCCTGCTGCTGCTCGCGGCCGCGCTCGTGATCCTCGCCGTCCTGGTGGTCGTACGTCTGCGCGGCGGGCCGCGCGCCGCTCGCCAGGGCGCCGTCGAGGGCTCGGTCCTCGGCGAGGAGAGTCTGACCGCCGAGGAGTATCGCGCCCGGGCCCGCGCGGCCGAGGCGCGCGGCGACCACTCGGCGGCGCTGCTCGACTGGTTCCGCGCGATCGCGCGCTCCGGTGACGAGCGGGCGCTGCTCGACGACCAGCCCGGCCGCACCGCCCACGAGCTGGTGCGTGCGCTCGGCCCGTTCTTCCCCGGCGAGCGCGCGGCGCTTGTGGCTGCGGGCGACCGGTTCGACGACGTGCGCTACGGCGGGCGGGTCGCCGGCGAGCCCGAGGCCAGCACCATGCGCGAGCTGGACCAGGCGATCGCGCGCGCCCGGCCCCAGCACCACGCCGCGCACGCCGAGGGCGACGGCCTCGTCGCGCCCGGGCGGTGGGCGAGGTGACCGCCACCGACCTGCAGGCCGCGCCGGCCCGCCGCGCCCTCCCCCGCCGGAGGCTGTGGCTGCTGGTGCCGATCGTGCTGGTGCTGGCCGTCGGCACCTGGTTCGTGCAGCGCAACCCCACGAGCGACGAGCTGCTCGCCCCCGACAACCCCCAGCCCGACGGCGCCCAGGCCATCGCCCAGGTGCTCGGCCGGCAGGGGGTCGACGTGCAGCGGGTCACCTCCCGCCAGGAGCTGACCGACCGGCCCGGCAGCGGCGGCTCGCTCGTCGTCACCGCGGCCGACATCGTCAGCGCCGACCAGTGGCGGGCGCTGCGCCCGACGCTGCAGCGGTTCGACCGGGTGGTGCTCGTGCGCGCCGGCGCCGCCGCACCGGTCGGTCTCGACCTGCCCGTCGAGGTGCGCCCCTCCGCCTTCCCGCAGGAGGTGCCCGCGCAGTGCACCGTGCCGGTCGCGAGCGGGCTCACCCTCGACGGCCAGGGCGAGCGCTACGCCCGCACCGACCTGACCCGGCCCGCGACCGTGTGCTTCCGCCCCGGGGCCGACTTCGACGTCGGCGGCGACGACGCGGGCCAGCTGGCCTGGGTGCCCGCCACCGGCACCGACCCCGAGTTCGTGCTGCTGGGCTCCCCCGCCCCGCTGCGCAACGGCACCGTCGAGAGCGCCGGCAACGCCGCCCTCGGCCTGCGCGCCCTCGGCGCCCACGACCGCCTGGTGTGGTGGACCGTGCGCGAGACCGACGCCGACCCGGCCCAGGCCGAGCCCGCCCGCTTCCCCGACTGGGTCGGCCCCGTCTGGCTGATGCTCGGCGTGATCACGGCCGTGCTGATGCTCGCCCGGGGCCGACGCCTCGGCCGGCTGGTCACCGAGCCGCTGCCCGTCGTGGTGCGCGCCGACGAGACCACCCGCGCCCGCGGCCAGCTCTACCGCAAGGCCGGCGACGTGCAGCGCGCCGCCGCGGTGCTGCGCGCCGGCACCCGTCGCCGGCTCTCGTCCTACCTGCAGACCGGCAGCCGTGACGACACCCTCGTCGCCGCGGTCGCCGACGCCACCGGCCGCCCCGGCCCCGAGGTCCAGCACCTGCTGCTCGGGCCGCCCCCGGCCAGCGAGGCCGACCTGACGTCCCTCGCGCAGCAGCTGCACACCCTGGAGAAAGAGGTCCGACCGCGATGACCGAGCCGCACCCGCCGTACGCCGGCCAGGCCGGCCCCACCCAGCCCACCGGCCCCGCGCAGCCGACTCAGCCCACTGGGTCCACCCAGTCCGGCGGGCCCGCGCAGCCGGCGCCGACCCAGCCCGGTGACCCCGGCCGCCGACCCGACCCCGAGCAGACCGAGCGGGCGCGCGCGGCGCTGCTGGGCGTACGGCGGGAGGTGGGCAAGGCCGTCGTCGGCCAGGACGCCGCGGTCACCGGGATGATCATCGCGCTGCTGACCCGCGGGCACGTGCTGCTCGAGGGCGTGCCCGGCGTCGCCAAGACGCTGCTGGTGCGCAGCATCGCCGCGTCGCTGTCGATCGAGACCCGGCGCGTGCAGTTCACGCCGGACCTGATGCCCGGCGACATCACCGGGTCGCTGGTCTACGACAACAAGACCTCCGACTTCGCCTTCCGCCCCGGCCCGGTCTTCACCAACCTGCTGCTCGCCGACGAGATCAACCGCACGCCGCCCAAGACGCAGTCGTCGCTGCTGGAGGCGATGGAGGAGCGGCAGGTGTCGGTCGACGGCGAACCGCGGCCGCTGCCCGACCCGTTCCTCGTCGCCGCGACGCAGAACCCGGTCGAGTACGAAGGCACCTACCCCCTCCCCGAGGCCCAGCTGGACCGGTTCCTGCTGAAGATCGTCGTGCCGCTGCCCCAGCGCGAGCACGAGCTGCAGGTGCTGCAGCGCCACGCCGGCGGTTTCGACCCGCGCGACCTCACCGCCGCCGGCCTGCGCCCCGTCGCCGGGCCGGCCGACCTCGCGGCAGGTGCGGCGGCCGTACGCCAGGTGCAGGTCTCCCCCGAGGTCGCCGCCTACATCGTCGACATCGCCCGGGCGACGCGGCAGTCGCCCTCGCTCAGCCTCGGGGTGTCGCCGCGCGGCGCCACCGCGCTGCTCGCGACCTCGCGCGCGTGGGCGTGGCTCAACGGCCGCGGCTACGTCACCCCCGACGACGTCAAGGCGCTGGCCCAGTCGACCCTGGCGCACCGGCTCTCGCTCAAGCCCGAGGCGGAGCTGGAGGGGGTCGGCGTCGGCTCGGTGCTGGAGTCGGCCATCGGTTCGGTCCCGGTGCCGAGGTGAGCAACGGCCGAACCGCGTCGCCGCGGCGACGATGCCGGCAGACCGGAGCGTGCGACGGGTTGCCGGAGAAGGAGCTGCGGCCACGGCAGACCCGAGCGTGCGACGGGCTGCCGGAGGAGGAGCTGCGGCCACGGCAGACCCGAGCGTGCGACGGGTTGCCGGAGGAGGAGCTGCGGCCACCATGGCATTGACCTGGCGCGCGGTGGCGCTGACGGCGTTCGGGCTGGTGGCGGTCGTGCTGTGGCCGTCGTTCGGCACCGTGTGGTGGTGGCTGCTGCTGGTCGTGGTCGTCGCGGCGCTCGACGTGGCGCTGGCGGTGAGCCCGCGCCGGCTGCTGCTCGGCCGCTCCGCGGACACGCAGGTGCGCCAGGGCGAGCCGACCGAGACGACGCTGACCGTGCGCAACCCCACCGGACGCACGGTGCGCGGCACGCTGCGCGACGCGTGGCAGCCGTCGGCGGGCGCCACCGGCGAGCGGCACCGGCTGCGGCTGCCGGGCGGCGAGCAGCGCCGGTTCCGCACCGCGCTGCGCCCGACCCGCCGCGGCGACCGCAAGGCCGTGGCCGTGACGGTGCGCAGCCTCGGGCCGCTCGGCGTCGCCGGGCGACAGGCCAGCCGTGAGGTGCCCGGGGTCGTACGCTCCCTGCCGCCGTTCCACTCCCGTCGCCACCTGCCGAGCCGGCTCGCGATGCTGCGCCAGATCGACGGCCGCTCGGCCGTGCGCACCCGCGGGCAGGGCACCGAGTTCGACTCGCTGCGCGACTACGTCGAGGGCGACGACGTGCGCTCGATCGACTGGCGCGCGACGGCCCGCCGCCAGCACCTGGTCGTGCGCACCTGGCAGCCCGAGCGCGACCGGCGCATCGTGCTGCTGCTCGACACCTCCCGCACGTCCGCCGGCCGCGTCGGTGACGTGCCGCGGCTCGACGCCGGGATGGACGCCGCGCTGCTGCTCGCGGCGCTGGCCTCGCGCGCGGGCGACCGGGTGCAGCTGCTCGCCGGCGACCGGCGCATCCGCGCGCGGGTCACGAGCAGCACCGACCGCAACCAGCTGCTGCACGAGCTGGTGACCGCCATGGCGCCGCTGGAGCCGGCGCTGGTCGAGGCGAACTGGCCGCGGCTCGTCGGCGCGGTCAACGCGCTCTCCCGCCGCCGGGCGCTGGTCGTGCTGCTGACCCCGCTGGAGCCGGCCGCGATCGAGGAGGGGCTGCTGCCCGTGCTGCCGGCGCTGCTGCGCCACCACCGGGTGGTCCTGGCCTCGGTCGCCGACCCCTCGCTGCAGGAGCTGGCGAGCGCGCGGGGAGACGCGGCACAGACGTACGACGCCGCCGCCGCCGAGCGCAGCACGGCCCTGAAGCAGCGGATCATCGACGCGCTGACGGGGGTCGGGGTGACGGTGCTCGATGCGCCGCCGGAGCAGCTGCCGGTGGCGCTGGCCGACCACTACCTGCTGCTGAAGCGCCAGGGCCTGCTCTGAACCCCGCCCCAAAGACGCATGAAACCGGGTGACGTGCGTTTGACCCTGATGCATTCGGGTCAAACGCACGTAACCCGGTTTCATGCCCAGGGGGAGGGCGTCAGGCGACAGCGTCAGGCGGCGGAGGGGGCGGCGGCCGACTGGTCCAGCTCGCCCACGTCACCCGTCTCGCCGGCGAGCGCCGCGCGCCGACCGATCACGAAGACGTACGCCAGGAAGGCCAGCTCCGCGACCACACCGACGCCGACGCGCGCCCAGGTCGGCAGCGGCGAGGGGGTCACGAACGCCTCGATGATGCCGGTGACGAAGAGCACCACGATCAGGCCGAGCGCGATCGACATGCTGGCGCGCGCGGCGGCCGACAAGCTCTGGAGGCGCGACTGCGACCCCGGCTCGACCCACGACCAGAAGACCCGCAGCCCGACCCCCGCAGCGACGAAAACCGCTGTCAGCTCAAGAATCCCGTGCGGGCTGATCAGGCCGAAGAACAGGTCGGCGCGGCCGTGCGCCGCCATGATCCCGCCGGTGACGCCGACGTTGACGACGTTCTGCCAGAGCACGTAGATCACCGGCAGCCCGAGCGCCCCCATCGCGATGCACACGGCGGCGATCCACGCGTTGTTGGTCCACACCCGCAGCGCGAAGTCCTGGGCCGCGTTCTCGGAGTAGTAGCTCTCGAAGTCGTTGTTGACCAGCTGGTCGACCTGCTCGGGCGGGATCCACGCCGACTGCACGTCGGGGTTGCGCATCACCCAGATGCCGATGACGAACGCGACGGCGACGTTCGCGAGCGCCGTCGGCACCCACCAGCGCCACGCGCGGTAGAGCGCCGCCGGGAAGCGCTCGGCGAAGAAGCCGACCAGGTCGGTCCAGGCGTTGGTGCGGGTGCCGGTGGCCTTGTTGCGGGTGCGCGCGAGCAGGGTCGACAGGTACTGCACGACCGACGGGTCCGGCGCCGTGGAGCGGACCATCGACAGGTGCGTCGCGACCCGCTGGTAGAGGTCGAGCAGCTCGTCGGCCTCGGCGCCGCTCAACCGCCCCTGCCTCGACAGCACGGCCAGGCGCTCCCACTCCGCGCGGTGCGCGGCGATGAAGGCGTCGAGGTCCACGGCGGCCAGCCTACGGCCCGACCCGGCCGACATAGGCTGCCACCGTGAGCACCACGTCGGGCACGCCGCAGACCTATCGCCCGCTGCGGGGCACCGAGGACCAGGAGCTGGTCACCGGTGAGGCCGTGCTGCTCGACATCCCGGCCGCCTCGCTCCCCCAGCGTCTCGCGTCGGGGCTCATCGACCTGATCGTCGGCTACGTCGGGCTCATCGCCTCGGTCTGGGGCATCTCGGCGATCGGGCCGAGCATCAGCAGCGCGAACGCCGAGACCCTCACGCTGCTGATCATGGTCGTGTGGTTCGTCGGCCTGCCGGTCGCGGTCGAGACCTTCACCCGCGGACGCACCCTCGGCAAGCTCGCGCTCGGCCTGCGCACGGTGCGCGACGACGGCGGGCCCATCGTCTTCCGGCACGCCCTGGCCCGCGGGCTCGTCGGGTTCGTCGAGATCTACGCCCTGCTCGGCATCCCCGCGCTGCTGGCCGGGATGAGCACCGCCCGAGCCCGGCGCATCGGCGATCTGGCCGCGGGGACGTACGTCGTGCGCGAGGCCAACAACATCTCGCTCGGCCCACCCACCGGCATGCCGTACGCCCTCGCCGGCTGGGCGCAACGCGCCGACATCGCGAGCCTGCCCGACGGTGTGGCGCTGTCGATCCGGCAGCTGCTCGAGCGCCGCCACAGCCTGTCGCCGCAGGCCCGGGCCGCGGTCGCCCACGACCTGCTGGCCCGCGTGCTGCCGCTGGTGTCACCCCCGCCCCCGGCCGCCGCCCACCCCGAGGACGTGCTGGCGGCGGTGCTCGCGGAGCGACGCCGGCGCGACGAGCAGCGGCTGCGCGCCGACGAGGAGACCCGCCGGCGGCTGCTGCCCGCAGACCGCCTCTGACGCAGACCGCCACTGACCCAGACCGCCTCCGGCCCGGACGACGGCTGTGCCGCCGCTGGCTCAGCCGGCGCGGTCGTAGCCCGGCTTGATGACGTCGTCGATCAGCGCCAGCCGCTCGTCGAACGGCAGGAACGCCGACTTCATCGCGTTGATCGTCACCCAGCGCAGGTCGTCGACGCCCCAGCCGGCCTCGTCGACGAGCAGCTGCATCTCCTTGCTCATCGAGGTGTCGCTCATCAGCCGGTTGTCGGTGTTGACGGTGACGCGGAAGCGCAGCCGCTTGAGCAGCGTGATCGGGTGGGCCTGGATCGAGGACGCCGCGCCGGTCTGGATGTTCGACGACGGCGCCATCTCCAGCGGGATGCGCCGGTCGCGGACATAGGCGGCGAGCCGCCCGAGCTGCACGTCGCCCGGCTCCAGCGTGCCCGGCGCGGGCACCTCCGACAGCGGCCCGCCGCGCACCTCCTGCATGTCGTCGATGATCCGCACGCCGTGCCCGAGACGGTCGGCGCCGCACCACTGGATCGCCTCCCAGATCGACGGCAGCCCGAACGCCTCCCCGGCGTGGATCGTGAAGTGGGCGTTCTCGCGGCGGAGGTACTCGAACGCGTCGAGGTGGCGCGTGGGCGGGAAGCCCGCCTCGGCGCCGGCGATGTCGAAACCGCCGACCCCCTCGTCGCGGTAGCGCACCGCCAGCTCGGCGATCTCGGTCGACTTCGCCGCGTGCCGCATCGCCGTCAGCAGCGCCACGACACGGATCCGGTGCCCCGCCTCGGCGGCCAGCCGCTCACCCTCGCGGAGGCCGGCGTTGACCGCCTCGACCACCTGTTCCAGGCTCAGCCCCTGCTCCAGGTGCTGCTCGGGGGCGTAGCGCACCTCGGCGTAGACGACGCCGTCGGCGGCCAGGTCCTGGGCGCACTCGGAGGCGACGCGGCGCAGCGCCTCCTCGGTCTGCATCACCCCGACGGTCTGGGTGAAGGTCTCCAGATAGCGCACCAGCGACCCGGAGTCGGCGCTCTCGCGGAACCACCGCGCCAGCTCGACGGGGTCGCTCGTCGGGAGGTCGTCGTACCCCGTCTGCTCGGCCAGCTCGGCCACCGTGGCCGGTCGCAGGCCGCCGTCGAGGTGGTCGTGCAGCAGCACCTTGGGCAGGGCGAGGATCTCGGGGCGCACCGTCGTCATTGGTGCAGTCTGGCAGCCGCGGCCGCCCGCCTCCCGCCGGCGACTCACTCGTCGTCGCGGTGCACCGTGTCGGGCGTGAACGCCGGCAGGCAGATCGCGACGTACTCCGCGCCCTGCGGCCCGCAGGAGTAGCGGATCCGCTCCCCCGGCCGCGTGCGCACCGACCGGCCGGGGCCCACCTCGAGCCGGCCGCCGTCGTGGTCGACCAGCACGGTTCCGGCGAGGACGAGCGTGATCTCGTCGAACTCCGGCGTCTGGAACGGCTCGTCCCACCCGGGCGGCGCCTTCATGTGCGCGACGGACACGGCGGTGTCGCCGGTGCTCGCGGCGCCGACATGCTCGGCGATGATCTTGCCGCCGGGCACGGGGATCTGGACGGGGTCGGTCAGCAGCTCAGGCACGGGTCGACCCTATGCCCGCCCCAGCCCATGAAACCGGGTTACGTGCGTTTGACCCGAATGCATCAGGGTCAAACGCACGTAACCCGGTTTCATGCCCAGGAGGGAGGGCCGAGCGGCCCGCGGCTCAGCCGACGCGGTCGATGACCAGCGGCGGCCGGTCGGCGGCGGACTCGCCGATCTCCCAGGCACCGTCGAGGTCGCGCCGCGCCGACTCGAAGGCGTCGGGGGTGTCGGTGTGCAGGGTCAGCAGCGGCTGCCCGGCCCGTACGTCATCGCCGGGCTTCGCGTGCAGCTCCACCCCGGCGCCGGCCTGCACCGGGTCCTCCTTGCGCGCCCGGCCGGCCCCGAGCCGCCACGCGGCGACCCCCACCTGCAACGCGTCGAGCCGGGTGAGCACGCCGTCGCGGTCGGCCGTGACGACCTCCGTCTCGCGCGCGGTCGGCAGGTCCGCGTCGGGGTCGCCGCCCTGCGCCCGGATCATCCGGCGCCACACGTCCATGGCCCGTCCGTCGGCGAGCGCCTCGGCAGGGTCGACGTCGGAAACGCCTGCGGCAGAAAGCATCTCGCGCGCCAGGGTCACGGTCAGCTCGACCACGTCGGCCGGTCCGCCGCCCGCGAGCACCTCGACCGACTCGCGCACCTCGAGCGCGTTGCCGGCCGTCAGCCCGAGCGGGGTGGACATGTCGGTGAGCAGCGCGACGGTGCGCACGCCGGCGTCGGTGCCGAGCTGCACCATGGTGCGGGCCAGCTCGCCGGCGCGGTCGGCGTCCTTCATGAACGCACCCGACCCGACCTTGACGTCGAGCACCAGCGCGCCGGTGCCCTCGGCGATCTTCTTGCTCATGATGGAGCTGGCGATCAGCGGGATCGCCTCGACGGTCCCGGTCACGTCGCGAAGGGCGTACAGCTTCTTGTCGGCGGGCGCGAGCCCGTCGCCGGCCGCGCAGATCACCGCGCCCACGTCGTCGAGCTGGGCCAGCATCTCGGCGTTGCTGAGTGCGGCGCGCCAGCCGGGGACCGCCTCGAGCTTGTCGAGGGTGCCGCCGGTGTGGCCGAGGCCGCGGCCCGACAGCTGCGGCACGGCGACGCCGCACGCCGCGACCAGCGGGGCGAGCGGCAGGGTGATCTTGTCGCCGACGCCGCCGGTGGAGTGCTTGTCGGCGGTCGGGCGCGACAGGCCGGAGAAGTCCATCCGCTCCCCCGAGGCGATCATCGCCTGCGTCCACCGGGCGATCTCCGCACCGGTCATCCCGTTGAGCAGGATCGCCATCGCGAGCGCCGACATCTGCTCGTCGGCCACGTCACCGCGGGTGTAGGCGTCGACCACCCAGTCGATCTGCTCGGGGGTCAGCTCCCCCCGGTCGCGCTTGGTGCGGATCACGTCGACAGCGGCGAAGGACATGCCCGGATCCTAGGACGCCCCTGCTCGGGCTGGAGGTGGGCCAACTCGGCGGGAACCGGACCCGGACTTCCCCCGTCCAACCCCCGGCCACCATCATGGGGCCGAATCGCTCATGAGCCCGCGCGCGACGGCGCGCCGAGGAGGACCGCATGCGTCAGACCAAGTCCCGAGTCACGGCAGCCGCGTTGATGCTCGCTGCCACAGGTGTGCTGTCGGGGTGCGGCATGCTCGACAGCAGCAGCGAGGAGTCGGCCTCCACCCCGGCCGGCAGCTCGCAGGCCTCGGAGCCGGGCGGCTCGTCCGACGCGCCGCAGGCCACGCCGACCGACGGCTCGTCCGACGACTCCGGCTCGTCGGAGGACGGGGGCAGCAGCAGCGAGGACGGCGGCGGCGCCGACGACGGCAACAAGCCCTCGCGCGAGGACGTCGTCGCCGGACTGAAGAACTTCTACGCCACCAACGACTCCAGCGGCGGCGCGCTCGACCAGGACAAGTTTGCCAACTGCATCGTCGACAAGGGCTACGACAGCCTCTCGGCCAAGACGCTCAACGCCATGAAGGACGGGCAGCCCACCCAGATGGACCCGGCCGACCAGGCGAAGTTCGTCTCGATCTCGGGCCAGTGCGCCCCGCAGGCGATGAAGTCCGGCGCGGTCCCCTCGATGCCGTCGATGCCCTCCATGCCGTCGATGCCGTCCATGCCCTCGATGCCCACCGAGCTCCCGAGCTGATAGACGCTCGAGACACCCGACGATGATCGAGACGACCAGGCATGCCTGGTCGTCTCGATCATTTTGCGGGGGTCGGCGGCCTATCCCTCGAGGCCCCTCGACCCGCCCTACCCCTTGACCCCGCCCTGCGCCACGAACCCGTCGCGCAACCGGCGGCCGAGCACGAGATAGAGCAGCACCACGGGCATGGTGTAGAGGATCGAGAAGGCGGCGAGCTGGCCGTACTGCACCTGGCCGTACTGCGAGGAGAAGGTGAACAGGCTCACCGAGGCCGGCAGCTTGTCCGGCGACAGCAGCAGCATGAACGGCACGAAGAAGTCGCCCCACATCTTGGCGAAGGTGAGCATCGTGACCACGGCCGTGCCGGGCCGCATCAGCGGCAGCACGATCGACCACAGCGCGCGCAGCACGCCGGCGCCCTCGGTCCAGGCGCTCTCCTCCAGCTCGCGCGGCACGCCGTCCATGAAGTTCTTCATCATGAAGATGGCGTACGGCAGCGACGACGCGGCGAGGAACGCGATCGCGCCGAGCATCGAGTCGATCAGGTTGACCTGCACGAACATCGCGTAGACCGGGATCATGATCGCGGTGATCGGCAGCCCGGCCGCGAAGATGATCGTGAGCAGGAACGGCCGCTTGGCGCGCGAGGCATACCGACTGAGCGGGTATGCCGCGAGCGCCGCGCACACGATCGTCAGGATCGTGCCGCCGCCGCACAGCAGCAGCGAGTTCCAGATCGGTCGGTAGGTCGTCTCCTCGTTCAGCACGGCCCGGTAGTTCTGCGTGCTCACCTGCGCGGGCCACTCGACCGACAGGTTGGCGCTGGGGTTGATCGAGGCCAGCACGACCCACAGCAGCGGGATGCAGAACAGCACGGCGACGACGAGCAGCACCGCGGAGCTGCCGATTTTCACCGACGTACGCCGGGCGCTGGCCGAGCGTCCGGGCGCGGCCTGCTGGGTGGTCGGGACCGACCCGGCGGTCATCGCTTGTCCTCCTCGGGCAGCACCTTCAGGTAGGCGAGGGCGGCGACGCCGCCGATCGCGAGCAGCAGCAGCGCGACCGCCGTGCCGTAGCCGAGCTGGCCGAAGCTGAACGCCTGCTCGTACATGTAGAGCGGCAGCGTCTGGCTGTCGGTGCCGGGGCCGCCGCCGGTCATGATGTAGATCAGGCCGAAGACCGACAGGGTCTGCAGCGTGGTCAGCATCAGGCAGGTCATGATCGAGGGCCGCAGCAGCGGCAGCGTGATCGAGCGGAACCGCCGGATCACACCCGCCCCGTCGATCTGCGCGCTCTCGTCGAGCGCGGGGTCGACCTGCGACAGGGCCGCCGAGTAGGTCAGCATCGCGAACGCCGTCCCCCGCCACACGTTGGCGAACGACACCGCGACGATCGGTGAGGCGATCAGCCAGTCCTGGCTCGGTAGGTTGAGGAAGCCGAGCAGGTTGTTCAGCGACCCGCCGTCGGACAGGAAGGTGTACCAGAGGTATCCGGCGACGACCTCGGGCACGATCCACGCGCCCACGACGACCGTCGAGGTGAGCACGTTCACCCAGGTCGCCGAGCGGCGCAGCAGCAGCGCGAGCGCCATGCCGAGGACGTTCTGTCCGATCACGCCGGACAGCACGGTGAAGATCAGCGTCAGGGTGACCGAGTTCCAGAACTCGGGGTTGTCGAACGCGGTGCGGAAGTTCTCCAGCCCCACGAACGACGTCTCCGACGACCCCTCGCCGCGCAGCGCGCGGTTGGTGAAGGCCAGGTAGACGCTGTAGATCACCGGCCCGGCGAGGAAGACGCCGAGCAGCACCAGCGCCGGCAGCGTGGGGATCGCCCGGCCGGGGCGGCGCTTCGGCGGGTTCAGCCGAGGCCGCGAATCGTGTTTCTTCTCAACGGTTTCGGTGACGGTCGCCATCACGCCTCCCGCATGGTCTGGTCGGGGCCGACGATGCCGGTGACCGTGCTGTCGTACGCCTTCGCGGCCGCGGCGGGTGACCCGCCGAGCATCACGGACTCGGAGGCGATCTGGATCGCGTTGGACACCTGCGGGTACGGCGCGAGCGCCGGTCGGTACGTCGTGTTCTTCACCAGGTCGGTGAAGAAGGGGATGAACGGCGAGCCGTTGCGGTACGCCGGCTGGGCCGCGACGTCCGTGCGCACCGTGACGTTGCCGTCGGCGACGGTGAAGTCGGTCATGTTCTCGGTGCTGGCCAGCACCTTGAGCAGCTCCCAGGCGAGGTCGGGGCGCGATGCCTTGGCGGGCAGGGCCCACAGCCAGCCGCCCGAGAGGGTCACCATCCCCGGCGCCTGGCCGCGCTGGGTCGGCATCCGCGCCATGCGCATGACCTGGGCCGCCTGCGGCCACTCTCCCGACGCGCCCTCGCGCCAGGCGGAGCTGATCCAGCTGCCGTCGACGGCCATCGCGATCTTGCCCTGGGGGAACCAGGCGTTGTTGATCTGCTCGCTGAGGTTGGGGTCGAGCGCGCTGTTCAGCGGCGGTCCGAGCTTCTCGGCGAACAGGGTGCGCACGAAGCCGAGGCTGTCGAGGAACCCCTTGCTGCCGAGCACCCACTTGCGGGCGTCCTGGTCGTACAGCGTGGAGTCGGTGCCGTAGAGCAGCATCTCGAACCCCTGCATCGAGGTCTTCTCGCCGGAGGCCTTGCTGGCGTACAGGTTCAGCGGGATGACGCCGGGCAGCCGGCGCTTGATCGTGCGGGCGGCGGTCAGCACGTCCGCCCAGGTGCGCGGCTGCCACGGCACCGGCAGGCCGGCCCGGCGGAACAGCTCGGAGTGGTACCAGATCGCGCGGGTGTCGGTGGAGGTCGGGACGCCGTAGCGCTTGCCGTCCTCGGCCTTGACCGCGTCACGGGTGACGGGCTGGAAGTAGCGCCACTGCGGCCAGTCGGCGAGGTAGTCGTCGATCGGGCGCAGGTACCCCGCCGCCACGTCGGAGTTGAGGATGAAGGTGTCCTCGTAGACCAGGTCGGTCGCGGTGCGCGGCGAGCTCATCATCAGGTCGTTCTTGGTGAAGTAGTCGTTCTCGGCCGCGACCAGCGGCACCAGGTCGACCGCGAGCTCGGGCCGCTGCTGGCTGAACTGGCGGGCCACCTCGGTGATGTAGTTGCGCATCACCTGCCCGGAGCCGAACTGCTGATAGCTCACCCGCAGCGTGCTGGCCGTGTCCTGCCCGCCGCAGCCGGCGAGGGCCGAGGCGATCGGCACGGCGAACGCCGCGCCGCCGATCATCCGGATCACGTCTCGTCGGGAGTGCCCCTGCGCGGGGTGCCAGGGCCGGGCGTCGGGTGGAGGTCGGTGCGCGTCCATCGGGTCCTTCGGGTGCCGGGGAGCCGCGGGGTGTGACTCGGGTCACGTCAGCCTGGCAAAGAAGTGCCGCCCGATGGGGTGAACCGGTTAATCCTTATCCCCCGGTGACCTGCGCGAACCTCGCTCGAGACACCCGACAATGAGCGAGACGACCAGGCATGCCTGGTCGTCTCGCTCATTCTTGAGGTGGTCAGGCGGGGTGCAGGTCGTCGGCGCCGAACGCCTGCGGCAGCACCTCACGCATGGGCAGCGCGCCCTCGGGGGTGTCGAGCAGGCAGTCGGGGCCGCCGTTCTCCCAGAGCAGCTGGCGGCAGCGGCCGCACGGCATGAGGGCCGCGCCGTCGCGGTTCACGCATGCGACGGCGACGAACCGCCCGCCCCCGGTGCGGTGCAGCTGCGACACCATGCCGCACTCGGCGCACAGGCCGACGCCGTAGGCGGCGTTCTCGACGTTGCAGCCGCTCACGACCCGCCCGTCGTCGACCAGCCCGGCGACGCCGACCGGGAACCCGCTGTACGGCGCGTAGGCCGTGCGCATGGCCGTCACCGCCTCGCGGCGCAGCGCCGCCCAGTCCACCTCGGGGATCACTGCCCCTCGCCGCGGCGATAGATCTTGCCGTCGGCCGCGGGCATGCGCAGCCGTTGCGAGGCGAGCGCCATGACCAGCAGCGTGACGACGTACGGCGTGGTGCTGGCGAGCTCGCTGCTGACCGTGTCGGTGAGCAGGTAGAGCAGCAGCGCCGCACCGGCGAAGGCGATGGCCAGCACGCCCTGCAGCGTCTTGCCCTTCTTGACCAGCTGCCACAGGCCGACGGCCAGCAGCACCACGGCGGCGACCAGGATCATCGCGTGGATGTTGCTGCCGCCGCCGCGCAGCCGGGCGGCGTCGGTGTAGCCGAACAGCAGCGAGCCGGCGGCGAGTCCGCCGGGGCGCCAGTTGCCGAAGATCATCGCGGCCAGACCGATGTAGCCGCGGCCGCCGGTCTGCCCCTCGCGGTAGGAGTTGGCGGCGACCTGCGCGAGGAACGACCCGGCGAGGCCGGCCATCGCGCCGGAGATCAGCACGGCGAGGAACTTGTAGCGGTAGACGTTGACGCCGAGCGTCTCGGCGGCGACCGGCGACTCACCGCACGCGCGCAGGCGCAGGCCGAAGGGCGTACGCCACAGCACCCACCAGGACACGACGACCAGGGCGATCGCGAGCAGGGTGACGACGGACAGGTTGGTGAGCAGCCCGCGCAGGATGCCCGCGACGTCGGACAGCAGGAAGGTGCCCTGCTGCTCGAGGTCGCCGAGCGGCTCGCTGATGCCGGGCACCGACAGACGCGGCAGCGGGTCCAGCGGGGGCGACTGGGTCGGGCCGCCGCCCTGCAGCCCGACGAACGTGCGGGTCGCGAGGAAGGCCGCCGCCCCGGGCGCGATGACGTTGATCGCGACACCGGAGACGATGTGGTCGACGCCGAAGACGACGGTCGCGAGCGCGTGCAGCGCCGCGCCGAGCAGCCCGGCGACGATGCCGCCGACGAGCCCCATCCACGGGCCCCACTGGATCGCGGCGAACGCGGCGCCCCAGGTGCCGAGGATCATCATGCCCTCGAGACCGATGTTGACCACGCCCGCGCGCTCGGACCACAGCCCGCCCAGGGCGGCCAGGCCGATCGGCACCGCACCGATGAGCGCGGCGTTGACGACGCCGCTGGAGTCGATGTCGTCGGCGCCGGTGACCACCCGCAGCAGCGACACCAGCACCAGGCCAGCGAGGGCGCCGAGCAGCCAGTACTTCGGGGGCACCCGGCGCGGCGCGCGCCGCGGCTCGGCGGTGTGCGTGCCGACCTCGAGCCCGGTGGTCATGCCTGCGCCCCGGTGGTCTCGGCGGGGCGCTTGTCCTGGGCGGCCAGCTCGCGGGTCACCTGTTGCTGCTCCATCCGTCGCTGGAACCGGCGTACGACCTCGTAGGCGATGACGACGGCCAGCACCATCACGCCCTGGATGATCTTGACGATCGAGTCGTCGACGTCGGTGGCGATCGGCAGGGTGACCGCCTGCTGCTCGAGGTAGGCCCACAGCAGCGCCCCGAGCGCGACCCCGACCGGGTGGTTGCGGCCGAGCAGCGCGATCGCGATGCCCGAGAAGCCCAGCCCGGACTGGAAGTCGGTGCCGTAGTTGAAGTTCTCGCCGAGCAGCAGCGGCAGCCCGACCAGGCCCGCGACGGCGCCGGACATGAGCATCGAGACCAGCACCATCTTCTTGACGTCGACGCCGCTCGCGACGGCCGCGCTCTCGGAGCGGCCGGTGGCGCGCAGGTCGAACCCGAAGCGGGTGCGGTTGATGACGAACCAGTAGAGGAAGCCCACGAGGATCGCGAGGAAGATCAGGCCGTAGACCTGCCGGCCGGTGCCGGGGACCAGGCTGAGGCCGGGGATGCGCGAGCTCTCCGGCAGGTCCTTGGTGCCGATGTCGTTGGAGCCGGCCTCCTGCTCGGCCGCGACCCGCGCCAGCAGCCACGCGACGACGCCGGTGGCGATGGCGTTGAGCATGATCGTGGAGATGACCTCGCTGACGCCGCGGGTCACCTTGAGCCAGCCGGCGATGCCGGCCCACAGCGCGCCGCACATCATCGCGGTGATCAGGATGAGCACGATGTTGAGCGGCCCGGGCAGCCACGCCTCGCCGCCGACGGCGGCCGCGGCGAACGCGGCCACGCGGTACTGCCCGTCGACGCCGATGTTGAACAGGTTCATCCGGAAGCCGATGGCCACGGCGATCGCGGAGAAGTAGAGCACCGTCGCGCTGTTGATGATGATGACCGTCTGGCTGGCGCTCGGCTGGGTGAGCATCTGGCGCCACACCTCACCGACCGGGTCGCCGGTCGCGAGCAGCACCAGCGACGTGACGACGATCGCGACGAGCAGCGCGAGCACGGGGGCGGCCACCGCGAGACCGATCGCGCGCAGGTCGACCCGGCCGCGGGCGTACGACTTCGGCGGGGTGGGCCCGCCCGGCGCCTCCGCCTCGGGGCTGGCGTGGCTCATGCGCTCTCCTCCTGGCTCGCGCCGGTCATGGCCGACCCGAGCTGCTCGGCGGTGACGGTGTCGGGGTCGAACGTGCCGACCAGCCGGCCGCGCAGGATGACCCGGATGGTGTCGGACAGGCCGATGAGCTCGTCGAGGTCGGCCGAGATCAGCAGCACGCCCAGTCCCTCGCGGCGGGCGGCGCGGATGTGGTCCCAGATCGCGGCCTGCGCGCCGACGTCGACGCCGCGGGTCGGGTGGGAGGCCACGAGCACCTTCGGCTGGTGGCTCATCTCGCGGCCGATGATCAGCTTCTGCTGGTTGCCGCCGGACAGCGAGCCGGCGGTGACGTTGATCCCCGGCGTGCGCACGTCGTAGGTCTGCACGATCCGCTCGGTGTCGTCCTTGGCGGCCCTGGCGTCGATCAGCGCGCCCTTGACGTTGGGCGGCTCGGTCTGGTGGCCGAGGATGCGGTTCTCCCACAGCGGCGCGTCGAGCAGCAGCCCGTGCCGGTGCCGGTCGGCGGGGACGTAACCGATGCCGGCCTCGCGGATCTGCCGGGTGTGCCAGTCGGTGATGTCGGTGTCGCCGAAGTGCACGGTGCCGGCGTCGGAGTCGACCATGCCCATGACGATCTCGACGAGCTCCTCCTGGCCGTTGCCCTCGACGCCGGCGATGCCGACGACCTCGCCGGCGTGCACGGTGAGGTCGATGTCGTCGAGCACCGCCGGGCCGGCGCCCTTGCGCAGGGTGAGGTCGGTGAGCTGCAGCACGACCCGGTCGGTGACCGTCGACTCCTCGGTGTCGGGCGTGGGCAGCTGCGAGCCGACCATCAGCTCGGCCAGCTGGCGCGCGGTGACGCCCTTCGGGTCGACGGTCTGCACGGTGGTGCCGCGCCGGATGACGGTGATGTCGTCGGCGACCTTGAGCACCTCGTCGAGCTTGTGCGAGATGAAGATGATCGTCAGGCCCTCGGCCTTGAGCTCGGCGAGGTTGGCGAACAGCTCGTCGACCTCCTGCGGCACCAGCACCGCGGTCGGCTCGTCGAGGATGAGGATCTGGGCGCCGCGATAGAGCACCTTGAGGATCTCGACGCGCTGCCGGGAGCCCACCCCGAGGTCGGCGACCAGGTCGTCGGCGTGCACGCCCAGGCCGTACGCCTGGCTGATCTTCTCGATCTCGCGCCGGGCGGCGCCGCCGATGCCGTGCAGCTTCTCCGCGCCGAGCACGACGTTCTCCAGCACGGTGAGGTTGTCGGCCAGCATGAAGTGCTGGAACACCATGCCGATGCCGGCCTCGATGGCGTCGGTCGGGCTGTGCAGCTCGACCTGCCGGCCGTTGATGGTGATGGTGCCCTCGTCGGGCCGCTGCACGCCGTACAGGATCTTCATCAGGGTCGACTTGCCCGCGCCGTTCTCGCCCACGACCGCGTGCACGGTGCCGCGGCGCACGGAGATCTCGACGTCCTTGTTGGCGACGACACCCGGGAAGCGCTTGGTGATGCCGTGCAGCTCGACGGCCAGCTGGCCGGCCGGGCTCTGGGGGTCTGCGCTGATGGCGAACGCTCCTGGTCCGGGCCCGCAGCGTCGCGGGCGTCGTGGTTGGGGCGGGACGGTTCGGCGGGGACGACGACCCGGGTGGCACGGTAGCGCGCCACCCGGGTCGGTGTCGTGAGGTGCGGCCGGGCCGCGCAGGTCAGCTCGCGGGCACCTTGATGGTGCCGTCGACGATCTGCTTCTGCAGGGCGTCCAGCTGCGGCTTGATGTCGTTGATGTGCCCGCCGGTGGTGGCGACGCTGACGCCGCCGTCCTTCAGCGTGAAGGTGCGCACGCCCGCCTTGAACGAGTCGTCCTTGACCGACTTGATGAAGTCGAAGACGCCGACGTTCACGTTCTTGACCATCGAGGTCAGGATGAGCGGACGCACGGCCGGGTCGGCGGTCAGCGCCTGGTCGGAGTCGACGCCGATGGCCCACTTGCCCTTGCTCGCACCGCCCGCGGCGTTGGCGGCGTTGAACACGCCCGCGCCCGAACCGCCGGCCGCCTGGTAGACGATGTCGGCGCCCTTCTGGTACATGCCGTCGGCCGCGGTCTTGCCCTTGGCCGAGTCGGCGAAGCCGCTGAAGTCCGGCGGCTGGGTGAGGTAGGTGGTGTCGACCTTGATGCTCGGGTCGATCTTCTGGGCGCCGGCCTTGTAGCCCGCCTCGAACTTCTTGATCAGCGGGGTCTGCACGCCGCCGACGAAGCCGATCTGCTTGCTCTTGGACTTCAGCGCGGCGGCCGCGCCGACGAGGTAGGAGCCCTCGTTCTCGGCGAAGGTGATCTGGGCGACGTTGGGGCCCTTGGAGTCGGCCGAGGCGTCGTCGATGATCGCGAACTTCACGTCGGGGTTGGCCTTGGCCATCTTGCCGACCGACTTCGCGTAGGCGTAGCCCACCGCGATGATCGTGGTGTAGCCGCCGTCGACCAGGCTCTGCAGGCGCTGCTCGCGGGCCGACTCCGACTCGCCGGTGCTGGCCTCGGACTCCTTGCCCTCGACGCCGAGCTCCTTCTTGGCCTGGTCGAGGCCGCGGGCGGCGGAGTCGTTGAACGACTGGTCGCCACGGCCGCCCACGTCGTAGGCGAGGCCGACCTTCATGGCGCCGTCGCCGGAGGCGCCCGCGCCGTCGCCGCTGTCGCTGGACCCGCAGGCCGTCAGTCCCAGGGCGAGAGTGGTGAATGCGGCGGTCATGCTGAGAGCGCGGCGCACGGGATCTCCTTCGTTGCTCGGACGTCCCCGGCGCCTGGTGGGGTGGACGTGCCTGCGCCGCGGGACCGTTCGGCCTGGTGACGGCACGAACCGACCGGACTCTACTCGCGGGTCGCGCCCCGCGGGGAGGTCCTCCGTGCGGGGTGATCCAACCGTTACCGGATGGGCGAGGTGGCGTCTCCCGCACCGTGGTACAGCGCCGCGCCGGCCAGCAGCGTCGCGCCGTGACCGATGGCGCGCTCGTCGACGACGAGGTCGCCCTGGTGGAGCTCGTACGTCGTCCCGCCCGGCGTGCGCGTGCCCAGCCGGGCCATCGCGCCGGGCACGTCGCCGAGGTACCAGGAGAAGTCCTCGCCGCCGAGCGACTGCCGCGTCGGCACGACGGCGGCCGGGCCGAGCGCGCTGCTCGCGGCGCGGCTGAGCGCCAGCACCGACGCCGCCTGGTTGACCACCGGCGGCACGCCGCGGACGTACTCGGTCTGCACGCTCACGTCGTAGGGCGCCGCGACCTCCTGCACGATCTTCTCGACCCGCTCCCCCAGGTCGCGCCACGCCTCGACGTCGAGCACCCGGATGGTGCCGGAGGCCGAGCCGCTGGCGGGGATGACGTTCTGGGCGTTGCCGGCGTGCACCGTGCCCCACACGAGCACCACGCCCGAGCGCGGGTCGAGCCGGCGAGACAGCGCAGCCGGGACGTCGGCGACGATCTTGCCGAGGGCGTAGACCAGGTCCTGGGTCAGGTGCGGGCGCGAGGTGTGGCCGCCCTTGCCGTGCAGGTTCACGGTGAGCGCGTCGCAGGCCGAGGTGATCGGGCCGGTCGCGAGGCCGACCTCGCCCACGTCGATGCTGGGGTCGCAGTGCACCGCGAAGATCTCGTCCACGCCGTCGAGCGCGCCGTGCTCCATCATGTGGTGCGCGCCGCCGGGGACCCGCTCCTCGGCGGGCTGGAACAGCAGCCGCACCGCGCGGCCCTGGGCCTCCAGCTCGTCCTGCACGTGGGCCAGCGCCAGCCCGGCGCCGAGGACCACGGTGGTGTGCACGTCGTGGCCGCAGCCGTGCGCGACGCCGTCGATGGTCGAGGCGTACTCCAGGCCGGTGCGGTCCTGGATCGGCAGCGCGTCGAGATCGGCGCGCAGCGCGACCCGGCGGGTCGGCTCGGCCGCCCCCACGTCGGCGATGACACCGGTCCCGGGAAGGCGGCGATGGCGTACGCCGGCGCGGGCCAGGTGCTCGCAGACGACGTCGGTGGTGCGCGTCTCCTGCCAGGACAGCTCGGGGTGGGAGTGCAGGTCGCGGCGGACCTGGACGAGCACGGGATCGAGCTCGGTGACCCGGTCCCGCACCCGCTCGGTCAGCTCGCTTCCGAGGTGGTCGGTGGGGAGGGGACTGTTCACAGTTGAATGATTCTACGCCCGTCGCCTCAGCCGGACGCGCGCACCACCAGGACAGCGGGGCTCGGCGCGGGCTCCTCGGCCCGCTCCAGCAGCACCTCGCGCAGGGTCTCGCGCAGGGACTCCTCGAGGTCTTCGGAGCCCGTCCAGGCGAGCAGCGTGCCGGGCGTGGCGTCCAGGTCGCGCAGCGCGTCGGCGAGGGCGTCCCAGTTGCGGCCGAACCACGCGGGCAGGTCGAGGTCGCGCGCGACGCGATCCATGAGGGCGGCCTTGTCCTCGATCCCGGAGGTGTCCAGGCGGGCGGTGCGCCAGCCCGCGTCGGCGGCCAGGCGCAGCACGTCGGCGGCGGGGGCGGCGGTGCGGAACCCGCCGCCGCGGCCCTGCGCGAGCGCGGTGCGCAGGGTGGGGCGGGGTTGGTCGGCGGCGTCGCTCATCGGTTCTCGCTCACGATCCTGCGGAAGGAGTCGTAGTGGTCGTCGGTGTAGTAGAGCGTGCCGTCGCGCGCGGCCACGATGCGCCGGGCGCCGCGGTCGTTCTCCCCCGGCGTGCGCACGGTGTACTCGCGGTAGTAGCCGCGCGGCTCGATCGGCAGCAGCCGCTCCCGGTTGCCGAACACCGAGCCGTCCTGGCGGTAGGGGAACGGCCCGTCGCGCTCGATCAGCCGCATCGTCTCGCGCGCCTCGGGCGGCAGGTCTTCGGCGGCGACCGTCGCGTAGCCGTCGGAGCGCTCGGGGCCCTCGCTGCTGCGGGTGGCGCCGTCGGTGCCGCGCCCGGTCGAGGAGCCGCCGGAGGGGCTCGGCGACCAGGCGCCCTGGTCGGTCGTGGTGGCGTACGTCCGCGTCGGCTCCGCGGACCCGTCGCCCCCGCCGCGCGAGCCGTAGGCGATCAGCGCGATGAGCCCCAGCACGACCAGCACCACCATCGGCCAGCTGCGCCGCAGCGTGGACACGGTGGACCGGTTGATCATGCGTGGTCCTTTGAGCCGGTCGACCAGGGCGGAGCGCCGGCGGAGCCCGCCGCCAGCCGGGTCGCCAGGGCGGTGACCAGGGCGGGGCCGCGATAGATCAGCCCGGTGTAGACCTGCACCAGCTGGGCGCCGGCGTCGACCAGGGCGACCCCGTCGTCGGGCGTCATGACCCCGCCCACCCCGATCACGGGCAGGTGCGTGGCCTGCGCGAGCCGGCCGACGACGTACCGCGAGCGCCGGGTCAGAGGCGCCCCGGAGAGCCCACCGGCCTCGTCGGCCAGGGGCAGGTCGCGGGCCGCCAGGCCGTCGCGGGACAGCGTGGTGTTGGTCGCGACGACCCCGCTGACGTCGGCCTCGTGGGCGACCTCGAGCACCTCGTCGAGCGCCTCGTCGGTGAGGTCGGGCGCGACCTTGACGAAGACGGGGACCGGCCGGGCGTCGCGGCGCCGGGCCAGGTGCGCGGCCTCGGAGGTGATCGCGGCGAGCAGCTCGCGCAGCGGCTCCTTGTCCTGCAGCGAGCGCAGCCCCGGCGTGTTGGGGCTGGAGACGTTGACCGCGAGGTAGTCGGCCAGCCCGTCGAGCGCGCGCACGCTGGTGAGGTAGTCATCGACCGCGTCCTCGACGGGGACGACCTTGGTCTTGCCGATGCTCACGCCGACGGGGATCCCGACCTGGCCGACCTCGCGCAGCCGGGCCGCGAGCGCGGCGGCGCCGGCGTTGTTGAAGCCCATCCGGTTGATGATCCCCCGGCTTGCGGGGAGCCGGAACAGGCGCGGCTCGGGGTTGCCCGGCTGCGGCTGACCGGTGACCGTGCCGAGCTCGACGTGCCCGAGGCCGAGCGCGGGCCAGGCGCGCAGGGCCAGGCCGTCCTTGTCGACGCCGGCGGCCAGGCCGACCCGGTGCGGGAAGGTGATGCCGGCGACGGTCACCGGGCTCTCGGGCGCGCGCTGCAGCCGCGCGACGGCGGCCAGGCGGCGCGGCTCCTCGGCGAGCGCGGCCAGCCGCCGCAGCGTGTCGTGGTGGGCGGCCTCCGGGTCGCCTCCGCCGGTGCGGAACAGCACGGGCCGCACCGCACCGCGGTACCCGACGTCGAAGATGCGCGTGCGGATCGCGGCGGCGCGGGACGTACGAGAAACCACGGTGGCGACCCTATCCCCGCAGCTGAAACGCAGTTCTGGCGGTTTGACTCCGCTGCAGTGGAGTCAGAGCGCTGGAACCGCGTTTCAGCGGGTCAGGTGAGGTCTTCGCGGCCGGAGAGCTTGAGCTTCTCCACGATCTGCTTGACGTCCTGGGCGCGCTCGCGGGTGGTGACCATGACGGCGTCGGGGGTGTCGACCACGACGACGTCGTCGAGGCCGAGGGCGACGACCGTACGTCCGGAGCGGGGGGCGATGACGCCGGTCGAGTCCTGCATGACCACCAGCTCCTGCTCCCCCAGCACCTTCACGCCGGGGGCGTCGGCGGACTCGACGAGCACCGAGGCGAGCGAGGCGAAGTCGCCGACGTCGTCCCACTCGAAGTTGCCGGGGACCACGGCCACCCGGCCGTCGACGGCGGCCGGCTCGGCGATGGCCGGGTCGATCGCGATCTTGGTGAGGCGCGGCCACAGCTCGTTGAGCCGCATGGGGTTGTTGGCGATCGAGCGCAGGTAGTGCGCCATCAGCGGCTGGTAGTGCGCCAGCATGTCGAGCAGCACCGACGCCTTGACGACGAACATGCCGGCGTTCCAACGGAACTCGCCGCTGCTGACGTAGGCCTGGGCGGTCGGCGCGTCGGGCTTCTCGACGAACGCCCGCACCGCCAGGGCCCGCGGCGCGCCGGGGATCTCCAGCGGCAGACCGGTCTGGATGTAGCCGAAACCCGTTGCGGGATATGACGGTTCGATGCCGATCGTGACGAGCTTGCCGGTGTGGGCGACGGCGACGGCCTCGCGCACGCACTCGCGGAAGGCGTCCTCCTGCCCGATCACGTGGTCGGCGGCGAACGAACCGATGACGCCCTCGGGGTCCTGCTGCTCGACCAGCGCGGCGGCCAGTCCGATCGCCGGCATCGACTCGCGGGGCGAGGGCTCGACCAGCAGCCCGTCGTCGCCGAGGTCGGGCAGCTGCTCGCGCACCGACTCGGCGTGCAGCACGCCGGTGACGACCATCAGCCGCTCACCGCACAGCGGCTCCAGCCGGTCGACGGTGCCCTGCAGCAGCGACCTGCCGCTGCCGGTCAGGTCGTGCAGGAACTTCGGCGAGCCCGCCCGCGACAGCGGCCACAGCCGCGTCCCGGAGCCGCCCGCCGGCACGATGCCCCAGAAACCCGCCATCTCGCCTCGCTCGGTCACGCCACCCTCGGACATAGCAGGGACGCTAACCCACGCCGTTCACCGACCGCTCACCAGACACTCAGGTCGGTGATCCCGCGATTCCACCCCGCGTCGGGACCGTGGTGGTGTGCGCATCGCCATCGTGACCGAGTCGTTCTTGCCGACGCTCAACGGTGTGACCACGAGCGTCTGCCGAGTCCTGGATTGCCTGCGCGAGGCGGGGCACGACGCCCTGGTCATCGCCCCCGCGCCGGCCCCCGCGACCTATCGCGACTTCCCCGTCCGCACCGTCCGCGGCGTCACGCTGCGCCAGTTCCGGGTGGGGCTGCCGTCGTACGAGCTCGAGGGCGTGCTCGCCCGCTTCTCGCCCGACGTGGTCCACGCCGCCTCGCCGTTCGGCCTCGGCGCCCGCGGCCTCGCCGCGGCGCGCAACCTCGGCATCCCGAGCGTCGCGGTCTACCAGACCGACATGCCGAGCTATCTGAAGCAGCACGGCGGCCCGCTCGGCGCCCCCGTCGAGCGCGCCGCGTGGCGCTGGATCCGGCATTTCCACACCCTCGCCGACCTCACCCTGGCGCCGAGCACCCAGACGCTGCAGGAGCTTTCGGCCCACGGGGTGCCGCGCACGGCGCTATGGCGGCGCGGGGTCGACGCGGAAAGCTACTCCCCCGAGCGGCGCAACGACCCCGAGGTCGCCGACCTGCGTTCGATGCTGGCCCCGCGCGGCGAGACGATCGTGGGGTACGTCGGCCGACTCGCCCCCGAGAAGGAGTGCCACCGCCTCGCCGAGGTCGCCAACCTTCCGGGCGTCAGCCTGTGCCTGGTCGGCGACGGCCCGACCCGCAGCGCGCTGGAGCAGCTGCTCCCCCGCGCCAACTTCCTGGGCTACCGCAGCGGGCTGCCGCTGGCGCACGCGTACGCCGCGCTCGACGTGTTCGTGCACACGGGCACCAAGGAGACGTTCGGGCAGACGCTGCAGGAGGCCATGGCCGCCGGGCTCCCCGTCGTCGCCCCGGCCGCCGGCGGACCGCTCGACATCGTCAAGCCGGGTGTCACCGGGCTGCTGTTCGACCCCGAGCAGCCGGGCTCGCTGCGCCAGGCCGTCGGCGGGCTCGTGGCCGACCCGGCGATGCGCGCGCGGATGGGCGCCTCCGGCCGCGGCAAGGTCGAGACCCGCAGCTGGAAGACGCTGACCGCCGAGCTGCTGGAGTTCTACGGGTCGGTGATCAACCCCGCCTGGGCCCCCGGCATCCGGGTGGCGTGAGGCGGTCTCAAGGTGGTCGAGTGGCCTCCGACGATGGTCGAGTAGGACGCGAGGGACGAGCGGCCGTATCGAGACCCCCCCAAGGCGGTCGAGTGGCCTCCCACGGTGGTCGAGTAGGCCGCGAGGGACGAGCGGCCGTATCGAGACCCGTCACCACGGTCTGTGGTCATCGAAAGGCGCCTGGAGGCGGGAGTCGGGGCGTGGTCGGCCTGGTCTGGCGGCTCGCGGTGGCGACGTTTCTGACAGAACCCGACGTTGTTGACACGGACAGGCGTTGTTGACAGGACTGCGTGCTGTAGCAGCCGTTTGTGTCAACAACGCGGGGTCGTGTCGAGATCGTGGGGTGCTGTCAGGACCGACCCCGCCCAGACTGGCCAGAATCTCTCAGAGTGGTCACGAACTAACAGACTGGTCAGTTGCAACCGACCACTTTGTTAGTTCGCGACCACTCTGGCGATGTACGCCCTCGGCGACTCGCGAGAACGACGTCACCCCAGGCGTACTCACGCCTCCCGGCGCTTTTCGGTCACCACCGAGCGCGGTGACCGGGTCTCGATACGGCCTCCGCTGCGCTCCGGCCTACTCGACCAGCGTGGCCGGTCTCGATACGGGCTCGCCTAGCGGCTCGCCCTACTCGACCAGCGTGGGGAGCCGCTCGACCGCCTTGGGGCCGGGTCAGCTGTGGCGCTTGGCGCGGCGGAAGTCGGAGTTGAGCGTGGAGATCACGTCCAGCGGGATCTCCTTGGGGCAGGCGCCGGCGCACTCACCGATGTTCGTGCAGCCGCCGAAGCCCTCGTGGTCGTGCTGGTTGACCATCGAGACCACGCGGGCGTCGCGCTCGGGCTGGCCCTGCGGCATCTCGCCGAGGTGCCGGATCTTGGCGCCGACGAACAGCATCGCCGAGGCGTTCGGGCAGGCCGCGACGCAGGCGCCGCAGCCGATGCACTTGGCCGCCTCGAACGCACGGTCGGCGTTCTCCTTGGGCACCGGGGTCGAGTGCGCCTCGGGGGCGGCACCGGTGTTGACAGAGATGTAGCCGCCGGACTGGATGATCCGGTCGAACGCCGACCGGTCGACCACCAGGTCGCGCACGACCGGGAACGCCTCGGCGCGCCACGGCTCGATGGTGATGGTGTCGCCGTCGGTGAACGAGCGCATGTGCAGCTGGCAGGTCGTGGTGACCTCGGGGCCGTGGGCCTCGCCGGAGATCATCAGACCGCACATGCCGCAGATGCCCTCGCGACAGTCGCTGTCGAACGCCACCGGCTCGACGCCCTGCTCGATGAGCTGCTCGTTGAGCACGTCGAGCATCTCCAGGAACGACATCTCGGGCGAGACGTCGGAGATGGGGTAGGTGACCAGCTCGCCGGCGACGTCGGGCCCGTCCTGCCGCCAGATCTTGAGGGTGAGATTCACTTGTAGCTCCGCTGCTTCAGCTCGATGAACTTGTAGACGAGTTCTTCCTTGTGCAGGGTCGGCACGAGCGCACCGGTCTCGTCGATGCCGGTGAACTCCCAGTTGGCGACGTAGGCGAACTCGTCGTCGTGCCGCAGCGCCTCGCCGTCCTCGGTCTGGCTCTCGACCCGGAAGTGGCCGCCGCAGGACTCGCGACGGTGCAGGGCGTCGATGCACATCAGCTCGCCCAGCTCGAGGAAGTCGGCGACGCGGCCGGCCTTCTCCAGCGACTGGTTGAGCGTGTCGGCGCTGCCGAGCACCCGCACGTTGCGCCAGAACTCCTCGCGCAGACCGCGGATGAGGCCGATGGCCTTGCGCAGCCCCTCGTCGGAGCGCTCCATCCCGCAGTACTCCCACATGATGTGGCCGAGCTCCTTGTGGAAGGAGTCGACGCTGCGCTCGCCCTGGATCGCCAGCAGCTTCTGCAGGCGGTCCTCGACCTGGGCCCGCGCCTCGACCACCTCGGGGGCGTCGTCGGTGACCTTGTCGAACGGTCCCTCCGCGAGGTAGTCGCGGATGGTGTTGGGCAGCACGAAGTAGCCGTCGGCGAGGCACTGCATGAGCGAGCTCGCACCCAGCCGGTTGGCTCCGTGGTCGGAGAAGTTGGCCTCGCCGATGGCGTACAGGCCCGGGATGGTCGTGCGCAGGTCGTAGTCGACCCACAGCCCGCCCATCGTGTAGTGCACCGCGGGGTAGATGCGCATCGGCACCTCGTACGGCGACTCACCGGTGATCCGCTCGTACATGTCGAAGAGGTTGCCGTACTTGGCCTTGACCTGGTCCTTGCTCAGCCGGGCCATGGCGTCGGCGAAGTCGAGGTAGACGCCGCGGCGGAAGTCGCCGACCAGCGGGCCGACGCCGCGACCCTCGTCGCAGACGTTCTTGGCCTGCCGGGAGGCGATGTCGCGCGGGACCAGGTTGCCGAACGAGGGGTAGATCCGCTCCAGGTAGTAGTCGCGGTCCTCCTCGGGGATGTCGCGCGGGTCCTTGTCGGCGTCCTCGCGGCGCTTGGGCACCCAGATGCGGCCGTCGTTGCGCAGCGACTCCGACATCAGCGTCAGCTTCGACTGGTAGTCGCCGGAGACGGGGATGCAGGTCGGGTGGATCTGGGTGTAGCAGGGGTTGCCGAACAGGGCGCCCTTGCGGTGCGCGCGCCAGGTGGCGGTCGCGTTGCAGCCCATCGCGTTGGTGGACAGGAAGAAGACGTTGCCGTAGCCGCCCGTGGCCAGCACGACCGCGTCGGCCAGGTGGGTCTTGATCTCGCCGGTGGTCATGTCGCGCGCGACGATGCCGCGGGCGCGGCCGTCGACGATGACCAGCTCGAGCATCTCGTGGCGGGTGAACTCCTGCACCGTGCCGGCCTGCACCTGGCGCTCCATGGCCTGGTAGGCGCCGATCAGCAGCTGCTGCCCGGTCTGGCCGGCGGCGTAGAACGTGCGGGCCACCTGCACACCGCCGAACGAGCGGTTGTCGAGCAGGCCGCCGTACTCGCGGGCGAAGGGCACGCCCTGGGCGACGCACTGGTCGATGATCTTGGTGCTGACGTCGGCCAGGCGGTAGACGTTGGACTCGCGCGAGCGGTAGTCGCCGCCCTTCACGGTGTCGTAGAACAACCGGTAGACCGAGTCGCCGTCGTCGTTGTAGTTCTTCGCCGCGTTGATGCCGCCCTGGGCCGCGATCGAGTGGGCGCGGCGGGTGGAGTCCTGGTAGCAGAAGACCTTGACGTTGTAGCCGTCCTGGCCCATCGTCGCGGCGGCCGAGGCGCCGGCCAGGCCGGTGCCGACGATGATCACCGACAGCTTGCGGCGGTTGGCCGGGTTCACCAGCTTGTTGGTGAACTGCTTCTCCGGCCACATCTTGGTGATGTCGACGTCGGGCGTCGCGTGGTCGCTGATCGGGTCGCCGAGGCGGTACAGCCCCTCCACGAGTTCACTCATGATGTCGTCCCTCTTAGTTGATGACGTCGAACTGGACCAGCAGCGGCGGCAGGATGAAGCCGATCGAGATCACCAGGCCGACGACGGCACCGGCGGTCTTGGCGATGCGGCGGCTCTTGGGGGTGCTGGTCAGCCCCAGGGTCTGGGCGGCGCTCCACACCCCGTGGTGCAGGTGCAGGCCGAGCGCGACCATCGCCGCGAAGTAGATGAGCGTGATCCACCAGATCTCGAAGCTCCCGACCAGCAGCTGGTAGGGGTTCCCGGTCTGGCCGTCGCCGAAGTTCATCTTCGGCGCGGTGAACTGCAGCAGGTGGAAGATCACGAACAGCAGCAGGGCGAGGCCGCCCCAGCGCATGGTGCGCGAGCTCGGCGTCGACGCCGGGTTCTTCTTCACCTGGTACTTCTGCGGGCGAGCCTTGCTCGCGCGCGCGGCGAGGATCGCCGCGGAGGCGACGTGCGCCACCAGCGACACGATCAGGCCGACGCGCAGGATCCACAGGAGGCCGGCGTACGGCAGGATCGGCTCGCCGATCGTGCGGATGTGCTCGGCGTAGGTGTTGAACGAGCGCTCGCCCTGAAGGACTTTGAGGTTGCCGGCCATGTGGGCGGCGACGAAGAGCACGAAGACCACTCCCGAGACCGCCATGAGCGTCTTCAGGAAGAGCGTGGTCCCTGCCTTCGACGTCCGCTCAGCAGCGGGGAGGGTGTTGGTTGCCACAACCGAAGATTACTGCTGCGTTCGCCGGAGGTTGGGGTGAGGGGAACCTAAGACGCCGTCGTGTCGTTGAGACCCAGCTCGAATCGGTCGATCGGCCGCCACACACGGTCCTCGCCGTGCAGGTAGAGATCGAACGCCGACACCTCGAACTGGCAGCGATATCCGGCCAGCTCCTCGAAGGTCCGGTCGAGCGCGTCGTCGTCGACGGCCTGGGCGACGGTGACGTGCGGGTGGTAGGGGAACTCCAGCTCGCGGCGCACCGGGCCCGAGCGCACCGCCTGCTCGAGCCGCTCGCACATGCCGATGCCCTCGGCGACCGCGACGAACACCACCGGCGAGACCGGGCGGAAGGTGCCCGTGCCCTGCAGCGTCATCCGGAACGGCGCGGCCGCGGCCGCCACCGCGCGCAGGTGCTGGGTGAACTCCGGCTGCTCCACCTGGGCCAGGTCGGTCGGCGGCATGAGCGTGACGTGGGTGGGGACCGCGTCGGCGAGCGGGTCGCCGGAGCGCCGGCGTGCGTCCTGCAGCTGCTCGCCGTAGGGCGCGGGCACCGGGATGCTGACGC
Source organism: Barrientosiimonas humi (assembly GCF_006716095.1). Classification (NCBI taxonomy): domain Bacteria; kingdom Bacillati; phylum Actinomycetota; class Actinomycetes; order Micrococcales; family Dermacoccaceae; genus Barrientosiimonas; species Barrientosiimonas humi. The sequence goes on from NZ_VFOK01000001.1 coordinate 2,350,855, forward strand.
CGATCGTGGTGGTCATGGCCGCAGCCTGGCGCAGCTCAGGCGCCGGCGGGCAGGAACCCGACGGCGTCGTACGCCTTCGCCAGCGTGGGCGCGGCCACCTCGCGTGCGCGGTCGGCCCCCCTGGCGAGGATCGCGTCGAGCTCGCCCGGGTCGGCCAGCAGCTCGTCGACGCGCTGCTTGAACGGCTGCTGCACCGCGACGACCAGCTCGGCGACGTCGGTCTTGAGCGCGCCGTAGCGGTTCTCCCCCGCGTAGCGCTCGACGAGGGTGTCGATCGAGTCGCCGGAGAGCGCGGCGTGGATGCGCAGCAGGTTGGCGATGCCCGGCTTGGCGTCGGGGTCGAAGCGCACGGCGTTGTCGGTGTCGGTGACGGCCGACTTGACCTTCTTGGTGTTGACCTTGGGCTCGTCGAGCATCATCAGGTTGCCGGCCTGGTTGTCGGCCGACTTGCTCATCTTCGCGGTCGGCTCGGCGAGCGACATGATGCGCGCGGTCTCGGACGGGATGTGCGCCTCGGGCACCACGAACGTGTCGCCGTAGCGGGCGTTGAACCGCTGCGCGAGGTTGCGGGCGAGCTCCAGGTGCTGGCGCTGGTCGTCGCCGACCGGCACGGCCGCGGTGTCGTAGAGCAGGATGTCGGCGGCCATCAGCATCGGGTAGGCGAACAGCCCGACGTTGGTGCCCTCCTGCCCGCGCTTGCCCGACTTGTCCTTGAACTGGGTCATCCGCGCGGCCTCGCCGAACCCGGTGATGCAGTCCAGGATCCACGCGAGCTGGGCGTGCTCGGGCACGTGGCTCTGCACGAAGACGGTCGAGCGCTCGGGGTCGACACCGCCGGCGAGGTACTGGGCTGCCGTGACGCGCGTACGTCGGCGCAGCTCGGCCGGGTCGGGCGCCACGGTGAGGGCGTGCTGGTCGACCACGCAGAAGAACGCGTCGAACTCGTCCTGCATCCGCACCCAGTTGACCTGCGCGCCCAGGTAGTTGCCGAGGTGCAACGAGTCGTGCGTGGGCTGCATGCCGGAGAACAGGCGGGGCTGGGACATGGCGATGATTCTGCCAAGGGCGCGCCGCAGCCCTACCGTGGGTGGGTGCTGGCGAGACAGCGGCAGGAGCTGATCCTGCAGGAGGTCGAGCAGACCGGCGGGGTGCGCGTGTCGGATCTGGTCGACCGGTTCGGCGTCTCCGACATGACCGTGCGCCGCGACATCGAGGTGCTGGCCCGCAAGAACCTCGTGGTCAAGGTGCACGGCGGCGCGACCGCTGCGGGCACGCGCCACCCCGACGAGCCGGGGTTCTCGGTGAAGTCGGAGATCAACCCGGCGCACAAGTCGCAGATCGCGCGCACGGCCGCCTCGCTCATCGAGCCCGGCTCGACCATCGCGGTGTCGGCCGGCACCACGGCCTACGCCGTCGCGGTCGAGCTGCGGCCGATCAAGCGGCTGACGGTGGTGACGAACTCCCCGCGCGTGGCGGAGGTGCTGTTCGACGCCGACCGCGACGACCAGCTCGTGGTGCTCACCGGTGGGGTGCGTACGCCGTCCGACGCCCTGGCCGGGCCCGTCGCCAACACGATGCTCGCCGACATCCACGTGGAGACGCTGATCCTCGGCGTGCACGGGATCGACCTGGCGGCCGGCCTCACGACCCCGAATCTGCAAGAGGCACAGACGAATCGGGCGCTGATCAGGAGTGCGCGACGGATCGTCGTGGTGGCCGACCACAGCAAGTGGGGCGTCGTCGGCCTGCAGACGATCGCGCCGCTCGGCGACGTGGACACCCTGGTGACCGACGCCGACCTGGACCCCGAGGCGCGGCGGGCGATCGCCGACCTGGGGGTGCAGCTGATCGTGGCGCCGCGCTCGGACGAGGACGCGTCGGGGGTCGGTCAGTAGGCGCCGCGGCCCTGGACGACGGCCCCGACGGTGCGGCCGAGGATCACCAGGTCGCCCAGCACGGACCAGTTCTCGACGTAGTAGAGGTCCAGGCGCACCGACTCCTGCCAGGACAGGTCGCTGCGGCCGTTGATCTGCCACAGACCGGTGGCGCCGGGGCGCACGAGGAGGCGACGGCGTACGTCGTTCTCGTAGCCGGCGACCTCGTGCGGCAGCGGCGGGCGCGGGCCGACCAGGCTCATGTCGCCGCGCAGCACGTTGATCAGCTGGGGGGTCTCGTCGATGGAGAACCGGCGCAGCAGGCGCCCGACACGGGTCACCCGCGGGTCGTCGCGGTCCTTGAACAGCAGGCCGGAGCCGTCGTGCTCGCCCTCGCGCAGGTCGAGCTCCTCGGAGTCGGCGCCGACGCGCATCGAGCGGAACTTCCAGATGCGGAACGGGCGGCCGTTCTGGCCGATGCGCTCCTGGCGGTAGAACAGCGGCCCGCGGTCGTCGACCCAGATGGCGACCGCGGTCAGCGCCCAGACGGGCAGCAGCAGGAGGAGCATCGGGATGGTCAGCAGGTAGTCCATCGCGACCTTCGCGACCAGCTTGGGGCCGGAGAAGGTGGGCCGCTCGACGTAGAGCAGCGGCAGGCCCGACACCGGGGTGGCGCTCAGGCGCGGGCCGGCGATGTCGATGAGGCCGGGCAGCACGACCAGGCCGGTGCGGGTGCCCTCGAGCGCCCAGCCCAGGCGCTTGAGCGCCTCGGGGCCCGAGCGCGACCCGGCCCAGGCGACCAGGTCGTAGCCGCCCTCGATCGCGACGGTCGCGGCCTGCAGCTCGCGCCCGACCACCGGACGCCCGTGCACCTGACCGTCGCCGGGCGACTCGTCGGAGCAGATGCCCTCGACCCGGAAGCCGGCCCCGGGCTCTCGGTCGGTGGCCTCGATCAGCTGGGCGATGTGCAGGCTGTCGCCGACGGCGAGCACCCGGACCGACAGCTCTCCGTCGCGCCGCAGCCGGACCAGCCGGCGCCGCCAGAGCCAATGGCTGAGCATCAGCAGCAGGATGCCGAGCGGCAGCGCGACCAGGACGTAGCCGCGGGCCAGCTGGTATCGCAGGGCATAGCTGAGCAGCGCGACCAGGGCGAACAGCTGGACCGTCGCCGTGATCGTGATGACGAACTCCTTGGAGCCGTGCCCCAGGACGTCGGGTCGGTAGGCGCCGCGCAGCAGGAGCGCGATGGACCAGCCCACGGCGAGAGCGAGGGTCAGGCTGGCGTAACGGATCTCCGACCCCGCGACCTGCGCGGCCTCGGCGCCGAACCGGAAGAACTGGGCGGACGCGAGCGCGACCGCGACCATGACGAAGTCGGTCAGGAAGAGACCGACCCGGAAGCGCCGGAGTCGGTCGGTGCGGGCGCGCGAGGCGACCTCGGGGCGCGGTTGCGGCACCGGTCGCAACGTCGAGGGGTGGGACTCCGCAACCCGATGGGGGTCGACGGACGTGCTCATGACTCATCACCCCTTCGCGCTCGTGGTCTCAAGCCACCGTCCCCCGCCGCAGCCATCGGCCTCACCAACAGACCAGATTACTCCGCAGATTCCGTGGTTATCACACCGTAACCAAGATTCACCCGACCGGGGGTGGGACGAGTGCTAGGTCACAGCTGCTGCGACGGCCGCGGCCGGCTCGACTGGGGGGCTCGGCCAGGCGGGCGTCGGGTCGGCGCCCCAGCGGCTCAATCCGTAGCGCTCCCACAGGTCCTCGACCCACGGCGGCGGGTCGGTGTGTGCGACCCAGGCGGGCAGCCCGCGCTGGGCTGCCTCGAGCGTGCCGGTCGAGAAGATGCTGACGACGGGGCGGCCGAGATCGAGCAGGCTTCCGGGCTCGTCGGCGAAGCGGACACCGGCGCGCCGCATGACCTGGTGCGCGGCGCGGGAGGCCAGGTCGCGCTCGTTGGGGTGCGGGCGGTAGTCGACGCCTTCGGAACGGCCGAACCGCAGGTACGTCCGCATCGCCTCGCGGCGGTTCAGCTCCACTCCGTGCAGCTGGCCGAGCATGACGGCCCGTTCGCTCTTGAGCGGCACCCGCGGCTGGCGACCGGCGAGCGACAGCAGCTGGGAGCCGACCACCTCGCTCGTGATGGACGAGCGTCCCGCCGACCAGTAGTCGGCGTCGGCCACGCTCCAGGCCAGCAGGTGGTCGCCGTCCGCGAGCGGCGGCGCCCAGCGGGTGAGCAACCCGTGCTGCACGACCACGTGCCGGGCCCCCCGCGGCCGCGCCCACGCGACAACCTGCTCGGCGAGGGCATTGAACGTCCCGAGCGTCAGGACCTGCCGCACCCCCGGCAGCGGGGTGCCGGCGGACCAGGAGCGTGGTCGCCACTGCGTCGGCAGGTCCGTCGGGTCGAGCGGGGCGGGCGCCAGCAGCGCGGTGCGAGCGGGATCGAGGTGGGCGACCGGGTCGAGCACCGCCGCGCGGCAGCTCGGGCTGAGCACGTCGAGGACCACGAGCGTCTCGACCTCACCCTCTCCCTCGGGCGGTAGGTGGAGGGTGGGCGCGGCCTGCGGAGCCGGTCGCAACCGGTGCTTCGCCGCGCGCACGGTGCGCTCGATCGGTCGCCGGGTCCGCGACCAGCGCCGCCACCCCTCGAGGTCGGCGGGGAAGGCCAGACCGGCCTCGGACGTACGGCTCACGTCTGGCCCTCCTCGATGCCGGCACCGATGGCCGGCTCCTGGCTCCGCCCACGCCACCGGTCGACCTCGCCGAGCCACAGACCGAGCCCGGCTCCGAGGCGGGTCGCGACGGCCGGCCAGTCGCGCTGGTCGCGCGGCCGGGTCGCCATCTTCGCGGCCGCGCCGGACGCGCGCAGCGGGTCGAGACGCCACGTCCCGCGGCTGAGGCTGGGCGAGTCTCGGCGCAGGTCGTGAGTCGCGGCGAGGGCCACGTGCCCCCGGCCGGCGCGGAACGCCCTCCGGAACGACGCCTTGGCTCCCGCGCGGCTGCGCTGGGCGATGAGCATCGCGTGCGAGCGGTGGATGAGTGCGCCCGACCGCTGCAGACGCACGGCCAGGTCGTTGTCCTCGTTGGCGTCGATCATCGCAGCGTCGAATCCGCCCACCGACAAAAGGGTTTCGCGGCGAGAGGCGAAGTTTCCGCCGAGCAGGATGGGATAGGGAACGGGCTCAGAGATGCGCTCCAGCTCACCGCGCGGGCGCCGGTCGAGGTGCCCGTCCCACACGCTGTCGAGGCAGGTGAAGGCCGCGAAGGGCAGGGTCACGTCGTCACCGTTGACCACCGCAACCTGCTCGAGCACGGCCGCGCCCTCGCGCACCCAGTCGCGCGCCACGACGTCGTCGGCGTCGCAGAAGAGCAGCCGCTCCCCCGTGCTCGCGCCGATGCCGACGTTGCGGGCATAGGCCGCGCCGGGGAGGCGGGGTGCGGAGACGAGCCGCAGCCGGGGCAGCTCGGCCGCCCAGCGCTGCACCACCGCCGCAAGACCGTCGCGGGAGCGGTTGTCGACGACGACGATCTCGAAGTCGGGAGCCGCGTCCTGCCTGCTGAGCGCGGCAAGCTGCAGGGCCAGGGTGCCGGCGGCGTCGTGGCACGGGATCACGACGCTCACCGTGGGGGCGTTGCTCATCGATCACCTCGGGCTGGACGGGGTTCCTAGTATTGGCGCGATGCGGCCGACAAGTGGAACGGAGTCCGCCATGAGCGGCCCCGACGCGGCCGACGATCTCACGCCCGTGCTGCGCGGGCGACCCGTGCTGGTGCTCGCCCCGCACCTCGACGACGCGTGGCTGAGCGCCGCGGCGGTTCTGCAGCGCGCTGAGTGCACGGTCTGGACCGTGTTCGCCGGATCGCCCTCCCCCGCGCAGTCGACACCGTGGGACGCGGCCAGCGGGTTCGCCGACTCGGACGAGACGATGAGCTCGCGCACCCGCGAGGACGAGGCGGCCTTCGCCGGCACGCCGCACGGGGTCGAGCGGTTGCCACTGCTGGACGCGACGTACGCCGACCACGCCCTGCGTGGTCAGGACCGGCAGGAGCTGGGCCGGCGGCTCGACACCTGGCTGACGTCGCACCCGGGAGCCGTCGTCGTGGCGCCGGTGGGTGCCGGGGTGCACGTCCCGCAGGCGGTGTGGCAGGTGCTGCGCGAGCGGGTGCGGAGGTCCGACGACTCGGCCGCTGCGGAGACTCCGGGGGCGGCCCCCAGCGCGGCTGGCGCAGACGCGGACGAGGGCACGGCAGAGGCGCCCAGCGGGGCGCTCCGGTCAGCGAAAGCCGTTGCGGCGCAGTCAGTTCGACGGGTCATGCACGCCGACGCGCAGCGGCGCCGCCGCAAGGCCCAGCGGCGAGGCATGGCGGCGAACCCGGACCACCTGCTCGTCCGTGACGTGGCGCTGGCGACCGTGCCGCGGCACGCGGGGGCGACGTTGGTGCTGTCGGAGGACCTGCCCTACCTGTGGCACGAGCGAGGCGCCGTGCAGGCACGGCGGTTGCACCGGCATACGGCGGGGTTGCGGGAGGTCACGGCCCCGGTCGACGTCGCGGACAAGCACGCGCGGCTGCAGGCGTACACCTCTCAGCTGCCGGTGCTCGACGAGCAGGGCCGGCTCGGCGCCGCCGACCTGCTGCCGGTCACCGAGACCTACTGGATCGTCGACGACGAGGACCGTTCATGAGCATTCCCGCTGTCATCCCGGCCCGCGGCGGGTCGAAGGGCATCCCGCGCAAGAACCTCAAGCCGCTCGGCGGCAAGCCGCTGATCGTCTGGACGATCGAGCAGGTGCTGGCGGCCCCGGAGCTGACGCCGTACGTCTCCACCGAGGACGAGGAGATCGCGGGGGTGGCGCGCGATGCCGGAGCCGAGATCATCGAGCGCCCCGACGACCTCGCCCAGGACACCACGGCCACCGAGCCGGTCGTCGAGCACGCCGTGGACGTCATCACGCGGCGGGTCGGCCGCCCCGAGTCAGTGATGCTGCTGCAGGCGACCTCGCCGATCCGGCTCCCGGGCACGCTCTCCCGGGCGGTGACCGAATTCACCTCTGGCGCAGTCGATTCCATGGTCGGCGTCGTCCCCGAGCCGATCTTCCTGTGGCAGCGCTCCCCCGAGGTGCGCGCGCTCTATCCGTTCGAGAGCCGGCCCCGCCGGCAGGACGTCACTCCCGAGCAGGAGCGCTTCCGCGAGACCGGCTCGCTCTATCTCACGCGGACCGAGATCTACGAGACCCAGCACAACCGCCTGGGCGGCCGCATCGGCCTGTTCGTCATGGACCCCGCCGAGAGCCTCGACATCGACACCCTCGAGGACTTCGAGCGGGCCGAGCAGTGGATTGTTAACAGGAGCTGACGCACGGCGGAAGATTTCGCGTTCCCCCAGCGGCTGCCCCATTTGTGCGCTTACGGTGCAACCCTTGGACCGAGGGGGAGGCATAGATGTCGTTCGGCGTCGTGATACCGACTCTCCAGCGCTCGCCGCTCCTCGGAGACCTGCTCGTTGCTCTGTCAGCAGAGCCACTCGTCGATCAGATCGTGGTCGTCAACAACGCCACCACCGAGCTGCCCCATTCGGGACCCAAGATCTCGATCATCAGCCCCGGCGAGAACATCTACGTGAACCCAGCTTGGAACGCCGGCGTCCGCGCCGTATCGACGCCTTTGCTGTGCATCGCCAACGACGACCTCAAGTTCGACACTAGCCTCTTCCATCACGCCCGCCGATGGTTGCGCCTGCCGGTGGGAATCGTGGCCCCGGCCGAAAACGCCTTTCGCGGCGTCGAACGTGGACTACTGCGCGACAATCCGCCCGTGACGGGCCGCCCTAGACTGCGTCCTGTATATCGACGCACCGAAGGTTTCGGAACCCTGATGTTCATGCGCCGATCCAACTACGTGGAGATTCCGTCAGAACTTCGCATCTGCTTCGGCGACGACTATCTTTTCAACCAGCAGAGACACCGAAACGCCGTGTTCTCCGGTTTCCCGATCGACACCCCCATGGGGACCACCAGCAGCTCAGCCGAGTTCGTGCAGTTGTTCGATGAAGACCGGGAGCGCTACCTGGCTCTACCACCGGGCCCTTATTCGCGCCGATACAGCTGGGAGCCAAAGATTGCACGCCACGTCGTCCACAGGCTGCGAAGAGCTAGGTCTTGAGATCAGCAGTTTCCGCTCCCAGTCGACCCGCAGAGTCGCTTCGGAAAGCCCAGACGTCGAGGTAGGGCACCGTGATGTGTCCTTCGATCTGCTCGTGCAGCCACTCCGACAGGGCGCTGAGCGCGGTCGCCTGTCCCTCCCCGGGGGCGAGCACCACCATGCGTCGGCCCAGGTTGTCGTAGACCCAGCAGGTCCTCCCGCTGGCCGCGATCAGCTCGATCAGGCGCGCAACGTCCGCACGGTCTCCGAGCGTGCGCGGTGAGTCGAACTCGAACCAGATCGCTTCGCACCGCTCGTCGATGACGTTCCAGTGCTCCGCGAGCACATGGATGTCGAACCCGTCGATATCGCTCTTCCAGACGACACGGTCCTCCTGGCCGACCATCTGCAGGAGCTGCGCTGGCGAGACCCACTCCTGCACCTGGGTGTCGGACTCCTCAGCAACAGCAGGCTGAAAACCCCCGGTGCTCCCCTGCGTGCGATAGGCGACCCGCTCCCCGACCGGCCCGACGAAGCCTGCGACCACGGTCGCACGCTCGGAATAGGCGGCCAGGTTGCGCCGGAGGTAGCCCAGGAAGTCCTCGTTCCCCTCCACGCTGATCACCTCGGTCGCGGGATCGGCAGCGAGCACGGCCGCGGCCGTGTCGCCGACGTTGGCCCCGACGTCGATGACCGTGAGCCGCTCACCACCGCTGAGCCGACGCAGCAGCGCGACCGCGTACGCGTCGTAGGTCGGGTCTCGTCGTTGGTAGAACGGCAGGCTGTGGTCCGGCGGGAGGGTGATGCGCACGCCTCCGATGTCGTGCGTCTGCTCACGATTCAGCAGCGTCCTGGCCTTGACCGCCGCGGGGTTGGTCGCATAGCCGAGGAGCCTGCGAACGAAGCGCTTCTTGCGGACGGTAAGTGCCATGAGGCTCATCCTTCGACACGGGGAGCGAGCGCTCAACTGCAACCGGCGGATCCGTCCGGGAGTCCGGTGCCGCTCTCATACACTGGCCGCGGTCCAGAACGAAAGACGATGGGGGAGCATGACGACGATCGACCGACGCATCGGTCCCTACGTGGTTCTCGGCGACGACCCCATCCTCGCCGCGCTCACCAAGATCAGCGACAACAAGTCCGGCATCGTCTTCTGCGTCGACGCCCGAGGGGTGCTGGTCGGGTCGTTCTCCGACGGCGACTTCCGCCGGTGGGTCACCTCGACCCCGTCCATCGACCTCACGACCCCGGTCGAGCAGGCCGCACACCGTGACGCCGTGAGCCTGGCGTTCGGCTCCGACCCCATGACCATCGCCGCCGCCTTCCGTCCCGGCGTCGAGGTCATCCCGCTCGTCGACGACCGCGGCCGGCTCGAGGCGATCGCCCGTCCTGCGGCGCAGGAGCTGCAGATCGGCCGGCACACCGTCGGCGAGGGGCACCCAGCGCTGCTCATCGCCGAGATCGGCAACAACCACCAGGGCGACGTCGGCCGGGCCAAGCACCTGGTCGACCTGGCCAAGGAGGCCGGCGCCGACGCCGTGAAGTTCCAGCTGCGCGACCTCGACTCGCTCTATCGCCAGGGCGCGGTGTCGACGTCGGAGGGCGAGGACCTCGGCCCGCAGTACACGATGAACCTGCTCGCGAAGTTCTCCCTCACGCCCGAGCAGATGATCGAGACGCTCGACCACTGCCGCGCGGTCGACATCGACGCGTTCTGCACCCCGTGGGACGAGCCGTCGCTGCGTGTGCTGGCCGACTACGGCGTGCCTGCGCTGAAGACCGCAAGCGCCGACCTCACCAACCACGACCTGCTGCGGGCGTGCGCGGCCGAGCACCTGCCGCTGCTGGTGTCGACCGGCATGTCGACCGAGGACGAGATCGTCGCGGCCGTCGACGTGCTGCGCCGGGCCGGGGCGCAGTTCGCGCTGCTGCAGTGCCAGTCGACCTATCCCGCACCGTTCAAGGACGTGCACCTGCGCTACATGGACCGCCTGGCCGAGCTGGGCGAGTGCCCGGTCGGCTACTCCGGCCACGAGCGGGGCATCCACGTGCCCGTCGCCGCCGTCGCCCGCGGGGCGCACGTCATCGAGAAGCACTTCACCGACGACAAGACCCTCGAGGGCAACGACCACCAGGTCTCGCTGCTGCCCGAGGAGTTCGCCGAGATGGTCAGCTGGGTGCGCGAGGTCGAGTCGGCGCTGGGCAGCGGGGAGTCGCGCTCGGTCTCCACCGGCGAGCTGATGAACCGCGCCAACCTCGCCAAGTCGCTGGTCGCCACGCGCCGGCTCGAGATCGGCGAGCACGTCACCCGCGACGCCGTCACGGTGAAGTCTCCCGGTCGCGGCCTGCAGCCCAACCACCTCGACTCGCTGATCGGCCGCCCCGCTCGCCGGGTCGTCGAGGCCGGCGACTTCTTCTACGCCTCCGACGTCTCCGACACGGTGACCGAGGGACGTGCGTACGCCTTCCGGCGCCCGTGGGGCGTCCCGGTGCGCTACCACGACGCGCGGCGGCTCATCACCGGCAACCCGGTGAACCCCGACTTCCTGGAGTTCCACCTCTCGGCGCACGACGTGGAGATGGACACCGAGACGATCGACCGGCTCCTCGGCGGGCGCTTCCCCGGCATGACCTACGCCGTGCACTGCCCCGACCTCTACCCCGGTGACTTCATCATCGACCTCGCGAGCGAGGACGACGCCGTCTGGGAACGCTCGATCGTCGAGGTTCAGCGGGTCATCGACATCACCCGCGACCTGGCCGGGTGGTTCGACGCCGAGCAGGCACCGGTCGTGATCTGCACGATGGGCGGGTTCACCCGCGACCGGTTCATCCCGCCGGAGGACCGGCCAGGGCGTTACGCCCGGATCGCCCAGGCGCTGGAGCGCGTCGACGAGACCGACGTACGTCTCACCGCCCAGACCCTGCCGCCGTTCCCCTGGCTGATGGGCGGGCAGCAGCACCACAACCTGTTCATGGGTCTGGAGGACACGGTCGAGTTCTGCACCCAGCACGACCGCCGCCTGACGCTCGACCTCAGCCACTCCAAGCTCGCCGCCAACTTCACCCGACGCCCGTTCAGCGAGTACGTCGAGCAGCTCGCGCCGCTCACCGACCACCTGCACATCGTCGACGCCGAAGGGGTCGACGGCGAGGGCCCGCAGATCGGTGAGGGCGAGATCGACTGGGCCACCACGGCCACGCAGCTGAACCGGCTGGCCCCGGGCGTCCCGTTCATCCCGGAGATCTGGCAGGGCCACGTCGACAACGGGGCCGGGTTCTGGACCGCGCTGGACCGCCTGGAGGAGTGGTTCTGATGCTCCCGGTGGCGCTGTGGGTGTGCCCCGTCGGGGAGTTCGCCGGAGTCGCTCGGCACATCACCGACGTCGCCCGGGTCGGCCTTCCGGGCTATCGCCTCGTGGTCACCGCTCCCGAGGGCCCGTTGCTCGACCGACTGTTCGAGCTTCGTTGCCCCACAGTGCCGTTGGCGGTCGAGGGCGTCTCGACGCCGCGAACCGTGCGCGCCCTGCGCGAGACCGTGCGGCGGCTGCGCCCGGCGCTCGTGCACTCCCACCTCGCCAAGGCCGACTTCCTCGTCACGATGGCGACGGCCGGCATGCCCGTGCCGCTCGTCTCGACCGAGCACCACATCCCCGAAGACCCCCTGACCTTTCACGGCAGCCGCGCCAAGTCGGCGGGCCGGCGAGCGGCGCACCACGCGCGCATCCGCCGCTTCGACCAGCTGATCGCGGTGAGCGAGTCGACGCGGCGCGACATGCTGCGCCAGTGGCGACCCAGCGCGCCCGTCACGGTCATCCGCAACGGCGTGGATCGTCTTGCGCCACAGCAGGATCCGGCCACCGGGCTGCGGGTGCTGTCGTTGTCACGGCTGTCCGCGGAGAAGAACCTGGAGACCACGCTGCGCGTCTTCGCCGAGGTGCGGCGGCGCCACCCGGCGGCCACCCTGACCGTCGCGGGCCAGGGATCCGAGCGCGCCGCCCTGGAGCAGCTGGCCAGGCAGCTCCAGATCCACGACGCCACGACGTTTCCCGGTTTCGTCGACGCCGAACAAGCGATGGCCGGCCACGACGTGCTGCTGCAGCCGTCACGGGCCGACAACCTGTCGTACACGCTGCTCGACGCGGTCAACCGCGGCATGGGGGTCGTCGCCAGCGACATCGGCGGCAACCCCGAGTTCCTGCCGCCCCGCTGCCTAGCCGGCCCCGACGACGTCGACGCACTGGCCGCCGCCGTCGTCGAGCAGGGCGAACAGCCCGAGCTGCGCCCCGCGCTCCCGACGAATATCCCGGACGTGGCTGGGATGGCTGAGCAGATCGTCGGGACCTATGAGCGGTTCCACCCCCGGTCCTCGTCTCGGGCCTCCGCCGACGTTGCCCCAGACAGAGCCTGATGAGCAACGCGACGATCTTCTCCCGCATCTCTTTCGCGGCCAACCACGGGCAGATGGCCGGCGGTGAGGTCATGCTCCTCGCGATGGCCGAAGCAGCGACCGAGCTGGGCCACGACGTCGAGGTGGTGGCCCCGGCGCATCCCACCGACGTGGTCGACGAGGCGACTCGGCGAGGGCTTCGCGTCGTCCCGCTGCAGACGCGCGGCGGCGCCGACCAGCTGCGGGTCACCCGCTCCTGGGACCGCGCCGAGCGCCGAGGGCTGTTGTGGTGCAACGGTCCCCGGCCTGCACTTGCCACAGCCGGCCGACCTGACCGGGTGGTGCACCTGCACCAGCGCCCCTCCTCCCGGCAACGACGCCTCGTCCAGCTGGCTCGCCGCGGCGCGCGGGCGACGATCGTGCCCTCCGCCTCGATGGCGCGCGACGTGGCCGGTGCGGAGATCTTGTGGAACTGGTCTCCGCCGTTCCCGCTCAGGCGGGCTCGCCCCGACACGGGTTTCGTCACGCTCGGATATCTCGGCCGGCTGTCGGAGGACAAGGGTCTGCTGGTGCTGTGCGAGGCGGTGCGGCAGCTGCAGGACCACCACCCCGGACGCTTCCGCCTGCTGGTCGCCGGGGAGTCCCGGTTCGTGGCGTCCGACGAGGCCGACCGGGTCGACGCCGCGCTGCGCGCGGTCGGGGCGGAGATGCAGGGCTGGATGTCGGCCGATCAGTTCTTCGAGTCGGTCGACATCGCTGTCTTCCCCTCCGTGTGGGACGAGCCCTTCGGCCTGGTGGTGAGCGAAGCGATGGCGGCTCGCCGCGCATTCGTCATCAGCGACGCCGGCGCGCTCCCGGAGGTCGCTGGCGAGGGTTATCCCTGGACCTTCCCTCGCGGTGACGCCGACGAGCTGGCGCAGCTGCTGGACAAGGCCAGCACTGCCGACTGGGCTCCCACGGTCGAGGCATCCCAGGTGCGCTGGGAGACCCACTTCTCACCCGAAGCCGGACGCGAGCGGCTGGGCCAGCTGCTGAAGCGACTCGAGACCGGAGACGGCTCATGACGCGCGCCTCGTTGGTCGTGCCCTCCTACGCCGGGGCCGAGCGTCTCCCCCGGCTGCTCGATGCCCTGGCGCAGCAGACCCACGACGACTGGGAGGCCGTCGTGGTGCTGGACGGCGAGGTCGACGGCTCCGCCCAGATCCTGCGCGGGCGCCGCGACCTTCCGCTGCGCACCGTCGTGCTGCCGACCAACCAGGGCCGGGTCGCCGCGCTCAACGCGGGCTTCCGCGCCGCGGACGGCGAGGTCCTCATCCGCTGCGACGACGACTTCGAACCGGCTCCCCACCACGTGTCGGCACACGTGGCCGCGCACGAACGCCGCGAGTGCGGCGTGATCGGCCTGCCGCGCAACATCGCCCCCGACAGCGCCTACCTGCGCACGTACGGTCTCGACGCCGACGAACGACACCGCGTCGCCGCGCTCTCGGCGCGTCCCGCGGAGCGCTGGCGCTTCTGGGGCGGCAACACCTCGGTCACCCGCGAGGTGTTCGACCGCGTCGGCGAGTTCGACGACCGCTACCGCGGATATGGCTGGGAGGACGTCGATTTCGGCTACCGGGTCCATCGGCTGGGCGTGCCCATCGACGTCGTCGAGGCGACCGAAGTGCGGCATCACATGGCCTCGGTCGACACGAGCACCCGGGCCCAGCGCGCCTTTTGGTCCGGTCAGGCGCGGCGCCAGTTCGAGGCCATTCACGGGCCCGACGTCAGCGCTCCACCCGGCCCGCCCACCTGGTGGAGCAGAGCCACCGACGCCGTGGCGAGCCGGCTCGACGAGCGGCGCGTCGCACGGCTCGGCTCGGCCGTCGACAAGGCGCTGCCGGCGCTCCCCACCCCTGTCGGCCGCAAGGCCGTGGCGCTGGTGGTGGAGTCCTCGGCCAGGGCCGGCTTCGACAACAATGAGCCCCGATGAGTTCCGGTGCAGCGATAGAGATCTGGTGCGTCACGCCGTCGTCCTCGGGCGGTTGGGGCCCGGTCACAGCACTTGCCGAGCTGACTGGGCGGGTGTTTCAGGCAGACGTGCGGTTCATCCACCCATCGAGGCCCTACGGGCCAGCGCGCAAGGCTTTCGCGCATCTGCCCCGCCGACGCGGTGGTGGGGGGCGGTCCCTGCTGCTCATCGCCGCCCACCCAGGGAACCTGTTGTCGGTGGCCGAGGCTCCGGTGCTCGCGGGCCGATTCGACCGCGTGGGTGCCTGGATCATCGACTCCTTCTGGGACGAGCTGCTGCCTCGATTCGCCCGACACCGCAACACGTTCGACCGGCTCTGGGTGACGGACGGAGAGCTGGTCGACCGATACAGGGAGGCCACCGGCGCGCCTACCGGTTGGCTCCCCTGGGGGACGGACGCGTTGCAGGCGCAGCAGCAGGACCTCACGGCCAGTCGCTCGGTCGACGTGCTGCGCCTGGGTCGCCAACCGAGCGCCTGGGATGACGACGACTCCAACCGAGCAGCGCTCTCCCGCGCCGGGTTGAGCTATCAGGGCCGCTTCCCGCTGGCGACCGACGGGTCGGCCAACCAGCGCACGGTCCACGACCAGCTGCGAAGGGCAAAGGTCGTCCTCGCGTCGAGCAGCCTCGACAGTCCCAGCGCATACCGCCACCCAGCTCGCGACTACCTCTCTGCCCGATTCACCGACGCCGTAGCCAACGGGACGCTGATCGCCGGCTCACCGCCTCGCTGCCAAGCCGCAGACCTGCTCCCGGCCGAGGCACTCGTCCCGATGGATGTCAGCTCGCTCGAGGCGGGCCTGCCTGCGCTGCGCGCGGCCCTCGAGACGTACGACACCCGTGCGCCCCTTCGGCTGTCTCGCCACGCCCTGCGCACGCTGGACTGGCGCCACCGGATCCGCACCATCGCCGACGAGCTCGAGCTGAGTGCAGCCACCCTCGATCAGGAACTCGCCCAGATCGGGGACCTCGTGGAGGTGACGGGCCCATGAGAGAGGACCTGCGTTACCTGCTCTCCACCTTCACGGCGAGGGACCGGTTCCTTCTCGTCATGGTGGTGCTGGCCCAGTTCACCTCGGCATTGCTCGACCTCGTCGGCATCGCCGTCGTGTTCCCGTTGATGCAGGCGCTCACCGGCGCCTCGCTGGAGGGTGGCATCCTCGGCCGCCTCTACGACGTTCTCGGCGGGGGCTCACGCGAACGATTCACCATCGTGCTCGCCCTCATCATGATCCTCGCCTTTCTGGCGAAAGCCGTGCTGGCGTCGATCATCCTGTGGTGGTCCAGCGGGATCGTGGTGCGCCTGCAGACGACGACATCCCGGCGACTCCTGCAGCACTACCTGACCGAGCCCTACCTGCGGCATCGCGACCGCAACGTGGGTGAGGTGATCAGTGCCGTCGGACAAGGCGCGCAGATGGCCCACACCAGCGTGCTCGGTGGGTTGCTGCAGGTGCTCAGCCAGGCCATGTCGATCGGGTTGATCGCGGTCTTTCTGCTGGTCGTGGCACCACTGCCCACTCTGGCCGCGATCGCCTACTTCGCCATCGTCGTCTTCGGTCTGCAACGGGCGCTGGCACCCGCCAACCGGAAGGCGGGTCTGGAGGCCCAGAACGCAGCCTGGGCAAGCTCCCACGCCTTGGTGGACTCGCTGCACGGCTTCCGAGAACTGACGATGCACGACGCCCAGGGCTTCTTCGTCGATCGCTTCGACGTCGCCAACGTCAGTCAGGCTCAGTCGGCGCGACGGGCGAACTTCCTGGCCATGCTGCCGAAGTCGGTCCTGGAGCTGACCACGATGGCAGCGATCGCGCTCCTGGTGATCCTCTCGGTGGCGACCGGCAGCGAAGCCGCAGCTCTCCCCACGCTCAGTCTGTTCGTGGCCGCGAGCATCCGGATCCTCCCCTCGATGGTCGCGCTCACTGCGACCCTGGGAACCATCAAGGTCGGGCGAGCCGGTCTCGAGGTTGTGGTGCGTGCGCTCCAGGAGGCCCTCACGTCCGGGGTCGACGATCAAGACCCGCGCACGACAGCCGCGCTTCCCGTCACCGAAGCCCCGATCGAGGTTCAGCAGGTCGGATTCCGGTACCCCGGTGCCGGTCGCGACGTGCTCCGCGACGTGACGCTCCGCATTCCCAACGGTTCGTCCTTGGCCCTCGCGGGCCCGAGCGGATCGGGCAAGACGACGCTGGTCAACATCATCCTCGGGCTCATCCCGCCGACCAGCGGTTCCGTGACCTACGGCGACGTCCCCGTCCGCCAGTCAGACCAGTGGTGGCACGACGTCGTGGCCTACGTACCCCAGGACGTTTATGTCGCCGACGACACTCTCGCCGGGAACATCGCGTTCGGAGTCCCAGAGGATCAACGCGATGACGAGCTCGTTCGGCGCTCCGCCGACCGCGCGCTCTTGGGCGACCTGCTCGCAGAGCTCCCCGACGGCCTCGAAACCCGTGTGGGAGAACGAGGTTCGCGCCTGTCCGGCGGACAGCGGCAGCGTGTCGGGATCGCACGCGCCCTCTATCGCCAACCCCAGGTGCTGGTCCTGGACGAGGCGACCTCTGCCCTCGACAACGAGACAGAGCACCGGATGACCGAGACGATCCGCAGCCTGCACGGTGAGATCACCACGATCATCGTCGCGCACCGGCTGTCCACGGTCCGCCACGCGCGCCAGCTGGCCTTCCTTGCCGACGGTCGCGTCGAAGCCGTCGGCACGTTCAACGAGGTGGTCTCCGCGTCGCCTCGATTCGCGCGGCTCGTCGCTCTGGGACAGCTCGACCTGCAGGAAGGGCCCGAGTCGGCATGAGAGATCGAGCGCGAGCACCGCTCGCTTCCAGCAAGCACGCAGCGCAGCAGCTGAAGCACCGAGCGTTCCTGGCGTACAAGCCCTATCGGTTCCGAGTGGCCGGCGCGGTCGAGCCGGTGTTCCGGGCTGCGCACAAGCTCCGGCCGTACCGGCTCGATCCGGACGACTGGCCGGGAACCCACCTCCCGCACCACGAGCCGCTGACTCGACGCACCGACGAGGCGCTGCCACGCCGCATCTTCGTCTTCTGGACCGGCGACAACGCGGTGTCGGCGCAACGCCAGCGAGGGATCGAATCGCTGCGGGCGCTCAACCCGGGCCTCGACGTCGTCCTGATCACGCCCGAAAATCTCAATGCCTACCTGCTGCCCACCCACCCACTGCACCCGTCGTACGACAGCCTCTCCTTCATCCACCGGGCGGACTACCTCAAGAGCTACTTCATGCAGTTCCACGGTGGCGGCTATGCCGACATCAAGCCGGCTCGGAACAGCTGGGAACCCGTGTTCGACCGCATGGACGACTCGGAGCAGTGGATGGCCGGCTATCGCGTCCCGGTGCGGCTCATGACTCCCAACGACCCGAACCCTCGGTTGGAGAAGGTCATGCGTCGCTGCTCAGAGGTCCGCCTGGGGCAGTGCAGCTACATCGCTCGACCGGACACTCCCCTGACCCGCGAGTGGTGGGTGGAGCTGAACCATCGGATGGACAGGTACGCCGACCAGCTCGCACTCCACCCGGGGAACGCTCGCGGCGACAACCCCGGCTACCCCGTCCCGTTCAACGCTCTCCTGGCCCAGGTCGTCGACCCGCTGCAGGTGAAGTACAGGGACGCGCTGCTGTACGACGAGCGGCTCTTCCCGGACCACGACAACTACCAGTGATCTGCCTCTGCCAGATCCGCGTAGCCCTCGACGACTGACCATCGGGGGTCGAGCTGAAAAGCCTTGTCGCCGTTGATCCCTCGACGGTGGAACGCCGGCGCCCACACCAGCGCGTGGTTGTCCCCGTAGACACCGTTGCTGAGGTAGGCACCCCAGTAGGAGAACGTCGAGTTCGTGAGCACCAGCCGCCGCGCTGAGGCGAGCTGTGCCAGATTCTCCACCGGCCCGTCTCCCGCTCGCTGGTAAGTGACCTCCCCGAACTCGGCAAGGAAGCCCAGCTCGGCGGCACACCACCCCGGGTCGTCGGAGACGACATCTACCCGCGTGATCGCCTGTTGCTGCCTGGCCCCGTGCATGGCCGCGCGCACGTAGCCACGCACGTCGAACCCGTAGAGCAGTCGAAGCTGCGGATCCGAGTAGTAGTCGCCCCGGCGAACGTTGACCGTCACCACGTCCTCGCGCGCTTCACGGGTGACCGGGAGGTCCGACCTCAGGAGTCGCTCGCGCACGAAGTCCGGGAGGAACTGCTCGGGGAACTTGTCGAAGTCTTGCGACCAGTCGCACTCTCGCGCGTCCGAGAAGCGCAGCTCGTCGCGAGCCAGGAGCAGCGGCTCGATGCGCGGGAACACCTCGAGCCACGCACGCATGGCGTCGGTCTGCAGGACCCACCAGTCACGACCGGTCGCCTGGCCGTAGTGGCCCCAGAGCCAGAAGGAGAACATGTTGCCGACGCCGATCCCGGACTCGGGGGGCATGTTCACCGTCCGATGGCGGCCGTTCGCCCGCCAGGCGTCCAGCCCCTTCAGGGCGTGAAAGCGGGCGAACCGGGCTGCCCGGGCGGACGCGCTCCTGCCTGATTCCGCAGTGCGGCTCACTTCCACCGACCGGTCTCTCGGACGAACGCGATCTTGCGTCGCACGCGCTTGCGCGCCGCGCGCCCCAGGAGCGCGACCTCGCGACCGACCATCTCGCGGCGTGGCATCTCTTCGCGACGGCGGACCGAGAATCGATCGAGCAGCCCCTCGGGCACCAGCTCTTGTCCCATGCCGAATCGGCGGCCGAAACGGGCCACCTTGAGCGGTTTGTCGCCGGGGCCGCAGAAGTGCACTGCGAAGGCGTCGCTCAGGTCGCCGTCGTAGTAGTGGGCCCGAGAGTTGAGCCGACGGTGACCGACGATGGTCACGCCCTCGGTGAATTCCGGGTTGTCGCGGATCGTGCGCCAGATCGCGTCTTGATCGCCGAAGGTGTACAGCCCCTCGTCAGTCTCGGACCAGTCCGATCTGATCTCCTCGAGGTCCCGGGTCTGCGCCGCATCGAGGAAGGCGAAGGTGCGTGGGTCGTTGCGCAGGAGCAGCACACCGCTGTTGACCCGGGTCCAGGTGTCGTCCGGTTCTCGCGGCCCTTCGGCGAGCACGAGGAACGCATCGTTGTCCGTCGCCTCAGCGATCAGCTCTTCCACGGTCCGGCTCTGCAGGTCGGTGACGTAGACGTCGTCGTCCAGATAGAGGACCCAGTCGAAGTGCGGCAGGATCTCTCGGACCAGCTCGAACTTGTAGTAATAGACGGTGTCCACGCCCGGGGCCAGGCCGATCCCGATGTGATGGGTGAACCCGTGAAGACCGGCGAAAACCTTGTGGTTGACGTACGAGCGATAGCGCACCTCGTCACCACCGCTCGCCACGCACACGCGCGGACTAGGCGTCATTCGCGTTCACCTCCGCGGAGGATTCTCCCTCACGACGTGTCGCCCAGCCGTGCTGGATGACCGCCCGCTGGCTGCGGAACCCCGACAACGGCTGGACATCTCGCCCGGCCAGGCGACGGGCGCCGTTCCAGCCGAGATTGACCAGACTCGCCGCCATCAACCCCACGCGCAGAGCTGTCGGCGAACCCCACTTCTGCTGGTAGCGGAACCGGGAGTCGACGACCCAGCCAGCCCGGCGGAGCGGGTCGGACGACCCCCCGCCCTCGTGCTCGAGCGTCGGGGACGGCAAGACGACGACGGGCAGTCCGCGCTCCTCGTGGAGACGCCGCTGCAGGTCGATCTCCTCGCTGTTCATGAAGAACCGCTCGTCGAACCCGCCGACCGCCTGGACGTCATCCGTCGGCATCAGCAGGCACACCCCGACCGCCCAGTCCGTGACGGCCACGGAGGGCGAGGACCAGCCGGCGACGTCGTTGCCGAGCGCTCGCTCCAGCCACGGCCGACCGTGGAAGCGGGCAAGGGGCTCAAGCCACTCGACGACGTGCTGGCGCGGCGTGGGCCACAACCGCGTGACGCACAAGTCACGTTGCTGACGGACCTGCACGGACAGCACGGCTGGCCACCACGGGTCGGCTGCCGCCAGCAGGTCGGAGACGAAGTGGGGCTCGACCTGGACATCGCTGTTGAGCACCAGCACCGCGTCCTCATCGACGACGGCGAGCCCCGAGTTCACCGCAGACCCGAACCCACCGTTCGTCTGCCGCCGCACCACCTCGAAACCTTCCCCGCTGGGAAAGGGGACCGGAGACGCGTCGTCCACGACGATGACCCGGCAGTCGCTGCCCCTTTGGTCGTTGAGCTGCCGAACGAGCAGCTGAGTCGGGGCAGGGTCACCGAAGTGCGGGATGATCACTGCCACAGACGCGTTCGTCACCACAGCCGCTCCAGCTCCTTCACCCGCTGCACCATCGTGTGCTCGGCCAGCGTGCGCTGCCGCGCCCGGCGTCGCAGCTCGACGAACTCGCCGGGATGCTCGACGACCCGCCGCGCGACGTCCACCAGTTCGTCGTGACCGGAGAAGACCAGGATCTCCCGCCCGGGCTCGTAGAGCTCGCTGACGTCGGGCCGGTCGATGAGCTGCACACCACCGACCGCGCTGGCCTCGTAGGTGCGCATGGTGAAGCCGTCCTGGTCGCCGTGCACGTTCAGCGTCGCGGCGCTGTCCCGCATGATCGCGAGCGCCTGGTCGTAGGGGACGTCGCGCGAGTTGGGCAACGGGTTCGGTCGCAGCCGCCAGGTGCGCGCCCGGTCGATCGGGTGGTCCGACCACCCGCGGCCCCATGCGTGGACCGGAAGCCCAGCCTGGTGCATCGCGCTCAGCGCGGCGGTCCGGTTCGGCAGCGGCGCACCGACGAAGCTGACCAGCCCGTCCGCCTCGCTCGTGGCTGCCGGAACCTTGCGGTCGTCGAACCCGGTCCGCACGTGCAGCGCGGGGATTCCCTTCTCGCGCAACGCTTCTGCGTCGCCACTGCTGTAGGTCGCGATGCGGGCGACCTGGGCGAGGTCGGCGGGGTCGTACGTCATCCGCCGCAGCTCGTCGTAGAGCCAGACCGCGACCTTCCTCCCGCCGGACGAGGCCTCGTCCCAGAAGGCCGGGGTCAGCAGGTCGCCCCGGACGACCAGCACGATGTCCGGCCGGAACTGCCGCATCCGCGCGATGGCACGGTCGGTGGCGTAGGAAGCCGACTGGACCAGCGCGCCGTTCCCCCGGACCTTCGCCGGCAGCTCGAAGGCGAGCTTGTTCCAGGCCTTGCGTGCGCGGGAGTCCACGGCGTCGTAGCGGTGCACGGCCACGTCGTAGCCGCGCCGCGACAGCGCGTCACCAATGGAGTCGCCGTACCCGTGGAACCCGGGCGCGACCACGAGCAGCCGGCTCATGCCGACCGGCTCCGCAGCTGCTTGGCCGGGACACCGCCGACGACGGCTCCTGCCGGCACGTCGGACACCACCACCGCACCCGCCGCCACCGTGGCGCCGTCACCGATCTGGACGCCGCCGAGCACGACGACGTTCTGACCCAGAAAGACGTCGTCGCCGATCGTGACGGCCCCGGTCCCGTGCACGCCGTGCCGGTCGGCCCGCTCGTGGTCGGTGCTGGTCACCATGACGTTGTCGGCCAGCACGCACCGCCGGCCGAGCTCGACCGGGTCGATCGAGTGCAGGTGCACGCGGTGACCGATGTAGCAGCCGTCACCGATGACGAGGCTGCTGCCCGCGCCCTCGGTGGCGAGCCACGCACCGTCGCGCACGAGCACGCCGCTGCCGATGCTGATGCGCTCGACCCCCATGAGCATGAGGGGTGAGACCACGACGGTGCCGGCACCGATACCGCCGAAGGCAGCCCGCATGACGGGCATGCCGAGCTGTGCCAGGCGATAGCGCAGGCCGGCGCGCTTCTCGACCAGGAGCCGGGCGAGCTTGTTGCTCATGGCGCAGCCCACCATCGATCGGCCAGCCGCGGCTCTTCGCCGAACCGCGCGCCGATGGCCAGACCGAGCACGATGAAGGCGCCCGTCGTCATGAACACCTCACCGAGCTTCCACCCGCACACGAGGATCACGACGGTCGCCGCCTCTGCGACCAGCAGGGGCCTCGGCACAGTCACCCTCCGGCTGAGGGGCCCCAGCGCCAGGACGCCGAACGCCAAGATCGTCGCGTAGAGGAAGACGTAGCCACCCTCGACGAACGCCTGGGCGTAGGAGTCGTGCATGAAGGCTCGCCGACCACCCTGGAGGATGACGAACCCCTGGTTGAGGCCCAGACCGGTCGGCGGGGTGTAGCCGACCTTGACCTCCGTGGCAGCGTCGATCTGCTCGCGGTACCAGTCGGTGCCCACCCGGTCGGAGAAGACTCCGATCTGTGCGAACTGCGTCTCGATGAAGATCGCCATCCACACCCCGGCGGCCGCCGCTGCCAGCCGGAACGTCATGCCGAGACGGTTGCGCAGCAGCAGCCACGCCACGGCCAGGGCGAACGCCATCATCGACGTGCGCGAGCCGGTGAGGAACAGCAGGGCGCTCGACAGGGCCAGCCACGGGACCGTCCAGCGTCGCGGGACCGCGAGCAGCCCCAGGATCCCGATGAGCGCGTAGTAGAAGCCGGCGACGTTCTTGTCGTTGTAGAACCCGCTGAGGTAGGGCGGGTAGTTGTTCGGCGCCACGCCGGCGTAGAAGGCGAGGGCGTTGAACAGCGGCGAGATGGCCGCTCCGGCGAAGAACGACATCGGGTCGATGCGCCGCTGCGCGACGACCGCGGCCACGGTCAGGATCAGGAAGAAGCGGAAGCTGCGCTGCGCCCAAGGCTGCCCCTGGTCGATGGACACCAGGATCAGGTAGCCGAAGACCGCCGACCCGAGCAGATAGAGCACACCTCCCCACCGCACGTGCACCGTGGGTCGCCGGAACGCGGCCACCGCGATGATCAGTCCGGAGAGCACGACGCCGAACGGGGCCGGACCGATCGTGTAGTTGTTGAGCACGAGCAACGCGCCGAGCGCGAAGTCGATGGCATTGACCCGCGCCCAGTAGGCGCTGCTTCGCTCCAGCCACCGAGGCTTGGCCGACGCGGTGGCCACCGTGGCTCCGCTCGGCTGGGTCGGCGTCGCGAGGGTCACCTCAGCCCACCGTGTTCTTGCTCCGTCGCCGCTTGCGCGCTGCCCGGCTGCTGGTCGGCTCGGCGTCCTCGACGTCGTCGGCGCGAGACCGCTCGGGCGACTGCTGCTCGGGCTCGGCGGCGGCGTAGTAGTCCTTGTAGTAGCCGGTGTAGCCGGTGTAGCTGTAGGCCGAGTCGGTCAACGACCGCTTCGAGGCCGCGTTGAGGACCACCCCGAGCAGTCGCGCCTTCGTCTGGTCGAGCAGCTTGGTGCTCTGCTCGAGCGCGGCCCGGTGCGTCCGGCCGAGGCGGGTGACCAGGATCGTGCCGTCGGCAGCAGCGCTGAGGAGCGCGCCGTCGGTCACGGCGAGCACGGGCGGCGCGTCGATGATGACCATGTGGTCGGCCGCCAGTCGCTCGATGAGCCGGTGCATCGCGTTGGAGCCCACGAGCTCGGACGGGTTCGGCGGGATGCGCCCCGCGGGCAGGATCTGCAGGCCGCGGGTGCCCGACTCGACCAGCGCCTCCTCGAGCGGCACGTCCCCGGCGAGCACCTGGGTGACGCCCACCCCGGAGTCGACGTTGAACTGGTCGCCCTGGGTGGGGCGGCGCAGGTCGCAGTCGATGAGCACGACCGGCTGCCCGGCCACTGCCATGAGGCGGGCGAGCTGCGCGGCGATGGTCGATTTGCCGTCGCCCGGGGCCGGTGAGGTGACGACCACCGACCGCGGCGGAGCGTCGACGCTGACGAAGCGCAGGTTCGTGCGCAGCTGGCGCAGCGCTTCGCCGGCGGCACCGCTGACCCGCTTCGACGCCTGGCCCTTGCGGACCTTCAGCGACTTCGTCTCGGGGACGACACCGAGCACCGCCTTGCCGGTGAGCAGCTCGACCTGCTCCTGGCTGCGGATCCGCGCGTCCAGCGCGCGGCGACCGAACGCGATCAGCCCGCCGAGGATGGCGCCGGCGAGACCGCCGAGGATGAGGTTGCGGATCACGCCCGGACGCACCGGCGAGGACGGCAGCGCGGCCGGTTCGTAGGCCAGCACGTTGATGCTGGTCATCCCCCGCATCTGCTCCTCGGACGTCTCTCGCCCCTGGGTGCGGCCGAAGGTCTCGAGCCGGAGCGCCTCCACGCGGAGGGCGGAGAGCGTCGCGTTGGCCAGCGCCTGTGCGTCCCGCGCCGTGGGCGCCTGGGCGGTCACGTTGATGAAGGGCGACCCCTCGGACGCCGTGGCTGTGACGGTGCCGTCACGGGTGATTCCCTGCGACGCGAGCGTGCGGTCGGCCCGCTGGGCGACCGCGCTGGTGTTGACCAGCGAGGCGTACATCGATGCGCGGCTGACGGTCACCGTGTCACCGGACATGGTGTCGCCGACCGAGATGGTGCTGCCGGCGACGACCACGCCGCGCGACTCGGCGACGTACGTCGTCGGCCGGGTGAGCGTGTAGGCCGCCGCGAGGATGAGGCCGATCATCAGGCCGACGGCCACGCTGAGCCACGATCGGCGCAGCAGTCGGATCAGGTCGAGGATGGTCACGGTGCTCCCGGGGTGGTGTTCTCCAGCAGGCCCACGGCGGTGAGCTCGGTCAGGCAGGTCTGGACGTCGGCGCGGATCAGGTCGGGGGCTTGGTCGAGTGCCTGGCTCACCTCGTCGACGACCTCGTCGGGCGTGTGCTTGCCGAGCGCCGCGTCCCACACGAGGTAGGCCGTGGTCGACAGCACGTGCACCGGCCCCCCGTCGGCATGGACCGCGTAGGCGACCTCTTCGTCACCGTGCCAGACGACGTCGTCCGGGGTCTTCCAGGTCATGCTCTCCCCCTCTTTAGACCCCGGCGGGCAAGGATACCGGCCTGCGAGAACGCTGTCCTGAGGCGGTGCAGATTGGCCCGGGCGTAGTCGGCCCGGGTGGGCTCGCGGCCCAGGTCTTCGCGCAGAAGATCGGGGTTGACCGAGACGAACGCGCGCGCCACCCGCGCCTTGGCGACCGGCCCGCGCGCGGACTGGAACCGGCCCGCCCACTCGTGGAACCGGTTGGGGTCGCGCTCGGAGAAGTGCCGCCAGAGGCGGTAGTCGGGGTGGTGGCGGAACTGCTCGAGCTCCCCGGTGGCCGCGGCGAGCGCCACCTCGGCGTCGAACTCGCGGGCCAGCGACCGCACCTGTGCGCGCTCCGCGTCGCTCGCGTCGAGCCAGGTGCGGGTGTGGTCCTCGACCGCCATGCCGCCGCTGCGGGCCGCGTGCAGCAGCAGGATGAACCGTTGCGCCGGCACGGCGGGCACGGGGCAGGGCACGTGGGCCAGCTCGATGCGGGTCGCGTCGCGCCAGAGCCGGTCGAACGCCTCGGTGGCGTCGATGCCGAACCCCGGCCAGCTGCGGTGGAGGTCGAGCAGCCCGAGGTATTCGTGCCGCAGGTTGAAGGCGTGACCGAAGGCCGACCCCTCGTCGAACCCGCTGACCCGCACCCAGCCGTGCTGCAGCAGTGCGTCGAGCAGCCGGTCGACGTGCTCGGGGCGCACCAGCACGTCCGCGTCGAGGCTCTGCCGTCCCGGGTCGCGCAGCGAGGCGTGGGCCGCGGGGCCCTTCAGGTGCAGCAGGTCCACCCCGTGCTCGTCGGCGAGACGCTGGGCGACCCCGTGCGCGAGGCGCACCCGCACGGCGACCGGGACATCCTCGATCACGCCGGACCACTCCGCGACCGGCTCGCCGTCAAGCCCGCCACCACCCGCCGTACGTCCGCGTCCAGCGCCCGCGCGCAGGCTCGCGCGGCCTCGGGACCCTTGCCCATCGGGTCGGCGATGTCTTCTTCGGGGCGCACCCCCGCGCGGTGCCGGCGGATCGCGCCGGCCAGGTCGGGCCCGGCCTCCCCCGACGGAAGGCGTTCGAGCGTGCGCGCCAGCTGCCCGAGCGTCAGCGTGACCGACGCCCGCGCCGGGAAGTCCTCGATCACTCGCTCGCGCTGCGTCCGTTGCATGGTGACGACGAGGTCGGCCTCGCGCGCGAGCGAGGGCGTGAGCTGCCGGGCGACGAAGCCCGTCGGGTCCCCACCGCGGCGGGTCAGCTGCTCCGCCATCAACGGGTCCATCGCCGAGCCGGCCAGGGCCCCGAGGCCGGCGCTGCGGAACTGCCACTCGCTGCCGCCGACCAGGCTGCGCGCCAGGAGCTCGGCGAACGGCGAACGGCAGACGTTTCCCTCACAGACGAAAAGCAGTGTCGGCAAACCGTCGCCCTCAGACCTCGATCGGCTCGTCGGAGTCGGCGCCGGGAGCCAGCTCGTCGACGAGCGGCACCACGTCGGCGATCGACTCGCACACCCGGGTCGGCACGAAGGGGAAGCGGTCGACCGCGCCCTTCTGCGTGGACCCGGACAGCACGAGGATCGTGCGCAGCCCGGCCTCGAGACCGCTGACGATGTCGGTGTCCATCCGGTCACCGACCATCACCGTGGTCTCGCTGTGCGCGTCGATGCGGTTGAGCGCGCTGCGCATCATCAGCGGGTTGGGCTTGCCGACGTAGTACGGCTCGACGCCGGTCGCCTTGGTGATCAGCGCCGCGATCGAACCGGTCGCCGGCAGCGAGCCCTCGGTGGAGGGCCCGGTCGCGTCGGGGTTGGTCGCGATGAACCGCGCCCCCGCCTCGATGAGCCGGATCGCCCGGGTGATGGCCTCGAAGGAGTAGGTGCGCGTCTCCCCCAGCACGACGTAGTCCGGCTTGCGCGAGGACAGCACGTAACCCACGTCGTGCAGCGCGGTGGTCAGCCCGGCCTCGCCGAGGACGTACGCCGACCCGCCCGCGCGCTGGTCGTCCAGGAACTGCGCGGTGGCCAGCGCCGACGTCCAGATCGACTCCTCCGGCACGTCGATGCCCGACGCCAGCAGCCGCGCCCGCAGGTCGCGCGGGGTGTAGATCGAGTTGTTGGTGAGCACGAGGAACCGACGCCCCGTCTCCTGCAGCCGGGCGAGGAACTCGCCCGCGCCGGGAATCGCCTGCTCCTCGTGCACCAGGACGCCGTCCATGTCGGTGAGCCAGCACTCGACGGGCTTGCGGTTGGTCATGGCGACAGTCTGTCAGGGGTCGGTCGATCCGGGCGCGGCTCGGCCCCGCATGAGCCACAATGCCGCCAACCGAGGCTCTGGGGGCTGAGCCTCACCGGCGAAAGAGAACGCAGCACCGATGACTGCTCTGCTTGATCCGGCTCGCCACGCGAAGCACCGCCTCCACAAGTGGTGGTGGTGGAAGCGTCTGCGTCTCATGTCGACGGCCCTGGAGCACCAGCACGCGCGTCGGCCGTACGTCTTCGACCCAGCCCGTTATGCGCACACCTTCCTGGCGTTCGAGTCTTCTGGGGGCGCGGTCGACCCCCAGCCTGTGCCACGCAAGGTCTGGTGCGCATGGACGGGTGACAACGAGATGTCACCGAACCGGGCGGCCGGCCTGGAGAGCATCCGGGCGGCCAACCCCGAGGCGGAAGTCATCCTCGTGACAGCGGAGAACCTCGACTCCTTCGTCCTGCCCGAGCACCCGTTCCATCCGATTTACCCGCACCTGTCGTACGTCCACCGAAGCGACTACCTGCGTTGCTACCTCATGCATCACTACGGCGGCGCCTATACCGACATCAAGAGGCAGCGAGGTTCCCTGACCGACGCGATCGATATCCTCAACGACCGAGCTGACCTGTGGATCGTCGGCGCGAGCCAAGATGGGCTGCCGGCACGCATCGACGGTGAGTCGCGGCTGGACCGGGACTGCCGCCGCAACTACGACATCCTGCCCTCCGGTGGCGCGTTTGCGATCCGGCCACAGACGGCGTTGACGACTGCCTGGTGGGCCGAGGTGAACCGCCGGGCGGACTACTACTACGACCTGACGAAGACGAACCCTGGCGGGATCTGGGGACGCGACGACCCGGGCATCGACAACGTCGGGGCCGGAGACGCCAAGCGCTTCAACCCGAACTACCCCATCCACTGGAATGTGTTGCAGGCCAACGTCTTCGAGCCGCTCTGCCTGAAGCATCAGGACCGGATCTTTCTGGACGAGCGGTTCCACCCGTCCCGGCTCGACTACCGCTGAGCCGCGTCGCGGCAGGCTCGCACGCCACCCGCACAGGTGTGGTGGAAGGCCCCCGGGTGCGGCATCGTTCGTGAACGGCGTTCCGTAAGCAGCCACGCTCCCGATTGCCCTTACCTCCCCGCGCCCGGGTACGGTGTCACGCGTCCCGAAGGTCATACCCCTGGACCTTCGCACGCCCCTCACGAAGGACATCCGTGGACCTGGCGAGTTATCTGCGCGTCGTACGCAAGCGCTGGCGCATCATCGTTGCTTCCGCTCTGGTGATGCTGTGCGCGGCCGCGCTCCTCACCCTGCTGACGCCCAAGAAGTACGAGTCCACCGTCCAGTTCTTCGTCTCGACGGCCGACTCCTCGACCAACGCCCAGCTCGCCCAGGGCGGCACCTTCACCCAGCAGCGGGTGAAGTCCTACACCGAGCTGATCGCGACGCCGAAGGTGCTCGACCCGATCGCGCAGCGGCTCAACATCGAGGACCCGAGCGAGCTGTCGAGCCAGATCACCGCCACGGCGCCGCCGGACACCGTGCTCATCGAGGCCGCGGTCACCGACCGTTCGCCGGAGCGCGCCAACCAGATCGCCCGGGCGCTGGGTCAGCAGTTCCCGCAGACGATCTCGGAGATCGAGCGCGTCTCGGAGACGCAGCCGAGCCCGATCAAGGTCACCACCGTCCGCGAGCCCACGGTGGACACCACCCCGGTCAGCCCGCGCCCCGCGCGCAACCTGGCCCTGGGCCTGATCCTGGGTCTGCTCATCGGCCTCGGCCTGGCGCTGCTGCGCGACCGGCTCGACAACCGGGTGCGCACCAAGGAAGACCTCGAGGCGCTCACCGAGTCGCCGGTGATCGGCGTCATCCCGTTCGACTCGGCCGCCCCCGAGCACCCGCTCATCGTGCGCTCCGACGCGCACTCCAGCCGCTCCGAGGCGTTCCGCTCGCTGCGCACCAACCTGCAGTTCCTCGACGCCGCGAACCACCCGCGCAGCATCGTCGTGACCTCCTCGCTCGCCGGCGAGGGCAAGTCGACGACCACCGCCAACCTCGCGCTGGCGATCGCCGAGTCGGGTGCGTCGGTCTGCCTCATCGAGGGCGACCTGCGCCGCCCGCGCCTCCTGCAGTACCTCGGTCTCGAGGGCGGTGTCGGCATCACCGACGTGCTCATCGAGCGGGTCGACCTCGCCGACGTGCTCCAGCCGTACGGCGAGCACCAGCTGGCCGTCATCGGCGCCGGCGCAATCCCGCCCAACCCGAGCGAGCTGCTCGGATCGCAGGCCATGCGCGACACCATCGCGCGGCTCGCCGAGCGGTTCACGTACGTCATCATCGACGCTCCCCCGCTGCTGCCCGTGACGGACGCGGCCGTGCTGGGTGCGCTCACCGACGGCGTCATCCTGATCTCCGGCAGCAGCCTGGTCACCGACGACCAGGTCGACACCGCGCTCGACTCGCTGGAGCAGGTCAACGCCAACGTGCTCGGTGTGGTGCTCAACCGCGCGCCGCGCAAGAAGCGCAGCGCCTACGACTACCGCTACTACGACTACCGCCCGCAGACCGAAGACACCAAGGAACGCAGCCGACGCCGGCGCAGCCGTGCGACGGCCGACGCCGGGAGCGGGTCGTGACGCGCGAGCCTGCCTCAGCCGCGCAGCGCACGCACCACAGGCGGCAGCACCTGCTCGATCTGCCGACCCATCTCCGCGAACACCGCGGCGGACTGGCCGATCGGGTCGACGATCTCGGCCTGCTGGTCGGTGCGCGGCTGGGTCTTGCCGCGCTGGCGCAGCGCCGCGCGCACCACCCGGGTCACCGTGGAGTCGTCGGGCTCGTCGAGGAAGCCAGGACGTGCCGTACCGCCGGGCAGCAGGTCCACCAGGTCGGCGAAGTCGGCCAGGGCGAACGTGCGCAGCAGCCCCTGCGGCGCCAGCTTGACCACGGCACCGCGATGTTGCCTGGTGGCCGTCAGCACGACATCTGCCTGGCTCACCATGTCCGCCGTGAGCTGGCGCGCCTCGAAGTCGTCGGCGCTGATGCCGAGCTCCCCGAGCAGCTTGCCGCTGCCCGGCTCGATGGGCGAGCCGACGAGCGCGCGGGTGCCGGCGCTGGTGACGTCGACCGTCTCGCCGAGCTCAGCGGCCAGACGCCGCTCGATGTACGGCGAACGACACACGTTGCCCGTGCACACCACCAAGACCGTTCCACGCCGAGTCATGCGGCCAGTATGCCGAGCGCATCTATAACGATCCCTGGGCGGGGTTGAAACAGCAGATGAAGCAATCCACCCCCTCCAGCAAGCGCCGTGAGGTCCTGATCCAGCTCGCCTGGATCCTCGCCGACTCGGTCTGCATCGCCGCCGCGACGGCCTTCGCCGCGCTCGTGCGGTTCGACTTCTCCGTGTCCGAGGCGCTCGTCCAGGACCTCGCGATCTTCGCGGCGCTCGCGATCGTGGTGCACGTCGCGCTGTGCCTCGCGTTCGGCCCCTACCGCATCGACCACCTGCGCGGATCCTTCGAGGAGACCTCCGACCTGGTGCGGGCGGGACTCATCTCCCTGCTGATCCTCGCGGCCTCGGTCTTCGTGTTCGGCTGGCCGACCGTGCCGCGGAGCCTGGCGATCGCCACGCCCGTCTTCGCGCTGCTCGGGATGTTCGTCACCCGGTTCGTGATCCGCAGCTTCCGCTGGGGGCGCACCACCGAGAACGGCCAGGGCAAGCGCGTCGTCGTCTACGGCGCCGGCGAGGGCGGTCGACAGCTGGTCCGTGCCATGGTGCGCGACGCCAGCGACAAGCCGTACGTCCCCGTCGCCCTGATCGACGACGACCCGCGCAAGCGTCGCCTCCGGATGGACGGCGTGCGCGTGCGCGGCGACCGCACCCGCCTCAAGACCGTGGTCGAGCAGACCGAGCCCGAGGCTCTCGTGGTCGCGATCCCGTCCGCCTCGCGGCAGACGCTGCTCGACATCAGCGAGGAGGCCCGCGCGCTCGGGCTGGAGGTGCTGCTGCTGCCGCCCGTGCAGGACCTGATCGGCCCGCCCAAGGGTGCCGACCTGCGCCAGCTCAACCTGGAGGACCTGCTCGGCCGCGGCCGCGTCGAGCTCGACGCCGGCGCGATCACCGAGTCGATCGCCGGCAAGCGGGTGCTCGTCACCGGGGCCGGCGGGTCGATCGGCTCGGAGCTGTGCCGGCAGATCCACCGCTTCGGGCCGGCCAAGCTGGTGCTGCTCGACCGTGACGAGTCCGCACTGCACGCCGCGCAGATGAGCCTCACCGGGCGCGCGCTGCTCGACGACGGCACGCTGGCCCTCTGCGACATCCGCGACCCCGAGGCGCTGCGCGAGGTGTTCGAGCGCGAGCAGCCGCAGATCGTCTTCCACGCGGCGGCGCTCAAGCACCTCACGCTGCTCGAGCAGTTCCCGATGGAGGCCTGGAAGACCAACATCCTCGGCACCCTCAACGTGCTCGAGGCGGCCCACCGCGTCGGCGTCGGGACCTTCGTCAACATCTCCACCGACAAGGCCGCCCACCCGACGTGCGTGCTCGGCTACAGCAAGCGCGTGGCCGAGCGGCTGACCGCTCGCTTCGCCGACCGCGACGACAACACGTACGTCTCCGTCCGGTTCGGCAACGTGCTCGGCTCACGCGGCTCGGTGATCACCGCCTTCACCGCGCAGATCGAGCGCGGCGGCCCGGTCACCGTCACCCACCCCGACGTCGAGCGCTACTTCATGCTCATCCCCGAGGCGTGCCAGCTGGTGCTGCAGGCCGCGGCGATCGGCAACGACGGCGAGGTCATGGTGCTCGACATGGGCGAGCCGATGAAGATCGTCGACGTCGCCAAGACTCTCATCGACATGTCGGGCAAGCGTGACATCGACATCGTCTACACGGGGCTTCGTCCCGGCGAGAAGATGTCCGAGGTGCTCTTCTCCCCCGGTGAGAACATCCAGCAGTCGGCGCACGCCCTCGTCAACCACGTCGCGGTGCCGCCCATCCAGGTCCGCGAAGTCCGCACGGCCCGCCACGACAGCGGGCAGGAAGCATTTGACTGGATGCTCCGAGAGAGCAATGGAGTTGTTGTGGGAGAGGCGATCTCGCGTGCCTGAGCGCATTCACCTGTCGCGAGCACACGTCACGACCGTCGAGGAAGAGCTCGTTCTCGAGGCCATGCGGTCAGGCTGGGTCGCCCCCCTCGGACCGATGGTGGACCGCTTCGAGAATGAGGTCGCCGAGAGGGTCGGGGTCGAGCACGCACTGGCGCTGTCCAGCGGAACCGCCGCGCTGCACCTGGCCCTCCTGCACGTCGGGGCGGGCCCCGGCCGCGTGGTGGTGCTCCCCTCCATGACGTTCGCCGCGACGGCCAACGCCGTTCGCTACACCGGCGCCGAGCCGGTCTTCGTCGACTCCCTCGCCGACGATGCCAATGTCGACCCCCAGCTGCTCCTCGACGCCGTGGACCAGCTGATCGCCGAGGGCTCTGACATCGCTGCCGTCGTGAGCGTGGACCTGTTCGGCCGCAGCGCGGACAACGCGCTGCTCGAGACCGAGCTGGCACGGCGTGACCTGCCGCTGATCGAGGACGCCGCGGAAGCCCTGGGAGCGCACCGCTCCGGCCGCGCTGCCGGTGCGTTCGGACTCGCAGCAGCCCTGTCGTTCAACGGCAACAAGATCATGACGACCTCCGGCGGCGGCATGCTGCTGAGCAACGACACCGCCCTCATCGAGCGCGCTCGCTATCTGTCGACCCAGGCGCGTCAACCGGCCGCCTGGTACGAGCACACCGAGACTGGATACAACTACCGGCTCTCCAACATCCTCGCGGCGATCGGGGTCGGGCAGCTGCTACGTCTGGACGAGATGATCGCCCGGCGTCGTGAGATCCGGCAGCGCTACGCCGACACGCTCGGGACCATCGACGGGGTGCGGCTCCTCGGCCGAGGCGGTGACCCCTCGGACGCGCAGGACAACTGCTGGCTGACGTGCATCGTGCTCGACCCCCAGCAGCACACCGCTTCGGTGGACGACATCGTGGCCGACCTGTCGGCACGGGGCATCGAGGCCCGGCACCTGTGGAAGCCCATGCACCTGCAGCCGCTCTTCGCTCAGGCCCGGATGTTCGACAACGGCGTATCCCAGGACCTGTTCCGCAGCGGGATCACCCTTCCCAGCGGGTCCGAGCTCGACGACGCCCAGATCGATCGCGTCGTCGGCGCCGTGCAGGCACATCTCACCGGGGTTCGCCGGTGACCAGGCGACGTGTCACCAAGCGCCTGCTCGACCTGGCGCTGGGAGTCCCGGCGCTCGTGGTGTCGCTTCCGATCCAGGCAGCTGTCGCTGTCGCTGTGCGACGGCAGCTCGGATCACCGGTCCTCTTCCGGCAGACCCGCCCCGGGCTGCACGGCGAGCCGTTCGAGATGGTCAAGTTTCGGACGATGCTGCCCGTGGACGAAGCGGCCGGCTTGGTCACCGACGACGACCGGTTGACCGCCTTCGGGCTCCGCTTGCGGGCGACCAGTCTCGACGAGCTTCCCGCCCTCTGGAACGTGGTCAAGGGCGACATGTCGCTGGTTGGTCCCCGCCCCCTGCTCATGCGGTACCTGGAGCGGTACTCCCCCGACCAGGCCCGCCGGCATGACGTGCGCCCTGGTCTCACGGGACTGGCCCAGATCAATGGGCGAAACACCGTGTCATGGGAGCAGCGGTTCGCGCTCGACGTCGACTACGTCGACTCGCACACGACCCTCGGCGACCTTCGCATCATGCTTGCCACGATCAGCTCGGTTCTCCGTCGCGACGGCATCTCCGGTGAAGGGACCGCGACCATGGCGGAGTTCATGGGGGCCGCCCCCACTCCGCCGTTGCGGTCATGACGACCCCGTTCGTCGTCGTGGGCTGCGGCGGTTTCGGGCGCGAAGTGGCCATGCTGGTCGAGGCCATCAACAGCGCCTCACCGACATATGAACTCCTAGGTTTCGTCGACGACGCTCCCACACCATCGAACCTGCAAGCGTTGCGAGACATGGACGCAGCACTGCTCGGTGACTCGTCCTGGTTGGACTCGGCGCCCGCGGGATGCGAGGCGGTCATCGGCATCGGCTCGGCCGCTGTCAGGCGCCGACTCGATCAGCGCTGGCCGTCCCTGCGCTGGGCCACGCTGATCCACCCCGATGCCACCGTGGGTCGAGATGTTCGCCTCGGACCTGGAACCGTGGTTGCGCCGGGTGCGCGCCTCAGCACGGCGATCCGCGTAGGCCGTCACGTCCACATCGACCAGAACGCCACCATCGGACACGACAGCTATCTGGGCGACTACGTCCGTCTGAACCCTCAGGCATGCGTATCAGGAGCGGTAACCGTTGAACCTGAGGCGATGGTGGGTGCAAACGCAACCATCCTGCAGGGCCTGAGGGTCGGCGCGTCAGCGGTCGTAGGAGCGGGCGCCGTTGTCGTCAGGGACGTCGTCGCACAAGCGGTCGTCAAGGGAGTGCCCGCAAGATGACACCTCTGCCAACCGGAACAGGCATGAAGATCACCTATATCCACCAGCATTTCAAGCGCCCCGACGAGGCCGGCGGCGGTCGCCCGTTCGAGTTCGCGAAACGTCTCGCGGCCTCCGGGCACCAAGTCACCATGATCAGCGCGGGTCCGTCCAGAGACAGCTACCGCGTCGGTGACTTCGACGTCGAGCAGGTCGCCACGAAGTACGACAACACGATGTCCGTACCTCGGCGCCTCGTTTCGTTCGGAAAATTCATGCTTCAGGCCACCGCCGTGGCGGCTCGGCAGCCTGCTGACGTCGTCCTCGCGTCGAGCACCCCTTTGACCGTAGCCATACCCGGCATGACGGCGGCACTACTGCGCCGCGCCCGGTTTGTGCTCGAAGTGCGAGACCTCTGGCCACGAGTACCCATCGAGCTTGGATACCTCCCAGCACCACTACAGCCTGTAGCCCGCATGCTTGAGCGGCTCGCCTATGCACGCGCGGACACAGTCATTGCCCTCTCGCCGTGGATGGCTGAAGGGGTGCGAGAGACGAACAGCACGGTACCGGTGCGCATGATCCCCAACGCCTCCGATGTCGCCGCAGCACCTTCGGCAGACCGCCAAACGCTACGACGCCGTCTAGGAGTACAGCAGGACGAACTCCTGCTGTACTACGCCGGATCCCTAGGGATGGGATACGACCCTGAATGGCTCACACGACTCGCAGTGGCCGTTCAACCGAGCAACGCCCGCCTTATCGTCGCGGGAGCTGGCGCCGGTCTTGACCCTGCCCGTCGCGCCCTTGAGGCCCAGGGCATCCCGGGCGACAGCGTCTTCGTTGGCCCGCTCCCCAGATCCCAGGTCCGAGACCTTGCCGCCGCAGCCGACCTAGCCGTGAGCTCACTCATCGACCACCCCTCGCTCGCGCACAACTCGCTGAACAAGGTCTTCGACGCCATGGCAGCAGCGCGTCCGGTCCTGTTCAACCACGGCGGGTGGTTGTCTGACCTGCTCCAGGCAGAGGGCGCAGGCTGGCAGTGCCCGCGAGATATCACAGCTGAGACCTTCGCCCACTTGCGCGCCGGCTGGACACCCGACGCACTCACGTCGGCAGCGCAGCGGTCCGCGGATCTAGGTCGCCAACGATTCGACCGGGACATGCTCTACATCGACTTCGAAGCTGCGGTGACCGGCAAAGCTGCATCGTGACTAATATTCTGCGCGGCGGAGCGCGCATCCTCGTAGGCAGCGCAGCCGGAATGGTGGTCGCCTTGGCGCTCACCCCGGTGATCACTCGTCTCTACTCACCAAGCACCTTCGGAGCTTTCGGGCTCCTGGTGGCGATTGCTTCCACTTTTATAGGTGTTTCCACGCTTCGCCTAGAGATCATTGCGCTGCGCGAACACGAATACTCCTCCTACGCCGCGCTAGCACTCCGCGGATTCAAGATCGCAATCGCTACATCCCTTGGCGTCACCGCCGTGGCGGCAGCTATTGCCGTCACGGGAAACAGTACCTACCTCGTCATCGGGCCTCTGATCCTGGCCGGGTCCTTGCAACTGCTAGGCACCTCCGCTCTTTCTCGAGACAAGAAGTACTCTCGGCTCGCACTAGGAAATTTCGTGCAACAGTCTGGGATGAGCGCGGTGCACGTCGCTCTTGGGTTCACCGGGTCGCTGTGGGCACTCATCGCCGGATTCTTGGTGCCGAGGCTGGTGTGGGCGAGACCTGCCCTTCAACTGCTACGCGCACCCCGAACTCAGATCTCCACCCCCTGGCGCCAGGCAGCTCCGGCAGGAGGATCCGCGCTTCTGAACAGCCTGGGCTCGCAGCTCCCAGTCCTGCTCGCCGGGACTTTCTACGGCCTGACTGGGTCGGGGTTCGTGGCACTTGCGCAACGAGTATTCGCAGCCCCTCTCCAGATTGTCGCCCAGAACATGGCCTCCGCGTCGGTTGCGGAGGTCAGCGAACTCGTCCGTCGAGACCAAACGTCCGCAGCCCGCGGAATCATCTTGAGAACCGCACGCGGATTGGCACTCATCAGCATTCCGGCGGCCATCATTGCGGCAGTCTTGGCTCCCTTGTTGGCCGGCTCTGTCTTCGGGTCGAGCTGGGAAGTCGTGGGGCAGCTTATCGCGGCGCTCACCTTCGGCACAGTGGCCCAGTTCTGCACCGCCCCCTTCGCACAGGTCCTGAACCTGACCGGCCACAGCCTCAAACTTCTCGGCTGGGACAGCCTGCGCATCCTGTCCGCCGTTGCCTCGCTGTGCATTCCCGGAATCCTCGGGGCGTCTCTTGTGCAGACAATGCTCTCCTACTCGCTTGCTCTATCGCTCGTGTACCTTGTCCTGTGCGCGCTCGTACTCAGGGCCGTCCAGGATCCTCAGACAACCCAAGAGGAGAAAATCGCGTGAAGGTTGCTCAGGTCACCACCGTGCATCCCGGGACCGAAAACAGAATCACGTACAAGCACGCGGTCGCGCTTGCCGAGGCTGGGCATGACGTCCACCTCATTGCACCTCCTCCCCGGGCCGATGTCCCCGGAATAACCCATCACCTCATCCAGCCTTCGAAGTCACGCCTCGGGCGCGTGCCGACTGGAGCTACCCAGGTCATGAAAAAGCTCCGAGACATCGGACCAGATGTGGTGCACATCCATGACCCTGAACTCCTGCCCACCGCCTTGACCTTCACCCGGTCGCACAAGGCAAAACTCGTGTATGACGCCCACGAAAACCTCGTCGCACAGATCGAGTCCAAGGCCTACCTGAGCCGCGCCGCCAAGCCGCTCGCCAGGCTTGCAGCGTCGACCCTGACAGCCGCGGCAGACCGCCTTGCGGACGCAATCGTCATCGCGGAGCCAGAACTCGCTCCACTGTTCCCGAAAAACCCCACCGTGGTTGCTGTCCAGAACTATCCGTGGGTCTCGAACCTCATGGGCGA
Source organism: Barrientosiimonas humi (assembly GCF_006716095.1). Classification (NCBI taxonomy): domain Bacteria; kingdom Bacillati; phylum Actinomycetota; class Actinomycetes; order Micrococcales; family Dermacoccaceae; genus Barrientosiimonas; species Barrientosiimonas humi. The sequence continues at coordinate 2,388,815 of NZ_VFOK01000001.1, forward strand.
GCCAGCGTCCACTCAGGTTGGTGACCGCCCGACGATCGGTTACGTGGGTGCCATCAGCTCCGACCGGGGTCTCGAGGCCATGGTCGAGGCCACACAGAGGTCGCGGCACAAGCCGCGCCTTCTGCTGGCTGGGAAGCTCCACCCGGAGAGCCTGCGCGACAAGCTGAAGACTGAATCTGTCAGCTACGTCGGGCCCATCTCCCCCGCTGCCGTCCCAGACTTTATCGCTCAGTTCGACGTAGGGCTGTGTCTTCTTCTCCCTAAGCCGAACTATGTGGATGCCAAGTCGACGAAAATCTATGAGTACATGGCCGCCGCACGGCCGTTCGTCTACTCGAACTTCCCAAGGTGGGTCCGCGAGCACGGATCTGAATACGGAACCCCCGTGTCACCCGACGACATTGAATCCATCGTCGACGCGATCGACCAACTGCTCGACGACGGTGCAGGGCGGGAAAGGATGGGAACGCGAGGGCGTCAGCGCGTCCGCGACGACTTCTCCTACGAGGCGCAGGCTGACGCGCTTACCCGACTTTATGACTCCCTCCTCGAGGGCCGGCCGCAGCAGAGACTGCAGGGCCAGAATTACTAGACATATGCGCCCGTGCGATGGGTAGTTTGCGGACCTCGCGGATTGCAACTGCCATCACGCTAAACCGAGAGTACACGCCTTGAAGCCAGACACCGCTGAAATGCGAACCCAGGAAAAGGACAGCCCCGGCCGATCGGGGAGGCTGCGCTTTCTCAGCGCCCTGATCTGTCTCGCCCTCGCTTGGGTACTGCAAAAGGTGTACCGGGATATCGTCTACCCACAATTCAACTATCTTGGATACTCATACCAAGACCCCCAGCTCGCGCCCTACGCCCTTGCACTTGCAATCGTGTGCCTGTGCGCAATGCTTCTCCCCGTAAAGCTGCGGCGACCCTCGGACACCATCGTGTGGATTCTTTTTGTGGTTGCTGGGCTGCCTGCGATCCTCGTCCCGCACTACGGAGGCCCACTCGAGGCAAGCCAGGCCGCGATGCTCTCGGCCCAATCAGGCGCCGTGATGCTCGCTATCACTGTGGCGGCGCGACGAAACCCCCTGAGCTTGACCTTGCCGCGCATCTCATTGCCCGTGGGCGTCTTCTGGACCGGGGTTGCAGTCTACAGCCTCGGTGTTTACACGCTCATCTTTGCGCAATTCGGAGTTCCGACCTCCGTCCCGAATCTGCTAGACGTCTACGACGTCCGAGGTGACTACCGCACCGCCCTCGAAGGCGCCGCCATTCTTAGCTATCTGATTCCCACTCAGGCTGGCGTGGTCAACCCGATCGTCATTGCTCGAGGCCTCCAACGAGGCAAGACGGCGCTCATTCTGTTGGGTCTCACCGGCCAAATCGTGATCTTTGCGGCCTCTGGGCTAAAGTCCGTTATCTTGTCCACCCCCGCACTCATCCTCTTCTACGCCATTCTGCGGAGGGACCGTTTTTCCTACGGTTGGCTAATCGCGCTGGGGACGTTCATCGGCGCGCTAGGCTCTATGGTCGCCGACCTAGCGCGGGGCACGGCCACGTGGACCTCGATCTCTGTGCGACGTTTTCTGCTCACTCCCGGGCTACTGGCAGCGGCTTACGTCTACGTGTTCGACGAGGCGGAGAAGGGCTACTGGGCCTACTCATTTCTTTCGTCCTTCAGGACTTATCCCTACACGGAATCGCCTCCGTTCATGGTAGGTCGGATCTACTTTGGTCGGGAGGGCATGAACTCCAACGCCAGCCTGTTCGCAGACGGATTCGCTAACCTGGGGTTTCTTGGCATGGCCATCGAAGGTGGAGCCTTGATCGTGCTGCTGTGGCTGGTCAACGCCAGCACGCAGGGCTTACCCAATGCGCTGGCAACGCTGACTTTTGTCGTCCCGGCCATCGCGCTGGCGAACTCCAGTGTCTTCACGACAGCCCTTACTCATGGACTCATCGCAGGCATCCTGCTGTCCATGCTGATGGCAAGAGAAGATCGGGGCCGTGAGCGTGATGACGCTAGGGGTGCGGCACCCCCACTCCTGACCCGCTAGCGCGTGGCTCGGCGGTCGACGATGCGGCTCAGCAAGCCGGTCGGTTGGCGAGTCGGCAGAGGGCGGGCACCCCTCCGGAGTGGCCGATAACACGCACCACAACTGGGCAACAGTGCCGGGCTCATCGGCGAGTGCGGCCCTGCCGTCCGTGACCGTGGGACCGCTTTATACCGCTACAGGCGGACAACCTTGTCGCCGGGGTTCAGCACGCCGCGGGTGTCGAGCACGGCCGGCGCCTCGGCGACGACGCGGTCCAGGTCGATCGTGGAGTGCTGCTGCAGCAGGACGACGAGGTCGGCCTCGCTCGCGGACTTCTCGACATCGGTCGCCGAGGTCATGGTCACTCCCCCGGCCTCCCAGGTCGGCACGTAGGGGTCGAAGTAGCTCACGTCGACGCCCCACGACAGCAGCTTCTCGGCGAGCGGCTCCGCCGGGGTCTCTCGCATGTCGGCGATGTTCGGCTTGTAGGTGACGCCGACCAGCAGGACCTTGGCGCCCTTGGCCGCCTTGCCCTGGTCGTTGAGCTGTCGCCACACCCGCTCGGCCACGTAGGTCGGGGCCGCGAGGTTGACCTCCTCGGCCAGCTCGACCATGCGGAAGGCGTACCCGAGCTTGGCCTTCACCCGGTGCGACAGGTAGGACGGGTCGACCGGGATGCAGTGACCCCCGACCCCAGGGCCGGGCCGGAAGGGCATGAACCCGAAGGGCTTGGTCGAGGCTGCGTCGATCGAGTCCCACAGGTCGATGTCCAGCTCCTCGCAGAACCGGACCATCTCGTTGACCAGGGCGATGTTGACGTGGCGGAAGGTGTTCTCGAGCAGCTTGGCCATCTCGGCCTCTTTGGCGCCCTTGACCTCAACCACCGTGTCGATGAACTGCTCGTAGAACTCCACGGCCCGCCTGGTCGACTCAGGCGTGAGACCGCCCACGACCTTCGGGGTGTTCCTGATCCCGTAGGTCGGGTTCCCCGGGTCGACCCGCTCCGGCGAGAAGGCGATCCACACGTTCTCGTCCAGCGTCAGGCGGTCACCGAGCACCAGCGGCGCGAAGACCTCTTCGGTCGTGCCCGGGTAGGTCGTGGACTCCAGGATGACGGTCGTGCCCTCGGAGAGGTGCTCACCGAGCGTGCGCGCGGCGGCCTGGACGGCCGACAGGTCGGGGCCGCCCTCCTCGGCGAGCGGCGTCGGGACGCAGACCACCACCACGTCGGCCGTGGCCAGGTCGCCGGCGTCGCTGGTCGCGCGGTAGCCGGCGGCGAGCGCCGCGGCCAGCTCGTCGTCGCTCACGTCGTCGATGTGCGACTTGCCCGAGTTCAGCTGGTCGACCAGTCCGGGGTGGATGTCGAAACCGACGACCGTGATCCCGACCTCAGCGGCGCGGGTCGCGAGCGGCAGGCCGACGTAACCCTGGCCGATGATGGCAGCGGTGATGCTCACAGATTCGAGTCCTCTCAGTGCCCGGTCGCCGGCCTCAGCCCATCGCCTTCTGCAGGTTCTCGTCGATCGCAGCCAGGAACTCCTCGGTGGTGAGGAACTCCTGCTCCGGCGAGATCAGCAGCGCCAGGTCCTTGGTCATCTTGCCGGACTCGACGGTCTCGATGCAGACGCGCTCCAGGGTCTCGGCGAACTGGGTGACCTCGGGGGTGCCGTCGAGCTTGCCGCGGTGCGCGAGGCCGCGCGTCCAGGCGAAGATCGAGGCGATCGGGTTGGTCGAGGTGGCCTTGCCCTGCTGGTGCTGGCGGTAGTGGCGGGTGACCGTGCCGTGCGCCGCCTCGGCCTCGACGGTCTTGCCGTCGGGGCTCATCAGCACCGAGGTCATCAGGCCGAGCGAGCCGAAGCCCTGCGCGACGACGTCGGACTGCACGTCGCCGTCGTAGTTCTTGCACGCCCAGACGTAGCCGCCCTCCCACTTCATCGCGGCGGCGACCATGTCGTCGATCAGCCGGTGCTCGTAGGTGATGCCGACGGCGTCGAACTTGTCCTTGAACTCGGTGTCGAAGACGTGCTGGAAGATGTCCTTGAACTGCCCGTCGTACGCCTTGAGGATCGTGTTCTTCGTCGACAGGTAGACGGGGTACTTGCGCTGCAGGCCGTAGTTGAACGACGCCCGCGCGAAGTCGCGGATCGAGTCGTCGAAGTTGTACATGCCCATCGCGACGCCGCCGTCGTCGCCGAACTCGGCGATCTCGTACGTCTGCACCTCGCCACCGTCAGCCGGCGCGTACGAGATCGTGACCGTGCCGGCGCCCGGCACCTTGAAGTTCTGCGACTTGTACTGGTCGCCGTGCGCGTGACGGCCGATGACGATCGGCTGCTTCCAGCCCGGCACCAGCCGCGGCACGTTGCCGATGATGATCGGCTCGCGGAAGATCACGCCGCCGAGGATGTTGCGGATCGTCCCGTTCGGGCTCTTCCACATCTCCTTCAGGCCGAACTCCTCGACCCGCGCCTCGTCGGGGGTGATGGTGGCGCACTTGACGCCGACGCCGTACTCCTTGATGGCCTTGGCCGCGTCCACGGTCACCTGGTCGTCGGTGGCGTCGCGGTTCTCGATCCCGAGGTCGTAGTACTTCAGGTCGACGTCGACGTAGGGGTGGATGAGCCGGTCCTTGATGAACGCCCAGATGATGCGCGTCATCTCGTCACCGTCGAGCTCGACGATGGGGTTCTTGACCGTGATCTTCTGCATGGACGAAGGGCTCCTAGAAAGCGGGGTGACGCTCGGGCACCGGCCGAACACGCCGGCAGCGCGGTCGCTAGCCTATCGCCCGCCCTGGCGCCGATTTCCGGCGGGCGGCGTGCTGACAAGTGCTGCGCAAGTCACACCGCCCCCACCTTCGCGCGTAGTCTTGAGGGTGCACAGGCCCGCACGAAAATCACGGATGGAGACGACTCGGGTGCGATCGGGACGAGCGGACAGCGCCTTCGAGCAGCTGAGCGCAGGGCCTGCGCGATGACCAGGCGCAACGAGGTCCCCAGGACCAGGGTCCAGCGACGCCACCTCGCGACGGTCGAGGAGGTCAAGGAGATCGCGCGCGAGCGGCTGGTGCGCGAGGGCGCGGCCACGCTGTCGCTGCGGGCGATCGCGCGCGACATGGGCGTCGTCCCGTCCGCGCTCTACCGCTACTTCCCCAGCCACGCCCACCTGCTCGAGGCGCTCGCCGACGACGCGGCCACCTCGATGCTGGAGCACGTGCGCATGGCCGGCGCGGTCGTGCCGAGCACCGACCACCGCGGCCGGTGGGTCGCCCAGCTGCGGGCGTACCGCACCTGGGTGATGAGCCACGTGCCCGGCTACACCCTCAACTTCGGCCCCGCGCCCGAGCGGCACACCGAGCACCCGCCGGACGACGTGGTGCGGCGCATCGTGGGCCAGCTGGCCCGCACGCTGCAGGACGCCAACGACGACGGCACGCTGGACCTGCTCAACCACCCGATCGGCGAGGCCATCGCGGTGCAGGTCGAGATCCCGGGCATGCTCGACGTCGAGGTCGACCCCAAGGTGTTCAGCATCGCGCTGGCCGCCTGGACCGCGATCCACGGCAGCGTCGCGCTGGAGGCCACCGGCCGCCTGCCGCTGTCCGACAAGGCCGCCGACGACTACTTCGAGGCGCAGCTAGCGGGACTGACCCTCGCCATCGGCTTCGACCACCAGTGACAGCCGCTGCGGCGACTCGTCCTCGTCCAGCCCGTCGCTGAACTCGCCGGCCCGGTTGCCCCCGGGGAAGCGCAGCGCCGCCTGCACGAGGGTGTACGCCATCGGCAGCACCTCCAGCAGGTCGGCCGACCACTGGTCGCCGTAGAACTCCACCGCCCAGGCCACCGCGTCGGGGTCGTAGCCCCCGACCAGCAGCACCTCGCGCACCGACGTCCCCTGGAAGCGGGCGCGGGTGCCCGCGGGGGCGTCGCTCATCAGCACGTGCAGCCCCACCCCGTCGACCACCGAGCTGACCGGGATCCCGTCGTCGTGGTGCGGGCCGGCGTCGCGCGCCTGGAAGCGCAGCTCGAGCCGGGTGCCCGCCGTGTCGTCGCGGATCGCGCGCCAGCCGGAGGCGTTGACCGCCCGGCCGAGGGCGTGCGCGACCGCGGAGATGCGCATGCGCGTGCTGTCACGCTCCATGCTGTCCAGATCGTGCAGCACGCGGTAGGCCACCTCGGCGAACGCCCGCGGATCGACGCGGCGCTCGTCGGACTGCGGCAGGCTGGCCGCGTGGCTCCGGAACTCTCGGTGGAGTCCGCTCATCGGTGATCCCTCCCCTGACAAACCTTCCACATTCAACAGGTTCGACGGGCGGACCGCACGTCGGTCGCGGATTCCCCCAGAAACAGCCTCAAGCCGGAACAACCTGCACCCACGACTGCTGGTTGACCGTGCTGGGCCCCCAGGCGATGTCGACCACGCCCAGCGCGAAGCCCCGCCGCCGCAGCTCGGTGATGGTCCGGCCGAGGTAGGACAGCTGGCCCGTGCCGCACCGCACGACGTCGTTGCCGTCGTGCAGCAGGATCAGCGCCTGGTCGACCGCGTTGCCGACGACGTACTTCTGTACGCCCGCCGCACCCGGGCACTCGAAGTCGCCCGGCAGCGGGTTGGTCCAGTGCCACAGCACCCCGCCCCACATGCCCTGCTCGCGGATGACCGCGTTGCCGTCGGCCGTCTCCTCGCCGAACGGGTAGCGGAACAGCACCGGGCGGGTGCCGGTGATCTGCTCGATGACGTCGTTGGTGCGCACGATCTCGGTGCGCGCCTGCTCGGCGGTGAGCGTCGCGAACTGCGGGTGGCTCCAGGAGTGGTTGCCGATGACGTGGCCGTCGGCGGCGATCGCGCGCACCAGGTCGGGCCGGGCCGCGGCGTGCTCGCCCTGCAGGAAGAACGTCGCCTTCGCGCGGTAGCTGCGCAGCGTCGACAGCACCGTCGGCGTGAGCTCGGCGGAGGGGCCGTCGTCGAAGGTCAGCGCGACCAGACCGGCCGAGCCGGCCCGGGTGGCGGTGGCCCAGGCCGGGGCCGCCGCGGCCGGGCGCTGGCCCGCGAGCACCGCGACGGGCGCGGCCGCAGCCGCGCCGAGGAACGTGCGGCGCTTCATCCGCGTCGGGTCGACCGCGCGCCCCGCAGCACGAGTCGGTAGAGCACGAACAGGGTGAACATGATCGTGATCGCCAGGAGCACGGTGTGCATGGCGCCGACGACGGTGCCCACGCCGGCCAGCGAGATGTAACCCGTGTTGACCAGCGGCCCGTTGCCGTTGTCGTACATGACCTTCTTCTTTCCGTCGGTGGGATTACCAGTTCTGGTCGCTGCCCCGCAGGCTGCGCACCACGGCGACCGCGGTGCAGACCTCGAGGAAGAGTCCGTAGAAGTCCTCGATGAGCATCGGGAGGACGATCGCCATGTCGCGCCAGTCGCGGCCCGGCACCCGCCAGGCGGAGGTCACGCGGTCGAACCACATGATCGCGAGCGGCACCATGCCGATGAGCGAGAGCGTCATGCTCATCCCGAGGGCGAGGACGAGCGCGACGTAGACGATGAACAGCAGCCGCAGCAGCAGCCCGAAGCCGAACAGGCCGTACGCCGCGATGTCGCGCCGCGTGCCCCAGACCCAGCCGCGCTTGCGGCACTCGTCGACACCGCCGCGGCCCCAGCGCAGCCGCTGGGTCCACAGCTCGCCGAACGTCTTCGGCGTGTCGGTGATGACGTGCGCGCCGCTGGAGGCGCGCACCCGATAGCCCTGCGACTTCAGGTCCAGCGTGAGGCCGTAGTCCTCGATCAGGCTGAACTCGTCCCACGGGCCGCGCCCGGCGCGCACCCGCGGGAGCCGGCGCAGCACCTCGCCGCGATACATCGCCGCCGCGCCGGAGGCCACCTGGATGCGCCAGCCGCGCAGCTCGCGGTTGTCGTCGTAGCGGGCGTACTCCAGCCGCTGCAGCCGCTGGGCCAGACCCTGGGCGTCGCGCGCCCAGTAGCGCGCGCACACCGCGGCCGAGCTGCGGTCGGACAGCATGGAGGCGACCAGCTGCTCGATCGAGTCCGGCTGCAGCACCGTGTCGGCGTCCATCGTGAAGACCACGTCGGCGTCGCGCCCGTGCAGCGCCCAGGCCTGGTTGAGGGCCCCCGACTTGCGGTGAGGGTTGTCGACCGTCTCCATGACCACGACCGGGAACTCCCGGGCGATCTCGACGGTGCGGTCGGTGCAGTTGTCGGCGACGAGGACGATCGTGGTGGGCGGGACCGTCTGCGTCAGCAAGGACGTGATGGTCTGCGCGACGCAGTCCTGCTCGTTGTGGGCCGGCACGATCGCGACGATCTCGGGGACGACGAGTCCCGCCCGCAGCCACGAGCGCATTCGGCGGCTTCCGTGGGTGCGGCCGAGCTCAGGTCGTTGAATCTTGCCCCCTGCCACGGGAGAACACTGTTCTCGACCGTGACAGTCGTTGTCAACTGCGAGTGACGTTCTTCAAGCACGTTGGTTACGTTAGCGAAGGTTACCGGGTCGTCACGTCACCCTCAGGAGGGGGTCTTCGCGGCCCGGGGGTAGGAGGTCCTACCGGGGCCTCTGCGACGCCCTTCCGGCCCGGCCTGCCGGGGCCGGAACGAGCGCCCGCGGGCGGGCTACTCCCCCGGAACGACGGGGTTCTTGGGCGTGCGCCCGGCGCGGCGCAGCGTCTCGCGCGCCAGCGAGTCGACCGAGTCGACGAGACGAGGATCACGTGCCAGGTTGTGCTCGTCGTACGCCACCGACAGCTCGGTGCAGCCCAGCACGACGACGTCGCTGCCCTTGGCGACCATCGCGTCGACCAGCGCGAGCAGCGCGCCGAGGTCGGTCGGCAGGCCCGCCTTGACCTGGTCGTAGATGATCCGCATGACCTCGCGCTGCTCGTCGTCGCTGGTGTCGACCGGCTCGCCGCCGAGCGCGCGCACCGCGTCGGCGTAGATGCCGGCGGCGCGGGTGCCGGTCGTCGCGAGGATCCCGACGCGCGGGGTGCGGCCCTCGGCACGGGCCGCGGCCTGCTCGACCGCGACGGTCGCGGTGGTCTCGACGATGTCGATCATCGGCACCGCAACCTGGCCCGCGACGGCGCGTAGGAACGGGTGCGCGGAGTTGCAGGGAACCGCGATCAGCTCGGCGCCGATGCCCTGCAGCCGCAGCGCGTCGGCGAGCAGGACCGGGGCGGGATCGGGCGCAGCCGGGTCGGTGAGCCGGGCGGTGCGGTCGGGCGTGGTCGAGTGGCTGAGCAGCACCGCGTCCAGCTGCTCCTGGTCGGACTCGGCCGGGGTGAGCAGCGTCAGCACCCGCAGGAACGTCGCGCCCGCCAGCGGCCCGAGACCGCCCAAGATGCCGACGACCGGGGCGGACCAACCCTGCTCGGCAGTGACGCGGATGTCGTTGTCGCTCATGGCGATTCAGGCCTTCTCGCGCTTGGGCGGCGGGTAGACCCGGAAGTACTTGCGCACCTGGTTCGCGCCGTACGCCCCGACGTAGGCCCAGCGCTTGGGGTGGGGGTCGCGGGCGTACATCATCGGGTTGGTGACCTTGCCGCGCGCGACGAGCGAGAGCACCTTCTTGCGCAGGTCGCCGGGCAGGTAGCGCATGACCAGCGGCACCGGCAGCGAGGTGTAGAGCTCCTCCTTCGCCGACTCCACGAGCGGCGGCTCGTCGGAGAGGTCGCTGCCGTCGACGTACTGCTCGACGTAGTAGCGCGCGGTGTTCACGCCGCCGGCGTTGACGTAGAAGTTGGAGCGGCCGAGCCGCGGGTTGAGCTCGAAGAACTTGGTACGCCCGTCGCGAGGGTCGTACTTCAGGTCGAAGTTGGCATAGCCGCGCCAGCCGACGTGCTCCAGCAGGCGCACGGCCTCGTCGAGGACCGCGCGGTCCTGACCGGTGATGATGGCGGCGGGGACGCCGAGGGTCTCCGGCAGGTGCTCCTCGAGCAGCACGTGGCCGAAGGCGCCCATGCGCACCTTGCCGGCGCGGTCGCAGTAGCAGGTGAGGATCCGCATGCCGTCGTCCAGGCCGGGGATCATGTCCTGCAGGATGAAGGTGCCGGGGTAGCCGCTGTCGTGGACGCGCTGCATCAGGTCCATCAGCTCCTCGCGGGAGCCCGCCGTGTGCACCTTCTGCTTGCCGGGAAAGTCGTAGCGCTCGTACGTCGCCGAGTTGCCGGTCTTGGCGATGATCGGGAAGCTCAGCCGGGCCAGCTGGTCGCGCAGCTGCGGGTCGTCCTTGAGCTGCTCGTGGCGGGCGACGTCGTAGACCACCGTCTCGGGGTGGGCGATGCCGAGCTCGCTGCACAGCTCGGCGAACTGGGCCTTGTCGGTGAGCCGGTCGATCAGCGCGAGGTCGGGGTAGGGGATCGTCAGGCGCGGCTCGAGCCGGTCGCGCAGCGTGACGATGCGGCGCACGAGGTAGTCGGTGCTGGTGAGCAGCAGCAGCGGTCGGTCGCCGAACCGCTCCTCCAGGCCCTGCAGGTGGGCGACCAGGGCGTCGTCGTCGTCGAAGTCGGCCAGCCGGGAGACCTCGATGATGCGGCTGTTGGCGACCGGGCCGGCGCCGAGCCGGGAGACGGCGACCGAGATCGCGGCGTACTCCTCGTGGAAGCTGCGCGCGAGGCTGTAGGTCGAGGCGTCGGCCCCCAGCAGCACGGGCACGAATCGTTGGTCGTCCGGAACGGTCGTGACACTCACGCCGCCACCCTAGGCTGCCGGGGTGGACGACGACGCGAGCACCACGACCCCCGCCGCCGATGCGAGCGAGACCACACGGCCGGCCGAGCCGAAGGACGAGCTGGTCACGACGGCGCACACGCTGAAGGTCGGCCGAAAGACGTTGCGCTACAAGGCGGCTGCCGGTCGGCTGGTGCTGCGCGAGGACGTGTTCAAGGACGACGTCTACCAGGGCCGGCGGGCCAAGGCCGAGGTCGGGCTGACGGCGTACACGCTCGACGAGGGGGCCGACGCGGACACGACGACCCGGCCGGTGACGTTCGCGTTCAACGGCGGGCCGGGGTCCTCGAGCGTGTGGCTGCACCTGGGGCTGCTCGGGCCGCGCCGCGTCGTCGCCGGTGACGCGGGCGGGTTGGCGCGCCCGCCGTACGCCCTCGCGGACAACCCCGAGTCGCTCCTCGCGGTGAGCGACCTGGTGCTCATCGACCCGGTCTCGACCGGCTGGTCGCGCGCCGCGGAGGGCGAGAAGGCCAAGGACTTCCACGGCTACGCCAAGGACGTGGAGTCGATGGCCGAGGTGATCCGGCTGTGGACCACCCGCAACGCGCGGTGGGGGTCGCCGAAGTTCCTCGCGGGTGAGTCCTACGGCACGACGCGGGCCGTGGCGCTGGCCGAGCGGCTGCAGAGCCGGGAGGGGATGTACCTCAACGGGCTGATGCTCATCTCCTCGGTCCTGGACTTCGGGACCCTCGACTTCGAGATCCCGCGCAACGACCGGGCGCACGCGCTCTACCTGCCGCACTACGCCGCGACGGCGCACTTCCACGGCAAGCACGGGCGCCGGTCGCTGCGCTCGGTGCTGACCGAGGCCGAGACGTACGCGGCGGGCGAGTACCCGCGGGTGCTGGCGCTCGGCAGCCGCGCGTCGGCGACCGAGCGGGCCGAGGCGGTCGCGACGGTGGCGCGGCTGGCCGGTCTGAGCGAGGACTACGTCGACCGGGCCGACCTGCGCATCGAGCACTGGCGCTACTACGGCGAGCTGCTGCGCGACGAGCGGCGCACGGTCGGCCGGCTGGACTCGCGGTTCACCGGGGCGGCCGCGTCGGCGATCGCCGAGTCGATGGATGCCGACCCGTCGATGGACGCGATCGTCGGGCCGTACGCCACCGCCTGGAACCACTACGCCCGCGCCGAGCTCGGGCTCGACTCGGACGCGCCCTACCGCGTGTTCGGCGACGTGCACCCTTGGAGCTACAAGGATTTCGAGGGCAAGCCGATCTACGTGGTCGACAAGCTGGAGCGGGCGATGCGGCAGAACCCGCACCTGCGCGTGCACGTCGCGTACGGCTACTACGACGGCGCCACCCCGTACGCCGCCGGCCAGGACGCCCTCGCCCGCACCAGCCTCCCGCCCGAGCTGCTGGACAACATCGAGCACCGGTTCTACGAGGCCGGCCACATGATGTACGTCCACGAGCCCAGCCGCCTCCAGCAGAGCAAGGACCTCGCGGACTTCGTCGCCCGCGCCACGTGACGCCCACGCCCAGGGTGGGCGAGTAGGCCGCGAGGGACGAGCCGCTACAAGCCGGTCGAGTAGGCCGCGAGGGACGAGCGGCCGTATCGAGACCCTGCTCAGCCCCCCGAAACCCTCTCGCCCCGCGGCTTTACTCTGGGGCGGCTCGTGCGCCACCCGCGAACCCCGTGATCCTGCGGTGGCGCACCACGTGCCCCAGAGTAAAGCCGCCGCCGAGCCATTCCTCCGTCTCGGCCGAACGGCCGATACCGCCGCCGCACAACCGGTCTCGCGGCCGATGTGGCGGCACCCCCGCGATTCCTAACGTCGTGGCCATGAACTCGTTGAACTCGATCTGGCAGGCCCGGCAGGGTCTCGATACGGCCTCCGCTGGCGCTCCGGCCTACTCGACCACCATGGGCGGCGCTCCGGCCTACTCGACCACCACGGGCGCCACCGCGGGCGCCCCGCTGCTGTCGGTGCGCGGGGTGGGGCACGCGTACGGAGAGACGACCGTGCTGCACGGCGTCAGCTGCGATATCCCGCAGGGGCGGGCCGTGGCGCTCATGGGGCCGTCCGGCTCGGGCAAGACCACCCTGCTGCACCTGATGGCCGGCATCCTCGCGCCGCAGCAGGGCAGCATCGTGCTCGCCGGCGACCAGTCCGACCTCGCCCGGCTGGGCATCGAGGATCGGGCGGCGCTGCGGCGCAGCCGGTTCGGCCTGGTGTTCCAGTCCGGGCAGCTGCTCGGTGAGCTCACCGCCGTCGAGAACGCGGCGCTGCCGCTGATCGTCGACGGGGTGGCCTACGCCGATGCGCTGGGCCGAGCGTCCGAGCTGTTCGCGCCGCTCGGCCTCGGCGGTCTCGACGCGCGCCGGCCGGGTGAGCTGTCCGGCGGCCAGCAGCAGCGCGTCGCCATCGCCCGCGCGATGGTCACCCGCCCGCAGCTGCTGCTCGCCGACGAGCCGACCGGCGCGCTCGACCGGCGCACCGGCGAGGAGGTCATGACCCTGCTGCTGCAGGCGCAGCGCTCGCTCGGCGCCTCGCTCGTGCTGGTGACCCACGACCCGGAGATCGCCCAGCGCTGCGACCTCGTGCTGCACCTGCGCGACGGCCGCATCGTCAGCGCCAGCGAGGGGGTCCTGCGATGAGCACCAGTGCCCTCCTGGCCCGCCGCATGCTGCGCGGCGGCGGTGCGCGCGACCTGCGCACCCACGGCCTGGCCGTGCTCGCGACCGCCGTCGCGGTCACCGTCATGCTGCTCACCCTCGGCGCCGTCACCGGTCTGGCCGACCGGGACGGACGGACCGCCTGGCTGCGGCCCGCCGCCACCGACGACGCCGTCGCGGTGCAGACCACGAGCACGACGTACGTCGACGGCAAGCCGCTCACGCTCGTGCACCTGGCCGCGCTGCCGGGTGAGCGCGGCGGGGACCGCGCGCTGCCCGCGCCGCCCGGCATGGACGCCTTCCCGAAGCCCGGCGAGGTCGCCGTCTCCCCCGCGCTGCGCGACCTGCTGGCGTCACGCCCGGCCGACCAGCGACCGGTGGGTCCGGTCACCGCCGAGCTCGGCACCGACGGGCTGATCGGCCCCGACCAGCTGGTCGCGGTCGTGGGCGCCCGCCCCGGTGACGCGGCGCTGCAGGGCCCGGCCTGGAGCTCGGCCAACACCCCCGGCGACTTCGCCGGCCCGACCGAGATCCACGACTTCACCGGCAGCCCGGCCGCGGCCGAGAGCGACGAACGCGGCTACGTCCAGCTCGCGCTGGTGGCCTCGATCCTGCTGGTCATCCCGGTGCTCACGCTGACCGGCGCCGCGGCCCGGCTCGGCGCCTCCCGTCGCACCGACCGCCTCGCGCGGCTGCGCCTCGCCGGCGCCTCCGGGCGCACCGTCGCGGGCGTCGCGGTCGTCGAGGCCGGGGCGATCGCGGTGACGGGCGCGCTCGCGGGGGCGACGGCGTACGCCCTGCTCCTGCCGCTCGTCAGCCGCATCCCGGTCGGGGGCTCCGCGTTCACCCCCGGGCAGCTGTGGGTCGGCGTGCTCGGGCTGCTCGCGGTGACCGCGCTCGTCGCGGCCCTCGGCATCGCCAGCGCGCTGGTGCCGGTGCGGCGGATCCTGCGCGACCCGCTCAGCGTCGCCCAGCAGCACGCCCAGTCGATGCCGCTGCTGTGGCGCGTGCTCGCCGCCGGCGCCGCGGCCCTGGCCTTCCACCAGCTCACCCGCAACGGCGACACCTCGTCGGTCGGCGTGCTGATCGCGTTCGCCGCGGTGTTCGGCGTGCTCGCGATCGTCGGTCCGGTCGTGGTGACGCTGCTCGGCCGGATGGTCGTACGCCGGGCGCAGCGCCGCGCCGACAGCGCCCGGCTCATCGCCGGCCGCCGGCTGCTGGACGACCCCCGCGCCGGGTGGCGCAGCGTGTCCGGGCTGGTCATGGCCAGCTTCGTCGCGGGCTTCCTCGCGCTGTTCTCCGTCGGTGGCGGCGGGGTCGTGTGGGGTCAGGAGCGCGAGCTGGAGATCGCCGTGACCGCCGAGCAGGCTCCCGGCGCGCTCGCGAAGGCCCGGTCCGCCCTGGCCGACGCCGACGTCGAGGCCACCCCCGTGCGCGGCGACGACAGCGGCGCGCTGCTCTTCCTCGACGCGGGCGAGCGCGCGTGGAGCACCGTCGTGGTGCCGCTGCCCGCCGACCCCGCCGAGGAGAACCGCGCCCGCGCGGCCGTCGCCCGAGCCTTCCCCGGCGCGCCCACCGCGAGCGGCGGCGACGTGGAGAACCGCGCCGACCAGTTCGCCCGCGACTTCCGCGCCGCGAGCGTGGTGGTGCTGCTGGTGTCGTTCCTCGTCGCCGCGGCCTCGACCGGGATCGTCGCGGCGGCCGCCGTGCTCGACCGCCGGGAGAACTACCGCCGGCTCTGGCAGGCAGGCGTCCCGCTGCCGACGCTGGACCGCGCGCGGGTGCTCGAGAGCACCTCGCCGATGGTCGTGTGCGCCTCGCTCGCGGTCTTCGCCGGGCTGTTCGCCGCGGCACCGATCACCCTCTCCGGCGGGTCGGTCAGCGGCACCGGAGCCCTGCTGCTGGTACTCACCGTCGCGCTCGGCGCGGCTGGCGTGCACCTGGCGATCCGGGCCAGCCGCGGCCTGCTCCGCTCGGCCGCGCAGTCCTGAGAACCGTTCCGCCCCAACCTGATTCGCCCCTCACCCCACCCTGCACAGAGATCGGAGAACTCCCATGCGCACCTCCCGGGTCATCGTCCCGCTCGTCCTGCCCCTCCTCCTCGTCGGCGGCGGCCTCGCCTCCGAGCAGCTCGCCAAGCGCACCCTCGAGGACGACGTCCGCACCGCGGTCACCTCGCTCTATCCCGAGGAGCGGGTGAGCTCGATGAACGTCCGCGGCCGGCCGTACGTCGTGTCGAGCCTGAACGGGGAGGTGTCGACGGCGTACGTCGAGCTGGCGCCGGGTCGCGACGCGCGGCGCCAGCTGCTCGTGCAGGAGCTGCGCCCCGACGAGGGCAAGGTCGGCCGCAGCCGGATGTTCGTGACGCTGCCGTACGCCGACGGCCAGCAGGGCAAGCCGCAGCTGACCCGCAACGACGCCTACACCGACCGCGCGACCGTCGACGGCCGGACGGTGACCTATCGGGCCTCGGTCGACGGGCGCACCGTGACCGTGCGGGGCACCGGCGTCGACCGGCTGCGCACGGCGCTGCCCGAGGGCACCTCGTGGAGCATGGTCGGCACCCCTGCGGCCACCGAGCGCGGCGTGCTCGTCGAGGTCGAGGCCGACGACGTGCGCCTCCCCCGCGCGTAGGCTGCGCGAGCAACCCCGTTCACGAGGAGCGCCCCGATGCCCTGGCTCGCCCTGCTGATCCTCGGGCCGCTGCTGCCCGCGGCGCTGCTGGAGGCCGTGAGCGACCCGCCGCCGCTGCTGCTGGCCGGATCCGTCGCTGCCGCAACGGTTCTCGCGTGGTGCGCCTTGCAGGTGGCGCGGGGCAGGCGGGAGCCGGCACCGGCGTACGGCTGGGCGGGCGTGGCCGCGCTGGTGCTGCTCAGCGCGACCGCGACGAGCCGCGAGCTGTGGCCCATCACGCTGGGCTGGGCGGTCGTCGCCCTCGCCGGTGCGCTCGCGTCGCGGCTGCGCGGCAACGCCGAGCTGGTGGCGCTGTGCGCGCTGGTCGCGACGGCGGTGCTGACGCCGCTGACGATGCCCGACACGGGGGTGCTGCTCGCGCTGTTCCTGGCCACGGCGATGGCGACCGCGGTGGGTGTCGGGCTGCAGGTGCGCTCGGGTCGGGAGCAGGCGGTGACCGCGCGGCGGCAGGCCGTCGCCGAGGAGCGCGCCGGCATGGCCCGCGAGCTGCACGACCTCGTCGCGCACGAGGTCACCGGCATCGTCGTGCTCGCGCAGGCCGCGGCGGCCGCGACGCCCGACCCGACCACGGCCGACGTGCTGCGCCGCATCGAGCGGTCGGGGCACGACGCGCTGGCCCAGATCCGCGCGATGGTGCAGACGCTGCGCGCCGACGAGGAGGCCGAGCTGCGCCCGACCGGCGGCGGAGCTGCCGGCCTGCGCGACCTGGTGGCGGAGTTCGCGACGTCGGGCCGGGCCCGGGTGGACGCCCGGATCGACGACCTCGACCTGCCCGCCGCGCACGACGCCGCGCTGCAGCGCGTCGTGTCGGAGGGGCTGACCAACGTGCGCCGGCACGCGGGTGAGGCCACCGTCGTGGAGGTGTCGGTGACGCAGCGCCCCGGCGGTGTCGGTCTGCGGATCGTCAACGACGGCAGCGGAACTCGCGGCATCGGACCCGGCAGCGGTTACGGCCTGGTCGGGGCGCGCGAGCGACTCGAACGCCTCGGGGGCCGCCTCGACACCCGCCTCGAGCAGGACCGGTGGATCCTGGAGGCAGACCTGCCCCTGGCCGACCCGAAGGACGGTGCGTCGTGATCCGCGTGGTGCTCGCCGACGACCAGGAGATGGTGCGCATGGGGTTCGCGATGATCCTCGAGCGGGCCGACGACATCGAGGTCGTCGCGCAGTGCCGCGACGGGGTCGAGGCGCTGGAGGCGATCCGGCGCGAGCGGCCCGACGTGGCGCTGCTCGACATCCGCATGCCCAAGCTGGACGGCCTCGCGGTCAACCGGCAGGTCGCCGGCCAGACCCGGGTCGTCATCGTCACGACGTTCGACCACGACGACTACGTCGACACCGCCCTGGCCGACGGCGCGGTCGGCTTCCTGCTGAAGGACTCCGGACCCGACCTGCTGGTCTCGGCGATCCGCGCGGCGGCCAGCGGGGACGCGCTCATCAGCCCCGAGCTGACCGTGCGTCTGCTGCAGCGCACCCGCGCCGCCGGCTCGTCCGCGCCCGCCGTGCCCGGCGTCGCCGACCTGTCCGAGCGGGAGCTGGACGTCGCGCGCCTGGTGGCGCGCGGACGTACCAACTCCGAGGTGGCGGCCGAGCTGTTCATCTCGCTCGGCACGGTCAAGACCCACCTCGGCAGCATCCAGACCAAGCTGGGCGTGCGGAACCGGGTGGAGATCGCCGCCCGGATGTGGGAGTCGGGCCAGGTCTGATCCAGCCTGGTCAGGCGGCGCCGCGCTCGGCGTCGGCCTCGCCCTCGAGCTCGCGCACCAGCGGGATGACCTCCTTGCCGAAGCGCTCGACCTCCTCCTGCACGTGCAGGAAGCCGACGAGCAGCAGGTCGACGCCGACCTTCTTGTACTCGACGATGCGGCGGGCGACCTGCTCGGGCGTGCCGACGAGGCCGGTCTTGAAGCCGTCGTTGTACTGCACCAGGTCCTTGAAGTCGGAGCCGGCCCACATGCCCTTGCCGTCCGAGCTGGCCTTGCCGGCCTGCTTCACGGCCTCGCCGAACGCCTTGACCTTGTCCTCGTCGGCGTTGTCGATGATGTCCTGCACCACCTGGCGGGCCTCGTCCTCGGTGTCGCGCACGACGGCGAACCCGTTGAGCCCGAAGCCCGGCCGGCGGTCGTGCTCCTGGCCGTAGCCGGAGACCTCCTCGACCTGGTCGCGCACGTCCTCGACGGTGTTGCCGTTCATGAAGTACCAGTCCGACAGGCGGCCGGCCATCTTGCGGGCGCTGGTGGAGTTGCCGCCCTGGAAGACCTCCGGCGGCGTGCTCGGCTGGGGGCGGAAGGTGAGGTCGCGGGTGCGGTAGAAGTCGCCGCGGAAGGTGAAGTCGTCGGTGCTCCAGGCGCCCTTGAGCACCTCGATGAACTCCTCGGAGCGGCGGTAGCGCTCCTCGTGGTCCAGCCACGGCTCACCGAGGTTGGTGAACTCCTGCTTGAACCAGCCCGACACGACGTTGAGCGCGAACCGGTCGTTGCTCCACTCCTGCGCGGTCGCCGCGAGCTTGGCGAGCACCGCCGGCTGCCAGAAGCCCGGGTGGACGGCCGCGATGACCTTCAGCTTCTCGGTGTTGGCGAGCAGCAGCTGCGAGAACGAGGTCGACTCGTGCTGGGCGTCGGCGCCGTAGGACGCGAGGTAGCGCACCTGCGTCAGGGCGTACTCGAAGCCGTTCTGCTCGGCCACGCGCGCCGTGTCGATGTTGTACGCCGGTGAGTGGTTCGTGCGCTGCGGCAGCGTGCTCACGACGAGACCACCGGACACGTTGGGCACCCAGTAGGCGAACTTCAGAGGGTCGACAGACATGCGTGAAACTCCTTGTGGGGTTTGGGTTCTCGAGGTCCGGTGCGCTGCGCGCGACTCAGTCGAGCGCGCGGTAGACCGCGTCGTGGTGCACCAGCGGACGCACGCCCTCGGCGCGCTCGAGGTCGGTGACCTCCGCCGTCACGACGAGGCTGTCGCCGGCCTCCAGCACGCCGACCACGGCGGCCGACAGGCGCAGCACCGGGTCGGTGAGCGCGGGCAGCTCGTCGGCGTGCCAGCGCCAGGTGCCGTCGTAGGCGAACCGCTGGCTGCGGTCGGCGGAGAAGCGGCGGGCGAGGTCAGCCTGCCCGTCGGCGAGCAGGTGCAGGGCCACCCGGCCGGACTGCTCGATCGTCGACCGGCTCGAGCTGGTGAGGTTGAGGTTGAACGACACCAGCGGCGGGTCCACCGACACCGACACCACGGAGATCGCGGTGAAGCCGACCGGCTGACCAGCGTGCGAGCTGGTGATGACCCAGGCGCTGCTGGCCGCCTGCCGGAAGGCCGGGCGCAGGTCGATCGGGGCGTCTCGTCGGGGCAGCACGGTGAGGGGTTGTGACATCGCGGAGCGTCCTCTCGGCCATCGGTCCTGGCGTTAGCACCTTCCTCGGGCGAGGCGGTTGCTGCGGCGTCGACGAGCCAGGTCTCTCAGCCGCTCTGGATGGGATAACGAGACGTTATTGAGAGGTCCGCCAGTCGGGCAAGCCCTGTCCAGCACCTGGGACCAGGGCCAGCCCGTCGGCCACCACGCGTCCGGCGTGGATCACCGTGCGGTCGGTGCCGCGGTCCATCACCGCCGAGGTCACGGTCTCGCCGTCGACCAGCAGCAGCTCGGCCGGGTGGCCCACCTCGAGACCGGGCCGGTCGGCGACGCCGCCAAGCCGCGGCGCGGTCGCGTCGAGCACCGCCGCGCCGCCCACGGTCGCGATCGCGACGCAGTGCTCGATGAGCTCGTCGGCCCGGAAGCCGTGGGTGAACGCCAGCTGCCAGGTGCGGTCGAGCATGTCCGCGTTGCCGTAGGGCGACCAGTAGTCGCGCTGCCCGTCCTCCCCCAGCCCCACGCGTACGCCCGCCTCGGCGAGCGCCGTCAGCGGCAGTCCCTGCTGCCTGGCCGGGGCGACGGTGGCCATCGCGATGTCGAGCTCGGCGAACGTCTCGACCAGCCGCCGGGTGGTGGCCTCGTCGACCGAGCCGAGGTCGTACGCGTGGGACATCGTGACCTGCCCCTGCATGCCGAGCGCGCGCACCCGCTCGATCACCAGGTCGGTGCTGAACACCCCGAGGTGCCCGGGCTCGTGCAGGTGAATGTCGATCGGGACCTGGTATCGCTCGGCCAGCTTGAAGACCACGTCGAGGTGGCCCTTGGGGTCGCGGTCGAGCGTGCACGGGTCGATGCCGCCCATCACGTCGGCGCCCTGGCGCAGCGCCTCCTCGAGCAGCGGAACCGTCCCCTCCTCGCGCAGCAGCCCCGCCTGCGGGAAGGCGATGACCGCGACGTCGCAGCGGCCCGCGTGGGTCTCTTTGGCCCGGCGCACCGCGTCGAACCGCTCGAGCCCGGCGTCGACGTCGATCTGGGCGTAGGAGCGAACCCGCGTCGCGCCGCGGGCGATCATCCGGCCGAGGGTCAGCTCTGCCCGCTCGGCGACCGGCAGCTCTGCCGAGCGCCAGTTGGCGCGGTCGTTCATCACCATCGGCCAGATGCCCGGCGAGCCGGTGTGCTCGCGGAACGGCAGCCCGATGCGGGTGGAGTCCAGGTGCACGTGCACGTCGGAGAACGACGGCAGCAGCAGCCGGCCGCGTCCCGGCACCACCTGCGGCTCGACCCCCTCGGGCAGCGCGGCCACGATCCGGCCGTCGAGGACGGCGACGTCGGTCGCGCTCCGGCCCCACGGGCGTACGTCGGTGATGAGCAGGGCGGTCATGCGGGCTCCTCGTCGGTGGGCTCGGTGCGGGGTCCGGGGGTGGTGGGCCAGACGGTAGCCGCCGAGGTAAGCCTCGACGCCCGCGTGGTGATCGTCGCGCTGATGACGCTGACGGGGTCGTTCGTGCTCGCGGCACTCCTGGCCCAGAGCGTGATCCACCTGTGAGGTAGCGTCCGAAGCATCCGTAACCGCCTCGCCCGAAGGGGAGACCCCGTGAGCACCACGCCCGTCAAGGTGGCCGTCACCGGCGCCGCCGGCAACGTCAGCTACAGCCTGCTGTTCCGCATCGCGAGCGGTGCGATCTTCGGCCCGGACCGCCCCGTGGAGCTGCGGCTGCTCGAGGTCACTCCGGCGCTCAAGGCGCTCGAGGGCGTCGTCATGGAGCTCGACGACTCGGCGTTCCCGCTGCTCGCTGGCGTCGAGACCGGCGACGACCCCAACAAGGTCTTCGACGGGGTCAACCTCGCCCTGCTGGTCGGCGCGAAGCCGCGCGGCCCGGGCATGGAGCGCGGCGACATGCTGAAGGACAACGGCGGCATCTTCGCCCCGCAGGGCAAGGCGCTGAACGACGTGGCGGCCGACGACGTGCGCGTCGTCGTCACCGGCAACCCGGCCAACACCAACGCGCTCATCGCGATGAACAACGCGCCCGACATCCCGAACGAGCGGTTCAGCGCGCTCACCCGCCTGGACCACAACCGCGCGATCGCCCAGCTGGCCGCGAAGACCGGTGCGAGCGTGACCGAGATCAGCAACATGACGATCTGGGGCAACCACTCGGCGACGCAGTACCCCGACCTGTTCCACGCCAAGGTCAAGGGTCAGGTCGCGGCCGAGGCCGTGGGCGACCAGGCCTGGATCGAGGACACCTACATCCCGACCGTCGCCAAGCGCGGCGCGGCGATCATCGACGCCCGCGGCGCGTCGTCGGCGGCCTCGGCCGCGGCGGCCACCATCGACCACGCGCGCGACTGGTTCGCCGGCACGGCGCAGGGCGACTGGACCTCGATGGCGGTGCCGAGCGACGGGTCGTACGGCGTCGCCGAGGGCCTGATCTCCTCGTTCCCGGTGACCACCAAGGACGGCGACTACGAGATCGTCCAGGGCCTGGAGATCGACGACTTCTCGCGCGGCAAGATCGACGCGTCGGTGCAGGAGCTGACCGAGGAGCGCGACACGGTCAGGGGGCTCGGGCTGATCTGAGCCTGACGCTGGACGATCCGGCCGGGCAGCCCTCGTGGCTGCCCGGCCGTGTCGTTGCTCAGGGGAGCTTGAGGGTGCGGAAGATGACCAGGATCGAGATCGCGAGGCTCAGGTAGATCGCGAGGTCGACGAACCGGCTGCGCACGGCGAGGCCGAGCGAGGTGTCGTCGGGCAGCCCGACCCGGACCAGGCCGCACACCAGGAGCAGGGCGCCGAGGGCGTACCCGCCCGTGCGCACGTCGCCGAGGACCATCACCGCCAGGCACACCAGGGTCCCGGCCGCAGCGGCGATCCACAACGGACCGGGGCGGGCCGAGCGGGCGGACACGGGGGGCTCAGCCCGCGAGCTTCTCGGCGGCGAGCACCACGTTGGTCAGCAGCATCGCGCGGGTCATCGGGCCGACCCCGCCGGGGTTGGGCGAGACGAACCCGGCGACCTCGGCCACCTCGGGCGCGACGTCGCCGACCGGCTTGCCGTCGACGCGGGAGACCCCGACGTCGAGCACGGCCGCGCCGGGCTTGACCATGTCGGGCGTGATCAGGCCGGGTCCGCCGGCGGCCACCACCACGATGTCGGCGGCCCGGGTGTGCGCGGCCAGGTCGCGGGTGCCGGTGTGGCACAGCGTGGTCGTGGCGTTCTCGGAGCGCCGGGTGAGCAGCAGGCCGAGCGGGCGGCCGACGGTCAGGCCGCGGCCGACCACGACGACCTCCGCCCCGTCGAGCGGCACGTCGTAGCGGCGCAGCAGCTCGATCGCGCCGATGGGCGTGCACGGCAGCGGCCCCTCCTCCCCCAGCACGAGCTTGCCGAGGTTGAACGGGTGCAGGCCGTCGACGTCCTTGGCCGGGTCGACGCGCGAGAGCAGCGCGAACTCGTCGAGCCCGGTCGGCTGCTGCACGAGGAAACCGGTGCAGGCGGGGTCGGCGTTGAGCTCGTCGATGACCGCCTCGACCTCGGCCTGGGTGGCGGTGGCGGGCAGGTCGCGCCGGATGGAGGTGATGCCGACGGAGGCGCAGTCGCGGTGCTTGGCCGCGACGTACCACCTGCTGCCGGGGTCGTCGCCGACGAGCACCGTGCCGAGCCCGGGCACCACGCCCCGGGCGGCGAGCGCCTCGATGCGGGTGCGCAGCTCGTCCTTGATCGCCTGGAGGGTCGCCTTGCCGTCGAGAACCGTCGCCGTCACGGAGCCATATCCTGCCACGCAGGTTTCGGACGCTCCGGAGCGCGGCGTTACCCTTCCCGGATGAGCTCCCCGCCCTGGACGGTGCGGCCCGTGCCGTACCTGGACCCCGTGGCCCAGGAGCTGGTTGCTGAGCTCGACCAGGACATGCAGGCGCGCTACGGCGGGCAGGACGCGACACCGGTCGACCCCGACCACTTCGCCGACCCGTCCGGCACGTTCCTCGTGATGGAGGACGGCGCGGGGCCCATCGGGTGCGCGGGCATCCGCACCCACGGCGCCGACGCCGAGATCAAGCGGATGTACGTCCGCGCCAGCCGCCGTCGCCGCGGCTTCGCGCGGCACCTGCTCACCGCGCTGGAGGCCTACGCCCGCGCCCGCGGCTTCACCCGGGTGATCCTGGAGACCGGCACCGCCCAGCCCGAGGCCATCGCGCTGTACGAGGCCAGCGGCTACCAGCAGATCGTCGGCTACGGCTACTACCGCGACGAGCCGACCTGCCGGTGCTACGCGAAGTGGCTGATCTGAGCCGAGACGCTCGCGGCTCGCGCTCACGGCTCTCGGTCGCGCCGGTACGTCCACGCCGGAGCCACCTTCTTCGTCCACCATCCGCCGTTGCGGAACAGCCAGACCATCCCCGGGTTCGGTGCCAGCTCGATCGGGAGGTGGGCCGGGAGCGCCCGCCCGGCGAGGTCTTTGGCGACCAGCCGCTCGGGGTCGATCTCGTCGCTGGGGCGGCTCGCCGGGGAGCCGGAACGGATGACCGCCAGCTCGAACCCCGTGCCCGCCAGGAGGTTGCGCACCGTGTCGAGGCTCTGCCGCCCGGTGCCGCCGCCCTCCGCGCGCCGGATCATGTCGCGGCTGACACCCCGACGCTCGGCGTAGGCACGCTGGCTCTCCCCTGCCGCGTCACGATCCATCCGCAGCGCCAGGCCGATCTGGTCCAAGACCGTCAGCTGCGACCTGGTCGTCGCGATGGCGTCCGCCCTGCGGCCAGGATCGCTCAACGGGTGGCGGTTGAGCCCGCCCTTGTAGACGATCGGCCCCAGAGGACGCAGATGGTTCGGCACTGACGGCGGCCGGTTGAGCAGCTCGACGCGGTCCTGCCGGCGGGCCTCCTCGAACGCGCGCGTCTCCGGTGACGGCTCCGGGTGCCTGGTGCCGGCCATCGGGTCGTCGGAGTCCGGGTCGAGCAGCAGGTCCTCGTCGACCTCCTCGGCAGGCTCCGGCTCTCGGCCGGGGAAGTCCTCCGGCAGCGGAGCGCACCACGTCATGACGCCACGCTGCCGCCGGGCAGGACAGGTGTCGACGCTGCGCGACCGGCCTGTGGACCCGGCTGCCGCGCTGGTCACGGGCTGTGGACGGCGTGGGCGGCGAGGCGGCTGGTCGGAGATGCGCTGCGCGGCGGCTTTACTCTGGGGCGCCTCGTGCGCCACCCACGATTCCCGTGATCCGGCGGTGGCGCACCACACGCCCCAGAGTAAAGCCGCTCCACGGGGAGTTCGGCCGCCGGCGCACATCAGTGCCACGCCGGTCAGCGCGCTCGGTGCGCGGGCTCGGTGCGCGGGCTCGGTGCGGCTCAGCCGTAGCGCTGCTCGCAGGCCTGCTCGGCGACCTGGGTGTTGGCGCCGGCGAGGCAGTCGTTGTAGTCGCGGGTGGTGGCGTAGAGCAGGTAGGGCACCACGATCGAGATGAGCAGCGCCATGGTGAGGGCGAGCCCGACGCCCGCCCAGATCCGCAGCCCGCGCGGGGCGCGGTCGGAGTGCAGCTCGCGCATCAGGCGCACCGACTCGTAGATCGCGGCCCCGAGCGGCACCAGCGCGACGAGGTTGAACGGCATCGGCATCAGCGAGGCGAGCAGCCCGAGGAACAGGTAGCCGGTGGCGCGGCGGGAGTGGGTCGCGGCAGGCGGCTGCTGCGTGGGGCTGGTCACCCGCCCATCCTCTCAGCCCCTCCCGACACGGCCTCCGCCACCGCGCCCCCAGCGCGCCGCTAGCCTCGGGCTGTGCCCCAGGTCCCGATCGTCGTCCTCGTGTCCGGCTCCGGGACCTTGCTGCAGGCGCTGCTGGACGCGTGCGCGGACCCGGCCTACGGCGTACGCGTGGCAGCGGTCGGGGCAGACCGCGACGGCATCGAGGGACTGGCCAGGGCCGAGCGGGCGGGGGTGCCGACCTTCGTCGTACGCCTGCGCGACTTCCCCGACCGCGCGGCCTGGGACGCGGCGCTGGCGAAGGCGATGACGGCGCACGCGCCCCGGCTCGTGGTGACCGCGGGGTTCATGAAGATCCTCGGGCCGCGGGGCCTCGCGGTCGCCCCGACGGTCAACACCCACCCGGCGCTGCTGCCGAGCTTCCCCGGGGCGCACGGCGTGCGAGACGCGCTGGCGCACGGCGTCACCGTGACCGGCGCGACCATGCACCTGGTCGACGACGGCCTGGACTCCGGGCCGATCCTGGACCAGCGGGCCGTGCGGATCCAGCCTGACGACGACGAGGCGTCGTTGCACGAGCGCATCAAGGTCGTCGAGCGCGCGATGCTCGTCGAGCAGGTCGGCGCGATGGCGCGCGAGGGGTTCCGGGTGGAGGGCCGGCGCGTACGGATCGGGTCCTGAGCCTCGCTACGCTGGAGCCACACGACTGGCGTAGGTGGACCACCACCGGGGAGTGAACGACGCGCATCGCCCGCCTGGGTGCGCGCACCGCCTCAGCACCCGAGCAGGAGCGTCATGACCACCCCGTCCGACCAGCCGACGTCCGACCAGGCCACGTCCACGCAGGCCACGTCCACGCAGGCCACGTCCGAGGGCCGCCGGCCGATCCGCCGCGCCCTCGTCAGCGTCTACGACAAGACCGGCCTCGACGAGCTCGCCCAGGCGCTGCACGCCGCGGGCGTCGACATCGTCTCGACCGGCGGATCCGCCTCTCGCATCGAGGGACTCGGCATCCCCGTCACCCGGGTCGAGGAGCTCACCGGCTTCCCCGAGTGCCTCGAGGGCCGGGTCAAGACCCTGCACCCCAAGGTCCACGCCGGTCTCCTCGCCGACTCGCGCAAGCCCGAGCACCTGCAGCAGATCGCCGAGCTCGGCGTCGAGCCGTTCGACCTGGTCGTGGTGAACCTCTACCCGTTCACCGAGACCGTCGCCTCCGGCGCCTCCCCCGACGAGTGCGTCGAGCAGATCGACA
This sequence comes from Barrientosiimonas humi, assembly GCF_006716095.1. NCBI lineage: Bacteria > Bacillati > Actinomycetota > Actinomycetes > Micrococcales > Dermacoccaceae > Barrientosiimonas > Barrientosiimonas humi. The sequence continues at coordinate 2,415,187 of NZ_VFOK01000001.1, forward strand.
TCGGCGGCCCCTCGATGGTCCGCGCGGCCGCGAAGAACCACCCGACGGTCGCGGTCGTGACCTCGCCGAGCGCGTACGCCGACGTCGAGTCCGCCCTGGCCGCAGGCGGATTCACGCTCGCCCAGCGTCAGCGCCTGGCGGCCGAGGCGTTCGTGCACACCGCGACCTACGACGTGCACGTCGCCTCCTGGATGGGCAACGTGCTGACCGACACCAGTGACGGCGAGGGGTACCCCGCCTGGGTCGGGGCGACCTGGGACAAGGTGCGCACGCTGCGCTACGGCGAAAACCCGCACCAGTCGGCCGCGCTCTACGCCAGCGGCTTCCTGCCGCAGGGACCCGGCCTGGCCCAGGCCGAGCTGCTGCACGGCAAGGAGATGTCGTTCAACAACTACGTCGACGCCGACGCCGCGCACCGCGCCGCCTACGACCACGGCGACCGGCCGACCGTCGCGATCATCAAGCACGCCAACCCGTGCGGCATCGCCGTGGGCGACGACGTGGCCGACGCCCACCGCAAGGCCCACGAGTGCGACCCGGTGTCGGCGTACGGCGGCGTGATCGCCACCAACCGCCCGGTGAGCCGGGCGATGGCCGAGACGGTGAAGGACATCTTCACCGAGGTCGTCGTGGCCCCTGACTTCGACGCCGACGCGCTCGAGGTGCTGCAGGCCAAGAAGAACATCCGCCTGGTCCGCTGCGCCCCGCGCGCGGCCGGCGGCGAGCTGCGCACCATCTCCGGCGGGATGCTGCTGCAGGAGGGCGACCGGGTCGACGCGCAGGTGCGCGACGAGTCCGGCGAGATCGTCGGCGGCGACGACGCGACGGCCTGGCGGCTCGTGTCCGGCGACCCGGCCGACGAGGCGACGCTCGCCGACCTGCAGTTCGCCTGGCGCGCGATCCGCGCGGTGAAGTCCAACGCGATCCTGCTGGCCCGCGACGGCGCCTCGGTCGGGGTCGGCATGGGGCAGGTGAACCGGGTCGACTCCTGCCACCTCGCGGTCGACCGCGCCGGTGCCGAGCGGGCGCGCGGCGCCGTCGCGGCCTCCGACGCGTTCTTCCCGTTCGCCGACGGGCTGCAGGTGCTGCTGGACGCGGGCGTGCGCGCGGTCGTCGCCCCCGGCGGCTCCAAGCGCGACCCCGAGGTGATCGAGGCCGCCCAGGCGGCCGGGGTGACCATGTACTTCACCGGCACCAGGCACTTCGCCCACTGATGACGCAGGCGACGAGCGCGACGCCGCAGCACGCGCCTACGAGCGCGGTCGCGCTGCTCGCGGCGTTCGTGTGCGGCGCCCTCATCGCGCTCCAGTCGCGGATCAACGGCACGCTCAGCCAGCACAGCCCGCGCGCCGTGATCGCCGCGCTGTGGTCGTTCGGGTCGGGGCTCGCGATCCTCACCGTCGCCGTGCTGCTGGTGCCGCGGCTGCGCTCGGCCGTGCGCGACCTGCCCCGGGCGGTGCGCGACGGCCGGCTGAAGTGGTGGCAGTGCCTCGGCGGGCTCGTCGGCGGCATGCTCGTCGCCGCGCAGACGTGGGCGGTCCCGGTGATCGGGGTCGCGATCTTCAGCGTCGCGGTGCTCGGCGGGCAGACGCTGGCCGCGATCGGGGTCGACCGGGCGGGGCTGGGGTCCAGCGGCCCGCACCCGGTGACCCCGGCCCGGGTCGGCTTCGCGCTGCTGGCCGTCGCCGGCGTCGTCGTGTCCTCGCTCGGCCACGGCGTCGGCTCGCTGGCGTGGCTGCCGGTGCTCGTGACGTTCGTCGCCGGCGCCGGCATCGCCGTGCAGCAGGCCGTCAACGCCCGGGTCAACCGCGCCGTCGGGCAGCCGCTCGCGACGACCTGGCAGAACTTCCTGTTCGGCTGCGTCGTGCTCGTCGGGCTCGCGCTCGGCTCGGCGATCACCCGGCCGGGCGCCTGGGGCTGGCCGCAGGGCGCGCCGTGGTGGGCCTGGCTCGGGGCGCCGTGCGGCATCGCGTTCATCGCGATCACCGCGTGGGCGGTGCACGAGCTGGGCGTGCTGCTGTTCGGCCTAGGGTCGGTCGCCGGCCAGCTGCTCACCGCGCTCGGGCTCGACCTGGCCGACCCCGCCGTGCGCCCCGACATCGGCACCCCCGTCGTGGTCGGCGTGGTGATCAGCCTGCTGGCCGCGCTGGGGGCCGGGGTGGCTGCGCGCCGCTGAGCGCGGACTACGGTCGGAGCATGAAGTCGCAGGAGATCACCGTCCGCACCGGCGACCGCGAGGTCGTGCACGATCTGACCGACGAGTGCGCCGCGTTCGCGCGCGACGCGGCGGGTGACAGGGGCAACGCGAGCGACGGGCTGCTGCACGTGTTCGTGCCGCACGCCACCGCCGGCATCGCGATCATCGAGACCGGCGCCGGGTCCGACGACGACCTGCTCGCGGCGCTGGGCGACCTGCTCCCCGCCGACGACCGGTGGCAGCACGCGCACGGCTCGCGCGGCCACGGCCGCTCGCACGTGATGCCTGCGCTGATCCCGCCCTACGCGACCGTGCCGGTGCTCGACGGCCGCCTCACGCTCGGCACCTGGCAGAGCATCTGCCTGGTGGACCTCAACGTGGACAACGCCGTACGCCAGGTGCGGCTGTCCTTCCTCGCCGGCTGACCCAGCAAGCCGGTCGAGTAGCCCGCGAGGCACGAGCGGGCGTATCGAGACCCGGCCGCCCAAGCCGGTCGAGTAGCCCGCGAGGGACGAGCGGGCGTATCGAGACCCCGCCCGACCGAGCGTGTGGGGCGCTCAGCGGTGCGTGCGCCAGTAGTGCAGCGCCGTCGCCGCGGCCACCGCGCCGACGACCAGCTCGAGCAGCAGCAGCGGGATCGCGAGCAGGTGCGGCCCGACGTACGACATCGCGCCCTCGGACAGGCCCATGCTCCCCAGATAGCCCACCGCCAGGACGATGCCGCCGGCGAGAGCGCCCGCGACGGCGGCGGTGCGCACCTTGACCTGCAGCGACGCGAGCGAGGTGAGCCGGCGCAGCGTCAGCAGCCCGACCACCGCGCCGACCGCGACCGGCACCAGCGGCACGAACGGCGCCCACGCCGGGCCCGCGCCCGCCTCGGGGATCGCGCCGAACACGGGCACCATCGGCAGCAGCCCCGGCGAGATCGCGGCGTGGCCGACGCTGACCGGGCCGACCGTGACCGAGGCGCCGGAGAGCCAGGCGGCCGACCAGGCGGCGACGTTGGGCAGCGCGAGCAGCTGGCCGAGGGTCAGCAGCACCCCGGCGGTCGCGCCCACGCCCAGCTCCCCGCCGATCTGGCTGACACGCGACCACGACAGGGCGACGGCGACCAGCGCGAGCAGCGCCCCCAGCACGAGCAGCACGCCCGCCCCGACCAGCGCGGGCTTCAGGGCGCGCCGCACGACGACCGGCACCCGCTCGGTGAGCCCGTCGATGACCTCGAGCGCGGCGTCCGCCTCGGGGTCCTCGCGGGAGCGCAGCAGCGCCCAGCCCATGCCGAGGGCGGCGACGACGACCGAGCCGGGGAGGACGTACAGCGGGTTGGGGCGGGTCGGCCCCACCCAGGCGAGCAGCGCGAGCAGGACCCCGCTCAGGGCGTAACCCCCGACGAACGCCGCGGGCAGGTGCCACCAGGCGTCACCGCCGCGCGCGTCTTCCTCGGCGTCGGCGGCGTCGGACGCGGTGGACGCGGTGGACGATGTCGTCGCCGGGGGCGCAGGACGTACGTCCGTGTCGACCTTGACCAGCGCGGCGCGGGCCGCGGAGCGCGCCAGCAGCACGGCACCGGCAGTGAGCGCGAGCAGCGGCGCGGTGACCGCGACCGCGTCGCCGGGGGCGGTCACGCTGCCGCGGTGCACCAGCACCCACAGCGCCGGCGCGAACGACAGGGCGTCGGACCAGGTGGCGGTGCTCTGCGCGTCGGTGACCCACCCGGCGACGCTCGGCACCACGAGGATCAGCGCCAGCGCGAACGCCGCCACCGCCCCGAATCCGGCGGCCACGAGCAGCCGATGCCAGCGGTGCTGCGGGTCCAGCGAGGGCCCGGGGACGATCTGGCGGGTGCGCTCGAGCAGGGTCATGGTGCTCATATGGTCGCCGCTCGCCACGCGCCCATCGCGCCGCCACGCCGCGCCGCGGAGAATCGCGGCAGACACGAAACCCGCGCCCCCAGCCGCCAGGGGCGGTGGGGGCGCGGGTCTGGGGGTCGGGTCTCGATACGCGGCTCGTTCCTCGCCGCTGCTCGACCAGCCTCAGCCGATCAGCCCTGCTTGGCCTGCATGATCTCGCGCATCAGCTCCGCGGTCTCGGTGGGCGTCTTGCCGACCTTGACCCCGGCGGCCTCGAGGGCCTCCTTCTTGGCCTGGGCGGTGCCGGACGAGCCGGACACGATCGCGCCGGCGTGACCCATCGTCTTGCCCTCGGGCGCGGTGAACCCGGCGACGTAGCCGACGACCGGCTTGCTGACGTTGTCCTTGATGTACGCCGCCGCGCGCTCCTCCGCGTCGCCGCCGATCTCGCCGATCATCACGATCGCGTCGGTCTCGGGGTCGGCCTCGAAGGCCTCGAGCGCGTCGATGTGCGTGGTGCCGATGATCGGGTCCCCGCCGATGCCGATGGCGGTGGAGAAGCCGAAGTCACGCAGCTCGTACATCATCTGGTAGGTCAGCGTGCCCGACTTGGACACCAGGCCGATGCGGCCGCCCTCGGCGATGTTGGCCGGGATGATGCCGGCGTTGGACTGCCCGGGGCTGATCAGGCCGGGGCAGTTGGGGCCGACGATGCGGGTCTTCTTGCCCTGGGAGTAGGCGAAGAACTCGGCGGTGTCCTTGACCGGGATGCCCTCGGTGATGACGACGGCGAGCGGGATCTCGGCGTCGATGGCCTCGATTGCGGCGCCCTTGGCGAAGGCCGGCGGCACGAACAGCACCGACACGTTGGCGCCGGTGGCGTCCATGGCCTCCTTGACCGACCCGAAGACGGGGACCTTGACCCCGCCCTCGAACTCGACCTCGGTGCCCGCCTTCTTGGGGTTCACGCCGCCGACGACGGCGGTGCCGGAGCGCAGCATCCGCTGGGTGTGCTTCATCCCCTCGGAGCCGGTCATGCCCTGGACGATGACCTTGCTGTCCTTGTTCAGGAAGATCGACATGTCTGAGTTAGTCCCTCTGCTCCGTCACTTGGCGGCCAGCTCGGCGGCCTTGGCCGCGGCGCCGTCCATGGTGTCTTCGATGGTCACGAGCGGGTGGTTGCGCTCGGCGAGGATGCGCCGGCCCTCCTCGACGGCGTTGCCGTCGAGCCGGACCACCAGCTGCTTGGTGGCGGCGTCCCCGAGCGTGTCGAGCGCGCCGACGATGCCCTTGGCGACCTCGTCGCACGCGGTGATGCCACCGAAGACGTTGACGAACACGGACTTGACCTGCTCGTCGCCGAGGATGATGCCGAGGCCGTTGGCCATGACGGCGGCGGAGGCGCCACCGCCGATGTCGAGGAAGTTGGCGGGCTTGGAGCCGACCTTCTCACCGGCGTACGCCACCACGTCGAGCGTGGACATGACCAGGCCGGCGCCGTTGCCGATGATGCCGACGTTGCCGTCGAGCTTGACGTAGTTGAGGTCCTTCTCCTTGGCCGCCGCCTCCAGCGGGTCGGCCGCGGACTTGTCCTCCAGCGTCGCGTGGTCGGGGTGGCGGAAGTCGGCGTTGCCGTCGAGCGTCACCTTGCCGTCGAGGGCGATGATCTGGCCGTCCTCGGTCTTGACCAGCGGGTTGACCTCGACGAGCGTCGCGTCCTCGCCGGCGTAGACGTCCCACAGCTTCTGCAGCACCGGCACGATCTTGTCGCCGGTCTCGGCGTCGAAGCCGGCCTGCTCGACGATCTCGCGGGCCTTGGCCTCGTCGATGCCGACGTTGGGGTCGACCGGCACCTTGGCGAGCGCCTCGGGGCGCTCGACGGCCAGCGTCTCGATGTCGACGCCGCCCTCCTTGGAGCACATCGCGAGCACGCCGCGGTTGGTGCGGTCGAGCAGGATGGAGAAGTAGTACTCCTCGGCGATCTGGGCGCCCTGGGCGATCATCACCGTGTTCACGGTGTGGCCCTTGATGTCCATGCCGAGGATCTGGCCGGCGAGCTGCTCGGCCTCCTCGGCGGACTTGGCGACCTTGACGCCGCCGGCCTTGCCTCGGCCACCGGTCTTGACCTGCGCCTTGACGACGGTCACGCCGCCGGACTTGGCACCGATCTCCTCGGCCGCGGCCTTGGCCTCGGCCGGGGTGGTGGCCGTCTTGCCACCGAGCACCGGAACGCCGTGCGCCTCGAACACGTCGCGCGCCTGGTATTCGAAAAGATCCACGAACTCGTCCTCGCCGTTGAAGGGGATCGTCCGAGTCCGAGGGTAGACCCAGGTCGTCCGCCCAAATGAGGCGGTGCTGGACCTAGGCCTGCGGGCCGGGCGAGGGCGTCAGGCCCAGCTGCGGCACGGCCTCGGCGAGCGCCGCGCGCCAGTCGCGCTGGGCCGCCACGCCGGTGCCGTCCCAGGCGTCGTGCCCGAGCACGCTGTACGCCGGTCGCGGCGCCGGGCGCGGGAAGGCGTCGGTGGTGGTCGGCTCGACCCGCTCGGGGTCCATGCCGAGCTCGGTGAACAGCGCCCGGGTGAGCCCGAACCACGTCGTCTCGCCCGCGCCGGTGCCGTGGTAGGTCCCGAACGGCGCGTCCGAACCCACGAGCGCGACCAGCTGGTCCGCCAGGTCGCCGGTCCACGTCGGGCCGCCGCGCTGGTCGTCGACCACGCTCAGCGTCGCGTGCTGGCCCGCGAGCCGGACCATGGTGGCGAGGAAGTTCGGCCCGCCCGCGCCGTACAGCCAGGACGTGCGCACCACATAGCTGCGCGGGCACAGCGCCCGCACCGCCCACTCCCCCGCCAGCTTGGTCCGGCCGTACGCCGAGCGCGGCTCGGTCGGCGCGTCCTCGGCGTAGGGGGTGGTCGCGTCGCCGGAGAAGACGTAGTCGGTCGACACCTGCACCAGGCGAGCGCCCGAGTCTGCTGCAGCACGAGCGAGATTCGCGGCCCCGACCGCGTTGACGGCGAACGCCGCGGGCTCCTGGTCCTGCGCGTCGTCGACCTTGGTCCAGGCGGCTGCGTTGATCACCGCGTCGTGCCCGGCGACCGCAGCGGCACAGGCGGCCGGCTCGGTCACGTCGAGGTCGGCCCGCGTCGCCGCGGTGACGTCGTGCCCGGCCGCGCGCAGGGCGGGCAGCAGGTCGTGGGCGAGCATCCCGCCGGCCCCGGTCACCAGCACCTTCGTCGCGACGCCCATCTCAGCGCCCCAGCCGTGCGTACGTCGTCTCGGACGTGACCCGCGCGGTGCGCCACCACTCGGGGTTGGCGCGGTACCACTCGATGGTGGCGGCGAGCCCGTCGCGGAAGGTGGTGTAGCGCGGCTCCCAGCCCAGCTCGGCGCGCAGCTTGGTGGAGTCGATGGCGTAGCGCAGGTCGTGGCCGGGCCGGTCGGGCACGTGGTCGAACCAGTCGGCCGGCTTCCCCATCAGCTCCAGGATCATCGCCACGACCTCGCGGTTGCTCATCTCGCCGTCGGCGCCGATCAGGTAGGTCTCCCCCGGCGTACCGCGCTCCAGGATCATGACGACCGCGTCGTTGTGGTCGTCGACGTGGATCCAGTCGCGCACGTTGGCCCCCGCGCCGTACAGCTTGGGCCGGATCCCCTCGAGCACCCCGGTGACCTGCCGAGGGATGAACTTCTCGACGTGCTGGCGCGGGCCGTAGTTGTTGGAGCAGTTGGAGATCGTCGCCTCGATGCCGAACGAGCGCCCCCACGCCCGCACGAGCAGGTCGGAGGAGGCCTTGGTCGCCGAGTAGGGCGAGCTGGGGTTGACCGGCGTCTGCTCGGTGAACCGCTGCGGGTCGCCCAGCTCCAGGTCGCCGTAGACCTCGTCGGTCGAGACGTGGTGCAGGCGGGTGCCGTGCCGGCGCACGGCCTCCAGCAGGCGATAGGTGCCGACGACGTTGGTCTCCACGAACGGCCACGGGTCGTCGAGGCTGTTGTCGTTGTGGCTGTCCGCTGCGAAGTGCACCACCGCGTCGTGCCGTCCGACGAGGTCGTCGACCAGGTCGGCGTCGGCGACCGAACCCTTGACCAGGTGGATGTCGTCGATGACCGGGTCCAGCGAGGACAGGTTGGCGGCGTAGGTCACGGCGTCGAGCACGGTGACCTGCCAGTCGGGCCGGGTCTCGCGCACGCGGAGCACGAAGTTTGCGCCGATGAAGCCGGCGCCGCCGGTCACGAGAAGCCGCATGGCGTCGACTGTATTGAGGGAGTCGCGACCGCTCTAGGGTTGGCTGGCATGAAGGGCATCGTCCTCGCCGGGGGGTCGGGCACGCGTCTGCATCCCATCACCCGCGGCATCAGCAAGCAGCTGGTGCCGGTCTACGACAAGCCGCTGGTCTACTACCCCCTCGCGACGCTCATGCTGGCCGGCATCCGCGAGGTGCTGGTGATCACCACCCCGCACGACGCCGAGCAGTTCCGGCGGCTCCTCGGTGACGGTTCGCAGTGGGGCATGACCCTGTCGTACGCCGTCCAGCCCGAGCCGGAGGGGCTCGCCCAGGCCTTCCTCATCGGCGCCGACTTCATCGGCGACGACAAGGTCGCCCTCGCGCTCGGCGACAACGTGTTCTTCGGGCCGGGGCTCGGCACCCGGCTGCGCGCCAACACCGACGTGACCGGCGGCCACGTGTTCGCCTACCAGGTGACCAACCCCGAGGCGTACGGCGTCGTGGAGTTCGGGCCCGACGGCGAGGTGCTCTCGATCGAGGAGAAGCCCGCACGTCCGCGGTCGCGGTTCGCGCTGCCGGGACTGTACTTCTACGACAACGACGTCATCGACATCGCGCGCAACCTGCGGCCGAGCGCGCGCGGCGAGCTGGAGATCACCGACGTGAACGGGGTCTACCTCGAGCGCGGCGAGCTGACCGTCACGGTGCTTCCGCGCGGCACGGCCTGGTTCGACACCGGCACGTTCGACGGGCTGCTGGAGGCCAGCCAGTTCGTGCACACCGTCGAGGCGCGGCAGGGGCTGAAGATCTCCTGCCCCGAGGAGATCGCCTGGCGCAACGCCTGGATCGACGACGAGCGGCTGCGCCAGCACGCCCGCGACCTGGCCAAGAGCGGCTACGGCGGCTACCTCGCCGACCTGGCCGACCCGCCAGAGCCCGACCCGACGCAGGAGGCCTGAATGCAGATCGAGCCGCTGGACATCGAGGGCGCGTTCGTCGTCACTCCCCGGCAGTTCCCCGACGACCGCGGGGTGTTCCTGGAGGGATACCGCGGCGACCTGCTGCGCGAGCACCTCGGGCACGAGCCGCGCGTGGTGCAGACCAACGTGTCGGTCTCCTCGCGCGGCACGGTGCGCGGCATCCACTTCGCCGACGTGCCGCCCTCGCAGGCGAAGTACGTCTCCGCCCTCACCGGGTCCTTCCTCGACGTCGTCGTCGACATCCGGGTCGGGTCGCCGACCTTCGGGCAGTGGCGCGCGGTGCGCATCGACGCGGTCGACCGCCGCTCGGTCTACCTGTCCGAAGGGCTGGGGCACGCGCTGGTCTCGCTCGAGGACGGCTCGACCGCGCACTACCTGTGCAGCGCGATCTACGACCCGCAGCGCGAGCACGGCATCCACCCGCTCGACCCGCAGATCGGCATCGAGCTGCCCGACGGGCTCACCCCGCTGCTGTCGCCCAAGGACGAGCAGGCCCCCACGCTCGCCGAGGCGGAGCAGGCCGGGCTGCTGCCGACGTACGAGCAGTGCCGGGTGTTCGCCCAGCAGCTGCGCGACGCGGCGCGCGGCTGAGCGGGACGAGCGCTGAGCAGCACTACTGCTGGGTGGGACTACTGCTGAGCGGGTGAGCCCTGGTCGCCCGCGGGGTCGCCGAGGTTCTCGCGCACCCAGGTGACGATCTCCTGGGTGGTCGCGCCGGGGGTGAAGACCGTGGCGACGCCCATGCGTCGCAGCTCGGGCAGGTCCTCCTCGGGGATGATCCCGCCGCCGAAGACGACGATGTCGGCGGCGTCTCGTTCCTTGAGCAGCTCGGTGACCTTGGCGAACTGGGTCATGTGCGCGCCGGAGAGGACCGAGAGCCCGACGGCGTCGGCGTCCTCCTGGATGGCCGCCTCGACGATCTGCTCGGGGGTCTGGTGCAGCCCGGTGTAGATCACCTCGACCCCGGCGTCACGCAGCGCCCGGGCCACCACCTTGGCGCCGCGATCGTGCCCGTCGAGTCCGGGCTTGGCGACGACGATCCGCAACGGGGAGGCGCTCATGACCGCCGAGCGTAACCGCCGGTGTGACCGAGGTCTCACGCCGGAGGGGTGAACTCGCCCAGATCGGGCCATCCTGCGGCCGGGCGTCCGGGAGACCGCCGATCCTGTGGTGCGAGTGGGAGCGCTGTGACGAATGTGGCGATCACAGGAAAGATTTCCACAGATTTCGCCGAAGTCGATTTCATGTCACGAGAAGGTCACGCTAGGGTCTAGCGGTCACTCTCCCCCGAGAATCAGGAAGTTGGTGTGCGTCTTGTCCCGTAAGTACCAGGGCCGGCACCGCGCGCTTCCGGTGTCTCCGCTGCAGAGCGCTCGCGTGGCGCTGCCGGCTATCGCCGCAGCCTCGCTGACCGTCGCAGCGGCAGGGACCGCAGCCGCAACTGATGCCGCGCCGCAGGCTCGCTCGAACAGCGTGTCTGCCGGTTTCCAGGACACCACGCAGTGGTCCCGCTCCAGCACCGCGGGCATCTCTCGTTCCGGCACGCGCACCGCGGTGACGCAGGCCAAGGCAAGTGTTGCCGCCAAGGCGAAGTCGCGGGCCACCGCGGCCGCCAAGGCCAAGGCAGCCAAGAGCAACAAGGCTCGCAGCGCCGCCCTGAGCGCGCTCGCGCAGCCGCAGGTTCTGGCGAAGGACTACGAGCAGCCCGCTCCGAAGCCCAAGCCCGAGCCCGTCCAGGACTCCGTGGGCCAGCAGGCGAAGGCCCCCGAGCCCACGCGCTCCGCCGCGCCCGCGCAGTCGGAGCACGACCACTCGTCCAGCTCGCGTTCGGCTCGGGGGAGCAACGAGCGCAGCAGCACCTCCGAGCGGTCGACCTCCAGCCGTGACTCGGTGAGCCGCTCCAGCAGCCGCTCGGCCGCGCCGGCGACGTCGTCCGACAACGACAACGACGCCCCGGTCAGCAGCTCGGGCCGTTGGGTCAGCCCGGTCTCCGGCGCCACGTTCACCTCCGGCTTCGGCATGCGCTGGGGTCGGATGCACAACGGCGTCGACTGGGCCGTGCCCACCGGCACGCCGCTGCGCGCCATCGGTGACGGCACCATCGCCGCCGCCGGCTGGTACGGCGGCCAGGGTCTGCGCGTGGTCGTGCAGTTCGACAACGGTGTCCAGGCGGTCTACGCCCACACCTCGTCGCTCGCGGTCAGCGCCGGTCAGCGGGTCTCCGCCGGTCAGCGCATCGCCTACTCCGGCAACACCGGCAACTCCACCGGTCCGCACCTGCACCTCGAGATCCACGTCGGCGGGACGCCCATCAACCCCGCCGGCTGGCTCGCCGCGCGCGGTCTGTGAGCTCGACCTGTTGAGCTCACCTCGGTGAGCACGACAGCTACGACGGCGAAGGCCGCCACCCGGTTCCGGGTGGCGGCCTTCGCCGCGTCGTGACGCCGGTCACGCCCGTGCGCGAGCCGGCCCGGGTCGTAGGCGACCCGGCCAGGTCGTACGCGACCCGGCCTGGGCGCGGGCGGCGCCTCAGGCCGTGACGCCGCGCGGGTCGCGGGTGAGGAAGTCGATCAGCGCGTCGTTGAACTCCTTGGCGTGGCTGACGTTGAGCCCGTGCGGGCCGCCGGGGACCAGGACGACCTCGCTGCCCGAGATCGCGTCGGCCGAGCGCTGACCCGACCCCTCGAACGGCACGATCCCGTCGGCGTCGCCGTGCACGATCAGCACCGGGACGGTGATCTTGGGCAGCTCGTCGCGGAAGTCGGTGGTCCCGAACGCCTCCATCGCACCCAGCGCCGCGTCCTGGTCGGACTGCTCGGCCATCCGGATGGCGTCCTGGCGCTGCTGCTCGGTGACCAGCGGCTCGCCCTCGCCGCCCGCGGCGAAGAACTGCGTGGTGAAGTCGTCGAAGAAGGCCGAGCGGCCCTGCTTCAGCTGCGACTCCATGTCGTCGGCGAGGTCCTGGGTCATCGGGCCGTCGGGGTTGTCCTCGCTCTGCAGCAGATAGGGAGGTACGGCCGCGGCCAGCACCACGTTGCGGATCCGGTCGGCGCCGTGGCGGGTCAGGTAGCGCACGACCTCGCCGCCGCCCATCGAGAAGCCGACGAGCGTGACGTCGCGCAGGTCGAGGGCCTCCAGCACGCCGGCGAGGTCGTCGGCGAAGGTGTCGTAGTCGTAGCCGCTGGACGGCTTGTCGCTGCGCCCGAAGCCGCGCCGGTCGTACGTGATGACCCGCAGGCCGGCCTGCTGCAGCGGCTCGATCTGCTCCGACCAGGACTCCCCCGACAACGGCCAGCCGTGGATCAGCACCACGGGCCGCCCGGGCCCGCCGTGGTCGTCGACGTGGACCTGGACGTCCTTGAGGCCGAGCATCTGGCTGTTCACGCTGACTTCGGACACGCGCTCCTCCTGCGGTGGTCTGGGTGATTCGCGACCAACCTAGGAGGGGCGGGGCTAGGCGACCACACCCCTTGCGGTGGCTGGGGGACGTCGCAGCGACGATGCCGGGCGGGTGAGCCTGCGAGCCCGGCTGGAGGAGGAGCTGCGACCAAGAGTGCCGTGTCGCGGCGGGCTGGGCTCACAGCTTCTCGACGGGGGCGTAGCGCAGCAGGAGGCGCTTGACGCCGGCGTCGCCGCCGAAGTCGACGTGGGCCATGGCCCGCTCCCCCTCGCCCTCGACGCGCACCACGGTGCCGAGGCCGAAGCTGTCGTGGGTGACCTTGTCGCCGGACTCCAGGGAGATGACCGGGCGATTGCCGGGGCTGCGCACCCCCGGCCGGGCGGCCAGGGTGGCGACGGCGGGGGGTTGCGACCGGCGTACGGACGAGGCGCCCGTGGTGACGTCGCGCTCCCAGCTGATCAGGCCGCTCGGGATCTCGTCGAGGAACCGGGAGGGCGGGTTGTACTGCGGGGCGCCCCAGGCGGAGCGGACCTGCGCGCGCGACAGGTGCAGCCGCTCGCGGGCGCGGGTGATGCCGACGTACGCCAGCCGCCGCTCCTCGGCGAGCTCGTCGTCGTCGCCGAGCGAGCGCAGGTGCGGGAACGTGCCGTCCTCGAGGCCGGTGAGGAAGACGACGGGGAACTCCAGACCCTTGGCGGTGTGCAGCGTCATCAGGGTGACCACGCCGTTGTCGTCGCCCTCGTCGGGGATCTCGTCGGAGTCGGCGACCAGCGAGACCTGCTCCAGGAAGTCCTCGAGGCTGCCCTCGGGGTAGGTCTCGTCGAACTCGCGGGCCACGGCGACGAGCTCGGCGAGGTTCTCGATGCGGGTCTCGTCCTGCGGGTCGTGGCTGGCGCGCAGCTCGGCGAGGTAGCCCGAGCGGTCGAGGATCGCCTCGAGCAGCTCGGCGACGCCGGCGCCGGAGTCGCGGGTCTGGCCGAGGCCCTCGAGCAGGGTGGTGAAGCCGCGGACCGCGGTGACCGACCGGGTGGCGATGCCGGGGGCGTCCTCGGGCCGGCCGAGCGCCGCGACGAACGGGATGCGCTCGCGCTCGGCGAGCGCCGCGACGCACGCCTCGGCCCGGTCGCCGATGCCGCGCTTGGGGACGTTGAGGATGCGGCGCAGGTTGACGGTGTCGGCGGGGTTGGAGACGACCCGCAGGTAGGCCAGGGCGTCCTTGACCTCGCGCCGCTCGTAGAACCGGGTGCCGCCGACGATCTTGTACGGCAGCCCGACCCGCACGAGCACCTCCTCCACCGCGCGCGACTGGGCGTTGGTGCGGTAGAAGACGGCGACGTCGCGCGGCTTGACGCCGTGGTCGTCGGCGAGCCGGTCGATGGTGCGCGCGAGGAAGGAGGCCTCGTCGTGCTCGTTGTCGGCGACGTAGCCGACGATCGGCTCGCCGTCGCCGGAGTCGCTCCACAGGTTCTTCTCGCGGCGGTCGGGGTTGCGCTCGATGACGGCGTTGGCGGCCTTGAGGATGGTCTGCGTGGAGCGGTAGTTCTGCTCGAGCAGAATCGTCGTGGCCTCGGGGTAGTCCTGCTCGAACTCCACGATGTTGCGGATCGTGGCGCCGCGGAAGGCGTAGATCGACTGGTCGGCGTCACCCACGACCGCGAGCTCGGCCGGCGGGACCTGCCCCTGGGCCGCGTCGTCGACCTGGTGACCGACGAGCTCGCGGACGAGGACGTACTGGGCGTGGTTGGTGTCCTGGTACTCGTCGACGAGCACGTGGCGGAAGCGGCGACGGTAGTGCTCGGCGACGTCGGGGAAGACCTGGAGCAGGTTGACCGTGGTCATGATCAGGTCGTCGAAGTCGAAGGCGTTGGCCTGGCGCAGCCGGGCCTGATACTCGGCGTACGCCTGCGCCACCAGGCGGTCGCGCTCGGTCGCGCCGTCGGCCTGGGCGTCGCTGGCGGCGGTCTCGTGGTCGATCAGCTCGTTCTTGAGGTTGCTCACGGCGTGGCTGAACGACCGCGCGGGGTAGCGCTTGGGGTCGAGGTCCATGTCGCGCAGCACCATCGCCATGAGGCGCTGGCTGTCGGCCGCGTCGTAGATCGAGAAGGTCGACTTCATGCCCAGCTTGCCGGCCTCGCGGCGCAGGATGCGCACGCACGCGGAGTGGAAGGTCGACACCCACATGGCGCGCGCGGCGCCGCCGACCAGCAACTCGACCCGCTCGCGCATCTCGGCCGCGGCCTTGTTGGTGAAGGTGATCGCGAGGATCTGCCCGGGCTGCACGTTGCGCTCGGCCAGCAGGTAGGCGATGCGGTGGGTCAGCACGCGGGTCTTGCCCGAGCCGGCGCCCGCCACGATGAGCAGCGGCCCGCCGTGGTGCAGCACGGCCGCGCGCTGCTGGGGGTTGAGCCCCTCGAGGAGCTGGTCGCCGGTCAGCCGGCCGTGGGCGCCCGGGCGGCCGCCGGGACTGCCGCCCTGGTCGCCGGGTGGCGGGGTGCCGTCGATCGCCCAGGCGGGGACGCCACGCTCGTCGACCGGGGGCAGCACGGCGTCGCCGCGGGTCTGCGGCTCGTCGGTCAGCTGACTGCCGCTGGGCTGGTCGCCGGTGGGGCGGCCGTGCTCGTCGAGGTCGGGGTGCGGCAGCCCGGCCGACGCCTGGGCAGGGCTCAGCCCGGGCAGCGGGAGGTCGCCGAAGAGGTCGGTGTCGGTGCTGGTCATCGCGAGCACCAGCGTACGTCCGGGGTCCGACAACCCTCGCTACGCTCCGGCCCATGATCCGACTGGTCGAGCCGAGCAAGCGCCTGCACGCGTCGTGGTGGGAGGGCATCGCGGAGTTCGACGCCGACGCGACACTGCACGGGTACTCCGCGTTCGGGTTCGAGCGGGCCGACCTGGCGAGCGAGCCGGCCTTCGGCGACTGGCTGGACCAGCAGCGCCGCAACCTGACCGACCCGCCCGAGGGCTTCGTGCCGGCCACGCTGTTCTGGATCGTCGACGACGTCGCGCCCGACCGGGTGCTGGGCTCGTTGCACCTGCGGCACGAGCTCAACGCCTACCTGCTGGAGGAGGGCGGCCACATCGGCTACGGCGTGCGCCCGTCGGCCCGGGGCCGCGGCGTAGCGACGGACGCGCTGCGCGAGGCGATCGCGTACGCCGGGTCTATCGGCATCGACCGGTTGCTGGTGACGTGCGACGACGGCAACGAGCCGTCGCGGCGCACCATCGAGGCCGGCGGCGGGGTGCTGGAGGACGTGCGCCACGGCACGCGCCGCTACTGGATCTCACCCCGGGGCTGAGCGACGCCGGGCGTCGCGGCCCGCGTGGGCCAGCGTGGGCCCACGGGCACCGGCGACGGTCGATCAGTCGGGTGGCGCGGCGTCCACGATGGCGCGCAGCGCCTGCACGTGCGCGGCGTACGCCCTCCGCCCCGCCGCGCTCAGCCGCAGCCAGGTGCGCGGCCGCTTGCCGACGTAGCCCTTGCGCACCTTGACGTAGCCCGCCTGCTCGAGCTGGCTGACCTGCTTCGACAGCGCCGAGTCGCTCAGCTCCACGGCATCGCGCACGGCGGCGAACTCGGCCTCGTCGACCCCGTTGAGGGCGGCGACGATGCTGAACCGGACCGGCGCGTGGATGACCGGGTCGAGCTCATGGCGGGCGTGCGCCTCGGAGGCCCTGGTCATGCGCGCGTTCGGCCGATCAGCGCGGCCGCGACCAGCGAGGGCAGGGCGATGACCGTGATGGCGGCGAGGGCGACCGCCCACGTGATCGGCTGGTCCTGGGCTCGCAGGTTGAGCCACGGGAGCACCGCGACCAGGCCGACGAGCAACGAGGCGCCGACTCCCGCACGCGAGATCAACCGGGCGCGGCGGGGAACCGTGCGCGCCCGGCCGTCGGCCCACACCAGCAGGCCGAGCAGCGCCGCAGCCACGATGCCGGACACCGCGCTGGCGACGAGTCCGTCCACCACGTTGCTCAGCACCGCCAGCACGCCCAGCCCGACGCCGAACAGCGCGGTCGATCCCGCGTGCAGGCGGCGATCGGCCGTCGTCGCCAGAGGCGTGGCCGCGTCGAGGTCGAGGCGCCGCCGCGCCTCGTCGGGGGTCAGGGTGGTGTCGCGGTCGTCCATGTCGCGCATCTCCTGTCGGGGGTTCGTGGTTCCATCGAAGCATCTACTTTCCATAACGGCAAGTAGTTTCCTGCGAAGCTTCCCGCCCGCTCGGCGCAGGTGGTGCCGACCCGCGCCGTGGGGCGCGGCGTCGCGTGGGCAGGCGCGCGCCACTCGCGCGACGCTGGATGCGCATGCGGGCGGCGCCGGCGGCTGCCTATGCTCGCGGCCCATGAGCAGCGCGCTGGATGTCGCCCGCCACCACCTCGACGTACGCCTCGCGCGCGAGCAGCGCGAGCGTCGCCTCCCCGCGGTGACGGCCGCACTGGTGCGGCGGGGCGAGATCGTCTGGTCGGCCGCCGTGGGGACGGTCGACGGTCGCGCGGGCGGCGCTGCGGCGACGGCGGACACGCAGTTCCGCATCGGGTCGATCACCAAGACCATGGTCGGTGTCGGGGTGCTGCGGCTGGTCGCCGACGGCTCGGTGACCCTGACCGACCCGATCCGCCGCCACCTGCCCGAGCTCGACCCTGCGCTCGACGGCGTGACGGTCACCGCGCTGCTCGGCCACTCCAGCGGCCTGTTCGCCGAGACGACCGGTCCGTGGTGGGAGCGCTCCCCCGGCGTGAGCTGGGAAGAGCTGCTGCCGAGCATCCGGTTGACCCACGACCCGGGACGCCGATTCCATTACAGCAACGTGGGATTCGCGGTTCTCGGTCGCCTCGTGGAGCAGGTGCGCGGGCGGCGGTGGGACGCCGTGCTGGCCGACGAGGTGCTCGCGCCGCTGGGGATGGCGCGCACGACGTACAGCGCCGCCTCGCCCGCCGCGCAGGGTCTGGGCGTGCACCCCTACGCCGACCTGCGGCACGTCGAGCCCGAGCAGGACACCGGCGCGATGGCGCCAGCCGGGCAGCTGTGGTCGACCGTCGACGACCTGTCGCGGTGGGCGACGTTCCTCGCCGCCGGCGACCCGCGGGTGCTCGACGACGAGCTGCGCACGGCCATGCAGGTGCCCGGCGTCGTGTGGGACACGCCAGGGCAGCCGTGGACGAGGGCGTACGGGCTAGGCCTGGACGTGTTCAACCGCGACGGCAAGCGGTACGTCGGCCACGGCGGGTCCATGCCCGGCTTCCAGGCGGTGGTCGCCGTCGACCCGGCCACCGGCACCGGGGTGTCGCTGCTGACGAGCTCCACGAGCGGGCCCTCGCCCGCGCTCGGGTGGGACCTGCTCGACCTGCTCGAGACGCACGGGCCCGAGGCACCCGAACCGTGGCACACCGAGGCGACCGATCACCTCGACCTTGTCGGCGAATGGTTCTGGGGCCCAAGGCCTTTCGTGATCTCGGCCCGCCCGGGCGACGTGCTCGACCTGGGCGCTCCCGGCGGCGGTCGAGGCTCCCGGTTCGTGCCCTCCGGCGACGGCACCTGGGTGGGTCAGGACGACTACTGGGCCGGCGAGACGCTGCGGGTGATCGGGCGCGGCACCCCTGGCGTGCACCTCGATCTCGGGTCGTTCCGGCTGACGCGCACGCCCTACTCCCCCGACGGTGACATTCCGGGCGGAGTCGACGAATCAGGTTGGCACGCCTGAGGGTTCGGCAGGCGAAAGTATTGGTCGGTTGTGATTGTGCGGCCGCGGGTCCGGCTCGCAGCCCTTGCTATGGGGTCGACTGCTACGGGTCGACTGCTACGGGTCGACCGACGGTGAGGGTTTCTCGTTGTTGCGACCGGCCGCGCGGTCACCGAGCGTCGTCAGCGTGTTCACCACGCGCGACCCGAGGTCGCGGCGGGCGTGGCGGCCCTCCACGGCGCCGTCGGTCGCCGGCCCGGAGGAGTCCGGCAGCAGCCGCCCGACCAGGCCCATCACGCGGGTGGTCGTGGCGGGGGCGAGGCCGCGCACCCGGATCCCCACCCAGGTGAGCGGCGTCAGGGTGACCATCGGCTTGCCGTCGAGCACCCCGTCGACGATGCGCCTTGCGGCGCGCTCGGCGTCCATCGACAGCACGGGCAGCGACGCGCCGGGGCCGAACCAGGCGTACTCCTTGGCCGCGTCGCCGGTGAACTGCGCACGCAGGTGCGAGCCGGTGCGCATCAGACCCGGCACGATCGTCGTGGCGGTGACGCCCGTGCCCGACAGGGCGGCGGCCAGCCCGTCGGAGAACCCGACGGCGCCGAACTTCGCTGTCGCATAAGGCAACAGGTGCGGCGGTGACACCATGCCGCCGACGGACGTGACCGTGCCGATGGCGCCGCGGTGACGTGCTCGCATGCGCGGCAGCACCGCCCACGCGACGTGGATCGGGCCCCACGTCATGGTGTCGATCGCGTCGCGGAAGTGCTCGAGGGTCATCGCCTCGGCCGGTCCGGCCTGGATGATGCCGGCGACGGTGAGCGCGACCCGGATGGGCCCGGTCCGCTCCTCGACCCGGTCGACGAGGCGCTGCACCTCGTCGGCGTCGCGGACGTCGCAGACGTGCGTCGTCACCTCCCCCGTGCGCGCGAGATCCGTTGCGGCGCGGTCGAGCTCGGCCGCGTCACGGGCGGCGATCACGACCTGGTGACCGCGGCGCTGCAGCTCGCGTGCGGCGAGCAACCCGAGTCCGCGGGACCCCCCGACAACGAGCGCGACGGGCGCGGCGGCGGTGACGTCTGCATCGACCATGCCTCGACCGTACGGATCCGGCCCGTCGCACAACGCACCCGGACGGGTGGCGACCCGAGCGGGGGCTCGTGCCTATGGTCCGACCATGCGAGCACTCACCTGGCAGGGACTTCAGGACGTCCGGGTCGAGGAGGTTCCCGACCCGGTGCTGCAGGAACCGACCGACGCGATCGTGCGGGTCACCTCGACCGCGATCTGCGGGTCGGACCTGCACCTCTACAACGTGCTCAAGCCGTACCTGAGCCCCGGCGACGTGCTCGGCCACGAGTTCATGGGCGTGGTCGAGGAGGTCGGCAGCGGCGTGCAGAACCTCTCGGTCGGCGACCGGGTGGTCGTGCCGTTCAACATCTCCTGCGGCCACTGCTGGATGTGTGAGCGCGGGCTGTTCGCGCAGTGCGAGACGACGCAGAACGTGCAGCAGGACAAGGGCGCGAGCCTGTTCGGGTTCAGCAGCCTCTACGGCTCGGTGCCCGGCGGGCAGGCCGAGCGGGTGCGCGTGCCGCACGCCGACTTCGGCCCCGTGCGGCTGCCGCAGGAGCACTCCGACGAGCGGTTCCTCTATCTGTCCGACATCCTCCCGACGGCCTGGCAGGGCGTGGAGT
The DNA here is from genome assembly GCF_006716095.1 of Barrientosiimonas humi. Classification (NCBI taxonomy): domain Bacteria; kingdom Bacillati; phylum Actinomycetota; class Actinomycetes; order Micrococcales; family Dermacoccaceae; genus Barrientosiimonas; species Barrientosiimonas humi. Next base: position 2,435,200 of record NZ_VFOK01000001.1, read on the forward strand.
ACGCCGACGTCCCCGAGGGCGGGACCCTCGCCGTGCTCGGGCTCGGCCCGGTGGGGCAGCTGGCCGTGCGGGCGGCCAAGCACCGGGGCATCGAGCGGGTGATCGGGGTCGACCTGGTGCCCGACCGGCTGACCAAGGCGGCCGCCGCCGGCGCGGAGGTGGTCGACCTCCAGGGGGTCAAGGACGTCGCGGAGACATTGCGCGAGCTCACCGACGGTCGTGGGCCGGACAGCGTGCTCGACGCCGTCGGCATGGAGGCGCACGGGAACCCCGTGTCGGAGAAGGTGATCGCGGGGGCGAGTCGCCTGCCCGGCCCGCTCGCACGTACGGCCATCGAGAAGGCCGGCATCGACCGGCTCGCGGCGCTCACCACGGCGATCTCGGCCGTGCGGCGCGGCGGCACGGTGTCGATCAGCGGTGTCTACGGCGGGATGGCCGACCCGCTGCCGATGATGCAGATGTTCGACAAGGGCATCGCGCTGCGGATGGGCCAGTGCCACGTCCGCCGGTGGACCGACGAGCTCCTCGACATCGCCCGGCAGCCCGACGACGTGCTCGGCCTCGAGCAGCTGGCGACCCACCGGGTGAGTCTCGAGGACGCACCGGAGATGTACGACACGTTCATGAACAAGGACGACGGGTGCCTCAAGGTCGTCCTGACGCCCTGACCCCGTGACGCTGTGGGGGGTCTGACGCCGTGAGGGTCTGACGCCTGGACCTTGGCGCCCAGCGGCTCTGACGCCTGGGACTTCGCGCCCAGGGCCTCAGACGCAGTGGACCTCTGGCGCCCAGGGCCTCAGACGCAGTGGGCCTCGGCGCCCTGGGGCCGCCGAGGCTTGACCAGGTGCCCCGGACGCCTCATCCGGCGCGGCGAGGCGGGTCGGTCCGGGGCCGAAGCATCGGCGTGAGCTGGTCGAGGCGGCCCTTGGTCAGGTCCCAGACGACCCGGCCGTCGACCAGCCGCCCGAGCAGACCGTCGCGGTGCACGATCGTGTGGTGCCGCGAGCACAGCAGCGCCCCGTTGTCCACGTCGGTCGGGCCGCCGGCCCACCACGGCACCAGGTGGTGCACCTCGCACCAGTCCGGCGGCCGGTCGCACCCGGGGAAGGTGCAGCACCGGTCACGATGGACCACCGCGGTGCGGGCACGGCCGACGAACAGCCGCTCCTCCTGGCCGAGGTCGATGATCCCACCGTGCGAGCCCAGCACCGCCGGGATCACTCCCGCGTCGCAGGCCAACCGGCGCAGCATCGAACCGGCGAGCAGCTCCCCGGCCTGCGTGCGGCCGGTGCCGGGCAGGAACCGCACCCCGACGCTCGACCCCTCGAACGGACCCGGGACACCCTGCAGCGTCTCCAGCCCGACCGTGACCACGACCTTCGGGTGCGAGGTCACCGAACCCTTTCCGGCGCCGGGCAGCGCAGCAGCAGCCCGCTGCACCAGCTCCATGAACGCATCCGCCCGCCGCTTCGGCGCACTCCGCGGATCGCGCACCGGCCCACGCTCCTCCGGCGCCTCCGGCTGATCCGGCGCTTCCGTGCTGTCTTGCGCTGCCGAGTTCTTCGGCGACCCCGAAGTTCCCCACTGCTCCGCCTGCTCCGGACACTCCGCGTTGTCCGGCGATCTCGGCTTCTCCCGCGCGACCGGATCCGCCGGCAGCCCTCCTGGCGGTGATCCGGTCACCGGGGGTTCTCGATCCGCCGCTTCCTGCCCCTCGGCCGGAGGCGAGCCTCGGCCAGGCGTGTCCTGAGAGAGCGCTCCCGCCGTCCCGGCCGGACGGGGACGAGCCTGGTCCGGCGAACGTGTCCCGCGAGGACGGTCCTGGTCGGCCCCGCGAGGCCGGGCGGCGCCGTCCGCCGCACCCGCACCGGCACCCGCACCGGCACCCGCACCGGCACTCGCGGCCCCACCCGCACCAGCACCCGAGGCGCCTATGCCCGGCCGCGCGCCGGGGCAGTGCATCGGGTCCGGTGCAGACAGTTGACCGATCGCCTGCGCGACGATCGCGGCGTTGCCCGGGGACAGCTCAGCGACGAGCCGCACGAGGCCGGACGGAAGCTCGTACATCGTCAGCGACTCCGCGCGCTGCGCCGCCTCCTCGGACCGGTCCAGCTGCTCGGGGTCGTAGCGCCCGATCAGCTGCTTGGTCAACGAGCGGCGGTCGGCATCTGTGGCGTCGTCGCCCAGCGCCAGGAACCACGACAGCACCTCGGCCCGCGACGCGGTCGGCAGCAGCGGCGTGATCTTCGGCGCCTCGCGCAGCGCGGAAGCGGCGGCCCGGACGCTCACCACGTCGCCCGAGACGACCTCGGCCAGCAGGGCGCGACCGGTGGGGTCGGACAGCACGACCGGGTCCACCTCCTCGACGCTGTCGCCGGCCGACTCGTTCGCACCGTCGTCTGCGTCGGGGCCGTCACCAGCATCGGGATGCACGAACGGCACCAGGCCCGTCGACATCGCGATCTCTTCGGCCACCACAGCCACGCGCCGCGCCTGGCTCGGCTCGACCCCCGGCCCGAGCCACTGGACCCACTGGCACGCGTTGGCCGCGACCGACTCGCGCACCACGCCGCGACTGATCGCCTCCACCGTCACCGCGACCAGCAACGACTCACCCTTGCGCGTCATGCTCAGCCCGGCCTGACCCAGCTGGGTCAGCTGATCCTCGGACAGCTGGTGCAGCACGGCCGGCGCGGCCGCGACCTCCTCCAGCACGTCGGTCAGCCGCTGCAAGAGGTCGACGCCGGCACCGGGCGCAGGAGCCGGCACGGTGGACTCGCTGGCGGGAGGCAGCCGGACGGGACGCTGCGGCGGATCTGCCATGTGCTCCATGCCCCTGGCCCCCTTCCCCGAAGCCCTGCGGGCCGCCCCTCGACCCGGTGCCCGCCGCGGACGCCAGGTCCGGGCGATGCGCCCATCATCGAACACGCGTACGAGTCATGTCAAGGGTTTGAGAACCTGAATCTTGTTCGCTCTCAGCGGAATTCGAGCATCATGGGCCTATACCAGACACCACTGACAACGCTCGGAGCTCGCTTCCGAGACGGGGTGGTGCACCACGCGCCCCAGTGAAGAGCCGCCCACGAAGTCACCCGGTTCGAGCGCCGGGGCGCCGGCGCCCGCGCGCACGCCGCGCTACGACCAGCGCACCACCAGCGGCGCGTGATCGCTCCACCGCTCGGCGTAGGTCGGCGCGCGCCCCACGACGACCTCGACCGGGCGCTCGGCGAGGGGCGGGCTGGCGATGGCGTAGTCGATGCGCCATCCCGCGTCGTTGTCGAACGCCTTCCCGCGCCACGACCACCACGTGTAGGGCCCGTCGACGTCACCCGCCTGCCGCCGGCCGAGATCCACCCAGCCGCGCTCGGCCCAGCCCGTCAGCCGCTCCTGCTCCTCCGGGAGGAAGCCGGCCTTGCCGCGGTTCCCCTTCCAGTTCTTCAGGTCTCGAGCGGTGTGACAGACGTTGAGGTCGCCGGTGAGCACCACGTGCTGGTCGCGCAGCTCCTCCAGCCGCCCACCGATCGCATCGAGGAGCGCGAACTTCTCCTCCTGCACCGGCGTCCCCGCCTCGCCGGTGTGGACGTACGCCGAAAGCACCGTCAGCGCGGGCCCACCGGGCACCTGCACCTCGGCCTCGATCCAGCGGCCCTGCCCCTGCGCCACCGGCAGGTCCACGGCGGTCCGAGCGATCGGCCCCCGACTCAGCACCGCCACGCCGGCCCGTCCCGACACGCCCTCGGCGTACGCCAGGTGCCAGTCTGCGAACGGCGTCCCGGCGAGCGCGGACTCGAGCTGGTCGCGGGTCGCGCGGACCTCCTGGAGGGAGAGCACATCGGGCTCCTGGGCGGCGAGCCAGGCGAGTCCGCCGCGTCGCGCCGCGGCGCGAATTCCGTTGACGTTGGCGGTGATCAGCAGCACCGCTGCATGCTACGAGGGGGCGGTTCAGGGCCAGCCGACGGCCACGATCACGTTGAGCACCGCGAGGTAGCCGGCGGCGTTGGCGAGGCCGATCGCCCGGCCGCCGCGCTGCTGGCGTCCGCGCCCCATCTCGGCGCACGCCAGCACCGCGACGGCGATCAGCAGCTTCAGCCCGACCTTGTTGTGGTCGAGCACCTTGTCGAGCGCGCTGGCGCTCTCGCCTAGACCGACGAGCACGACACCGCTGAGCAGCTGCGCACGGGCGCCCCAGGTCATGAGCGCGCTGACCCGCGGCGAGGCGGCCACGGCGAACCAGCCACCGACCAGCGCGGCCATGCCGAGCAGGTGCACGATGACGAGGATGTCGTAGACCACCTTCATTGCTGCGGAGCCTAGCGACGCGCACCGTCCGCCGTGGCACGCCACGGCAACAGCGCACCGGTCACGAGCAGCACCCCCGCCCCGACCGCGATCCCGGTGCGCAACCCCGCCAGCGCCGTGACCAGCCCGCCCAGCGCGATGAACAGCGGCTGCACGGTTCGGGTCGCCACCGACCACGACATCCCGACCCGCGACATCAGCTCGTCGGGGGCACCGTCATCCGGTACGACGCGAACGTGGGGTTGAACAACCCGGCGAAGAACAGCAGCAAGGTCTCGGCCGCGGTGACCAGCACGAACCCGGCGGTGCCGGGCGGCGCGACCACCAGCAGCGGCATCCAGACGGCCCGGAGGGTGCCGGCCCCCAGCAGCACCGCCCGCTCTCCCCACCACCGCACGGCTCGCGGCGCCAGCGTCGCGCCGACCAGTCCGCCGAGCCCCGAGACGCCGAGCAGCAGGCCGTACTGCCACGGCGCCAGCCCCAGGTCGCGCAGCACGAGCACGGCCAGCAGCGGCGAGATGAGCATGACCCCGCCGCCGAACAGCAGGGCGTTGCAGAACAGTGCCCGCAGCCCCGGGTGACCGAGCACGAAGCGCCAGCCGGCCGCCATCTCGGCCCGCCAGTGCTGGTCGGCCTGCCGCGCCGGAGGGTCGGGCTCGGGGCTGCGGAGCCGCCGGATCCCGAGCGCCGAACCCAGGTAGCTCACCGCGTCGACCGCCAGCACCAGCACCGGCCCGAACGCGCTCGCGAGCGCCCCGCCCGCGGGTGGGCCCAGCGTGAAGCCTCCCCACATCGTGCTGTCGAGCCGCGACTGCGCCCAGACGCGGGCGTCCGGCGCGACGAGCCCCTTGAGGTGCGCCCCCGCCGCCGCGGCGAACGACACGGTCGCGAGCACCTGCAGCGCCCCCACCACGCACAGCTGGGCGAACGTCAGGCGCCCGAGCCACCACGCCACCGGCACCGACAGCAGAGCCGCGGCCGCGAGCAGGTCGGCCGCGATCATCACCGGGCGTTTTCGGCGGAACTCGATGCGGCTGCCCAGCGGCAGCGCGACCAGCGCCGTCGTGATCGCCTAGACCGCACCGAGCACCGACACCTGCCAGTCGGCCACCGCCAGGGTGAGCACCGCGACCAGCGCCAGACCGCCCGTGGCGACGCCGGAGCCGATCTGGCCGAGGGCGTACGCCAACCACAGCCTGCGGAAGTCGCTCCGCCAGTCGGTGGTCAGCACGGGCCGACCGTAGACGCCAGGACCGACAACCGCCGCCCGCGCCAGCCCAGCCCGGCGCTCAGAGCAGGCGGCGCGACATCGCCCAGCTGGTCAGCTCGTGCCGCGAGGACAGCTGCAGCTTGCGCAGGACCGACGACACGTGCGTCTCGACCGTCTTGACCGAGATGAACAGCTCCTTGGCGACCTCCTTGTACTGGTAGCCGCGCGCGATGAGCCGCATCACCTCGCGCTCGCGCGCCGAGAGCCGGTCGAGCTCCTCATCCACCTCGGCGATCTCGCCCGCCGCCGCGCCGAACGCGTCGAGCACGAACCCGGCCAGCCGCGGCGAGAACACCGCGTCCCCCTCCGCCACCCGGTGGATCGCGCTGACCAGGTCGGTCGGCGAGATGGTCTTGGTGACGTATCCCCTTGCGCCAGAACGGATCACGGCGATCACGTCTTCAGCAGCGTCGCTCACCGACAGCGCCAGGAATCGCACCGGCCGACCCTTGTCGGTCTCGACGCCCGCACACCCAGGGGGTACGTCCGCGCCGCCGCGACCCGACCCGCCGGGCAGGTGCACGTCGAGCAGCACGACGTCGGGCCGCACCTCGCGGATCACCTCGATCGCCCGATCCACGTCGGGCGCCTCGCCCACGACCTCGACGCTGTCGTCCAGCTCGGCCTTGACCCCCGACCGGAACATCCGGTGGTCGTCCACCAGCACCACCCGGACCGGTTCGCCGCTCATCCGCTCTCCTCCTCGCCGCCACCCTGCGCTGCGGCTCGTTCCTCGCCGCCACCCTGCGCCACTCGTTCCTCGCCGCCACCCTGCGCTGCGCGCTCCTCGCCGCTCATACCCTCTGTCGCGCTCGGTCGCACTCCGCTCCGGCCGGCGGCTCGTTCCTCGCCGCCACCCTGCGCTGCGCGCTCCTCGCCGCTCATATGAGGCAGCCTCAGCACCACTTCCGTCCCGTCCTCCCGCCGGCGCACCTCGGCGCTCCCGCCGTGCCGCTCCATCCGGCCCACGATCGACTCGCGCACCCCCAGCCGGTCGGCGGGCACCGCGTCAGGGTCGAACCCGGCGCCGTGGTCTCGCACGAACGCCTCGGTCTCGCCCGGCCCCACCTCGACGTACGCCGACACGGGCGGGGCCGCGTGGCGTACGGCGTTGGACACCGCCTCCCGCACCGCGGCCACCAGCGCCGCGCCGTGCTCGTCGAGCGGCCGGTCGCCGGTGACGACCAGGTCGACCGGCACCCCGAGCTGGTCCTCGATCTCGTCGGTCGTGGAGCGTACGGCCGTGGCCAGGGTCGCGCCCGCCGGCGCGGCGTCGGCGAACAGCCACTGCCGCAGCTCGCGCTCCTGGCCGCGTGCGAGCCGCTGGACCGCCGCCGGGTCGTCGGCGCGGCGCTGGATCAGCGCGAGCGTCTGCAGCACCGAGTCGTGCAGGTGGGCGGCGATGTCGGCCTTCTCGGTGACCCGGATGCGCTCGGTCTGCTCGCGGCGGAAGTCCTCGAACAGCCGGATCGCGAACGGCGCCACCAGCAGCGTCACGCCCACGAGCACCACGAGCGTCGCGAGCAGCACGTCGCGCAGCCCGCCGAGGCCGCGGCCGCCGGAGATGAGCACCGCGATCCCGCCGAGCACCAGCGCTGCCCCGAGCCCCACGCGCAGCAGCGACTCGCCGCGCGCGAGGTCGGTGCCGGCCAGCCAGTGCTGGCGGCGCCGCCCGTCGAGCAACGACCAGCTCAGCAGCAGGCCGGCGACGATCGCGAGCAGCGGGAGCACCGCAGAGGGGTTGATCGTGGAGCCGATGACCAGCGTGCTGATCCCAGCCAGCGCCAGCAGCACGCCGCCCAGCACGACCCAGCGCGTCGACAGCGAGCGCCGGTCGATCAGGGCAGCGTCCTCCTCGGCGACGCCCTGGTCACCGACCGGCATCGTCAGCCAGAGGAACCCGTAGACCACGACACCCGCCCCGAACACCACCACGCCCACGAACGTCGCGATCCGCAGCGGCACCACCGGGATCCCCAGGTGCACCGACACCCCGCGGCACACGCCGGCGAGCATCCGCCCGTGCGGCGGGCGGCGCAGCGGCGGCCGCTCCGGCAGCGCGCCTGGCGCCGCGGGCGCGCTCGGCAGCGCGGGCGCGCCGGGACGGGTCGTCATGCCTCCATCTTGACCCACCGACGGCCCGGTTCCCCGGCCGCTCAGGGTGGGATCAGGGGCGCGTCAGGGTCGAACCTCATGTCGCGCACGGGCCGACCGGCAGCAGAGTGCTGCCATGACCTCGTCCGTCCCTCCCACCGAGCCGCACGGCGCGACGCGCCTCGAGCCGCCGCAGACCGGCCCCGGCGCCGCACCGCGCGACCCCCTGGACCGCTTCTTCGCCAGCCTGCGCGGCAGCGGCCTGTTCCGCGCCGAGGACCGCTGGATCGGCGGCGTCTGCGCGGGGCTGGCCGAGCGGCTGCGGGTGGACCCGCTGATCGTCCGGGCTGCGTTCGTGCTGCTCGGGCTCACCTTCGGCATCGGCGTCCCGCTCTACCTCGTCGCCTGGCTCCTGCTGCCCGACCGGCAGGGCACGATCCTCCTCGAGCGCGGCCTGCGGACCGGTGACGTCGGCGCGGTGGTGCTGATGATCGTCGCGATCGTCGTGGTCACCAGCGGCTTCGGCTGGGCCTGGGGCTGGGGCGGCCCCGGCCCGCTCCTGCCGCTGGTGGTGGTCGCGGGCGCCGTCTGGTTCGTGCTGAGCCGCAACCGACCCGCCACCCCGAGCCCGTACGCCGGCGCCACCTCCACCCCCACCGCACCTTCCCCCTCGGCCGGCGTCCCCTCGGCCGGCGCTCGCTCGGCCGGCGCTCGCTCGGCCGGCGTCAGCACCTGGGAGAGCGCCACCACCTCGGCGGGCGCCACCCCCTCGGGGACGCACGCCACCACGACTCCCGCCCCCGCTCCGCCCGGTCTCGGGGGGCCGGGCGGACCGGGGGGCGGGGCACCCACCTTCCCCGCCACCGCGCCGCGGTGGCAGGCCCCGCCGCCGGAGCCGCGTCCGCGCCGGCGCACCCTCCCCGGCGGGTTCACCCTGCTCGTCCTGGGCCTCGCCGCGATCGCCGGCGCCGCCACGACCATGCTGACCCGCGGCACCGACCTCGGCACGGTCGCCGACCGGCTCGGATGGGTCGCGGCCACCGCGGTCGTCGCGCTCGGTGCGCTCGTGGCGGGGCTGCTCGGCCGCCGGGCGGTCGCCGCCGGCGCGATCGCCCTGGTGCTCGCGGCCGGGACCGCCGTCGCGGCCGCCTTCCCCACCGACGTGGCGCTCACCGGTCCCCACGGCAACGCCCGGTGGCAGCCGACGACGGTGGCGAGCCAGTCGTACGACCTGTCCTCCGGCACCGCGCGGCTCGACCTCGCCGCGCTCACCCCGCAGCAGGCCACCGGCACGCTCACCAGCCACGTGGGCGCCGGCGAGCTGCGCATCGTCGTGCCCGACGACCTGACCGTGCGGGTCCGCGCCCAGGTCGGCGCGGGACAGATCAGCTCCGGCTGGCCCGGCGACCCGTGGGAGGTCGACGACGGCGGTCTCGGCCGCACCCGCACCGTCACCGTCGGCACCGGCACCCCGACCCTCACCGTCGACGCCCGCGTCGGGCTCGGCGTCATCACCATCGAGAGGACGACGCGATGAGCGACCGGACCACCCCGCTGCCGCGGGCCACCGACCACACCGACCATCCCGACCACGCACCACCGCACTCCCAGGGCGCCGCCCCGCCCGAGCCGCAGTGGATCTCCGGCCCCGCGCCGACCACCACGCTCGCCGGACTGCTGGCGCTGGTCGTGGCCGTCCTCGCGGGCGTACGCCTCACGACCGACATCGACCTCGAGTGGTCCACCGCGCTGCCCGTCGCCGGGATCGCGCTCGGCGTGATCTTCGTGCTGCTGGGGGTCGTGTCGCTCAGCGTGCGGGCTCGGCGAGCAGAGCACCGACCCACGGACTGACCGGCAGACCGGCAAGCTCGTGCTCCTCGACCCACGCGGCCGACTCGGTGGTGCCTCCCACGTCGTGCACCACCGGGTCGGTCGGCTCCTCGACCCACGCCCGATAGACCAGGCGCACGGCGTGGAAGTCCTCGACCAGCCCGTCGGGCGCGCGCCCGACCCAGTGCTGGCTGAGCACGTCGAGCGGCTCCTCGAGCCGGATGTGCTGCCCCGACTCCTCCCACACCTCGCGCACGACCGCCTGGTCGGGCTCCTCGCCCGGCTCGACCCCGCCGCCCGGCAGCCCCCAGGTGCCCGGCCGCGCGGTGCGCGCGGAGAACTCGGTCAGCAGCAGCCCGCGCTCGCTGCGCACCACGGCGTAGGCCGCCACCCGCTGCTTGCGCACCGCCCCCGCGGCCTCGGCCGCGCTGACCTCGACGCGCGGGGCGACCGGCGCGGCCGCGGCGTGAGCCCGGCGACGGCGCACCCGGAAGTCCAGCTCGATCTCGCCCCCCGGCTGCCGCCCGATGCTGACCAGACTCACGACCTCCCACCCGGCGTCGGCGAGCACCGCGCGCGGGTCGGCGCCGTGCTCCAGCGCGACCTCGACGCAGTCGCTCCCCGACCCGTCGACCCCGCGCACCAGCACGCCTGCGTCCGCCATCCTCGGTCCTTCCCCCGATCAAGCCCGGGCCCGACCGTACGCCTGCACGGTCTGCGCGACGACCTCGCCCCAGTCCTGGCGCACCGGGGTCGAGCGGGCGTACGCCCCCAGCCGGTCGCGCAGGTCGGCGTCCGTCGCGAGCCGGGCCAGGGCCTGCGCGAACTGCTCGTCGTCGTCGACCAGCAGCCCGTCGCGGCCGTCGGCGACGAACTCGGTGATGCCGCTGCGGCGCGGCCCGACCACGGGCAGGCCGCTCGCCCGCGCCTCGAGCGCCGCGATGCCGAACGCCTCGAGCTCGGCGGGCGCCACGTAGACGTCGGAGGCGAGGTAGCGCCGGTGCAGCTCCTCGCGGGTCACCCGGCCCGGCAGCGACAGCCACTCCTGCGCCCCGTGCCGGGCCGACCAGGCCTCGAGCCGGCGCCGCTGCGGTCCCTCCCCCAGGATCTCCAGGCGCAGGTCGGCACCGGGCGCCAGCTCGCGGGCGCGGGCCACCACCTTGACCAGGTCGAGCGGGCGCTTGCGCAGCGCGAGCCGCATCGCGGTGACGACGCGCAGCGAGCCGGTCGACGCCTCCGGCCGCGGCCCGGGCGACCAGCGTGCGACGTCGATCCCGTTGGGCAGCACCGAGACCGGCGCGCCGCCGCTCATCCGGCGCAGCGGCGCGGCGGCGACCTGCGACACGGCGGTGAGCTCGGCGCCGCGGTCGGCCCAGCGCTCGACGTAGCCGGCGGCGTCGACGAGCGGGGCGGCGTGCGCCAGCACGCAGTGCCAGGTCGCGACGGTCGGGATGCCGACACCCAGCGCGACCCGCATCGAGTCCATCGCGAACGGGCTCACGACCCCCATGTGCACGTGCGCCACGTCGAACCCGCCGTCGAGCAGCAGCCGCCGAACCTTCGGCGGCGCAAGGGGATTCACCGGCACGCCGCCGGGCAGCGGGATCGCGAGGCGCTCGACCGGCACGTCGTCGATCGGCTCGTCGGGGCCCTGGGTGGCGGTGACGACCACGGCCTCGTGGCCGGCCTGGCGCAGCGAGCGGGCGAGGTCGTGCACCTGCACCTCGATGCCGCCGAGCCGCGGCAGGTAGCAGTCCGACAGCAGCGCGACCCTCACCCGTCCGAGGATGTCATGCTGCGAGACTGTCGCGTGATGCCCTACACCCTCGTGGCTTTTCACGCCCACCCCGACGACGAGGCCCTGCTGACCTCGGGGACGATGGCGCGCGCCGCGGCCGAGGGGCACCGGGTGGTCCTGGTCGTCGCGACCGACGGCGAGCTGGGTCTGGCCTCGACCGACTTCACCGCCGGCGGCGGGCTGGCGGCGCACCGCCGCGCCGAGCTCGAGGCCAGCGCCGCGGTGCTCGGGGTCGCCCGCACCGAGTGGCTGGGCTACGCCGACAGCGGCAGCGGCGAGGAGCTGTTGCCCGACCCACCGGGGCGCACCCGGTTCGTGCGGGCGCCGGTCGAGGAGGCCGCCCAGCGGCTCGCCGGCATCCTCGGCGAGGAGCAGGCCGAGGTGCTGCTGACGTACGACCCGAACGGCGGTTACGGCCATCGCGACCACGTGCGGGTGCACGAGGTGGGTGCTCGTGCCGCCGAGATCGCAGGCACACCAAGGGTTCTCGAGGCCACGGTGCCGCGCGACCTGCTGGTGCGGGTGCTGCGGCTGCTGACCAAGGTCTATCGCTTCCCGCCGGAGTTCGACCTGTCGTCGTTCGAGCGGGCCTACAGCGCCCGGGCCGACATCACCCACCGCATCCCGGTCCGGCGCTTCGTCCGGGCCAAGCGGGCCTCGCTGCGCGCGCACGCGTCGCAGTCCTCGGCCGACGGCGGCGCCGACCGCACGGTCGGGATGCTGCTGAAGATCCCGCGGCCGCTGTTCGACCTGGTCTTCCGCCGGGAGTGGTACCTCGACCGCGCCCACACCGGGCCGGTCGCCTCCGACGTGTTCGCCGGGCTGCCGTGAGCCCGGCCAGCCGCGCGCCGGCACCGGCCCCCGAGACCACCTTCCCGAAGCCGACACCGCGCACCGTGCTGCAGGCCGTGCTCGGGCTCGGCCTCGCGATGGCGATCATCGCCTTCGGCCTGCCCTACTTCGCCGACACCACCTGGGCCAAGATCGGCACGCACCTCGGGTCGGTCGGCCCGGCCTCCGCCCTGGAGCTGTTCGGCTGGATGGTGCTCGGGCTGTGGTGCTACACCTTCACCCTCACCGGCTCCCTGCCCGGCCTGTCGCACAGCAAGGCCCTGATGATGAACGTCTCGGGCTCGGCCGTCGGCAACATGCTGCCCGGCGGAGGCGCGGCGGGCGTGGCCGTGACCTACCTGTTCGGCCGCAGCTGGGGCTTCTCGCGGATGGCGATCTCGACCTCGATCATCGTCTCCGGGGTCTGGAACGTCCTGGCCCGGGTGGCCCTGCCGCTGCTCGGCATCGTCGTGCTCGCGCGGGACCAGACCGCGCTGCCGAAGTCGGTGCGCCAGGGCGCCTTCGCCGCCGGCGTGACCGCGCTGGTCGTGCTCGCGGTCTTCATCGCCATGGTCATCAGCGACGAGCGCGCCCGCCAGCTCGGCGGCCTCCTCGACCGACGGGTCGGGCACCTGCTCGCCCGGCTGCGGCGCGGCCCGAAGAAGGGCCAGCGCCTCGACCTCGCGACGGTGCTGCAGAACCAGCGCTCCCGCCTCGCCAGCGTCACGGCCCACGGCTGGTTCCCGATGACGTTCGGGGTGGTGGGCTTCCTCGGGATCTACTTCGTGCTGTTCTGGCGCACGATGGAGGCGGTCGGTGTCGAGATCCCGCTGCCCAAGCTGTTCGCGGCGTACGCCATCGGCCGCCTGCTCACCGCCGTCGGCGTCACCCCGGGCGGGCTCGGCATCACCGAGGCCGGCACCCTCTCGGTGCTCGTCGCGTGGGGCGCCCCGCCCGCCCCCGCCGCGGCCGGCGTCCTGATCTTCGCGCTCTACACGCACGTGTTCGAGGTGCCGCTCGGGCTGCTGGGGTGGCTCGGCTGGTCGCTGAGCCCCAAGGTGCCGCCGCCCGACTGAGGTGCGGGCGAAGGGGTGCGAGCGGAGGCGTACGGCTCGGGGGTCCCGCCCACATTTCGTGCGCAAGTGAACGAAATGCAGCGGGCCGCCGCGGAATCCCGGCCCCCACGCCTTCATTTCGTGCACAAGTGAACGAAATGAAGCCCGGCGTACGTCGGCGCCGGCACCCCCGGCCCGGCACCGGCGAGCGGGTCAGGCCAGGTGGCGGTCGGCCACGGCCGAGGTCCAGGCGAGCGCGGCGGCGCTGGCGATGCCGATCGGCACCAGCGCGAGCACCGCGAGGACGAGGTTCACGTCGTGGTCGGCCGGGCGCAGGCCCCAGCCGACGAAGATCAGCCCGACGACGGCCGACCCGACCAGCGCGAGCGAGGAACGAGCCGCCCACCCCGGACGCCGCGGCGCCGCACCGGGCTGGATCAGGGCCGCGAGACCGACCGCGAGCGCCGTCCAGCCGAGGCAGACCGCGACGGCCGCGAGCACGTCACCCGGACGGTGCCACTGCCCCACCACCGTGCCCGCACCGACGAACGTCGCCACGAACCCGGCGAACGGCACCACCACCCAGCGCCACGCCGCGGGCGCCACGAGCACGGCGGCCAGCCCCAGCGACAGCGCGACGGTGGCGTGACCGCTCGGCAGCGAGTTCCCGGCCCCGTCGGCACGGTCGAGCACGTTGAGCTTGAGGATGCGGGTCGTCACGTTGGCCCCCACGACCAGCACCATCGCGGCCACCGCGAGCCCCACCCGGCGCCGCATCAGGGCCACGCCCACGCAGACGGCGAGACACAGCGCGACTCCGCCGACACTGACGTACGTGATCCAGTCGGTGACCTTCATCGCCGCCGTCGCCGAGTTGCCGACCGCGTGCATCATGTCGTTGTCGAGCTCGGACCCGCGCAGGCTGCCCAGCGAGACCCGCACGATCGCAGCGAACGCCGCCAGCGCCAGCAGCCCCATCAGCACCACGCTCAGCCACGGCCCCGACGCGCGCCGCTCGGGACCCTCGGGCTCTTCGGGCAGGCGCCCGTCGGCCCCGCGCGTCTCCGCGAGGACCGGACGGCTCATGGTGGGTGCTTCGGACATGTGAACAGTGTGCAGGACCCGGCTGGACGCAGTCTGGACGCGTGACGGGTGCCCGCCGTCACGCGGAGCGGTTCACTCCCACTCGATGCCTTCTGTCGCAGGAGCGAACCGGCGGAACGTCACCTCGAGCGCTCAACCTCGCCCTGCGCTCCGCCGGTTCACTCCCACTCGATGCCTTCTGTCGCAGGAGCGAACCGGCGGAACCTCACCTCACGCTGGCGCGCTCGCCGAGGCACCGCCGGTTCACTCCCACTCGATCGTCCCGGGGGGCTTGCTCGTCACGTCCAGCACCACCCGGTTGACCTCTTCGACCTCGTTGGTGATGCGGCTGGAGATCCGGGCGAGCACGTCGTACGGCAGGCGCGTCCAGTCCGCCGTCATCGCGTCCTCCGACGACACCGGGCGCAGCACGATCGGGTGGCCGTAGGTGCGGCCGTCACCCTGCACGCCGACGGAGCGTACGTCCGCGAGCAGCACCACCGGGCACTGCCAGATGTCCCGGTCCAGCTCGGCCGCCGTGAGCTCCTCGCGCGCGATCAGGTCGGCCTTGCGCAGCGTCTCGAGCCGGTCCGCGGTGACCTCGCCGACGATCCGGATGCCGAGGCCCGGCCCCGGGAACGGCTGGCGGTAGACGATCTTCTCGGGCAGCCCCAGCTCGAGCCCGACCTGGCGCACCTCGTCCTTGAACAGCGTGCGCAGCGGCTCGACCAGCTTGAACTGGATGTCGTCGGGCAGCCCGCCGACGTTGTGGTGGCTCTTGATGTTGGCCGCGCCCGCACCGCCGCCGGACTCCACGACGTCGGGATAGAGCGTGCCCTGCACCAGCCACTTCACCGGGTGCTCGTTGTCGCCGCGGTCGTGCACGATGTCGCGCGCGGCCTGCTCGAAGATGCGGATGAACTCGCGGCCGATGATCTTGCGCTTCTGCTCCGGGTCGCTCACCCCGGCCAGCGCGTCGAGGTATCGCTCGCTCGCGTCGATCACGACCAGGTCGGCGCCGGTGAGCTCCACGAAGTCGGTGCGCACCTGCTCGGCCTCTCCCGCACGCAGCAGGCCGTGGTCGACGAACACGCAGGTCAGCTGGTCGCCGATCGCCTTCTGCACCAGCGCGGCCGCGACCATCGAGTCGACGCCACCGGACAGCGCACAGATCGCCCGGTCCTCGCCGACCTCCTCGCGCACCCGGGCGACCAGCTCGTCGACCATGTTCTTGGGGGTCCACTCGGCCTCGAGGCCGGCGCCGCGCAGCAGGAAGTTCTCCATGACCCGCTGCCCGAACGTGGAGTGCATGACCTCCGGGTGCCACTGCACGCCGTACAGCCGGCGCTCGTCGTCCTCGAACGCCGCGACGGTCGTGCCGGGGGTGCGCGCGGTGACCTTCATGCCGTCGGGCGCCTCGCTCACCGAGTCGCCGTGCGACATCCACACCGACTGCTGCGGCGGCTGCCCGTTGAACAGCGTCGAGCCGGTGTCGTCGATGTCGGCCCGGGTCGCGCCGTACTCGCGCATGCCCGTGTGCGCCACGGTCCCGCCGAGCGCCTGGGTCATCGCCTGGAAGCCGTAGCAGATGCCGAAGACGGGCACGCCCGCCTCCAGCAGCGCCTTGTCGAGCGCGGGCGCGCCGTCGGCGTAGACCGACGACGGGCCGCCCGAGAGCACGATCGCCGCCGGCTCCATCGCGAGGATCTCCTCGGCCGGCATGTCGTGCGGCACGACCTCGCTGTAGAGCGAGGCCTCCCGCACGCGCCGGGCGATGAGCTGGGCGTACTGCGCGCCGAAGTCGACGACCAGGACGGGATGGTCCTGCAGATTCTCCGTCACAGCGAGAGCCTAGCGAGCCGTCGCGGGTGCGCCGCGCTCCAGCCGTTCCAGCTGGGCCTCGACCTCGCCGCCGACCTTGCGCTCGACCCAGAAGGACAGCAGCGGCACGCAGCCGGCGAGCATCACCAGCACCATCTTCGACAGCGGCCAGCGCACGGCGAACCCGAGCACGGCGGTGGCGACGACGTAGATCACGAAGATCAAGCCGTGCGGCTGCGGCCACCACGCGAGCGCGTCGTTCTGGAAGCCGTACTGCAGGATCATCTCGGCCACGAGCACCAGCAGCCCGATGCCGACGATGAACGCCATCACCTTGAAGAACTTCAGCTTGGTGCGGGCGCTCGGGACGTCGATGCGCTCCTCGCGGGCGAGGTCAGACATGCAGATCCTTCGGTCGTACGTCGTCGGCCGGCGCGGGCGCCCCGGCACCGTGGTCATCGGTCGGCCCGTCGGTCGGGCCGTCGTCGGTCGGGTCGTCGGCCGGCCCGTCGCCCGTCGGGCCGTCGTCGCGGGCCGCCAGGGCCAGCTGGTCGAGGTGGTCCTCGCGCACCGAGCGCCACCACAGGTAGAGGGCGAACACCGCGAACACCCACCACTGGAGGGCGTACCCGAGGTTGCGCCAGTCGACCCCTTCGACCGTCGGCGACGGCGGCGGCACGTGCTGCATCGCCGCGGACTGCTCGGCCGGGGTCTGCTCGATGGTGAACAGGAACGCGTTGTAGACCGTGCCGCCCCACTCGTTGAGCAGCGTGCTCACGTCGACCGAGGCCTGCTGCCCCGGCGGCACGGTGACGTCGGTGCGCGGCGACTCGGCCGGCACGAGGGAGCCGAGCAGCTGGATCGGCCCGGTGGGCGGGGCCGGGGCGGCGGCCGCGTCGGTCACGAAGCCGCGCAGGACCGGGATGCGCGCGCCGGTGCCGTCGACCACCAGCGGGGTCAGCACCCAGAAGCCGGCCCGGCCCTCGAGGCGCCGGTCGGGCACGAGGAACTGCTTGGGCGCGTCGTACGTCCCGGTCACGCTGACCCGGCGCAGCGACCCGTCGTCGGGGAACGCCTCGTGCGGGGCGATGACCTCGTTCAGCGGCGCGACCGGCTGGGCCGGCCCCTGCTGCAGCACCTGCTCGCGCGCGTCCTGCTTGGCGACGCCGTACTGCCAGAAGCCGAGGCCCACGAAGAGCGCCACGAAGGCCAGCGCGAGCGCCAGCAGCGCCAGGTGGCGCGGGCGGCGGGCGGTCTCGATCACTCCCTCAGGGTAGGCGTCGAACCTGACCGCTCCCGCGTCGCCTCAGGCGGTGCGCGTCGCCGGCATGCCGAGCTCGACGCCGGGCACCCGCGCGGGCTCGGCCGGGAAGCGCCGGTATCCCTCGCCCTGCGCCGGGCGCTGGTCGGTCTGCCCCTTGGCCGGCCACAGCGAGATCGCCCGCTCCGCCTGCGCGGTGATGGTCAGCGAGGGGTTCACGCCGAGGTTGGCCGACACCGCCGACCCGTCGACCACGTGCATCCCGGGATAGCCCCAGACCCGCTGGTAGGGGTCGACGACCCCGCGCTCGGGGCTGTCGGAGATCACCGCGCCGCCGAGGAAGTGCGCGGTCATCGGGATGCCGAACGTCTCGGGCCAGGTGCTGCCCGCGATGGTGTGCACCCCGCTGCGCTCCTGCAGGCGCTTGGCGATGGCGCGCACCGCGGCCTGCCCCTGCGGGATGTACGTCGGGTTCGGCATGCCGTGGCCCTGCCGGCTGGTCAGCCAGTAGCGGCCGAAGCGCTTGCGCACCGACGTGGTCAGCGAGTTGTCGAGGGTCTGCATCACCAGCAGGATCACCGTGCGCTCGCTCCACCGCGGGCCGAACGCCGCCCGGGTGTTGGAGATCGGCTCGCGCAGGAACTTGCGGGTGAACTCCAGGCCGCGCGAGGCGAGCGACCGGGAGCTGTCGACCTGCAGGGTCGACAGCAGCCCCATCGCGTTGGAGCCGGGGCCGTAGCGGACGTTCTCGACGTGGGTGTGCTCGTCGACGTGGAACGAGGTGGTGATCGCGATGCCCTTCGCGACCGGGAAGTCCTCGCGCACCGTCACCGCGGCCGCGCCCTCGAGGGCCTCGGAGTTGGTGCGGGTCAGCATGCCGAGCCGGTCGGACAGCTTCGCGAGCCGCCCGGTCTGGCGCATGGTGTGCAGCAGGTTCTGGGTGCCCCAGGCGCCGGCCGCGAGCACCACCTGCTCGGCGGTGATCGTCTGCTCGTCGCGCTTCACCCACGCGCCCGTGCGGCGGGTCGTGACGCGAAAACCCTTGTCTCCCAACGGGTCCAGGCCGACGACCGTGCGCATCGGCTGGATCTTCACGCCGGCCCGCTCGGCCAGCGCGAGGTAGTTCTTCATGAGCGTGTTCTTGGCGCCCACGCGGCAGCCGACCATGCAGTTGCCGCACTCGGTGCAGCCGCTGCGCGCCGGGCCCTCGCCGCCGAAGTAGGGGTCGGCAACCTGCTTGCCGGGCTCGCCGAAGAACACCCCGACCGGCGTCTTGCGGAAGGTGCTGCCGACGCCCATGTCGTGCGCGACGTCGCGCATGACCTGCTCGACCGGCCCGTCGCACGGGTTGTCCTCGACGACGCCGAGCATCCGCCGCGCCACGTCGTAGTGCGGGGTGAGCTCGTCCTCCCAGTCGGTGATGTGGCCCCACTGCGGGTCGGTGTAGAACGGCCCCGTCGGCTGGTAGAGCGTGTTGGCGTAGTTGAGCGATCCGCCGCCGACGCCCGCCCCGGCCAGGATCAGCACGTCGGGCAGCTTGTGGATGCGCTGCACGCCGAAGCACTTCAGCGCCGGCGCCCACAGGTATCGGCGCAGGTCCCAGGAGGTCTTGGCGAAGTCCGCGTCCTCGAAGCGGCGGCCCGCCTCGAGCACCAGGACGGAGTAGCCCTTCTCGGCCAGCCGCAGCGCCGCCACCGAGCCGCCGAAGCCGGAGCCCACGACGACGACGTCGTAGTCGTAGGTGCCGGTCACGACAGGCCCGCACCCTTCATCACGCGCAGGCCGGTGGCCATGGCCTTGGCCCACACCTTCTCGGGGACGCCCTTGGGCACGGCGAAGCCGGGCGGGCGCTGGACCGCGACGTTCTGCGACTCGGTGTACTTCTGGATGCCCTCGGCGCCGTGCCGCCGGCCGAGACCCGAGGCGCCCATGCCGCCCATCGGCGAGCCGTTGCTGCCCCACGCCGCGGCGTAGCCCTCGTTGATGTTGACCGTGCCGGTGCGGATCTGCGCGGCGAGCTCGCGCCCGCGCCGGACGTCGCGCGTCCAGACCGAGGCGTTGAGGCCGTACGGCGTGTCGTTGGCGAGCGCCAGCGCCTCCTGGTCGTTCGCGACCCGATAGACCGACACGACGGGCCCGAAGGTCTCCTCGTCGCGGCAGAGCATGTCGCCGGTGACGTTGGTGAGCACGGTCGGCTCGTAGAACAGCGGGCCGAGGTCGGGCCGCGCCCGCCCGCCGGCGAGCACCGCGGCGCCCTTGGCCTTGGCGTCCTCGACGTGCGCGCTGACCCGCTCGAGCTGCTCGGCGGTCACCAGCGTGCCCATGTCGATGCCCCACTGCAGGCCGGGGCCGATGCGCATCGCCTCGACCCGGCGCAGGAAGTGCTTGAGGAACTCGTCGGCGACCTGCTCGTGCACGATCAGCCGCTCGGCCGAGATGCACAGCTGCCCCGCCGAGCCGTACGCCGCCCGCACCGCCCCCTCCGCGGCGCGGCTGGGCGAGGCGTCGGCACGGACGTACATCGGGTTCTTGCCACCGAGCTCCAGCGAGGCGCCGACGAGGCGCTCCCCCGCGTCGCGGGCGACGCCGCGGCCGGTCTTGGTGGAGCCGGTGTACATCACGTAGTCGGCGCGGTCGAGCACCGCCTTGCCGATGACCGAGCCGGGGCCGAGCACGACCTGCAGCACGCCCTCGGGCAGCCCCGCCTGGTCGATCAGCTCGACGGCGCGCAGGGCGGTGAGGGCCGACTGGGTGTCGGGGCGCAGCACGACGGCGTTGCCCGCGACCAGGGCCGGGAGCGCGTCGGTGATCGACATCGACAGGGGGTAGTTCCACGGCGACACGACCCCGACGACGCCCTTGGGGTGGCGCAGCTCGACCGAGGTGGTGAGCAGCGGGATCGCGCCCAGGTGCTTCTTCGGGCCGAGGTAGCTCTCGGCCTTCTTGGCGTAGTGCCGGCACACGCCCGCCGCGTCGAGCACCTCCTCGAACGCGTGCTTGCGCGCCTTGCCGGCGTCGAGCTGGATGAGGTCGAGCAGCTCGTTCTGGTGGCGCAGCAGCAGGTCGTGCAGGCGGGTCAGGAAGCGGGTGCGCTCCTCGACCGGACGCGCGGCCCAGCGCGCGGCTGCCTCGCGGGCGTCGCGGAAGGCCTGGTCGACCGAGTCGACCGTCGAGAGCGGCAGCCGCCCGATCACCTGGCCG
Source organism: Barrientosiimonas humi (assembly GCF_006716095.1). Taxonomy (NCBI): domain Bacteria; kingdom Bacillati; phylum Actinomycetota; class Actinomycetes; order Micrococcales; family Dermacoccaceae; genus Barrientosiimonas; species Barrientosiimonas humi. Next base: position 2,455,743 of record NZ_VFOK01000001.1, read on the forward strand.
GTGAACGGGGTGACGCACTCGTGCATCTCGGGCCGCGCCGGGGCGACCACGCGCCGCCCGAGGCGGGCGTCGAGGCCGGTGGGGAGGGCGTACGCGCTGGGCTGGCCGCCCGCGTCGGCGGAGGAACGCTGCCGAGAGTCCTGGACCAACGAATCAGTCATTACGTCAGCGTAACCTCGCCGGACGTGATCTGCGCCACTGAACGTCCAAAAATCCGCGCGGGAGACCCAGATCCTGGGTAGGAGCGTGCGACCGGCTCGGCGACGATGCCGCGAGACCGGAGCGTGCGACGGGCTCGGCGACGATGCCGCGAGACCGGAGCGTGCGACGGGCTCGCGGAGGAGGAGCTGAGCCAGAAGGAGTCAGGACCGCTGGTAGGGGGCGACGACGACCTCGACGCGCTGGAACTCCTTGAGGTCGGTGTAGCCCGTGGTGGCCATCGCCCGGCGCAGCGCGCCGATGAGGTTGGTGGTGCCGTCGGCGCCACGGCCCGGGCCGAGCAGGATCTCCTGCAGCGAGCCGACGGTGCCGACCTCGACCCGCTCGCCGCGCGGCAGCTCGTGGTGGTGCGCCTCGGAGCCCCAGTGGAACCCGCGGCCGGGGGCGTCGCTCGCCCGCGCCAGCGCGGCGCCGATCATCACCGCGTCGGCGCCGCAGCCGACGGCCTTCACGATGTCGCCGGAGGTGCCCATGCCGCCGTCGGCGATGACGTGGACGTAGCGCCCGCCCGACTCGTCGAGGTAGTCGCGCCGCGCGGCCGCGATGTCGGCGATCGCCGAGGCCATCGGCGCGTGGATGCCGAGGGTGACGCGGGTGGTGTGCGCCGCGCCGCCGCCGAACCCGACGAGCACGCCGGCCGCGCCGGTGCGCATCAGGTGCAGCGCGGCGGTGTACGTGCTCGCGCCCCCGACGATCACCGGCACGTCGAGCTCGTAGATGAACCGCTTGAGGTTGAGCGGTTCGGCCTTGCCGGACACGTGCTCGGCCGAGACGGTCGTACCGCGGATGACGAACAGGTCGACGCCGGCGTCGACGACCGACTTCCAGTGCTCCTGGGTGCGCTGCGGGCTGAGCGCGCCCGCGACGGTCACGCCCGCGTCGCGAATCTCCTTGAGCCGCAACGAGATCAGGTCGGGGTTGATCGGCTGGGCGTAGAGCTCGCGCATGCGCGAGGTGGCCTCGGCGGGGTCGAGCCCGGCGATCTCGGCGAGCAGCGGCTCGGGGCTCTCGTAGCGGGTCCACAGCCCCTCGAGGTCGAGCACCGGCAGGCCGCCGAGCTGCCCGAACGCGATCGCGGTCTGCGGCGACATCACCGAGTCCATCGGCGCGGCCAGCACCGGGAGGTCGAAGTGATAGGCGTCGATCTGCCAGGAGACCGACACCTCCTCGGGGTCGCGCGTGCGCCGCGACGGCACCACCGCCACGTCGTCGAAGGAAAACGCGCGCCGCCCCCGCTTGCCGCGGCCGATCTCGATCTCAGTCACCGGCACAGGCTATCGACGGGCGGCCGCGCGAGGCCCACCAGGCGGTGCATGCAGATTGCTACCATGCATGCATGGCCCTGATCCAGATCCGCGACGTGCCCGAGGACGTCTACGAGACGATCCGCCGCCGGGCGCGCCGGTCGGGCCAGTCGATCCAGGCGTACATGCTCGCCCGGACGGTCGAGGTGGGCCGACGGCCCGAGCCCGACGAGGTCGTGCAAGCCCTCGAGGACGACCTCGCCGGTCGCCCGCCGCTGACCCTCGACGTCAACCAGGTGCTCGCCGCGCGCGACGCCGACCGCTGACGTGCTCGTCATCGACGCCTCCGCCCTGGTCCTGGCCGTCGTCGACACCACGAGCCGCGGCGCAGCCGTGCGCCAGCAGCTCCTGTCCGGCGTCGCCGCCCCGCACCTCGTCGACGCGGAGTGCGGTCAGGCGTTGCGCGGGCTCGTCCACCGCGGGGTGCTGCCCGCCGACCGAGCCGCCACCTCGCTGGCCGCGGCGCGCGACCTCGTCGTCCAGCGCTACCCCGTCGCCCCGCTGCAGTCCAGAGCCTGGGAGCTGCGCGACAACCTCAGCTTCTACAACGCGACCTACGTCGCGCTCGCCGAGGTGCTCGACGCGCGACTTCTCACCGCCGACCGACGGCTCGCGACCGCGCCCGGCCCCGAGTGCCCCATCGACCTCGCCTGACCCGGCCGACGCCGCGGGGCGACGCACACCCGCGCCCCTTCCGCATTTCGTACGTCGTCGCACGATCTGAGCGGCCCCTCCCCCGGGATCCCGGGGTCGGCCCGCCGCACTTCGTACGTCGTCGCACGATCTGCGAGACGGGCTATCGCCCGACGTACTCATGGTCGGGCTCTGGCGCACTCCGCTCCGGCCGGGTGCCTCGCAAGCTCGACCCCCGACCTGCGCTGCGCGCTTATCGCCCGACGTAGTTGGGCGCCTCCACGATCCCCTGCACGTCGTGCGGGTGCGACTCCTTCAGGCCGGCGGTCGTGATGCGCACGAACTGGCCGCGCTCCTGCAGCTCGGGGATGGTGCGGGCGCCGACGTAGAACATCGACTGACCCAGGCCGCCGACCAGCTGGTGCAGCACCCCGGACAGCGAGCCGCGGTAGGCGACGCGACCCTCGATGCCCTCGGGCACGATCTCGTCGTCGCTCGCGACGTCGGCCTGGAAGTAGCGGTCCTTGGAGAAGGACTTCTTGCCGCGCGAGGCCATCGCCCCGAGCGACCCCATGCCGCGGTAGCTCTTGAACTGCTTGCCGTTGACCAGGATCAGGTCGCCCGGCGACTCCTCGCAGCCGGCGAGCAGCGAGCCGAGCATCACCGTGTCGGCGCCGGCGACCAGGGCCTTGGCGATGTCGCCGGAGTACTGCAGGCCGCCGTCGCCGATCACCGGCACTCCCGCCGGGCGGCACGCCTGCGCCGCGTCGAAGATCGCCGTGACCTGAGGGACGCCGACGCCCGCGACCACGCGCGTGGTGCAGATCGAGCCCGGGCCGACCCCGACCTTGACCGCGTCGACACCCGCGTCGACCAGCGCCTGCGCGCCGGCCTGGGTGGCGACGTTGCCGCCGATGATCTGCACGTGGCGGGTGGCCGGGTCGGACTTGAGCTTCTTGATCATCTCGAGCATGAGCCGGGCGTGCCCGTTGGCCACGTCGGGGACCAGCACGTCGACACCGGCGTCGACCAGCGTGGTGGCGCGCTCCCAGGCGTCGCCGAAGTAGCCGATCGCCGCGGCGACGAGCAGCCGCCCCTGGCCGTCCTTGGACGCGTTGGGGAACTGCTCGGACTTCACGAAGTCCTTGACCGTGATGAGGCCGGACAGCTTGCCGTCACCGTCGACCAGCGGCAGCCGCTCGCGCTTGTGCTGACGCAGCAGCGCGGTGGCGTCCTCGTGGGAGATGTCGGTGGGCGCGGTGATGAGCGGCATCGGCGTCATGACCTCGCGCACCCGCAGCGTGCCCCAGTCGGCGACGGGGGTGAACCGCAGGTCGCGGTTGGTGATCATGCCGATGAGGGTGCCGTCACCCTCGACGACCGGGAGGCCGCTCACGCGGTACTCCCCGCACAGCTCGTCGAGCTGCTCGAGGGTGGCGTCGGGGCCGATGGTGACGGGGTTGGTGATGCGCCCGGTCTGGGTGCGCTTCACGAGGTCGACCTGATAGGCCTGGTCCTCGATCGACAGGTTGCGGTGCAGCACGCCGAGCCCGCCCTGGCGGGCCATGGCGATCGCCATGCGGGCCTCGGTGACGGTGTCCATCGCGGCCGAGATCAGCGGCACGCGCAGGGAGATCTCCCGGGTCAGCCGCGAGGTGGTGTCGACCTCGCTGGGCACGACATCCGTCTCGCCGGGCAGCAGCAGCACGTCGTCGTAGGTCAGACCGAGCTGGCCGAAGTGCGTGGGAACCGAAGGAAGCGGGGCCATCTCTGGTGCCATGAACCAAGTGTAGGTTCCCCGAAGGGGTGCCCCGACCACGGCAGGAACAGCCGATCAGGGCGTACGTCTGCGCCAGGTCAGGGGCTGGGCGTCACCGAGGGCGCCGGGCCACGACCGTTGCCCCGGCTGGTGCGCTCGGTGGCCTGGCCAGGGGCGTCGGCCGACCGACCGGGCGAGCGCTGCGACGTGGTCGAGCCGGTCGGCTCGGGGCTGATCAGGCGCTGCCGGCTCGTGGTCGAGCCGGTGCTGTCGACGCTCGACCCCTTCGGGCCGCCGGGGCGCGACGCCGAGGAGCTGGACGAGGTCGGCGACGGGCTCGAGGGCCGGATCGACGGACGGTTCGCCTCGGTCGAGGTCGACGTGCCGGACGAGGAGCTTGACGAGCTGGAGCTCGTGGACCCGCTGCTGCTGGTCGACCCCGTGCTGGAGCTGCTGCTCGGCCGCGAGGAGCTGCTGCCCGTCGAGGTCGAGGAGCCGCTGCCGCCCGAGGACGACCCGGACGGTGTCGACGGGGTGGTCGGGGTGGCCGTCGGCGCGGGACCGGTGCCCGGGCGGCTCGGCCGCTGCTGCTGCGACGTGCCCGGCGCATCGCTCAGCGACGCCGTGCCCGGCAGCCGGGACGGCAGGTCGGTCGGGGTCGGGCGCGGCGAGGGGCTGGTGCCGGGCGGGCCCGGCAGCGGCGAGGACGCCGGGGCGGTGGTCGCCGAGCCCGACGGCTGACCCACCGTGGTGGAGCTGCCGGTCGAGCCGGGGACGCCGCCGCTGCCGTCGTCGTTGCCGTGGCCGCTGCCACCGTCGCCGTCACCGGTGCCGTCGTCGGCGACCGGTGTCTGGCTGGGCGTCTGACCGCCGAACACGCTGCTCGCCACGTTGCCGAGCTGGTAGAGCACCGGGACCTGGTGACCGGTCACCGCGGCAGCCATCGACGAGACCGAGAGGGTGGCGACGGCGATGCCCGTGGCCGCACCGACGTACGACAGGTGCCGGCGGCGCGACGGGCGCGCCGGGACCGAGCCGGGGGTGCGGTCGATCTCCCCGACCCACGCGGAGAGCAGGTCGCTGAGCTCGTCGCGCTCCGCGGGGCGGCGGCGGCCGCCGAGGGCGTCGAGCGCCCGGTCGTCGCTGTGGATGCGACCGAGAGAGGGCGGCGTCACGCCAGCTCACTCCCCTCGGCCAGCATGCTGCGCAGCCGGCCGAGAGCGCGGTGCTGGGCCACGCGCACGGCGCCGGGGGTCATGCCCAGCGCCTCGGCGGTCTCGTCGGCCGAGAGGCCCACGGCCACGCGCAGCGTGACGATCTCGCGGTGCTGGGGGGAGAGCCGGTCCATCAGCTCCCACACGGCGCGCGCCTGGTCCGAGCGCAGCGCGTGCTCCTCGGGGCCGGCGGCGGAGTCGACCTGGTCGGGCACGTCGTCGGTGGGCACCGCTCCGCGCAGGGTGCCGCGCTGGGCGTCGGCGACCTTGTTGGCGGCGATGCGATAGACGAAGGCCTCGAACGGGAGCCCGCGGTCGGTGTAGCGCGACAGCGACGTCAGCACGGCCACACACACCTCCTGCGCCACGTCCTGCGCGGCTTCCCGGGCTCCGGGCAAGGTGCCGAGACGCGCCCGCGCATAGCGGACAGCGATCTGGTGGACCCCTGCCATGAGCTGATCTGTGGCTGCGCCGTCACCTGCCCGCGCGGCGCCAACCAGATCCCGCAACGCACCCTGCGGGATCGACTGCTCCATCGGCCTGGGGCCGGAGAATGTTACGGGTGTGACGTCATCCTGATCGTCTGCTGAGACAGGGTCGGCGGAGCCGCGGCGTCCGTAACGCACATGTCCTCCGTCCCGAGTGTCCAGCAGCGGCCCCCTGCCGCGGTCGCTGGAGGTGCCGGCGACCTGAGATCCAGCGTGACCGACGACTCCTACCTGTGCAAGCCGACCCCGCAAACTCGGCTCCTCCCTGCGGGTGACCCCGGTCTCGCCCGGCGTCGCGGGGCGCACGCACCGCCAGCCGTACGTCGGGCGCCGGCTCTCCCCGTACGCCGGCACGGGTGTGTCCGCACCCGCCGCCGTCTGGGAGGATCACGGCTATGGCTGGTGACGCAGGCGACCCCGTGATCGAGGTGCCGATCCGTGACGAGGAGATCCGCCTCGGGCAGCTGCTGAAGCTGTCCGGGCTGGTCGAGGACGGCGCCGAGGCGCGCGAGCTCATCCAGACCGGGCGCGTCCAGGTCGACGGCGAGGTCGAGACCCGCCGGGCCCACGGCGTACGCCCGGGCAGCACCGTGCACCTGCCCGGCGCGACCATGACCGTGGTGCGCGCCGACGAGGTCTCACCCGCGCCCTGACGTACGACACCCCTGCGTACGCCACCCCCGACGTACGGCACCCCCGGAGCCCCGCATGAAACCCGGTTACGGCCATCTGACCCTGATGGATCGAGGTCATACGCACCTGACCCGGTTTCATGCACATCGAGGTCGGCGCACGTAACCCGGTTTCATGCCCAGGGTGGGGCATGAGGGCTGAGGGCATGACATGGGTCGGCCCCGGTGCGCGAGCGCGCACCGGGGCCGACCCGTCGGACCAAGAGGTCAGTGGCTGTGGCCGTGGCCGGCAGCCGCCGGCTCCTCTTCCTCCGGCTTGTCGACGACCAGCGTGTCGGTGGTGAGCACCATCGACGCGATGGACGCGGCGTTGCGCAGCGCGGAGCGGGTGACCTTGACCGGGTCGATGATCCCGGCCTTGACCAGGTCGCCGTACTCACCGGTGGCGGCGTTGAGGCCGCTGCCGATGCCCAGCTCGCCGACGCGCGCGACGGCGACGTAGCCCTCGAGCCCGGCGTTCTCGGCGATCCAGCGCAGCGGCTCGGCGACCGCCTTGCGCACGATCGCGACACCGGTGGCCTCGTCGCCCTCGAGCGACAGGTCGTCCAGCGCCGCGGCGGCGTGGATGAGGGCCGAGCCGCCGCCGGCGACGATGCCCTCCTCGATGGCCGCGCGGGTCGCCGAGATGGCGTCCTCGATGCGGTGCTTCTTCTCCTTGAGCTCCACCTCGGTGTGCGCACCCACGCGGATCACGCAGACACCGCCGGCGAGCTTGGCCAGGCGCTCCTGCAGCTTCTCGCGGTCCCAGTCGGAGTCGGTGCGCTCGATCTCGGCCTTGAGCTCCTTGACCCGGCCCTCGACCGCGTCGTTGTCGCCGGCGCCGTCGATGATCGTGGTGGTGTCCTTGGTGAGGACGACGCGGCGGGCCTGGCCCAGCACGTCGAGGTCGGCCTGGTCGAGCTTGAGGCCGACCTCCTCGGCGATGACCTGACCGCCGGTCAGGATCGCAATGTCCTGCAGCATCGCCTTGCGGCGGTCGCCGAAGCCGGGCGCCTTGACCGCGGCGACGTTGAACGTGCCGCGGATCTTGTTGACGACCAGGGTCGACAGGGCCTCGCCCTCGACGTCCTCGGCGATGATCAGCAGCGGCTTGCCGGACTGGACGACCTTCTCCAGCAGCGGCAGCAGGTCGGCGATCGAGCCGATCTTGCCCTGGTTGATGAGGATGTAGGCGTCCTCGAGGACGGCCTCCATGCGCTCGGGGTCGGTCACGAAGTACTGCGACAGGTAGCCCTTGTCGAACTGCATGCCCTCGGTGAAGTCCAGCTCGGTGACCGTGCTCGAGGACTCCTCGACGGTGATCACGCCGTCCTTGCCGACCTTGTCGAACGCGTCGGCGATGAGCCCGCCGATGGTCTCGTCCTGGGCCGAACCGGTCGCGACCTGGGCAATCTCGCTCTTGCCCTCGACCGCGCGGGCGTTCTGCAGCAGCCGCTCGTTCATCGCGTCGACGGCCTTGTCGATGCCGCGCTTGACACCACCGGGCGCCGCGCCGGCCGCGACGTTGCGCAGGCCCTCCTTGACCAGGGCCTGGGCGAGGACCGTGGCGGTCGTCGTGCCGTCACCGGCGATGTCGTTGGTCTTGGTGGCGGCCTCCTTGGCGAGCTGCGCACCGAGGTTCTCGTACGGGTCCTCCAGCTCGACCTCGCGAGCGATGGTGACGCCGTCGTTGGTGATCGTGGGGGCACCCCACTTCTTGTCGATCACGACGTTGCGACCCTTGGGGCCGAGCGTGACCTTCACGGCGTTGGCGAGGGCGTCGACGCCCCGCTCGAGCGACTTGCGAGCGGAGTCGTTGAACTCCAGCTGCTTGGCCATGTTGTGGATTTCCTTTCGGGTCGATCAGATTCGGGCGCGGCGGGCGCAGGCTGCGCCGCTCACCGCGGGGACGACGACGCCCCGGGGCACCCGGACGGGGCGCCCGGGGCGCGTCGAGAAGTCAGGAGTCGTCAGCCGACGACCGCGAGCACGTCGCGAGCCGAGAGGATGAGCAGCTCGTCGCCGCCGTACTTCACCTCGGTGCCGCCGTACTTGCTGTAGATGACCTTGTCGCCGACCTTGACGTCCAGCGGCACCCGCTGGCCGTTGTCGTCGATGCGACCGGGACCGATCGCCAGGACCTCGCCCTCCTGGGGCTTCTCCTTGGCGGTGTCCGGGATGACCAGACCGGACGCGGTCGTCTGCTCGGCCTCGACCGACTTGACGACGATGCGGTCCTCGAGCGGCTTGATGTTCACCGACACGGTGTGACCTTCCTTGTGAGGTGCGCTGCGCGAAGCAGCAGGGATCCGTCCTGCTCGCCCGGGGTCAGAGCCAAGACCGGTGGCGCGCCGTCGCGGGGGTCGCGCTGTGCGGTCGGGGCTGGCACTTGCCCCTGGCGAGTGCCAGAACTGAATCTAGGCGGGCGTTAGCACTCGGTCAACTCGAGTGCCAGAAATTCGTCTGCGGTGCACCCCGGCTGCGCCCCCGGCCGTACGACCGGCTCAGGTGGTCCAGGCCCGCCAGAGCGCGGCGTACTCGCCGTCGCGCGCCAGCAGCTCGTCGTGCGAGCCGAGCTCGGCGATGCGCCCGTCGATCACCACCGCGATCCGGTCGGCGTCGTGCGCGGTGTGCAGCCGGTGCGCGATCGCGACGACCGTGCGGCCGGTGAGCAGCGCGTTCATCGACCCCTCGAGGTGGCGAGCGGTGCGCGGGTCGATGAGCGAGGTGGCCTCGTCGAGCACGATGGTGTGCGGGTCGGCGAGCACCAGCCGGGCCAGCGCGACCTGCTGGGCGCGGCCGGGCGACAGCTCCAGGTTGCCGGAGCCGACCTTGGTGCCGAGGCCCTCGGGCAGCTGCTCGACCCAGCCGCGCGCGTCGACGGCGTCCAGCGCCGTCAGCAGCTCGTCGTCGCTCGCGCCCTCGCGGCCCAGCATCAGGTTGTCGCGGATCGTGCCGATGAAGATGTGGTGCTCCTGGGTGACCAGGGCGACCTCGCGGCGCAGCAGCGGCAGCGGCAGCCGGGTGAGCTCGACTCCCCCGACCTGCACGCTGCCGGTGCGCGGGCCGTGGATGCCGGCGAGCAGCCGCCCGAGCGTCGACTTGCCCGACCCGCTCGGACCGACGATCGCGAGCCGCTCCCCCGTGCGCAGCTCCAGGTCGATGCCGTGCAGCACGTCGTGACCCTCGCGGTAGGCGTAGCGCAGGTCGCGCCCCGCGAGCGCGACACCGTCGGGGCGCTCCTGCCCCTCGTCGCGGTCGCGCGGCACCGTGGAGATGCCGAGCAGTCGCGCGGTCGAGGCGATGCCGACCTGCACCCGGTCGACCGTGGCGACGAGCATGTCGAACGGGCCCCAGATCATCCCCGTGTAGAGGATCGCCGTGGTGATCTGTCCGATCGAGACCCAGCCCCTGGCGTACGCGATCGCGCCCATCGCGAGCACGAAGACCCGGGGGAGGCTGAACGCCAGGTCCATGGCGACGAACAGCAGGTTGCGCAGCGACATGGTGTAGCGCTCGGCCTCGCTGGACACGTCGAGGTCGGCGCGGCCGCGGCCGAGGCGCCGCTCGGTGAGGCCGAGCGCCTCGACGGTGCGCGCGCCGGTGACGGTCTCGGTGAGGGTCGTGTTGATCCGGGCGTAGCTGCCGGCCTCGGTGAGGTAGCCGGCGGGCGCGCGGCGCAGGTATCGCCGGATCTGCAGCATCGCGAGCGCCATCGGGACGATCGTGGTGAGCGCGAGCAGCGGGGAGTTGATGACCATCGCGACCAGCGCGAGCGCCACGGTGATCAGCGCGAACACCGACTCCGGCAGCGCCCAGGCCACCGAGTCGCTCATGGTGCCGGCGTCGCGGGTGACGCGGGTGACCAGGTCGCCGGACGTCGCCGACTCCACCCGCGACAGCGGCAGGTGCAGGATGTCGCGCGTGATCCGCTCGCGGGCGGTCGCGAGGATGCCCTGACCCAGCCGGGCGGCGGTGGCCTTGGCGACGAAGGTGAGTGCGGCCTGCGCGACCACGACGACCGCGACCAGCAGCGCCATCTCGTCGGCGGCGGCGATCGCCGAGGAGACGGCCCCGCGGCCGATGTCGGCAATCGCGGAGTCGACCAGGCGGCCGAGCAGCAGCGGGACCAGCAGTCCGGCCGCGGCGGCGAGCACGTTGGCGAGCACGAGCAGCAGCCCGAGACGGCGGCGCTCGGCCAGCAGGCCGCCGACGAACCGGACGACCTGGCGCGCGGTGGCGACGGGCAGCCCGCCGTGCGGCTCGCGCAGCTCGCGGGCGAAGTCCTGGGCGCGCTCGGCACGCAGCAGGTGACGGCGGCGCAGCGCCCGCGCACGCGGCAGCGGACCTCCGCCGGGGCGGTGGGTGAGCAGCTCGGGGACCGGCTCCTCCCCCGCCCGGGTCGTGCTGTCGCTCCAGGTGCGCGCCGACTCGGCCGCGATCTGCGCGGGCAGGCCGGTGCGCTCGGGCTCGGAGGACGTACGAGTGCTGGTGTGGCTCATGGCTGCGTCACCTCCTCGACGGGCTCGGCGGGTTCGGCGTCGTCGCCGCGGACGACGGTGGCGCGGTAGTCGGGGTTGCCGGCCAGCAGGTCGGCGTGGTTGCCGCGGGCGACCTCGCGGCCGCCGGCGACCAGCACGACCTCGTCGGCGTGGTGCAGCAGCAGCGGCGACGCGGTGACGACCACCGTGGTGCGGCCGCGCCGGTGCTCGGCCAGCCGCTCGGCGATGCGTGCCTCGGTGTGGGCGTCGACGGCCGAGGTGGGTTCGACGAGCACCAGCACCTCGGGGTCGGCGGTGAGCGCCCGGGCCAGGACCAGCCGCTGGCGCTGACCGCCGGACAGGCCGCGGCCGTTCTCGTCGACGCGCCCGCCCCAGCCGCCGGGCACGGCGTCGAAGACGTCTTCGGCAGCGGCGGTGTGCAGCGCGCGCTCGGCCTGCGCGCGCGAGGCGTGCCCCCACGGGTCGACGGCCGACTGCAGGGTGCCGGCGAAGATCTGCGGCGTCGCGTCGCTCACGACCACCTGGTGGCGGTATCGCTCGAGCGGCACCCGGGAGACGTCGACGCCGCCGACGGTGACGCCCCACGGGCGCGCGGCGCGCTCGCGGTCGGCCCGCTCCTGCTCGGCGCGGCGGCGGGCCCGCTCGGCCCGCTCCTTGCGCGCGGCGCGGCCGCGCAGGTGCTCGGGCAGCTCCTCGCTGACCTGGGCCTCGGCGTCCTTGGGGAGGTATCGGCCGAGGCGGTCGGCCAGCGCCGCGGTGTCGTCGGGCACCGCCGAGACGAGCATGGTGAGTCGGCCGGGCTCGATGCGGGTGCCGGAGGCCTCGTCGACGATCGTCGCCTCGCCCGGCAGCTCCAGCGGGTCCACCGGGGACACCCACGGCGCCTGCTGCGAGAGCACCGCGCGGGCCTTCGTCGCCGACACGTGGGCGCGGGTGAGCTTCTGGGCGAACTCCACGAAGGTGCGCATCGGCTCGATGAGCATCACGGCGTAGCCGAGGAGGCTGACCAGCTGGCCGACGGTGAGCTCGCCGGTCGCGACGTCGCGCACGCCGAGCCACATCAGCAGCACGACGAACGCCCCGGAGAGCAGCACGCCCATCGCGTCGACCGACGCCTGCCAGATGCCGGCGCGGGTGCCGGCCTCTCGCACGCGCTGCGACTGGGCGGTGAAGTTGCCGCCGAACGTCGACTCGCCGCCGATGCCGCGCAGGATGCGCAGCCCGGCCACGATGTCGGTGGACAGCGAGGTGAGGTCGGAGTTGCGGGAGCGCTCGATGCCGCGCCAGCGCTGCAGCGGGCGCAGCAGGGGCGCGCCGAGCACCACGAGCAGCGGCGCGGCCAGCAGCACGATCAGGCCGAGCTCGACCGACGTGCGCAGCACGATCACCGCGACCGCGAGGTAGGCCAGCAGCTGGGAGATCGTGCGCCCGGTGATCTCCATGAGCGCGCCGAACTGGTCGCCGTCGCTGCCCGAGACCGACAGCACCTCGCCGGCGGGCGTGCGGCGCGGGAGCACGTGGCCGAGGCTGAGCGACTTGCGGGTGACGAGGCTGGTGGTGCCGTAGAGCGCGACCAGCCACTGCCGCACGATCACGGTGTGGAACAGGATGCCGAACGAGGCACCCACCACGGTCACGACCGCCAGCAGGGCGACACCGCGCACGGTGGCTCCGGTGTCGCCGGTGACCAGGCCCTGGTCGATGGTCCAGCCGACCAGCCAGGGCCCGACGACCTGCGGCACCATCCACATGCACGACATGAGGGTGCCGATCCACACCAGGCTCCCCTGGGCGCGGAACATCGACCCCAGCAGGCGCATCGGCGAGCGGGTGTCGGGCTCGGACGCACCGGGGGTGAGGTAGGCCTCGACGGGAGGCGGGAAGTCGCGCATGGCGGGACAACGCTAGGCGGTGGCACCGACCGGCGCGAACGGTTTTCCGAGCGGCATGCGGCTCGGTCAGGTGCGCAACGGCTGCAGGCCGCGGCCACCGCCCGCCCACCGCCGTGAGAGTGCACGACACGCCCTTCGCGCGGCGGTGCTATGGGCGTGTCGTGCACTCTCACGGAGCGCCGCCCGCTCGCCCGCCCCCGCCGACCTCGTGACTGGTCGATCAGCCGCCGGGGATGCGGACGATCTGGCGCAGCGCGACCTCGACACCCTCCGGGGCCGCCGCAGCTGCCGGGCCGACCAGATCGGTCTTGACCGCACGGGAGGCGACGGACAGAGCGACCTCGACGTCGGACGACACCGGCACGAGGTAGGCGGTGCTCGGGGTCGCAGACTCGCCGGCGGCCTGCCCCGCCGCGTCACGAGCGGCTCGCTGCGGCGTGGCGCCGCTGACCGACAGCCGCAGAGCCGGAGCGGCGGCGAGGCGGTAGTACGTCGGCGATCCCTCGGTCTCGTCCCACGACCCGACGGTGTGGTCGGTGCGCACGAGGCCGCGGACCACCAGCCACTCCTGACCTTGCGGGGCCCAGCCGAGTCCGGCGACCCACGGGCCCCGACGCGTCCGCAGCTCGCACGCCACCTGGTCGAGCCGGACCCCGTCGACCGTGACCGGGTCGGCGCCGTCGGGGACGCAGTCCGGCGCCTCGGAGCGCCGGTCCAGGCCGCTCTGCGGCTCCGCTGACCGACCGGGCAGCTCGCGGCCCTCGGCCTCGGCGATCACGGCGATCTCACCCGTGGCCGGCACGCGCGTCGTCACCGAGCCGTTGCTCTGCAGGCTGCGGATGCCGTCGGCAACCGGGAACACGCGGTCGCCGACGCGCAGGAGCAGACGGGTGGCCGGCTCCCGCAGCTCGGCGGCCGCAGCACCCGGCCAGGGCGCCGGACCGACGGGGGATGCGTCAACCCTCCAGGTCACGCCCACGAGCCGCCCGACGTCGGCGGTGAACGTCGATCCCCCGTCGCGGACCTCGGACACAGTCCCCGCCTCGATCCGCAGGATGCCGCCACCGGGCAGGGCGACGTTCGACTTGCCGCCGTTGTGGATCGAGACCGCACTGCCGCGCACCTGCTGCCCCGCCTCCAGCTCCGGCGGACGCAGCCAGATCAGCACAGCACCGATGACCGCGGCGACGAGCAGCACCTTCGCCACGGGACGGACGTACGCCCGCGCCGCGCTGCGCGCCGGCCCGTCCCCGGCGCGACCGGAGTCGTTCGTCGCGGTCATGCCAGATCCACCGCCGCCGGGACCTCCCAGGTCCGCTCGAACCTGACACGCCGCGGGGCGTCGCCCTCGCGCTCCACCTGCGTGGAGACCCAGAGACGCACGCGCACCGGCGCACCGTAGGGCGCGTCCAGCACGACCTCGGGGAACTCGACGCTCAGGCTGCTGGATCTCATGCTGATCGGGACCCGCTCCACCGGTGGGGAGACGACTCGCGCGCCCGACGCCGACACTCCCCCCCGGCGACACCGGCTGCGGGGGCTCCAGCCGGGTGCGGCGGTCGCCCGGGCCCCAGATCGATGTCACCTCCAACGCCGGATCGGTGACCACCACCCACTCACGACCGGTCGGCGCCCAGCCGCGACCGGCGACATACGGCGTCCGCTGCCAGCCCGCAGTCACCCAGCTGGTCCACACCAGACCGCCGTTGCCGGACTCGGGCAGCTGGGAGTCGAGGACGTCGATGCTGGTCCGCCCCCGAGCGCGGTAGAGGCTGCGGAACGAGCCCGCGTCCCGGCGACCGGTGAACAGCTCCACCGACTGCCTGCGCCCGGCGTACGACACCGTCGCCGTGAGCTCGTCCACGTCACCCGGCAGCGCCAGCACGGCTGAGCCCTCGTCGGCCTGGGCAGCGACGTCGCCACCCAGGTCGACCTCCCGGCCGCCGGCCGCCAGGCGCAGGCCGACCCGCTGCAGGTCCTGGCCCTGATAGAGCACCAGCGCGGGCACGCCGTTCTGGTCAGTGATGCGCCACTGGGTCTCGACCAGTCGGCCGCCTCGGGGTGGTCGCACGCTCCCGTCGGACTCGACGCCGACCTGGGTGCTGACGACCATCTCCCGCCCGTCCGGCAACCGGAAGCGTGCCGACGCCTCGCGCTCGGCGAACACCTGCAGCTGCCCGGCAGCACGCCCACCGGCGCGCGGTCGCGCCACTGGTCGTTCCACAACCACCACCCACCGCCGGCCACGAGCGCGACGACGAGCAGACCCACCAGAGCCCGCGACGACGTACGCCGTCGTGGCGCGGGCGTCTCGGAGTCCGTCGAGGCGACGGAGGCGGGGGTCATGACCGTTGCGACGCCGAGCCCGACGTGGGGGTTCCGGCGACGACGAGCCACACACCCCCGCGAGCCGGGCTAGCTGATCGCCTTCTGGATCTCGGTCGCGGCCAGCCAGACGAACGCCGCGGCGCACAGCACCATCAGCAGGTTGGACCACCAGCCGTTGCGCCAGCGCGCCGGCACCCGGTCGGTGTTGAGCAGCCACAGCAGCGTGACCGCGAGGAACGGCATGAAGAACGCGCCGAGCACGCCGTACGCCAGGATCAGCCAGACCGGCCGCCCGAACATCACCAGGACGATGGGCGGGATCGTCAGCCACAGGATGTACGCCCGGTACCACTTCCCGCCCGCGCGCCGCTCGGGGTCGTCCTGGCTGAGCCCCTTCAGGTGGCCGACGAGGTCGGCGAACATCAGCGAGACGCCGTTCCACACGCCGATCAGCGACGACATGGCCGCGGAGAAGAACCCGACGAGGAACAGCTTCCCGAACCACTCGCCGTAGCGGTCGGCGAGCACGCCGGACAGGTCGAGCAGCCCCTGGTCGCCGGTGCTGACCGCGATCCGCGCGGAGTAGAGCAGCTCGGCCCCGACGATCAGCGTGGCGACCACGAAGATGCCGGTGACCAGGTAGGCCACCCGGTTGTCGAGCCGCATGACCCCCATCGACCGCTCGTCGGTCCAGCCCTTCTCGCGGATCCAGTAGCCGTAGGCCGCCAGCGTGATCGTGCCCCCGACGCCTCCGCCGACCGCGAGCATGTTGACCACACCGCCCTCGGGGATCGTCGGCACCAGACCCGCGACCAGCTCGCCGAGGTTGGGCAGCGTGCGGATCGCCGCGCCCACCATCGTCACGAACATCAGCGCGACCAGCGCGGCGCAGATCTTCTCGAACAGGGAGTACCGGCCCATCCACACCAGCGCGAGACCGATCAGCCCGCAGGCGATGCCCCACACCTTGACGCTGAGGAAGGGGAACAGCGAGTGCAGCGGCAGCCCCGTTCCGGCCATCGCGGCGGCGCCGTAGACGAAGCCCCACACGACGATGTACGGCACGAAGTAGATGTGCGTCCAGGTGCCGAGGGTGGACCAACCCTCGTAGATCGTCTTGCCCGTCGCGAGGGAGTACCGCCCGGCGCCCTCGACGAGCACGATCTTCATGAGGCAGCCGACGACGACCGCCCACAGCAGCGCGTAGCCGTACTTCTGCCCGGCGATCAGCGTCGCGACCAGGTCGGCCGCGCCGACGCCGGTGGCCGCAACCACCAGCCCTGGACCGACGAGCTTCCAACGGGGCGTGCTGGTCTGGGCTTCGGTGCTCACCGGGTCATCGAACCACCAAAGGGGTGTGCCGAACGACGATTTCGTACGCCGTCGCCCGGCGCGGGCACGAGCCCGCACCACCCCGCACGGGGCTCAGCCCAGCGGCAGCGTCTGCGGCGGCGGCCCGTGCGTCGGGTCGACGCCGTCGAACAGGCTGGAGACCGACTCGCCAGCATGGCTGCGGGCGATGGCCTCGGCGAACAGCGTGGCGATCGAGCGCACCTGCAGCTGCGGCCAGCCCTCGGGGGCGGGCACGGTGTCGGTGGTCACCACCTCGCGGATCATCGGGTGCCCCTGCAGCCGCTGGACCGCCGGCCCGGCGAACAGCCCGTGCGTGCACGCCACCGCGGCCTCGGTCGAGCCGAAGTCCTTGAGCCGCTCCAGCAGCTCGATGATCGAGCCGCCGGTGGCGATCTCGTCGTCGAGCACGATCGCGCGCTTGCCCGCGACGTCGCCGACGATCGCGTCGATGACGACCTTGTCGTCGGCCTTGCGCTGCTTGCTGCCGGCCGCGACCGGGAGCCCCAGCAGCCGCGCGAACTGGGTGGCGGTCTTGGCGTTGCCGAGGTCGGGCGAGACCACGACGGTGTCGGTCAGGTCCTGCCCGCGGAAGTGGTCGGCGAGCACGCCGATGGCGGTGAGGTGGTCGACCGGCACCGAGAAGAACCCGTGCACCTGCGGCGCGTGCAGCGCCATCGTGATCACCCGGTTGACCCCCGCCGTGGCGAGCATGTCGGCCACGAGCCGGCCGCCGAGCGAGATGCGCGACGCGTCCTTCTTGTCCGAGCGGGCGTACGCGAAGTGCGGGATCACCGCGGTCACCTGGGCGGCCGAGGCGCCTTTGGCGGCGTCGACCATGAGCAGCAGCTCCATGAGGTGCTCCTGCGTCGGCGGCACCAGCGACTGCACGATGTAGACGTCGCGCTGGCGGCAGTTGGCGAGCAGCTGCACCTGCAGGCAGTCGTTGCTGAAGCGCTTGATGTCGACCTCGCTGAGCCGCACCCCGAGGTGGGCGCAGATGCTGCGGGCGAGCGCAGGGTGGGCCGAGCCGGAGAAGACGACGATGTCGCGCACGAGACCTCCAGGGGGCGTCCGGCTTCCAGGGTTGTGCCGTACGTCTTCGGCAGCGTAAGCGCTCAGGCGCGCCCGCGGGCGGCCTCGGTGCTGAACAGCTCGACCTTGTCCGTCGGGCCGGCGACCACGAGCTCGTGGTCGCGCTCGACCACGGTCTCGGGGCGGGCGTACTCGAAGTCCTCGCGGACCTTCTTCACACCCACCACGGTGACGCCGAACTTGGTGCGCAGCGCGACGTCGGCGAGCGACTTGTCCCACGCCCAGCGCGGGGCGGCGGTGCGGGCGATGGCGAAGCCGTCGTCGAACTCCAGGTAGTCCGACAGCGACCCGGAGATCATGTGCGCCACCCGCTCGCCCATCGCCGACTCGGGGTAGACGACGTGCCGGGCGCCGATGCGCTCGAGGATCTTGCCGTGCTGCTTGGTGATCGCCTTGGCCCAGATGTCGGTGACGCCCAGGTCGGCGAGGTTGACCACGGTCAGCACGCTCGCCTCGACGTCGGTGCCGATCGCGACGATGCCCCGCTCGAACTCGGCGACGCCGACCTGGCGCAGCGCCTCGGGGTCGGTGGAGTCGACGACCGCGGTGTAGGTCAGATCGTCGGCGAACTTCTGCACCAGCTCGGGGTTCTCGTCGATCGCGACGACGTCCCAGCCCTGGTCGATGAGGCTGCGGGCGGTGGCTGCGCCGAACCGGCCGAGGCCGACGACGAGCACGGCCCGGTCACCGGGGCTCGGGGGTTTGCGGAACGCCATGGTGTCCTTCCGGGGTCAACCGACGATGGGGCGCTCGTCGGCGAGGCGGTAGCGGCGGTGCCGCCGGTTGAGGGCCAACGAGGTGACCACGGTGATCGTGCCGACTCGGCCGATGAACATCAACACCATGAGCACGACCTGCGCCGGCGCGTTGAGGCCGGTGGTCACGTTGGCGGACAGCCCGACCGTGCAGAACGCCGACATCGCCTCGAAGACGACCCGGTTGAGCGGCTGGTCGGTGAACAGGGTGAGCGCGATGGTGCCGGCGACCACGCACGCGACGCCGCCGAGGGCGATGGTGAGCGCCTGGCGCTGCACGTCCTCGGGGATGCGGCGGTGGGCGAAGATGACGTCCTTCTCGCCGCGGATCTCGGCGACCATGACGAACAGCAGGATCAGGAACGTCGTGATCTTGATGCCGCCGGCGGTGCCGGCGCTGCCGCCGCCGATGAACATCAGCACCAGGTGGGTGACCATCGACTCGTCGGAGATCAGCGTGTAGTCGACCGAGTTGAACCCGGCGGTGCGCGGGAAGACGGCGCCGGCGAGCGCGCCCACGCCCTTGTCGTACACCGACAGCGGGCCGAGGGTGCCGGGGTTGGCCCACTCGAACGCTGCGAACGAGACGAACCCGATGCTGAACAGCGCCAGCGAGCCGTAGACGGTCAGCCGGGTGTGCACCGACCAGGAGTCGGGCTTGCGCCACTTGTTGCGCAGCTCGAACAGCACCGGGTAGCCCAGGCCGCCGACGAAGATCCCGAAGCACAGCGGCCCGATGATCATGATGTCGCCGACGTAGCGCGAGACGCTGTCCGGCCACAGCGAGAAGCCGGCCGAGTTGGCGCCCGAGACCCCGTGAAAGATCCCCTGCCACAGCGCGGTCGGCCAGACCATGTCGTAGCCGAACCGGAAGCGCAGCACCAGGCAGGTGACCACGACCAGCTCCAGCAGCAGGAACAGCCGGACGATGCGGGCCAGCAGCAGGCGTACGTCCCCGACGCTCAGCGTGTGCGCGTCGCGCTGGGCGGCCATCCGGTCGCGGATGCCGAGCCGGCCGCGCACGAACAGCGCGGTGAGCGTGCCGAGCGTGACGATCCCGAGGCCACCGAGCTGGACCAGCAGCAGGATCACGCCCTGGCCGAACGGGGTCCAGTAGGTGCCGGTGTCGACGGTCGTGAGGCCGGTGATGCACACGCCCGACACGGCGGTGAACAGCGCGGTCACGACCGGAGCGTTGCCCGGCCCGACCGTCGCGAACGGCATGAGCAGCAGCGTGGTCCCGACCGCGATGGCGGACAGGTAGGCGGTCACCACCATCCGGGCAGGCGTGGTGAGCAGGCTGCGCGACTTTCCTTCGCTCATCCGATGATCGGCCGTTCTTCGGGGAGGCGGTAACGGCGGTGGCGGTGCTGGGCGCGCAGCGCCATCGATGTCGCGAAGGTAATGGGTCCGACGCGTCCGACGAACATCAGCAGCATCAGCACGACCTGCGAGGGGACGTCGAGCGTGGGGGTGACCCCCGCCGACAGACCCACCGTGGCGAAGGCCGACGAGGCCTCGAACATCGCGAGGCTGAGCGGCAGCCCGGCCAGCAGCATGAGCACCATCGCCCCGCCCGCGACCAGCGCCACGCCACCGAGCGCGACGGTCAGCGCCTGGCGCACCGTGTGCGAGCTGATCGAGCGGTGCGACATGACCGCGTCGCGCTCGCCGCGGATCTCGGCCCACATCGCACCGGCCAGCACGAGGAACGTCGTGATCTTGATGCCGCCCGCAGTGCCTGCGCTGCCGCCGCCGATGAACATGAGCACGCTGGTCACGAGCAACGTCTCCTCCTGCGCGGAGGCGTAGTCGATCGAGTTGAAGCCCACCGTGCGGGGGAAGGCCGTGCCGCCGAGCGCACCGACGAGCTTGCCACCCACCGACATCGGACCGAGCGTGTCGCGGTTGGTCCACTCCAGCGCGAGGAACGCGACGAACCCGATCGCGAGCAGCGCGACCGTGCCGGCCACGGTGAGGCGGGTGTGCAGCGACCAGCGGTGGGGCGTACGCCAGCGTCGCCACACCTCGAACACCACCGGGTAGCCGATGCCCCCGAGGATGGCCGCACCCGAGATGACGCCGATGAGCCACAGGTCGGTCGCGAAGCTCACCAGGCTGTCGGAGTAGAGCGCGAAGCCGGCGTTGTTGACGCTGGAGATGGCGTGGAAGAACGCGTGCCAGGCGGCGGTGCCCCAGTCACCGTCGTACGCCTGCCGGAAGCGCACGAGCAGGAAGCAGAAGACGGCCAGCTCCAGCAGCAGGAACCAGCGCACCACCCGGCCCACGACCTGGCGCACGTCGCCGAGGTGGGTGCTGTGCGTGTCGGCCGCCGCGAGCTGGCGGTCGCGCTGACCGAGCCGGCCGCGCACCGCGAGCGCCAGCAGCGTCGCGAGCGTCATGATCCCGAGCCCGCCGATCTGGATGAGCGCCGCGATGACCACCTGCCCGAAGGGGGTCCAGTAGGTCGCGGTGTCCACCGTGGTCAGGCCCGTGATGCACACCGCGCTGACCGCGGTGAAGATCGCCGCCGACACCGAGCCGCTGCCCGGCTGGGTCGTCGCGATCGGCAGCAGGAGCAGCAGGCTGCCGACGATCACGGCCAGCGCGTAGGCGGTGACGACCAGCCGCGCCGGGGTCGCGATCAGGCGCGTCATCCGGTGCCTCCGTGCGCGGTCGTCTGCGATTCGGTCGTGCGCCAGGATGGCACCCATGGACCCGGCTCTGGTGCACAGGCTCACCTCGGGAGAGGGGTGGGGCCTGCTGCAGTCGCTGCCGCCGTACGACCCGGCGGGCGCGCTCGCGCTCGGCGAGCGGCTGCGCGCGGCCGGGTTCGACGCCGACCTGGTGGCCGCCGCGCTGACCCAGTCGCGGCTGCGGGCGGCGGCCGTCGACAAGCTCGGGCCCGACGCCGCCGAGATGCTGCTGACCCAGGACGGGCTGGAGCAGGCGACCCGGCGCGCGGTCGCCGACCACCACGCCCGGCGCTTCCGCGACGCCGGCGTCTCGCGGGTGCTCGACCTCGGGTGCGGCATCGGGTCCGACGCGATGGCGTACGCCCGCGCCGGCCTGCGCGTCGACGCCCGCGACGCCGACGAGACCACCGCGCTGATCGCTGCCGCCAACCTGCGCCCGTGGCCGCGCTCGACCGTCGAGACCGGGCTCGCCGAGGACGTCGTCCTGCCGCGCGGCGAGGCGGCCCGCGGGCTCGGTCTGTGGCTCGACCCCGCCCGCCGCGTGCCCGGCGTCGCCGACGTGACCGGCCGCACCCGGCGGGTGTTCCGGCTCGAGGAGATCAGCCCGACCTGGGAGACGGTGCGCACCCTCGCCGGGGCGGTGCCGGCCGCGGGCGCCAAGCTGTCGCCGGCGTTCCCGCACGCGCAGGTGCCGCCGGGCGCCGAGGCGGCGTGGACCTCCTACGACGGCGAGGTCGTCGAGTGCGCGCTGTGGTGGGGGGCGCTCGCGCGCACCGCCGGGCGCACCGCGCACGTGCTCGGGCCGCGGGTCGACGCGCTCGTCACCGAGAAGATGGCGGCCGGCGCGACCACCGAGAGCCCCGACGTGCCCGCGACGGGCAGCTATCTGTACGAGCCCGACCGGGCCGTCATCCGCGCCGGGCTGGTGGGCGCGCTGGTCAACGCGACCGGGGGCCGCGAGCTGGCGCCGGGGGTCGGCTACGTCGTGGCGCAGCGCGAGGTGCGGCTGCCGTGGGCGCGGCGGTTCGTCGTGACCGAGGCGATGCCGTTCAACGTCAAGCGGCTCCGGGCGGCGCTGCGCGACCGGGGCGTCGGGCGCCTCACCGTCAAGAAGCGTGGCGTGAGCATCGAGCCCGACCAGCTGCGGCGGCAGCTGCGGCTCAAGGGCGACGCCTCGGCCACCTGCGTGCTCACCCGCGCCGGCAGCACCCAGGTGGCGCTGCTGGTGAGCGGTCCGTGAGGGCGGCGAGAGGCGGCGGAGCGGCGGGCGGCGGAGCGTGACGCCGGCGAGAGGCGTCTCGCTGGTTACCGTGGGGGCCATGCGCCCCACCCGACTGCTCGTGCTCGTCAGCGCCGTGGCCCTGGTCGCCACCGGATGCACCTCCGGCGACGGGTCGTCGGAGTCGGCGTCGAGCCCGGGTTCGGGAGGTACGCCCGCCGCACCCGGGTCGGGACCGGCGGGCTCGTCGTCGCCGGCCGCGTCGACCCCCGGGGCCTCCTCCGCCGACCCGTCGGCGACCACCGACTCTGCACCCGGATCGGCGAGCTCGCCTGGTAGCAGCCAGAGCTCGGCGACCAGCAGCAACGGCTGCGCCGACCGGATCGTCGCGCGGCTCACGCCCGACCAGCGCGTCGGCCAGCTCGTGATGGTCGGGTTGCAGGCCGGCAGCCCCGCCTCGAGCGTGACGTCGGTGGTGCGCGAGCACAACGTCGGCAACGTGCTCTACCTCGGCGGCTGGGAGGGCAACGACCTGGTGTCGCGCACCTCCGCCGAGCTGCAGCGCGCGGTCGGCCCGGAGAGCACCGGCGGGCTGCGGTTGCTGGTGGCGGCCGACCAGGAGGGCGGCGCGGTCTGGCAGCTGCGCGACCCCTCGACCCCGCGACTGCCCCCGGCCGTGGAGCAGGGGCGGGCCGCGCCCGCCCAGCGGCAGGCGTACGGCAGGCAGGTGGGTTCGCTGCTCGACAAGGTCGGGGTCAACGTCAACCTCGCGCCGGTCGCCGACACGGTGCCGACGTCGATCGGCGAGGCCAACCAGCCGATCGGGCGGCACGGGCGGCAGTACGGCTCCGACCCCGCCGCCGTCGGGCCGGCGGTGCAGGACCTCGTGCGCGGCATGCACGCCGGCGGCGTCGCCACCACGCTGAAGCACTTCCCGGGCCTCGGCCGGGTCACCGGCAACACCGACTTCACCGCCGAGGGCACCGACGACTCGGTCGCGACCCGCAGCGACCCCTACCTCGGGCCGTTCCGGCAGGGCATCCAGGCCGGCTCGGAGCTGGTGATGATGTCGTCGGCGCGCTACCCCAAGATCGACGCCGACAACCAGGCCGTCTTCTCGCGCACGATGATCACCGACGTGCTGCGCGGCCAGCTCGGCTTCGGCGGCGTCGTGATCACCGACGACCTCAACGCCAAGGCGCTCTCCGGGGTGCCGGTCGGCGAGCGGGCCACCCGGTTCGTCGCCGCCGGCGGCGACATCCTGCTCACCGGGCGGGCCGCGGACGCGGGACCGATGACCCAGGCGCTGCTCGCCCGCTCATCGACCGACCCGGCGTTCGCCAAGCAGGTCGACGCGGCCGTACGCCGGGTGGTCGGGCTCAAGGTCGCCCGCGGCCTCGCCCCCTGCGGCTGACCCACCCCCACAACGCATGAAACCGGGTTACGTGCGTTTGACCCTGATGAATCGAGGTCAAACGCGCGTAACCCGGTTTCATGCCCGCGAAGGTGACGCCGGCCTCAGGACGCGCGCAGCTGCTCCACCGGCATCGAGGAGTCGGCGGGCAGCGCCAGGTCGGAGGCCGGCAGGCCGCGCATGACCATCTGCGCCCCGAGCGCCGCGACCATCGCGCCGTTGTCGGTGCACAGCCGCGGGCGCGGCACGCGCAGGCTGACACCGGCCGCGGCGCAGCGCTCCTCCGCGAGCGCGCGCAGCTGGCTGTTGGCCGTCACGCCGCCGCCGATCTGCAGGTCGCGGATGCCGAGCTCGGAGCACGCGAGCAGCGCCTTCCTGGTGAGCACGTCCGCGACGGCCATCGAGAAGCTCGCCGCGACGTCGGCCACCGGCACCGACTCCCCCGCCCGCTCGCGCGCCTCGACCCAGCGCACCACGGCGGTCTTCAGCCCCGAGAAGGAGTAGTCGTAGCGGTGCCGCTCCATGTCGTGCCGCGCGGTCAGCCCGCGCGGGAACGCGATCGCCGCCGGGTCGCCCTCGCGCGCGGCGCGGTCGATGTGCGGGCCACCGGGATAGGGCAGGCCGAGCACCCGCGCGACCTTGTCGTACGCCTCCCCCGCCGCATCGTCGATCGTGCCGCCGAGCTCCTCGACGTCGGTCGCGATGTCGCGCGCGACCAGGAGGTTGGTGTGCCCGCCGGAGACGAGCAGCGCGACCGTCGGCTCCGGCAGCGGGCCGTGGTCGAGCACGTCGGCGCACACGTGCGCGGCGAGGTGGTTGACGCCGTACAGCGGCTTGTCGAGGCACAGCGCCAGCGCCTTGGCGGCGGCCACGCCGACCATCAGAGCGCCCGCCAGACCGGGGCCGGAGGTCACAGCGACGGCGTCGACGTCGGCGAGCCGGTGGCCCGCGTCGGCGCTGGCCCGCTCGAGCATCGGGATCATCGCCTCGAGGTGGGCGCGGCTGGCGACCTCGGGCACCACGCCGCCGAAGCGGGCGTGCTCGTCGACGCTGCTGGCGAGCGCGTCACCGACCAGCGTGGTGCCGCGCACGAAGGCGACGCCGGTCTCGTCGCAGGAGGACTCGATGCCGAGCACGAGGGGTTCAGCGGCCATGGGTCGAGGATCCCTCAGCCCGCCCCAACTCCCAAAAATGCGCGAGGCGGCTAGGCATGCCTATCCGCCTCGTGCATTTTTGGGTGTTTCGAGCAGGCGGCGCAGCACCAACGCGTCGACACCACCGGGTTGGTAATAACCGCGCCGCACGTTGATCTGCTCGAAACCGTTGCGGGCATAGAGGTTTCGCGCCGCGACGTTGTCGGCACGCACCTCGAGCAGCACCGCCTCGACCCCCGCCTCGCGCGCGATCTGCAGCAGCCGGTCGAGCAGCCGCTGCCCGAGCCCGCGGCCCTGCGCCTGCGGGCTCACCCCGATCGTCATGACGTCGGCGACGTCTCCGGCCACGTCCAGCCCGCCGTACGCCGTCGCCCGGTCGTCGGGGCCCGTCGCCACGACGTACACCCGTCGCGGTCGCTCCCGCAGCTCCGCCCACCAGGTCGCGGCCGGCCACGCGTCGTGCTCGAACAGCAGCGCGTCGATGCGCACCAGGTCGTCGATGTCGGTCCAGCGCATGGGCCGCAGCGAATCCTCTTGCATCCCAGGCATATTCGCGCCTCCGACCTCGTCGGGGATCACGGTCCGGCGGGAGTGCGGGGCGCCTGCGGCTGGGCGTCGGGCCGACGCAGGTAGAGCGGCTCGGGCACCAGCAGCGGCCGGCCGGCCGCGAACTCCGCCTCGGCGAGCTCGGCCAGCGCCCCCGCGGAGACGTCGAGCGGTCCGAGCGGGTCGCCGGTGAGCAGGTCGGGGTAGAGGTCGTGCCCGCGGCCGGCGCTCGGCAGCGCCCGCACGTCGTCGGGAAGCTCTCCGGGGCGGACCACCTGCGGCTCGCCGTCGCGCTGCGCCCCGTGTGCCCCCGCGCGGTAGGTCGCCCAGTAGACCTCCTTGCGCCGCGCGTCGGTCGCGACCAGGAACCGCTCCGGCGCCCCGGTCGCGACCACCTGCCGGGCGATGGCGTCGAGGCTGCACACGCCGTGCACCGGGATCCCGAGCGCGAGCCCCATCGTGCGCGCGGTGACCACGCCGACCCGCAGGCCGGTGAACGGGCCGGGCCCGACCCCGACGACGACCGTGGTCAGGTCGGCGGGCCGCAGCCCGGCGTCAGCGAGCACGTCACGCACCGCGGGGGCGAGCGTCTCGGTGTGCCGCCGCACGTCGATCTCGCTGCGCTCGGCCAGCGTGCGACCGGCGGCGCGGACGGCGACCGTGACGGCTGACGTGGCGGTGTCGAGAGCGAGCAGCACGGCGCGAGGCTACGCCAGCGCGGCGATCTGCGACCACACGGCCGCCCAGCGCGCACCGTGCCCACGCGCGACGATGATCCGGGGCACGTCGCCCGGCTCCTCACCCGGCTCCTCACCCGAGCCACCCGAACCCCCCGGCCCGTCACCCGAGCCACCCGACCCGTCCCCCGCCCGGTCCAGCGTCAGCTCCAGGTAGTCCTCGCTGAGCGCCTCGGCCAGCCCGTGCCCCCACTCGACCACGGTGACCGCCTCGGCGAGCTCGGCGTCCAGGTCGAGGTCGTCGAGCTCGGCGGCACCCTGCAGCCGGTAGGCGTCCACGTGCACCAGCGGCGGCCCGCCGACCAGGCTCGGGTGCTCGCGCGAGACGACGAACGTCGGCGAGGTGATCGGCCCACGCACCCGCAGCCCGAGCGCGAGGCCCTGGGTGAAGGTGGTCTTGCCGGCGCCGAGGCCGCCGGTGAGCAGCACCAGGTCGCCCGCGCGCAGCAGGGCGCCCAGCCGCTCGGCCAGCCGCTGGGTGGTCGCGACGTCGCGCGCGACCCAGCGCGCGGTGAGCGGCTCCTGCTCCGGTGAGGTCACGCGGGTCCCCGGCCGGTGCCCGCGCCGCGCACCCGCCGGCGAGCGGCCATGTCGGTGACGGTCTTGCGCACCCGGCGACCGCTGCGGGGACGCTCGACCGCCCG
Source organism: Barrientosiimonas humi (assembly GCF_006716095.1). Classification (NCBI taxonomy): domain Bacteria; kingdom Bacillati; phylum Actinomycetota; class Actinomycetes; order Micrococcales; family Dermacoccaceae; genus Barrientosiimonas; species Barrientosiimonas humi. The sequence continues at coordinate 2,482,363 of NZ_VFOK01000001.1, forward strand.
GCGGGCCCGGGCGATGAGCGCGATCAGCTGCTCGTTGACCAGATCGGGGTGCTCCAGCATCAGCATGTGCCCGGCGTCGTCGACCACGACGTGCTCGGCGCCGTGGATCGCCGAGACGATCGCGTCGGAGTGCTCGGCCGGGGTGAGCTTGTCGGCGGTGCCGTTGAGCACCAACGTCTCGATGCCGTCGAAGGCCTTCAGCGACATCAGCTGGTCGTGCTTCATCAGCTCGGACAGGAACGCGCTGACGACGCTCATCTTGGTGCTGAACACCATCTTGCCGGTGTGCCGCACCACCGACATGGGCACGTGCGAACCGAACGAGAAGTGATGCACCACAAGGGATTCCACGTCGCGGCCGGCCTTGAGCGCAGCCGCCAGCAGCGCCTCACGACCGGCGAGCTGAGCCACCGCGACCGGCCCCATCCGGTGCACGAGCGACCCGATCGGGCTGCCCAGCCCCCAGTTGACCTCCGCCAGCCCGCCCGAGCTCGTGGCGACCAGCGCGGCGCCGATGACCCGCTCGCGCAGCACGTCGGGGAACTGCGCGGCGAAGCTCATCAGGGTCATGCCGCCCATCGAGTGGCCGACGAGCACGACCGGCCCCTCGGGCACCGCCTGCTCCAGCACCGCGGCGAGGTCGCGGGCCAGCTGCTCGATGTTGTACGACGTCGGCTCGCCCTCCTCGGACCGGCCGTGCCCGCGCAGGTCGAACAGCACCACGCGATATCCGGCCTCACGCAGCGCGCGCCGCTGGAACACCCACGACGCGAGGTTGAGGGTGTAGCCGTGCACGAGCACCACCGTCGGCGTGCGCCCGTTGGCGGGCGGGTCGGCGCGCGGCTCGTCGATCTCGACGTGCAGCGGCACCCCGTCCTCGGTGATCACCGCGAGCTCGTGGTCAGCGGTCTCGGCGAAGTCGTCGTGGACCCCGAGCCGCACCGCGGTCGAGCGGCTGCGCCACAGCCGGTCGGCGGTGACCCCGAGGGCCGCGCCGGCGCCCGTGGCCACCGCGCCCACCCCCCAGGCGAGCACTCCTCCGCGAGCCATCAGGCCGGCTCCTCGCCACCGACGTACGTCCGGGGCAGCCGCGAGCTCATCCGCGCCACGATCTCGTAGGAGATCGTGCCGGTGGCCTCGGCCCAGTCCTGGGCGGTGGGCTCGCCACCGTCGCCGGGCCCGAACAGCACGATCGGGTCGCCCGCGGCGACCTCCTCGTCGCCCACGTCGACGACGAACTGGTCCATGCAGACCCGGCCGGCCACGGTGTGCCGCTCGCCGTTGACCAGCACCGGACCCACCGAGGAGCCGGCTCGCGGCACCCCGTCGGCGTAACCGATCGGCACGTCCACGAGGCTGGTCTCGCGGTCGGTGACGTAGGTGTGGGCATAGCTCACGCCCTGCCCGGCCGGCACCCGCTTGGTCACCGTCGCGCGCGCCTGCACGCGCATCGCGGGGCGCAGGCCGAAGTGGGCGGGGTCGCCGATCTGCGGCACGGGCGTCAGGCCGTAGACCGCCAGGCCCGGACGCACCATGTCCCAGGCCGCGCTCGGCTGGGTGAGGGTCGCGGCGGAGTTGGACATGTGCCGCGTCTGCAGCCGCAGCCCGGCCCGCTCGGCGTCGCGCACCCGCTCGGCGAACAGCTCCTGCTGGGTCAGCACCGTCGGGTGCTCGGGGGCGTCGGCGTAGGCGAAGTGGGTGAACAGCCCGACGACCTCCACGCTGCCCTCGGCCTGGGCCTTGGCCGCGGCATCGCGCAGAGCGTCCCAGTCGGCGCCGAACGCGCCGTTGCGGCCGAGACCGGTGTCGACCTTGAGCTGCACGCGGGCGGTCGTGCCGGTGATGCGGGCCGCCGCGACGGCCGCCTCGAGCTCCCACACGGCCGGCACGCCGATGTCGATCCCGGCCCGCACGGCCGGCTGGAAGTCGGTGCCGGGGGCGGTCAGCCAGGTGAGCACGGGGGCCTCGATGCCGGCCTCGCGCAGCGCGAGCGCCTCGGACATCTGGGCCACCCCCAGCCACGTCGCGCCGCCGCGCAGCGCCGCCCGGGCGACCGGCAGCAGCCCGTGGCCGTAGGCGTCGCCCTTGACGACCGCCATGACCTCGGCGTCGCCGGCGTACTCCTTCAGCCGGGCCACGTTCTGCTGGATCGCCGTGAGGTCGACGGTGATCCAGGCCGGTGGTTGATCGTTCATCCCGGTCAGTTTCGCACGGCGGATTGTGCGCCAGCCGAACGACACTCGTGCCTTACGCCACCGTCACAACCCCCGATATCGGCCGCTGCCGCAGCCCCCACCCCGCAGGGACCGTCACAACCCCCGATATCGGCCGCTGCCGCAGCTTCCACCCCTCGGAGACCGTCACAAGCCCCGACACCGGGGGTTGTGCCGAGCGCGTACGCCCCTCGCCCAGCCCGTACGCCTACGCCGGCTCGGTCAGGACGCCGGCCACCGTGCGTCCGAGCGCGAGGGCGACGTCCAGCGCCCGGACGGGCCCGCCGGGGTTGGCCCGGTCGGCCGCCATCCCGTGCACGGCCGCGGCCATCGACCCGGTGTCGAGCATCGAGCAGCCGGAGGCCGCGAGCGCGCCGGCGAGCCCGGCCAGCACGTCGCCCGCACCGGCCGTGGCCAGCCAGGCCGGCCCGTCGGACTGCGACCGCACCGGCAGCCCGGTCGAGGTGGGCGGCACGACGACGGTCACCGCGCCCTTGACCAGCACGGTCGCGTCGAGCCGGTCGGCCACCGCGCGGGCCACGAGCACCGGCCGCTCCCGGGTCATCTGGACCCACGACGCCTCCGACCGCCCGGCCCGCGGCAGCCCCCGCGGCCGCAGCCGCTTGGCCAGCCGCGCGAGCTCTCCGACGTGCGGGGTGAGCAGCGTCGGGGCCGACCGCGGCTTGCTCAGCAGGTCGAGCGCGCCGGCGTCGACGACGCACGGCACGTCCTCCCCGAGCGCGTCCTCGGCCGCGCGCAGCTGGGCGCGGCCCGGCGAGGTGCGGTCGCCCGAGTCGAGCCCGGGGCCGACCAGCCAGGCCTGCACCCGGCCCTTGCCGGGCACCGCCTCGGGCACGGCGGCGTGCACGAGCCCGGTCGGCGTGGGCGGCCCGACGTAGCGCACCATCCCGACCCCGGCCGTGGCAGCAGCGGTCGTCGCCAGCACCGCCGCGCCCGGATAGCGCTCTCCACCGGCGACCACGCCGAGCACGCCGCGGGTGTACTTGTCGTCGAACGGCCCTGGCACCGGCCACATCTCGGCGATGTCGGCGCGCGTCAGTCGCTCCACCGCAGCACGCTCGGGCTCCTCGACGCCGATCTCCACGACGGTGAGCAGCCCGGTCGCGGCCTCGCCCGCAGGCAGCAGGTGCACCGGCTTGGCCAGGCTGAAGGTCACCGTCTCGTCGGCGAAGAAGGTCTCGCCCGGCTCGATGCCCGCAGGGTCGGAGCCGCTGGGCAGGTCGACGGAGACGACGTACGCCGTCTCGGGCACCGCGTCGCGCAGCCGGACCGCGCTCTCCCGCAGCCCGGCGCTGCCGCCGATGCCGGTGACGCCGTCGACCACGACGTCGGCCTCACCGAGCGCGGCGGTCACCTCGTCGGGGTCGGACTCGGCCGCCAGCACGACGCAGCCGGCGCCGCGCGCTGCCTCGACGCCGTCCTCGTGGGCCCGGTCGGAGAGCAGCACCACGGCGACGTTGTGCCCGTCGGCGGCCAGCCGCGCGGCGGCGTAGGCCGCATCGCCGCCGTTGTCGCCCGACCCGACCAGGGCCACCACGCGGTCCCCGTCGCGCTGCTCGAACCGCGCGGCCACCACCTCGGCGAGCCCGGTGGCGGCGCGCTGCATGAGCTCGCCGTCGGGCAGGTCCGCCATGGCGGCCGACTCGGCGCGGCGTACGGAATCGACGCTGAATGCACGAATCATGCTGCTATCACTCACTTTCCGCGATCACGACGGCCGACGCGATGCCCGCGTCGTGGCTCAGCGACAGGTGCAGCGTGTCGATGCCCAGCGCAGCCACCCGCGCCGCCACCGTGCCCTGCACGAGCAGCTCGGGACGTCCGTCGTCGTGCTTGCGCACCGTCGCGTCGGTCCAGTGCAGCCCGGCCGGGGCGCCCAGTGCCTTGGCGAGGGCCTCCTTGGCCGCGAACCGGGCCGCCAGGGAGTTGATCGGCAGCTGCGCCTCGTCGGCGGTGAACAGCCGCTCGCGCAGCGCGGGGGTGCGCTCGAGCGTCTGCTCGAAGCGCGCGACGTCGACGACGTCGATCCCGACTCCGACGATCGCCACTGCCGCTCCCTCCGCCGGTCCTGCCGTGCCCGCCGGCCCTACTCGACCGTGACCGACTTGGCCAGGTTGCGCGGCTGGTCGACGTCGAGGCCCTTGGCGCTGGACAGCTCCAGCGCGAAGACCTGCAGCGGCACCACGGTCAGCAGCGGCGCGAGCATCGGCGAGGTCGACGGCACCCGGATGATCTCGTCGGCGAACGGCTCGACCGCGGTGTCGCCGTGCTCGGCGATCACCAGGGTGCGGGCGCCACGGGCGCGGATCTCCTGGATGTTGGAGACGACCTTGCCGTGCAGCCCGTGCGGGGTGCTCGGCCCGGGCACGACGATGAACACCGGCTGGCCCGGCTCGATCAGCGCGATCGGGCCGTGCTTGAGCTCGCCCGCGGCGAACCCCTCGGCGTGGATGTAGGCGAGCTCCTTGAGCTTCAGCGCCCCCTCCATCGCGACCGGGTATCCGACGTTGCGCCCGAGGAAGAGCACCGAGCGGGTGTCGGCCATGAACCGGGCGATCTCGCGCACCCGCTCCATGCCGTCGAGCAGCTCGGTGATCTTGCCGGGGATGTCGTGCAGCTCGGTCAGCACCTGCTGCGCGTCGTCGGCGTAGGACCCGCCGCGCAGCTGCGCCAGGTAGAGGCCGAGCACGTAGCAGGCGGTGATCTGCGCGAGGAACGCCTTGGTCGAGGCGACCGCGATCTCCGGCCCTGCGTGGGTGTAGAGCACGGCGTCGGACTCGCGCGGGATGGTCGAGCCGTGCGTGTTGCACACCGAGATGGTGAGTGCGCCCAGCTCGCGGGCGTGCTTCACGGCCATCAGCGTGTCCATCGTCTCGCCGGACTGGCTGATCGAGACGACCAGGGTGCGGTCGCTGACGATCGGGTCGCAGTAGCGGAACTCGTGGGCCAGCGACACCTCGACGGGGATGCGCGTCCAGTGCTCGATGGCGTACTTCGCGACCATCCCGGCGTACGCCGCCGTGCCGCACGCGACGATCGTGATCCGGTCGACCTGGCGCAGCTTGTCCTCGTCGATGCGCAGCTCGTCCAGCGTGAGCCGGCCCTGCTCGTCGGTGCGGCCGAGCAGGGTGTCGCCGACCGCCTGGGGCTGCTCGTTGATCTCCTTCTCCATGTAGGTGGAGTAGCCACCCTTCTCGGCGGCCGCGGCGTCCCAGTCGACGTGGTAGCGCTTGCCCTGCGCGGGCGTACCGTCGAAGTTGATGACCGTCGCGCCCTCGGGCGTGATCGTGACGATCTGGTCCTGCTCCAGCTCCATGGCCTCGCGGGTGTAGCCGATGAACGCCGCGACGTCGGAGCCGAGGAAGTTCTCGCCCTCGCCGAGGCCGACCACGAGCGGGCTGTTGCGCCGGGCGCCGACGACGACGTCGGGCTGGTCGGCGTGCACCGCGAGCAGCGTGAACGCGCCCTCCAGCGACTGCACGACCTCGCGCATCGCGGCGGTGAGGTCGCCGTCGTACGCCCGCGCCAGCAGGTGCGCCACGACCTCGGTGTCGGTCTCGCTGCTGAACTCCACGCCCTCGGCGACCAGCTCGGACTTCAGCGCGTGGAAGTTCTCGATGATCCCGTTGTGGATCAGCGCCAGCTTGCCGTCCTCGCCGCCGCGGTGCGGGTGGGCGTTGGCGTCGGTCGGGCCGCCGTGGGTCGCCCAGCGGGTGTGCCCGATGCCGGTGCCCGACTCGGGGAGGGGGGTCTCGGTGAGCGCCTCGCGCAGGTTGGCCAGCTTGCCGGCGCGCTTGTCGGTCGCGACCGACTCCCCGTCGACCAGCGCCACCCCGGCCGAGTCGTAGCCGCGGTACTCCAGGCGCGCGAGCCCCTCCATGACGACCTCGAGGGCCTTGCCGTCGCCCCGCGGGCCGACATATCCGACGATTCCACACATGAGGGGCAGCCTATTGCGTGCCCGACCGGGCCCACCCCGCCCGGTGCGGTCGGCAACAATGAGCCGGTGACCTCACCGTCAACGACCGCGCGGGAGACCTATCCGTCGCCGTACGTCGAGCTCGACCGGAGCGACTGGGCGCGGCTGCGCCGGGCGCACCCGATGAGCCTCGACGCCGACGACCTGCAGCGGTTGTCCGGCCTGGAGGAGCCGATCGACCTGCGCGAGGTCGAGGAGGTCTACCTCCCGGTCTCGCGGCTGCTGAACTTCTACGTCGGCGCCACCTCGGGGCTGCACCAGGTCACCTCCGACTTCCTCGGCGAGAGCCCCGCCAAGACCCCGTTCATCATCGGCGTCGCCGGCTCGGTCGCGGTCGGCAAGTCGACGACCGCGCGCGTGCTGCGCGAGCTGCTGGCCCGGTGGGACGACACCCCGCGCGTCGAGCTCGTCACGACCGACGGGTTCCTCTTCCCCAACGCCGAGCTCGAACGCCGGGGACTGTTGGAGCGCAAGGGTTTTCCGGAGTCGTACGACCGCCGCGCCCTCGTCCGGTTCGTCGCCGAGGTGAAGTCGGGCAAGGCCGAGGTGACCGCCCCGGTCTACTCCCACCTGGTCTACGACATCGTCCCCGGCGAGCGCACCGTCATCCGCCAGCCCGACGTGCTCATCGTCGAGGGGCTCAACGTGCTGCAGCAGCCGGTCGTCACGCCCGAGCGCCGGTCACCGCTGGCCGTGTCGGACTTCTTCGACTTCTCGATCTACGTCGACGCCCGCGAGCGCGACATCCGCCGGTGGTACGTCAACCGCTTCCTCACCCTGCGCGGCACCGCCTTCGCCAACCCCGACTCCTACTTCCACCGCTTCGCCGCGCTGTCCGACGACGAGGCCGTCGCGCGCGCGACGCAGATCTGGGAGTCGATCAACTACCCCAACCTCATGCAGAACATCGTCCCGACCCGCAGCCGCGCGAGCCTGGTGATGCGCAAGCGCCCCGACCACACGGTCGGCCAGGTGTTCCTGCGCAAGCTCTGACGGACGTACGGCCCTCGCCCGGCTCAGCGCCGGGCCGTGACGGTCGTGGCGGGTGAGAATGGCAACGGGTCGTCGATGGCTTGCGCTGATAGCTGCCGGCCGTTCACGGTGAGCACGCGCGACCCCAGCGGTCCGGCCAGCCGCACCTCGATGCCGACGGTGTCCAGACTGGCGGTGCAGGCCTCGAGGTAGGTGACGGTGTTGCGGTCGACGACGTCGACGGTGACGACGACCCGCTCGCTGGTCTCCGTGGCGCGCACCTCGCCGATCTCGGTGGTCCCGGCGCAGTTGCTCACGGGCACCTCGAGGAGCAGGACGCGCTCGGCGCCCCGGACGTACTTCGCCGTGACCGACTGCGCGGGTCTGGTCGTCGTGCCCGGCGGTGGCAGGCTCATCGGAGAGTCCGGCGGCCGCAGCGAGCAGCCCGTGGCCGTGAGGGCGAGGAGCATTCCGGTCGCCAGGGGTGCGCCGCGGACCTTCATCGGACCGTCAGCGCCGGAAGCGCTCGCCCTCCTCGTCGACCAGGATGTCGTCGAAGTCGTCCTCGTCGTCGCTCTCGTCCCACTCCTCGACCTGCGGGTGGGACCGGCGTTCGAGTGCCCACAGGGCCAGCCAGACACCGGCGAAGACCGCGATCGCGCCGAGCATCCCGAGCGCGAATCCGACCAGCCCATAAAGGATCTGGGCGCCGTTGGTGGTGGGTTCGCCCAGCTCGTCGGTGGTCTCGGGCGCGAAGCCGACCGCCGCGTTGGCCGCGGCCACGCCGGCGAACACCGACAGGACGGCCGCCACGAACCAGTAGGCGATCGCGACGGGGCGACGGTTGAGCAGGCGCATGCCGCCTATTGTGACCGGTTCCGCGCGACGCATGATGGAGACATGTCGGAGACGCCTCGCACCGAGAAGAACACCCGCACCGAGCACGACTCCATGGGAGCCGTCGAGGTGCCCGCCGACGCGCTCTACGGCGCGCAGACCGCCCGGGCGGTGGAGAACTTCCCGATCTCGGGTCAGCCCGTGCCGCCGGAGATCGTCCACGCGCTCGCCCGGATCAAGGCGGCAGCCGCGGCGGAGAACGGGGCGAACGGCGTCCTCACCGCCGAGCAGGCCGACGCCATCGTGGCCGCGGCGGGCCGGGTGGCCGCGGGTGAGTACGACGACCACTTCCCGATCGACGTGTTCCAGACCGGCTCGGGCACCTCGACGAACATGAACGTCAACGAGGTGCTGTCGCACCTGGCGCAGCGCGACGCCGGCGTCACGGTGCACCCCAACGACCACGTCAACGCCGGCCAGTCCAGCAACGACACGTTCCCGAGCGCGATCCGGCTGGCCGCAGCGGTCGCCGTGCGCGACCGGCTCGACCCGGCGCTGGCCACGCTGCAGGCGTCGCTGGAGCGCAAGGCCGGCGAGTTCGGGGACGTCGTGAAGGCCGGCCGCACCCACCTGATGGACGCGGTGCCGGTGACGATCGGCCAGGAGTTCGCCGGCTACGCCCGGCAGGTCGCGCTCGGGCGGCAGCGGATCCGCGAGGCGGCGGAGTACGTCCACGAGCTGCCCCTCGGCGGCACCGCCACCGGCACCGGGCTCAACGCCCGCCCCGGGTTCGCGAACGCCGTGATCCAGCGGCTGGCGCAGGAGACCGACCTGACCCTGCGCGAGGCCGACGACCACTTCGAGGCGCAGAGCAGCCAGGACGCGGTCGTGGCCCTCAGCGGCGCGCTGCGCACGCTCGCGGTGTCGCTGACCAAGATCTGCAACGACCTGCGCTGGATGGGCTCCGGCCCGCTCGCGGGGCTCGCCGAGCTGCACCTGCCCGACCTGCAGCCGGGCTCCAGCATCATGCCCGGCAAGGTCAACCCGGTGCTGCCGGAGGCCACGCTGATGGTGTGCGCCCAGGTGATCGGGCACGACACGACGATCACGATGGCCGGCGCCAGCGGCGCGTTCGAGCTCAACGTCATGCTGCCGGTCATCGGCCGGGCGGTGCTGGAGCAGATCACCTTCCTGGCCGGCGCCACCGAGACCCTCGCGACGCGGTGCATCGAGGGGCTGGAGGCCGACGCCGACCGCGCCCGCACCTTCGCCGAGTCCAGCCCGGCGATCGTGACCGCGCTGAACTCCTACATCGGCTACGAGGCCGCCGCCGCCGTCGCCAAGCAGGCGGTCAAGGAGGGCCGCACGATCCGTGAGGTCGTGATCGAGCGCGGCCACGTCGAGCGCGGCGACCTCACCGAGGCCCAGCTCGACGAGGCTCTCGACGTGCTGCGCATGGCCACGGGGCGCTAGGCGTACGCCCTCGCCGCCCCGAGCTGGTCAAGCACGACGCGGCCAGGCTCGAGCGGTGAGCCGGATCGGTGATCGACCGTGCGCGCCGGCGCACTCCTGGTCACCGGTCCTGCTCACCGATCCACCCCACCCGGGGACCCAGCACGGCTCGGCGACGATGCCGGCAGGCCGGAGCGTGCGACGGGCTGCCGGAGGAGGAGCTGAACCGGGGAGCCCAGCACGGCTCGGCGACGATGCCGACGGGCGCGCAGCGAAGCAGGCGCCGGTCGGAGGAGGAGCCGAGCCAGAAGGAACTCAGTACCAGTGGGGGTTCTTGGAGTTCCAGAACGCGAGGGCGCCGCACGGGCTGCCGTACGACTGCTTGATGTAGGTCAGGCCCCACTCGATCTGGGTGGCGGGGTTGGTGCGCCAGTCCGGCCCGGCCGAGGCCATCTTGCCGGCGGGCAGCGACTGCGGGATGCCGTAGGCGCCCGAGGTCGGGTTGGTCGCGTTCACGCGCCAGTTGCTCTCGCCGACCCACAGCTGGTCGAGGCAGCCGAACTGGCCCTGGCCCCAGCCGTACTGGCTGAGCATGCCGCGCGCGATGGTGCGCGGGTCGCCGCTGACGACCGGGCGCTCGGCGTCGCGCGAGACGCGGTCGGCGCCCTGCGTGCGCGGCTCCTCGGTGGGCTCGGTGTCGAGCTTGTTGATCGCCGCGGCGCGTGCCTTGGCGGCCTTGGCGCTCTTGGACCGGGCCGACGCCTGTCGCTTGGCCTGCTCGCCGCGCGCCTTGCGCGAGGCCGCCTCGCGGGCGCCGCGCGCCTTCGCCTTGGCGCCGGCGGTGCCGTTCTCGTCGAGGCTGGTCACGCCGGCGCTGTGCGCCCGCGGCATCCCCATCGCGGCCTCCGGCGCGGCGGCGGCACGGTCGAAGCTGAACCCCGTGGAGTAGCCGGCGGCGCTGACGGCGAGCGCCGACAGGGTGGCGGTGGCCGCGACCGAGGGGCGGCGCAGCGGGTGACGCCGCTTGGCGCGGTGACGACCGACGTGACGGGACATGCGGGAAGGACCTCCTGGCGTCATGCGACGCCAGGGATGCGCCGATGTGCCGTTCTGCTGCGAACATGACTGCTGGCCACGGGGCCGTAACCATTTCGTGACCAGCGCGACCACCATGCCGGAAGCCGCCGCGGATGTCCAACCGGGGCCGAGCCCGCGCGACCCACGCTCGCATGAAACCGGGTTATGTGGCCCTGACCTCGATGCATCAGGGTCAGACGCACGAAACCCGGTTTCATGCACGGGATCTCGACGTACGCCGGTGCCGGCTGCGCGTGATCCCACCACCGCCCAGGGCTCTCGTCACACGTCGGAGTCTTCGCGACGCGCTCCTCATCCCTGGGCGGTGCCGACGCTGCGCGTGATCCCACCACCGCCCAGGGCTCTCGTCACACGTCGGAGTCTTCGCGACGTGCTCCTCATCCCTGGGCGGTGCCGACGCTACGCGTGAGCCCACCACCGCCCAGGGCTCTCGTCACACGTCGGAGCCCTCCAGCAGGTCCGTCACCAGCGCCGCGATGGGGCTGCGCTCGGAGCGGTGCAGCGTGACGTGGCCGAACAGCGGGTGGCCCTTGAGCTTCTCGATGACTGCGGCGACGCCGTCGTGCCGGCCGACCCGCAGGTTGTCGCGCTGCGCCACGTCGTGGGTCAGCACCACGCGGGAGTTCTGCCCCACCCGCGACAGCACCGTCAGCAACACGTTGCGCTCCAGCGACTGCGCCTCGTCGACCACGACGAACGCGTCGTGCAGCGACCTGCCCCGGATGTGGGTCAGCGGCAGCACCTCGAGCAGCTCACGGTCGACGACCTCCTCGACCACCTCGCGCGAGCACACCGCCCCCAGCGTGTCGAACACCGCCTGGGCCCACGGGCCCATCTTCTCGTTCTCGGTGCCGGGCAGGTATCCGAGCTCCTGGCCGCCGACGGCGTACAGCGGGCGGAAGACGATGACCTTGCGGTGCTGCCGACGCTCCATGACCGCCTCGAGCCCGGCGCACAGCGCGAGCGCCGACTTGCCGGTGCCGGCGCGCCCGCCCAGCGACACGATGCCCACGTCCGGGTCCAGCAGCAGGTCCAGCGCGATGCGCTGCTCGGCGCTGCGCCCGTGCAGACCGAACGCGTCACGATCACCCCGCACCAGGCGTACGGACTTGTCGGCCATGACCCGGCCCAGCGCGCTCCCCCGCCCGCCGAGCAGCACCACGCCCGTGTTGCAGGGGAGGTCGGCGGCCTGCGCCAGCTCCACCCGGCTGTCCTCGTAGAGCGTGTCGAGCTCGGCGTCGGTGGCCTCCAGCTCCTGGATGCCGGTCCAGCCGGAGTCGACCGCGAGCTCGGCGCGGTACTCCTCGGCCGGCAGCCCCACCGCCGAGGCCTTGACCCGCATCGGCAGGTCCTTCGAGACGACCGTGACGTCGTGCCCCTCGTTGGCGAGGTTGCGCGACACCGCGAGGATGCGCGTGTCGTTGTCGCCCAGCCGGAACCCGGCCGGCAGCGACTCGGGGTCGGTGTGGTTCAGCTCGACGCGCAGCGACCCGCCGTCACCGATCGGCACCGGCGAGTCCAGCTGACCGTGCTCGACCCGCAGCTCGTCGAGGATCCGCAGCGCCTGCCGCGCGAAGTAGCCCAGCTCCGGGTGGTGACGTTTGGCCTCCAGCTCGGTCACGACCACGACCGGGAGCACCACCTCGTGCTCGGCGAACCGGGTCATCGCCCGGGGGTCGGAGAGCAGCACCGAGGTGTCGAGCACGAACGTGCGCTGCGAGGGTGCCGTGGACGCGGATGCCTGCGAGGAACGGGAGGACTGCCGGGCAGATGCCATGGTCGAATCTCCTTGCCGCCGCGGGCGATTCCCGCGTCGGCCTACTCTCGGACGAGGTGCCGGGACCGAGCCCCCACGAGACGGTGGAGCCGGTGCCGGCCCTCCGTCCGGAGCAACGTTCGCTCCATGTGATGGGCCTCCCGAACACGAGGACGGGTGTTCTCGTGTCGCTGCCGACGCTACGACCTCCGCGCCCTTGCACCGCATATCCGGACGGCGTGGCGCCGACCTTTCGACGCACGTTCGTACGCCGTTCACCGCCTGCCGTGATCACCCCGCCGGCGAGCGCTCCGACCACCCAGCCCATTTCGTACGACAACGCACGATCTGAGAAGCCCGCCCCCGGGATCCCGGGCCGGCTCTCCACATTTCGGACGTCAACGCACGATCTGCGCCGACCGCTTCGTCAGCCGCCGAACCCTCAGGCGCCGAACCGCCGCTCCCGCTCGGCGTACGCCCGCAGCGCGCGCAAGAAGTCGACGCGGCGGAAGTCGGGCCAGTAGGCCTCGCAGAAGTAGAACTCCGAGTGCGTGCTCTGCCACAGCAGGAAGCCGCCGAGCCGCTGCTCGCCCGAGGTGCGGATCACCAGGTCGGGGTCGGGCTGGCCCTTGGTGTAGAGGTGCCCGGCGATGGTGTCGACGTCGATGACCTCGGCAAGCTCCTCGAGCGTGGTGCCGCGCGACGCGTGCTCCTGCAGCAGCGAGCGCACCGCGTCGGCGATCTCCTGCCGCCCGCCGTAGCCCACCGCGATGTTGACCACCAGCCCGTCGACCTCGCGGGTGGCGTCGGCCGCCGACTTCAGCTTCAGGGTCGTCTGCTGCGGCAGCAGGTCGAGCGCGCCCACGGCGTTGATCCGCCAGCGCTTCTCCCCCGCCAGGTCGCTCACGACGTCCTCGATGATCGTGAGCAGCGGCGCCAGCTCGGCCTGCGGGCGGTTGAGGTTGTCGGTCGACAGCAGCCACAGCGTGACGACCTCGACACCCACCTCCTCGCACCACCCGAGGAAGGGCTTGATGTTGTCGGCGCCCGCGCGGTGCCCGGTCTGCGTGTCGTGGCCGCGCAGCTTGGCCCAGCGCCGGTTGCCGTCGAGCATCACCCCGACGTGCCGCGGCAGCTTCTCGGTCGGGAGCGAGCGGCTGAGATTGCGTTCGTACGCCCGATACAACAGATCGAACGGCCCTGCCATCTCCAGCTCCTGACTGTTCACCGACGCCCCCAGCACCGTACCCCTCGCCACCCTTCGCCCGCCGGTCACCGTGCGCACCCGCAGGCAACCCGCACACCCGGCCGGCCCTGAGATCCCCGGCCCGAGCACGTGAGCTTCGCAGACACTGACGCAGCCGAGCGCCGGTCGGTTGCAGCCTGGTCGCCACGGTGCGTGCGGCCGGCTCCCAGCCGCACGCCGTACTCTTCGGTACATGGCCCGCACCGGAGACGCCGTCGCCGAGACGCTCGATCAGGCGAGCGAGTCTGCGCGCGAGCTCGCGGCGTACGTCAAGCCCCGGCTGCGCGGGTGGCTGCACCTGGGCATGGCGCCGCTGGCGCTGGCGGCCTCGATCGTGCTCATCGTGCTGGCGCCGACCACGCGCGGCCGCATCGGCGCGCTGGTCTTCGGGATCTCGGCGGTGCTGCTGTTCACCACCTCGGCCGTCTATCACCGGGGTCGCTGGTCACCGCGCGTGCTGGCCGTGCTGAAGCGGTGGGACCACTCCAACATCTTCCTGATCATCGCCGGCACCTACACGCCGTTCGCGCTCACCCTGCTGCCGCCCGACCAGGCCCGCACGCTGCTGATCATCGTCTGGTCCGGGGCGCTGGTCGGGGTGGCCTTCCGCATCCTGTGGGTCGGGGCGCCGCGCTGGCTCTACGTCCCGGTGTACGTCGCGCTCGGCTGGGTGGCGGTGTTCTACTTCGGGCCGATGCTGCAGCACGGCGGCGTCGCCGTGGTCGCGCTGATCGCGACCGGCGGGCTGCTGTACACGCTCGGCGCCGTGGTCTACGGCCTCAAGCGGCCCGACCCCTCACCCCGCTGGTTCGGCTTCCACGAGGTGTTCCACACCTTCACGGTGCTGGCGTTCGTCGCGCACTACGTCGCGGCGTCGCTCGCGATCTACTCCGGGGCGTCGGGCGCGCTGGCCTGAGCGACGGGCCGCTTCCCGTCGGTCTCCGGCCGCTCCGGGCCGTACCACCGCTGCAGCGGCATCCCGGGCTTCCACCCGCCCGCGTCCTCGCCGCGCTCGGCGCGCTCGACCTCGTCGCGGTAGCGAATGCGCCGCATCGTGTTGTTCATGCTGCGGAAGATCCACCAGCAGGCGAGCGACATCGTGAACAGCACGATGAAGCCCACCAGACCGGCGGTCGTGGTGACGCTCTCGATGCTCTCGTTGTTCATCGGGCCTCCTCGGGCACCCTCTCGCGCACGTCGTCGACGACGAGCTGCTGCCCGCCGCGCGTCGCGCGCTCGTCGGCCTCGGCGGTGGTGCCGAGCCCGGCGAACAGGTCGTCCTCGTCCCCGTCGTCGGGGAGGGGGACGTAAGACAGTGTCAGGTCGAAGTCCTCGGTGGGCCAGACCTGGGCCTGCATCTCGCGCGAGATGCGGAAGAAGTTGCCGTCGGGGTCGACCTGCGTGGCGTGCGCGAGCAGCGCCCGCTCCCGCTGCTCGAAGTAGTCGGCGACCTGCACCCGGGTGGTGATCCGCCCCTCGGGCCGGTCCTTCCACCCCGCGATCCACTCGGCGTACGGCGACTCCTCGCCGGCCGAGATCAGCGCCTCGTGGAAGGCCTCGAGCTTGGCGCGGGAGAACCCCCGGTCGTAGTAGAGCTTCAGCGGCTGCCAGGCCGGCCCGGCGTGCGGGTAGGCCTCGGGGTCGCCGGCCGCGCGGAACGCGGCGACCGACACCACGTGGCACATGATGTGGTCGGGGTGGGGGTAGCCACCGTTCTCGTCGTACGTCGTCATCACGTGCGGGCGGAAGCGCCGCACCTCGCGCACGAGGGCCTCGACGGTGATGTCGAGCGGCTCGAGCGCGAAGCAGCCCTCGGGCAGCGGCGGCAGCGGGTCGCCCTCGGGGAGCCCGGAGTCGACGAAGCCGAGCCAGTGGTGGTCGATGCCGAGGATCTCGGCGGCCGCGGCCATCTCGCGCCGGCGCACCTCGGGCAGCTCGCGCAGGATCTGCGGGTCGTCCTGCAGCCGCGGGTTGAGCACGTCGCCGCGCTCCCCGCCGGTGCACGAGACGACGAGCACCTCGTGGCCCTCCGCGACGTACTTGGCGAGGGTGGCGGCGCCCTTGCTCGACTCGTCGTCGGGGTGGGCGTGGACCGCCATCAGACGCATCCGCTCGGCCACGTGAGGTTCCTTCCTGGTGCACTCGTTGCAGCGCTCCCGCGGGGCACTCGGCTCGCCCGCAGGATCGCCACCTATCCTCTCACTGCGCACCGACCGACCCTGCGCCGGTGGCCATCGACCTCCCCCTCTGCAAGGAGCCCGCGTGCCCATCCCCCGTCCCGCGCCCGAGCAGCGACGCTGGTGGATCTTCGGCACCATCGCGATCACCCTCGCGGTCGCGGTGACGGTGTGGTTCGGCATCTCGGCGTCGAGCGGCATCTCCTGGCAGGACACCGGGCGCACCACGGTGGACGACCGCACGGTCCAGGTCCGGTTCGACGTCATCGACCCGGAGAACGGCCCGGTGACCTGCACGCTGGTCGCCCTCGCTCCCGACAAGTCCACCGTGGGACGGCGCACCGTCGCGCTGCCCGCGAGCCGGTTCGAGTCCACCCGCCACGTCGTGGAGGTCAAGACCACCCAGCGGGCCGTCGCCACCACGGTCGAGTCGTGCCAGCGCACCCCGACCGACACCCCCGGGGTGACCCCCCGCAGCTGACCGCGGGGAATGGCCATCGAGCCGTTCGCTGTTAGACTTGTCAGTTCAACCACGGTCTGGGCTGGCCTTGACGTCGACTCGTCGTCGTAGGCGCCATCCCGGACCGCGTTGTTTGTGCCGGGTGGTTCGCCACCCGGCCTACGTTCATTCCCAAGGAGACCAACCGTGACCGACACCGCCAACACCTCGGCAAGCTTCCTGACCCAGGACGCCTACGACCGGCTGAAGGCTGAGCTGGAGCACCTCTCCGGCGAGGGTCGCACCGACATCGCCAAGCGCATCGAGGCCGCCCGCGACGAGGGTGACCTCAAGGAGAACGGCGGCTACCACGCGGCCAAGGAGGAGCAGGGCAAGATGGAGGCCCGCATCCGCCAGCTCGAGTCGCTGCTGCGCGACGCCATCGTCGGCGAGGCCCCCAAGGACGACGGGATCGTCGAGCCCGGCATGGTCGTGACCGTCGAGATGTTCGGCGACGAGGAGAAGTTCCTGCTCGGCAGCCGCGAGATCGCCGGCGACAGCGAGCTCGACGTCTACTCCGAGAAGTCGCCGCTCGGCGCGGCCATCATGGGCAAGAAGAAGGGCGAGTCCGCCGAGTACGAAGCGCCCAACGGCAAGACCGTCAAGGTCAAGATCCTCGACGCGACGCCCTACACCGACTGAGGGTCGCAGCGTCCGGCGCGGGCCGAGACACCGAAGAATGCGCGAGGCGTACAGGAATTCCTGTACGCCTCGCGCATTCGTGGGGTCCCGCTTCGGCGACGATGCCGCCGCACCGGTTACCGCGCGACGGCCCGCTGGTACATCCGGATCGACAGCGGGACGAAGATCGCCAGGATCAGCGCGATCCAGCCGAGGGTGTAGATCTCGGCGTTGCGCAGCGCCCAGGTGTACTCGATCGTCGCGAGCCGCTGCTCCTGGCTCACGCCCGGTTGCCCGGGCAGAGCGAACAGGTTGCCGAAGTTCTCGCGGGCGGCATGGGTCAGCGTCGACACCGGGTTCCACCCGGCGATCGCCTTGAGCACCGCCGGCATCTGCTCGCTCGGCACGAACGTGTTGGCGATGAACGTCAGCGGGAAGATCACGATGAACGAGGCGTTGTTGACGATCTCGGGCGTGCGCACCGCGAGGCCGACGAACGCCATGATCCAGCTGAACGCGTAGGCGAACAGCAGCATCAGGCCGTACGCCACCACGGCCCCCGCGATCCCCTCGCGGATGCGCCAGCCGATGGCCAGCCCGGTGAGGGTCATGACGACGAGCACGACGACGTTGGTGAGCAGGTCGGACAGGGTCCGCCCGAAGAGCACGGCGCCGGGGTGCATCGGCAGCGTGCGGAAGCGGTCGATGACGCCCTTCTGCATGTCTTCGGCCATGCCCCACCCGGTGAGGGTGGCGCCGAAGATGATCGTCTGGGTGAAGATGCCGCACATCAGGAACTCGCGGTATCCGGCGTTGTTGCCGGGGCCGGCGAGGCTGCCGAAGACGTAGCCGAACAGCAGGATGAACATGATCGGCTGCAGCGTGGTGAAGACCAGCAGGTCGGGCACCCGCTTGATCTTGATCAGGTTGCGCCGGGTGACGGTCCAGGCGTCGGGGACGAGCGTGCTCATGAGCTGACCTCCTGCTGCTGGTCGGCCCCAGCCTCGGCGTCGTCGGTGGCGTCCTCGGCGCGGTGGCCGGTGAGGGACAGGAAGGCGTCGTCCAGCGTGGGGCGACGGATCCCGATGTCCTGCACGGCGATGCCCGCGTCGTCGAGCGCCCGGACCCCCCGCAGCAGGGAGTCGGTGCCGCCGGAGACCGGCACGGTGAGGGTGCGGGTGTGCTCGTCGAGGTCGGGCTGGTCGCCCGCGCCGACCTGGCCCAGCAGCGAGCGCGCCTCGCCGAGCCGGGTCGCGTCGGCGATGGTGACGTGCAGCCGCGAGCCGCCCACCTGGTCCTTGAGCTGGTCGGCCGTGCCCTCGGCGATGACCTTGCCCTGGTCGACCACGACGATGTTGTCGGCCAGCCGGTCGGCCTCCTCGAGGTACTGCGTGGTGAGCAGCACGGAGGTGCCGCCGCGCACCAGGTCGGCGATGACGTCCCACATGTCGCCGCGGCTGCGCGGGTCGAGGCCCGTGGTCGGCTCGTCGAGGAAGATCACCGGCGGGTTGGCGACCAGCGCGCCCGCGAGGTCGAGCCGGCGCCGCATGCCGCCGGAGTAGGTCTTGGCGGGGCGGTCGGCCGCGTCCTCGAGGCGGAACTGCGCGAGCAGCTCGCGGGTGCGTGCCTTCGCGGCCGGCCCCGACAGGTGATAGAGACGCGCGACCATCTCGAGGTTCTCGAAGCCGCTGAGGTACTCGTCGACCGCGGCGTACTGCCCGCTGACGCCGATGCGCCGGCGCACCTCGCCGGGCTGGCGCACGACGTCGGCCCCGGCCACGGTCGCGTGGCCCGAGTCGGGCTTGATCAGGGTGGTGAGCATGCGCACCGTCGTGGTCTTGCCGGCCCCGTTCGGGCCCAGCACTCCCAGGACGCTTCCCTCGGGCACGCGCAACGAGATCCCGTCGGCGGCCTTCACGTCGCCGTAGTGCTTCTTGAGCCCCTCGGCGGTCACTGAATCGGTCACGGCTCAGAGCATGACACCCCCCACGGACAGCGTGTGTCCGCGGGTAGCAACGATTCAGGTGAGCCAGGTCACGAGCGCGACCACCGCGGCCACCAGGCCGTAGGCCGCGATGCCCATCAGCGCCAGACCGAGGAACTGCAGCGGCCGGCTGCCGGTGCGGCGCGCGTGGTCGAACAGCGCCCAGCCGCCACCGGCGAACGCGGCGACGAGGATCAGCACCCCGACGACCGCGAGCAGCCCGGTCATGAACGTCATCGCCAGCACCCCCGAGCCATCAGGTCAGCCCATGGCCTGCTCGAGGTCGGCGACGAGGTCGTCGACGTCCTCGATGCCGACCGAGAGCCGGATCAGGTCGCTCGGGACCTCCAGCTCGGTGCCCGCGACGCTCGCGTGGGTCATCCGGCCCGGGTGCTCGATGAGCGACTCGACGCCCCCGAGCGACTCCCCCAGGATCCACAGCTTGGTGGAGCCGACGATGTCCAGCGCGCGCTGCTCGCCACCCTCGACCTGGAAACTGACCATGCCGCCGAACCGGCGCATCTGCTTCGCGGCGACGTCGTGGCCCGGGTGGGAGTCGAGCCCGGGGTAGTTCACGTGCGTGACGTCGCTGCGGCTGCGCAGGAACTCGACGACCCGCTCGGCGTTGTCGCAGTGCCGCTCCATGCGCACGGCGAGCGTCTTCAGCCCGCGCAGGGTGAGCCAGGAGTCCATCGGGCCGGCGACGCCGCCCATGGAGTTCTGGTGGAACGCGATGCGCTCGGCCGCGTCGGCGTACTCCGGGACGGCGATCTGCGGTGCGACCACGACCGCGCCGCCGACGACGTCGGAGTGGCCACCGACGTACTTCGTGGTGGAGTGCACGACGATGTCGGCGCCCAGCGCGATCGGCTGCTGCAGGTAGGGCGAGGCGAAGGTGTTGTCGACGACCAGCAGCGCCCCGGCCTCGTGCGCGATCTCGGCGATGGCGGCGATGTCGGCGATGCCGAGCAGCGGGTTGGTGGGCGTCTCGAGCCAGATCATCTTCGTCACGCCGGGGCGGATCTCGCCGCGGATCGCGTCGGGCTGGGAGACCTTCGCGAGGCTGTGGTCGACGCCCCAGCGCTGCTGCACCTTGGCGACCAGGCGGTAGGTGCCGCCGTACGCGTCGGTCGGCACCACCATGTGGTCACCCGGCCCGAGCAGCCCGCGCATGATCGCGTCCTCGCCCGCCAGACCCGACGCGAACGCGAATCCCCTTGCCCCGCTTTCGAGGTCGGCGATGCACTCCTCGAGCGCGGTGCGCGTGGGGTTCGCCGAGCGGGAGTACTCATACCCCTCGCGGAAGCCGCCGACACCGTCCTGCTTGTACGTCGACGTCTGGTAGATCGCCGGCACGACGGCGCCGGTGCGCGGGTCGGGCTCCTGCCCCGCATGGATGGCGCGGGTGGAGAAGCCCTGACGGGAGGTCTGGTCGGTCATGGACCCAGGCTATGCGGCGGCCCACCATCCCGGTCGAGGCGCCCGATCATGCCGGTCGAGCAGGGCCGCCCATGCAGGTCGAGCAGGCCGCGAGGGACGAGCGGCCGTATCGAGACCCCCGAGGCGGACAGTTCGACAGGAAGAACGCGGCGTGCGCCCCGAGATCCCGCGGGAGCACGCGGGACTCGGCTCGTTCGTCCTGTCCAGATGTACGCCGGCGTCGCGCGCGAACCCCGGTTCGCCCCGGGTTACCGTCGACAGGTGCCCTCCCCCGCCGTCCCTGAGTACGCCGACCTCGCCCCGCTCCTGCTCGACCCCGAGCGTCTGGTGCGGGCGGTCGCCGGTGGCGCCCTGCGCGGGTCCGAGCCGCCGGCCTACCACCGGGTCGAGCTGCGCTACGTCGACCTCAAGGCCGGCCGCCGGCTGCAGGTGCAGCGCTTCGACGCGACGCAGGCGCACACCAGCAACCACGACGCCGAGGCCGCGACCGGCGAGGTCGAGGGCCTGCTGAGCCAGGCGTACGGCCACTGGCACGTGGAGACCACCGGCGGCGACCACGCGGTCCGGGTCAACAAGAAGGGGCGCGCGGTCGTGCAGCGATCCAGGGCCGCGACCGCCACCGTCGACCGCAGCCACGACCGCGCCAAGCGGCGCTGGCTCGCCGAGGACGACCCGGTGTTCGCCGCGCTCGGCATCGCCACCGCCGACGGCACGATCAAGCCGTCGCGCCGCGACAAGTTCACCCAGGTGCAGGACTTCCTCGCCACGCTCGAGCCGGTGCTCGACGCCGCCGTGGCCGCCGCGGGCGACGGCCCGCTGCGGGTGGTCGACCTCGGCTGCGGCAACGCCTACCTCACGTTCGCGGCCTACCGATATCTGCGCGAGGTGCGCGGCCTTGACGTGCACGTCACCGGCGTCGACAGCAAGGCGCAGTCGCGTGAGCACAACTCGCTCGTCGCCGAGAACCTCGGCGCCGCAACGGATCTCACGTTCGTCCAGGGGATGATCGGCGAGACCGAGCTGGACCAGGAGCCGCACCTGGTGATGGCGCTGCACGCGTGCGACACCGCGACCGACGACGCCCTCGCCCAGGCGGTGCGGTGGGCGGCGCCCGTGGTCGTGGCGGCGCCGTGCTGCCACCACGACCTGCAACGCCAGCTCGACGCGCAGACGGTCCCCGGGCCGTACGCCCTGCTCACCCGGCACGGCATCCTGCGCGAGCGGATGGCCGACGTGCTCACCGACGGGCTGCGCGCGGCGCTGCTGCGCCAGCAGGGGTACCGCACCGAGGTCATCGAGTTCGTCGACAGCAAGCACACCCCGCGCAACGCGATCATCCGCGCGGTGCGCACCGGCTCGGCCGCCACCGCGGACGACCGGCAGGCGTACGCCGACCTGTGCCGGCAGTGGGGCGTCACCCCTCGCCTGGAGTCCGCGCTCGGTCCGCTCAGCTCCCCCTGACGAGTGCCGTGAGCTGCGCGGTCACCCTCGGCTGCGTCAGCAGCGGCACGCCGTGCTCGTCCCCCGGGACGACGAGCACGCTCGCGCGCGGCAGCGCCGCGGCATCGGCCCGCACCTCCGACTCGGGCACGTCGGGGTCCTGCGCCGCCACCACCGACAGCACCGGCTGGCGCACCTTCGGCAGATAGCCCGCGAGGGCCGTCGGGTCGCCCCGGTTCCACACCTTCGCGCAGCTCAGCACGCCCACGGCGTCGATGTCCGCGGACGAGGCCGCCTCGATCAGTCCCAGGCACCCGCCGCGGGACCCGCCGATCACGACGACGCGATCGGCGCCCTGCGCCCTGGCCCCGGCCACGACGCCGCGCAGCTCCCGCTGCCGGTCGGCGAGCGGACCGTCCGGCGTCGCGTAGTCGTACGCCACGACGGTGGTGCCGTCCTCGACCAGGGTCTTGGCGTAGTCGGCCCAGTCGCAGGCGGTCCCGTCGGCCGTGTTGACGAAGACCACCGCGGTGGCGCCCCGGCCGGTCACGGTGGCGTTGGTGCCGTGCGCGCCCGGGAGCGACCGGCCGCCGGGCAGGCAGGCCAGGGACGGCGCAGAGGTCGACGGGGAGGCAGGCGGGCCTGTCGCCGGGGAGGAAGCGGCGGTCGCGGGCCCGGAGGCCGACCCCGCGGCGGGGCGGTCGTCACCCGACCCGCAGGCCGCGAGGCCGCCCGCCGCGACCGTCGCCAGGGCGACCCGACCGAGGAACCGTGCTGCTGCGAAGGAGTCCATCCCTCAGCATGGCCCAGCTCGGCCCATATGACTAGAGTGACATAGAGGCGGTGCTAGAGCGCCGAGTCGAGCGCCTTCCAGTCGATGCCGGCCGGCGCCCGGTCGACGATGGTCTGCAGGAGCCCGAGCCGCGCGGCCCGCACCTGCTCGTCGGGGTCCATCACCAGCACGTCGTCGAAGAACGTCGTGAGCGGCGCGACCAGCCGGTGCGCGTCGGGCAGCCACGCCGGGAGCCCGTCGCGGGCGTGGTCGGGCAGCTCCTCGACGTAGACCGCGAGGGCGTCCTCGGCGTCGGAGGCCAGCAGCGCCCGGTCGTACGTCGGCGCGGTCTCCGCGGGCACGATGCGGGTGATCCGCTGCACGGCCTCGACGGTCGGCGCCAGCTGCGGGTCGCCGGCCAGCTGCTGGATGTCGCGCAGCGCCTGCTCGGCGGTGCCGGGAGCGTCGGCGAGCGCCTGCACGGCGTTGACGAGCCCCACGGGCACGCCCTCGTCGCGCAGCGCCTGCCCGAACCGGCCGACCACGAACTCCGTTGCGCTCTCGACGGATTCGTCGCTGACGTCGACGCCCTGCTGCTTGAGGCGGTCAGCGGCGGCGGTCAGTCCGCGCTCGACGGTGATCGACGCCAGCGCCGGCTGCGCACGCAGGATGTTGACGACGCCCAGCGCCGCCCGCCGCAGGGCGAACGGGTCGGACGACCCGGTGGGCTTGGCGCCGATCGCGAACATCGCGGCCAGCAGGTCGAAGCGGTCGGCGAGCGCCAGGAGCGCGCCCGGCGTGGAGTCAGGCAGGGCGTCGCCGGTCGAGCGGGGCAGCTCCATCTGCCACAGCGCTTCGGCCACGGCGGCGGGTTCGCCTGCGCGAGAGGCATATTCGCGGGCCATCGTGCCGGCGAGCGACGACAGCTCGACCACCATCTGCGACGACAGGTCGAACTTCGCGAGCTCCCCCGCGCGTGCCAGGGTCGACCGCTCGTCGGCGTCCAGCTCGACGTCGGCGGCGAGCGCGGTGGCCACGTCGCGGATGCGGTCGGCCCGGTCGGCCATCGACCCGATGCGGTCCTCGAAGGTCAGCTTGGAGATGCCCGACCGCAGGTCGGCGAGCGGCACCTTGAGGTCGCTGTCGAAGAAGAACGCGGCGTCCTCGTATCGCGCGCGCAGCACCGACTCGTTGCCGGCGCGCACCAGGTCCTCGTCGACCTCGCCGTTGGTCATGGTGACGAAGTGCGGCATGAGCGCGCCGGACTCGTCGCGCACCGGGAGGTATCGCTGGTGCTTGCGCATCACGGTCGTGAGGATCTGCTCGGGCAGCTCGAGGTACTTCGGACCGAACGACCCGAGGATGCCGCGCGGCTCCTCGACGAGGTTGGTGATCTCGTCGACCAGCGCCGCCTCGGCCTCGACGTCGACGGTGCCGCCGACGCCGCGGGCCAGCTCGGTGGCCTGCTCGACGACCAGCTCGCGGCGCTTCGCCGGGTCGAGCACCAGCCCGTGCGTCTCGAGGGTGTTGCGCAGACCGGCCGCGTCGTCGACGCGGACCAGCGGCGTGGCGTCGGTGCGCCGGACGTACGTCGTCCGCCCCGCGCGCAGACCCGACACCTGCGCGGGCACGACGGTCTCGCCCCACAGCGCCACCAGCCACCGGATCGGGCGGCTGTAGCTCAGCTGCGGGTCGCTCCACCGCATGTTCTTGTCGGCGCGCAGCGACCCGACGACGTCGGCGACCAGCGCCGACATCACCTCGAGCACGTCGCGTCCCTGCTCGCTGATGCGCACGGCGACGTGCTCGACCCCGTCGAACTCGGCCCGCTCCAGGTCTTCGACGGCGACCTTCTGCCCGCGGGCGAAGCCCTCGCCGGCCTTGGTCGGGTTGCCCTCGCCGTCGTACGCCGCGCTCACCTTCGGGCCCTTGCGCAGCGTCTCCGCGTCGGGCTCGCGCGCCGACAGCCCCGCGACGGTCGCGACGATGCGCCGCGGCGTGCCGACGACCTCGATCGCGCCGTGCGTGAGGCGGGTGGCGGCCAGCCCGTCGGTGAGCGCCTGGCGCACCTGGTCGATGGCCTGCCCGACGACGTGCGGCGGCAGCTCCTCGACGCCGATCTCGAGCGCGAAGTCCTGCGCGTCGGTGGGCAGCGAGGCGGCCTCGGGCGCCTCGGGCTCCTCCGGCCGCGGCGGCATGACGGCCGACCCGACCTGGATCTGGCCGAGGTCGGCCTTGAGCAGCGGGAAGTCCAGCTCCTCGCGCCGCTCGACCCACAGCTGCCCGACCTCGCGGGCCAGCCGGCGCATGAGCGAGAACGACTTGGCCCGCTCGGTCGTGGACACCGCGCCGCGTGCGTCGAGCACGTTGAACGCGTGCGAGCTCTTCAGCACGTACGTCCACGCCGGCACCGGCAGCCGGGCGTCGATCAGCCGCTGGGCCTCGGTCGTGTAGTGCTCGAACAGGTCCTGGTTGGCACCGATGTCGGCGTCGTCGAGGTAGTAGCGCGACATCTCGTACTCGCTCTGCCCGAACACCTCGCCATAGGTGAGGCCGGGGGCGTACTGCATGTCCTTGAAGTGGCTGACGCCCTGCTGGGCCATCATGATCCGCTCGATGCCGTAGGTGAGCTCGACGCTCACCGGGTCGAGGTTCTGCCCGCCCACCTGCTGGAAGTAGGTGAACTGGGTGACCTCCATGCCGTCGAGCCAGACCTCCCAGCCGAGCCCCCACGCGCCGATCGCCGGCTGCTGCCAGTTGTCCTCGACGAAGCGCACGTCGTGCGCGCGGATGTCGATGCCGAGCGCCTCGAGCGACTCCAGGTAGAGCTCCTGCGGGTTGCCCGGGTCGGGCTTGAGGATCACCTGGAACTGGGTGTGCGTCTGCAGTCGGTTCGGGTTCTCGCCGTAGCGGCTGTCGTCGGGTCGCACCGACGGCTCGACGTACGCCACCCGCCAGGGCTCGGGACCCAGCACCCGCATGACGGTGGCCGGGTTCATCGTGCCGGCGCCCACCTCGGTGTTGAACGGCTGCACGACCATGCAGCCGCGGTCGGTCCAGAACTTCTGCAGGCGGATGAGGGCGTCTTGCACTGTCAGCACGCGTGCAGGCTATCGGGCTGACGGACTAGTGCAGCCGCCGCTCCCACACCCGCAGGTAGCCCTCCGGGCGGTATCCCAGCTCGGTGTTCACCGCGAGCATGTGCCGGTTGTCGTCGGCGTTCCAGGTGCGCACCCGGGTCACCTGCGGCAGCGCCTGCTGCAGCTCCAGGGCCGCGGCCGCCTTGACCCGCAACCCCAGCCGGTTGCCCCTCGCCTCGCGCAGCACGAGCGTGTCGTGCTGGTAGGCCAGGGTCGGCTCGTGCCCGGGCACCTGCAGCACCGTGAACGCGACCAGCCCGCCGGTCGACCCGTCGCGCGCGACGGCGGTCAGCGAGCGCCGGCCGGCGTCGGCCGCCCAGCGGTAGTTGCGCTCGACGCGGGCGACGTCCCAGACCTCCTCCTCGAAGCTGGTCTCCCCGAGCGGGGCGTCGGTGCTCATCCGCTGCTCCAGCACCGCGAGGTCGGCCAGCCACTCCTGCGGCGGCAGGTCCCACGCCGTCTCGACGGTGAAGGCGGCGGCGTCCTCGACCCCGTCCCCACCGGCGTACGCCCGGAGCAGCTCGGCGTCCGCGGGCAGCGGCATCGCGCTGCGCACCGTCGTCTGCGCGTCGACGAATCCCCTTGGCGCAGCGAAGAACTGGCCGGACTCGTCCTGCGCCCCGGCGACCCATTCGGTGTCGGCCTGCACGACCGTACGGCCTGCCGCCCGTGCCGACGCGAGCGCGTCGTCGAGCAGCATCGACCCGATGCCCTCGCGCCGCCGTTCCGGCCGCACCGTGAGCATCAGGAAGGCCAGCGACAGGTTGTCCTGCGACGGCATCGCGAGCGCGGTCATCCCGACGACGTCGCCGCCGTCGAGCGCGACACGGTCGACGAAGCGATAGCCCGGCACGGCGCGCTTGCCCCGCAGCTCGGCCTCGGTCCACCCGCTGTGCTCGTCGCCGAAGACCGCCCGGGAGGCCGCGGTGTGCGCCCCCACCAGGCCCGTCAGCAGCCGGCGCTGCTCGGGGTCCTCGGACAGGGCGTCGACCGGCACGATCTGTACGTCAGGCATGCCGGCACCCTGGCACCCGACCCGCTGCCGCGGCCAACGACTTTTCCCGGCGCCGCGACGCCGCCACGATGGGGCCATGCCCGAGCAGCAGCCGCCCCTTCCACCCCCGGACGACACCGGTCTGGTCGGCGGGCGCCGCGAGACCGCGAACGAGCGGCTCGACCGCAACTGGATCGAGCTGCTGCAGGAGCTGCGGGTCGCCCAGACCGGCGTGCAGATCCTGATGGGCTTCCTGCTGATCGTGCCGTTCCAGTCCCGCTTCGCCGACCTCGACGACCTCACCCGGGTGGCCTACATCCTGGCCGTCAGCTTCGCCGGGCTCACCGTGGCGCTGCTCATCGCGCCGGTCAGCGCCCACCGGATGCTGTTCCGCCGCCGCGAGAAGGACGTGCTGGTCGACGCCGGCGACCGGGTCGCCAAGCTCGGCCTCGGGACCCTGGCGGTCACCATCGTGCTGGTGATCTTCCTGGTGTTCAGCGTGGTGCTGGGCCAGACCGCCGCCTGGGTCGCCGCGGTCGTGGCCGCCGCGACCTTCGCCGGCACCTGGGTGCTGTTCCCGTTCTTCGCCGCCCGCGCCGCCCGCCGACGGCGCGCGACGAGCTGAGCTCGACGAATCTCGCCGAAACCCGGACGACGCCCGCGAGGCCGGGATAGGATTCGCCCCGTCGGACAGGGGGTCCGACCTCTCACCCCAAGGAAAATCATGCGTCGCTTCGTCGCTGCGCTGGCTGCTGCCTGCGCGCTCACCGTCTCCGTCTCGGCCAACTCCACGGCCGAGGCGGCTCTCCCGCCGGTCAAGTTCGGCACCTTCGTGGCCGACCCGGCCGGCGCCGACCTCCCGATCAGCACCACCAAGCTGAACGCGGAGTTCATCCGGCTGACCAACACCACGACCCGGTCGATCGTCATGACCGGCTACACCGTGCGCGACAACGGCGACGCACACATCTACCGGTTCCCCAGCGGCTACACGATCGGCTCCAAGCGCACCGTGACCCTGCACACCGGCACGGGCCGCAACACCAGCACCGACCTCTACTGGGGCCGCACCTCGCAGTACGTCTGGAACAACACCGGCGACACGGCTCGGCTGCTCAGCCCGACCGGCCGCCTGGTGCACAGCTGCACCTACACCCAGGTCGCCAGCGGCACGAAGTACTGCTGAGCGCGACGGGGCCACAGCTCCCCCTCCGCGACCCGCCGCCCGGGAAGGATCCCGGGCGGCGGGTCGTTGGACCAGACATGATCTTCGGACTCGGCCGCAGCACGCAGATGGTGTCCCCCGACGAGGCCCTCCCGGGTCGTCCCGACCCGCTGCCCGGCATCCCCGACACGCACGAGGTGCTCGGCACGTCCATGCACGGACCGTGGCCCGACGGCACCGAGGTGATGTACGTCGCGATGGGCTGCTTCTGGGGTGCCGAGCGCATCTTCTGGCAGCAGCCGGGCGTGGTCACCACCGCCGCCGGCTACATGGGCGGCTACACGCCCAACCCGACGTACGAGGAGACCTGCACCGGTCGCACCGGCCACACCGAGGCCGTGCTCGTGGCGTACGACCCGAGCCGGACCGACGCCGAGACGCTGCTCAAGGCGTTCTGGGAGAACCACGACCCCACCACCGCCAACCGGCAGGGCAACGACGTCGGCACGCAGTACCGCTCGGCGATCTACTGGACCACCCCCGGCCAGCAGGCGGCGGCCGAGGCGACGCGCGAGGCGTTCCAGCAGGTGCTCACCGACCACGGCCACGGGGAGATCTCGACCGAGCTGCGCCCGGCGAGCGAGGCGGGCGAGTTCTTCTACGCCGAGGACTACCACCAGCAGTACCTCCACAAGAACCCCGGCGGCTACTGCAACCACGGCCCCAACGGCCTGACCTGCCCCACCGGTCTGGTGCGCCAGGACGAGCTGCCCAGCCAGCAGTCCGTCCGCCCCGCCGACTGACCCTGCAGGTGCGACTCTGATCCGTCGCACCCGCGGGGCCGTGCGCACCCGCCCGGACCCGCGCGTACGCCGGCTCAGCCCTGCGAGATCGCGCGCACCACGTCGCCGGTCTGCTCGGCGCTCAGCTCGCGGGCGACGTCGGCCTGGCTGATCACGCCGACCAGCTCCTCGCCGTCGAGCACGGGGAGGCGGCGCACCTGGTTGTCCGACAGCGCCTGCATGACCGCCTGGGCGTCGTCGTCGGCCGACACGGTGACCACGGTGCTGCTGGCGACGTCGGCCACCCGCGCGTCGTCGGGGTTGGCGCCCTCGGCGACGCTCTTGACCACGATGTCGCGGTCGGTGACGACGCCGACCACCTTGCCGTTGTCGTCCTTCACCGGCATCGAGCCGACGTTGCTGGTCTTCAGCGCCTGCGCGGCGACGGTGAGCGAGTCGCTCTCCTGCAGGAACTCGGCGGGGCTGGTCATGAGGTCACGAGCGGTTGCCATCTGAACTCTCCAGACTGCCGGCCGTGGACCCGGATGGGGTCGCGGGGCGACCGGCCCTAGGCACGGTAGTGGCGCAGACCACCAGGCGCCACGGTCCCAACCTACGGTCGAGAAGGCGATGATGGAGGGATGAACAGCGCCCCCGGCCGGCGGGGCCGACGACGCGCGGCGCGCGCCCTCGGCGCCGGGTTGGTCGCCGCCCTGCTCGCGTCGTGCGGTCTGGTCGACGGCGACCGCAGCGGCAGCTCCACGCCGACCGACCCCAACGCCTACCGCATGGAGCCCGCGTGCGGCCCGGCACCCGCCGAGTTCCCGGTGAGCGCCGAGATCGTCAACCGCGTGGTCTCCAGCAACTCGACGCTGCCCGCGTGGGAGGCCGGCGACATCGGCGCGAGCGCCCGCCTCTCCGACAACCGGCTGGTGTGGGTGTTCGGCGACACCGTGCGCGGCGACGACTACATCCCCAAGATCGTCGCGAACTCGATGCTGCTGTCCTCGGGTCTGTGCCTCTCGCAGGTGATGACGCGGTTCGACCAGCCGATCATCCCCGACGTGTCCGAGAAGGTCGTCCACTGGCCGATGTCGGTCGCGCGGCTGGACCCCGCGAAGATCAAGGACCCCGCGGTGCCGCCCGGCACCAGCGACATCCTCGTGGTCTTCACCGGCCGCATCGAGCGCGGCACCCAGAACGCCCTGGACTTCCGCTACCTCGGCTTCTCCGCCACGATCTTCACGGTCCGGCGCGGCGAGGCGCCGCAGCGGGTGCTGACGCTGGAGATCACCCCCGACCGCACCAACCAGGACCAGATCCACTGGGGAGCGGCCGCGATGGTCGACCAGGGCTGGTACTACGTCTACGGCAGCCGCCTCCCGAAGGGTTCGTTCGGCCGCGAGCTGTACGTCGGTCGCGCCCCCGTGGCCCGCCCGGCCGTGCGCTCGGGCTGGCAGTTCTGGGACGGCAAGCGCTGGCAGTCCGACCTCGAGAAGGCCCGGCCGGTGCTCCCGGCCAGCGAGGGCGTGTCGCAGACGCTGTCGGTCAGCCGCACCCACGGGCAGTACGTCGTCGTCTCCAAGAAGGACGGCGACCTCGGCGACTTCGTCTACACCTGGTCCTCCCGCTCCCCCACCGGCCCGTGGCGCGGGCGCAAGGGCGTCAAGGCGCCGTACGGCGTCAACCAGGACGAGCTGCAGTACGCCCCGCTCGGCCACCCGGAGATCCCGCTGGAGTCGGGCAAGCTGCTGGTGTCGATCTCGCGCAACACGACCGACCTGACCAAGCTGCTGCGCGAGCCCGAGCAGGTCGGCCGCCCGGTCTTCACCGAGATCGAGATCCCGCCGCTGTGACCGCCCACCCCAAGGGCGGGGAAGCCCGGGCCGCGCGGCTGAGCGCCGCCCCGGCGCGCTAGTTTGCAAGAGCCCCGCACCGTCTCGTCCGCCCCCTGGAGGGAGAGCATGTCCACCCGCCGGCTGCAGCTGGGCTGCACCTTCCGCTACTCCGCGACCAACCCCACCGCCGCGATCTTCCAGGTGAAGGCGGCCGGCTCCCCGCGCATCACGGTGAGCGAGGAGTCGTTCGCGTGGGACGGCGAGGCCCCGCTGCACCACTACGCCGACCTGTTCGACAACCCGTGCACCCGCACGACGCTGCCGACGGGAGTGTCGACGCTGACGTACTCCGCGGTGGCGCAGGTGCCCGACGAGCTGGACGAGATCGACGAGAACGCCGAGGAGGTCCCGCCGGCGCTGCTGCCCGACGACGTGCTCGTCTACACCCTCGCCAGCCGCTTCTGCCAGCCCGACATCCTGGGCCAGCAGGCCTGGCGCCGGTTCGGCGGGATGAAGCCCGGCTGGGGCCGGGTGCAGGCGGTGGTCGACTTCGTGCACCAGCACCTGGCGTACACCACCGGCTCGACCAACGCGACGGCCACCTCGGTCGACACCTTCGCGACCGGGCTCGGCGTCTGCCGCGACTTCGCGCACCTGTCGATCACGATGCTGCGCGCGCTCAACATCCCGGCGCGCTACGTGCACGGCTACCTGCCCGTGCTCGACGGCGCCCCGCAGCCGCCGGTCATGGACTTCCACGCCTGGACCCAGGTGTGGCTCGACGGGCGCTGGTGGGACGTCGACGCCCGGTGGAACCGCCGGTTCAAGGGCCGCACGGTCATCGGGCAGGGTCGCGACGCGGCCGACGTGGCGATGGTGACGACGTACGGCGCTCCCTGGCTGCAGCTGATGACGGTCACCTGCCACGAGCTCCCGGACGACGCCGGCCAGGCAAACTGAGCCTTCCCAAACTGGACTGAGGCCAGCCTAGCCACGCTATCGCGGCGGGAATCGCGTGGTTACAGTCCTTCGTATGAAGCTCGCACCCTCTCTCGAAACGGCATTCAACGCGCAGATCACCCTCGAGTTCGAGGCGTCGATGGTCTATCGGCAGCTGGCGATCGAGATGGAGATCCGCGACCTCCCCGGCATGGCCGCGTGGCTGCGCCACCAGGCCGACGAGGAGATCGTCCACGCCAACAAGTTCATCAACCACCTGGCCGACCGCGACAACCACCCGGCCATCGGCCAGATCAACGCGCCGTCGGTCGAGGCGACCACGCCCCTGCAGGTGTTCGAGGCGGCGTACGCCCACGAGCAGAAGGTCTCCCAGGCCATCCGCGACCTCTACCTCGCGGCCGAGAAGGAGAGCGACCTCGACTCGCGCCCGCTGCTCAACTGGTTCCTGGAGGAGCAGGTCGAGGAGGAGGCCACGGTCAGCGAGATCGTCGCCCACCTCGAGCTGATCAAGGACGACGGCCCCGGCCTGCTGCGCCTCGACGAGGAGCTCGGCAACCGCCCGACCAGCACCACCGAGACCGGCGAAGCGTGAGCACCGACGTCGCCCGGGAGGTCCTCACCTGGGACGCCTTCGGGCAGGCCTCGCGCGACCTGGCGCAGGAGGTCGTCGACGACGGCTTCCGCCCCGACCTGATCCTCGGGATCGCGCGCGGCGGCCTCCTCCCGGCCGGCACGATCAGCTACGCGCTCGGCATCAAGAACCTGCACGTCATCAACGTCGAGTTCTACACCGGCGTCAACGAGCGGCTCGAGATGCCGGTCATGCTGCCGCCGGTGCCGCAGGCGGTCGACCTGTCGGCCAAGTCGGTGCTCATCGTCGACGACGTCGCCGACACCGGCGGCACCCTGCAGCTGGTGCGCGACTTCTGCACCGAGCACGTCGCCGACGCGCGCTGCGCGGTGATCTTCGAGAAGGACCGCTCGGCCGTGAAGTGCGAGTACGTCTGGAAGCGCACCAACGACTGGATCGACTTCCCCTGGTCGGACAAGCCGGTGATCACGGCCACCTCCTAGCCACCGGCCGCGCCCCGCACGACGACGGCGGCCCACATCCGACGACGGCGGCACAGAAAACTTCTGTGCCGCCGTCGTGGTTTCTGTGCCGCCGTCGACGATGCCGGGCGGGTGAGCCTGCGAGCCCGCCCGGAGGAGGAGACGCGGCAAGACAACACAGCCTGGTCCGCCGTCGTACGCCGGTCAGGGCTGGGGGCGGACGAACGGGAAGGCGAGCGTGGGGCGGATCGACACCCCGGCGAGCAGCATCACCAACCGGTCGACGCCGAACCCGAGGCCGCCGGTCGGCGGCATCCCGAGCTCGAGCGCGGCGAGGAACGCCTCGTCGAGCTGCATCGCCTCCAGGTCGCCGGCGGCCGCGGCCATCGACTGCTCGGTGAGCCGCTGCCGCTGGTCGATCGGGTCGGTGAGCTCGGTGTACGCCGTCCCCAGCTCGGCGCCCCAGGCCACCAGGTCCCACTGCTCGGTCAGTCGCGGGTCCTCCCGGTGCCGCCGCGCCAGGGGCGAGACCTCGACCGGGAAGTCGGTGTAGAAGGTCGGGTAGGTCGTCTGCTTCTCGACCAGCGCCTCGTACAGCTCCATCACGAGGCGGCCCGCGCTGGTGCCGGGCGGCACGTCGACCCCGTGCTCCCGGCAGACCTCGGCGACGTCTCGCAGCGGCGTGCTCGAGGTGAGCCGCGCGCCCGTGGCTCGCGAGACGGCCTCGTGCAGCGGCACCACCGGCCACTCCCCCGTCAGGTCCACCTCGACGAGCTGGCCACCGGCACCGGGTCGCATCGCGACCGGGCGGCCGTTGACCGCGGTCGCCGCAGCGATCGTGGCGGAGCGCATCAGCTCCCGCATCGTCGTGTAGTCGCCGTAGGCGGCGTACGCCTCCAGCGAGGTGAACTCCGGGTTGTGCGTCGCGTCGGCGCCCTCGTTGCGGAAGTTCCGGTTGAGCTCGAAGATCCGCGGCATCCCGCCGACGGCCAGCCGCTTGAGATAGAGCTCGGGCGCGATGCGCAGGAACAGCTCGGTGTCGTAGGCGTTGATGTGCGTCGTGAACGGTCGTGCCGCGGCGCCGCCGTGGACGGCCTGCAGCATCGGCGTCTCGACCTCGAGGAAGCCGCGCTCGGCGAAGATCTCGCGCAGCGCGCGCACGGCGGCCGAGCGTCGGCGCAGCAGGTCCACGGCGTCGGGGTTGGTGATCAGGTCCAACGACCGGTTGCGGACGCGCACGTCGTCACTGAGCCGGGCGCGCAGCGGCGGCACCGGGTGCAGGCACTTCGCGGCCATCGCCCATCGGTGCAGCACGACCGACAGCTCCCCGGTGCGCGAGGCCCCGACCTCGCCGGTGACGCTCACCAGGTCGCCGAGATCGACCCCGCTCACCCACGTCTCGCGCGCGGGCGCCGGGGTCTCGTCGCGGCTGGTCAGCACCTGCAGCAGCGCGCCCTCCTCCTCCAGCACGGCGAACGTCACGCCGCCGAGGTCGCGCCACGCCCGCACCCGCCCGGTCACCGACACGGTGCGCCCGGTCCGGGCGCCGGGCGCCAGCCCGCCGCAGGCCGCGCGCACGTCGGCGAGCGAGCGGTCCCGCTCGACCGACGGTGGGTACGCCGGCAGCCCCTTCCCCTCGAGGGCGTCGGCCTTGGCGCGGCGCACCCGCTGCTGCTCGCCCACGCGAGGGGCCGGCGCCGCGACGTGCAGCAGCTCCTCCTCCTGGGCGCGGACCCGCTCGACGAAGCCGGCCTCGGGCCGCGGCGGCTGGTGGTCGTCGACGCGCGGGCCGGTGAGGAACCGGGGACCGACCACAGGCAGGAAGCCTTCGGCCACGCCCATGGCGATGCCGGCCCGGGCCACGGTGAGCGCCGGGTCGTAGCACAGCAGCCGCGGCACCCACTGCGGGCGGTACTTGTCGTTGGACCGGTAGAGCGTCTCGAGCTGGTAGAACCGCGAGGCGAACGACAGGGCGGCGTCGGTGAGCCGGGTGACCGGCCCGGCGCCCACCTGGTCGGCGCCGGCGAACACGTTGCGGAAGACCGCGAAGTTGAGCGAGACCCGCCGCACGCCCAGGCCCGGCCCCTGCTCGGCGAGCCGCGAGACGAGGAACTCGTTCAGGCCGTTCGGCGCCGTCCGGTCGCGGCGCATCAGGTCCAGCGACAGCCCGCGCGTGCCCCACGGCACGAAGCTGAGGAAGCCGCGCACCTGCCCCTGCGGGTCGTGCGCCGTGACGACGACGCACCGCCCGTCGGCCGGGTCGCCGACCCGGTTGAGCGCCATCGAGAAGCCGCGCTCGGTCTCCTCGCCGCGCCAGGCGTCGGCGAGGCGCTCGAGCTCGGCGAGCTCGGCCGGGTCGAGCTCGCTGTGCCGCCGCACCCGGGCGGTGTAGCCGGCTCGGGCCACCCGGGTCACCGCCTGGCGCACCGGCCGCATGTCGCGGCCGCTCAGCGAGAAGGAGTCCAGCTCGACGATCGCCTCGTCACCCAGCGCGAAGGGGCGCAGCCCCGCCGCGACGTACGCCCGCGCACCCTCCTCGCTGCACGACAGCACCGCGGCGTGCCAGCCGTGCGTGCGGCACCGCTCCAGCCAGTCGCCGATCACCTCTGGCCAGCCGCTGCGCGCGCCCACGGGGTCCGCGCTCGCCACGCAGACGGTCCCCTCGACCCGGTAGGTCAGCGCGGCCCGGCCGTCGCGGGAGAACAGCACGCTCTTGTCTCGGCGGGTCGCGAAGTAGCCCAGCGAGTCGTGCTCCCCGTGCTCCAGCAGCAGCCGCCGCACGGCCAGCTCCTCGTCGGCGCTCTGATGAGTGCTGGCACGGTTGCCCCGCAGCAGCACGAGCGTTGCCAGCACGAGCGCCGCCGCCGAGGCCAGCCCGGCCAGCCCGAAGATCCACTGATGGCCCATGCGTCCGTCGAACGTGGGGTCGACCGGGGACGTGGACTGCCCGAACGTCGCGCGCAGCGCCCACCGCGCCTCCTCCAGGAGTCCGTCGAGCGAACCTGGCATGAGCACGGTGAGCGCCAGGGTGAGCCCGAACGAGGCGAGCAGACCGGCGACCAGCACGACCAGGGCGGTGCGGCGCGATCCGTGAGCCAGGCGGGCCGGGAACTGGCGGAACGCTGCTGCCACGAGCAGGAGCACGGCCAGGGTGACCGCGGCGCACCCGACGTTGAACAGCGGTCGCTCCCGCAGCCCCCACCACAGCCCAGCGAACCGGCCGGTCCCGGCCGTGTCGGGCGCGGTGCCTCCCGACCAGGAGTCGGCGGCCACCAGCACCTGGAAACCCAGGCTGAGCGACACCAGGACGACCACCACGACGTACGCCGCGCGCAGCCTCCGTCGGACGGCGCCGGCGAGCACGAGCAGCATGGCGATGACGAACAGGCTGGGCTCTGCCGGGAGCCCGAGGACTCCCAGCGCGTCGTTGACGGCCTCGACGGTCGCGCTGTGCCGCCAGGGCCACGACACCAGCGACCAGAGCGCGACCAGGGCGAACGCGTTGCCCAGCGTGCGCGCCACACGCTCCCGCCAGGTCATGCCGCGATTGTGGCAGGAAACGCAAGAAGGGGAGCCGCATGTGCGGCTCCCCTTCTCGGAAAGATTGTCCGGCGGCGTCCTACTCTCCCACACCCTACCGAGTGCAGTACCATCGGCGCTGAAGGGCTTAGCTTCCGGGTTCGGAATGTGACCGGGCGTTTCCCCATTCGCTATGACCGCCGTAACACTGTGAAACTATCAACCAACCAACGGGCCGGTGCTGTTTCAGAGTTGCATAGTGGACGCGAGTATCTTTGTGGTAACAAGTTATCGGCTTATTAGTACCGGTCAGCTCCACACATTACTGTGCTTCCACGTCCGGCCTATCAACCCAGTCGTCTAGCTGGGAGCCTCACCACCCAAAGGGTGTTGGAAACCTCATCTTGAAGCGTGCTTCCCGCTTAGATGCTTTCAGCGGTTATCACTTCCGAACGTAGCTAATCAGCGGTGCTCTTGGCAGAACAACTGACACACCAGAGGTTCGTCCATCCCGGTCCTCTCGTACTAGGGACAGGTCTTCTCAAGCTTCCTACGCGCACAGCGGATAGGGACCGAACTGTCTCACGACGTTCTAAACCCAGCTCGCGTACCGCTTTAATGGGCGAACAGCCCAACCCTTGGGACCAACTCCAGCCCCAGGATGCGACGAGCCGACATCGAGGTGCCAAACCATGCCGTCGATATGAGCTCTTGGGCAAGATCAGCCTGTTATCCCCGGGGTACCTTTTATCCGTTGAGCGACGGCGCTTCCACAAGCCACCGTCGGGTCACTAGTCCCGACTTTCGTCCCTGCTCGACATGTCTGTCTCGCAGTCAAGCTCCCTTGTGCACTTACACTCGACACCTGATTGCCAACCAGGCTGAGGGAACCTTTGGGCGCCTCCGTTACCTTTTAGGAGGCAACCGCCCCAGTTAAACTACCCACCAGGCACTGTCCCTGAACCAGATCATGGTCCGAAGTTAGGAGCCCAGAACGACCAGAGTGGTATTTCAACAACGACTCCCCACCCCGCTGGCGCGAGGGGATCAACATCTCCCACCTATCCTACACAAGCCGTACCGAACACCAATACCAAGCTATAGTAAAGGTCCCGGGGTCTTTCCGTCCTGCTGCGCGTAACGAGCATCTTTACTCGTAGTGCAATTTCGCCGAGTTCGTGGTTGAGACAGTGGAGAAGTCGTTACGCCATTCGTGCAGGTCGGAACTTACCCGACAAGGAATTTCGCTACCTTAGGATGGTTATAGTTACCACCGCCGTTTACTGGCGCTTAAGATCTCAGCTTCACACCCCGAAAGATGTTAACCGGTCCCCTTAACGTTCCAGCACCGGGCAGGCGTCAGTCCGTATACATCGAATTGCTTCTTCGCACGGACCTGTGTTTTTAGTAAACAGTCGCTTCTCCCTGGTCTCTGCGGCCCTCGCCCCTAACCCGAAAGGGTTTCAAGGCTCAGGCCCCCCTTCTCCCGAAGTTACGGGGGCATTTTGCCGAATTCCTTAACCACGATTCACTCGATCGCCTTGGTATTCTCTACCCAACCACCTGAGTCGGTTTGGGGTACGGGCGGCTCGAACCTCGCTAGAAGTTTTTCTCGGCAGCATAGGATCACCCTACTTCCCACTAACGTGGTCACTATCAAGTCTCAGCCTGTACGGCACCCGGATTTACCAGTAGTGCCGGCCTACACTCTTAGACGGGGACAACCATCGCCCCGCGGAGGCTACCTTCCTGCGTCACTCCATCGCTTACCTACTACAAGATCGGGTCCCACGCGCCCCCGACACCCCTACCCCCGAAAGGGCAGTAAGCGCGGGTTAGGGTGGTTAGCATCACCTGATTCGATATGGGCGGTCCTTCGCCGGTTCCGGAATATCAACCGGATGTCCATCGACTACGCCTGTCGGCCTCGCCTTAGGTCCCGACTTACCCAGGGCAGATTAGCTTGACCCTGGAACCCTTGGTTATTCGGCGCACGGGTTTCTCACCCGTGATTCGCTACTCATGCCTGCATTCTCACTCGTGTAGCGTCCACACCTGGATCACTCCGATGCTTCACCCGCCACACGACGCTCCCCTACCCAACCACACCCCTGAACAACCAAAAGATTGCTAGAGTAATGTGTGACTGCCACAGCTTCGGTGATGTGCTTGAGCCCCGCTACATTGTCGGCGCGGAATCACTTGACCAGTGAGCTATTACGCACTCTTTAAAGGGTGGCTGCTTCTAAGCCAACCTCCTGGTTGTCACAGCAACTCCACATCCTTTCCCACTTAGCACACGCTTAGGGACCTTAGCTGGTGATCTGGGCTGTTTCCCTCTCGACTACGAAGCTTATCCCCCGCAGTCTCACTGCCACGCTTCACTTACCGGCATTCGGAGTTTGGCTGACGTCAGTAACCTGGTGAGGCCCATCAGCCATCCAGTAGCTCTACCTCCGGCAAGAAACACGCAACGCTGCACCTAAATGCATTTCGGGGAGAACCAGCTATCACGGAGTTTGATTGGCCTTTCACCCCTACCCACAGCTCATCCCCTCAGTTTTCAACCTAAGTGGGTTCGGTCCTCCACGCCGTCTTACCGGCGCTTCAACCTGGCCATGGGTAGATCACTCCGCTTCGGGTCTAGACCCAGCGACTCAATCGCCCTATTCGGACTCGCTTTCGCTACGGCTACCCCACACGGGTTAACCTCGCCACTGAGCACTAACTCGCAGGCTCATTCTTCAAAAGGCACGCCATCACCCACACAAAGTGCAGGCCCTGACGGATTGTAAGCACATGGTTTCAGGTACTATTTCACTCCCCTCCCGGGGTACTTTTCACCTTTCCCTCACGGTACTAGTCCGCTATCGGTCACCAGGGAATATTTAGGCTTGACAGGTGGTCCTGCCAGATTCACACGGGATTCCTCGAGCCCCGTGCTACTCGGGGTAACACGCCAACGAAGTCACGCACATTTCAGCTACGGGGGTACCACCCTCTACGCCACGCCATTCAAGACGCTTCGCCTATGCACGCGATTTATCACTCCGCGCCGACCTGTCAGAGCCAGCACGACGCACCCCAAACAACCCCCGCTCCGCAACCCCTGACAGGTATCACACGAAACAGGTTTAGCCTCATCCGCTTTCGCTCGCCACTACTCACGGAATCACATATTGTTTTCTCTTCCTGTGGGTACTGAGATGTTTCACTTCCCCACGTTCCCTCCACACACCCTATATATTCAGATGCGGGTAACACCTCATAACAGGTGCTGGGTTTCCCCATTCGGACACCCTCGGATCGCAGTCCGGTTATCGACTCCCCGAGGCTTATCGCAGATTCCTACGTCCTTCATCGGTTCCTGGTGCCAAGGCATCCACCATGCGCCCTTAAAAACTTGGCCACAAAGATGCTCGCGTCCACTATACAATTCTCAAACAACACACGAACACCAACCACCAACACACCCAGTGCGCCAGCCAGCTGGTCCCGTCCACGAGAAAACCCCCACCCCGCAAACCCCCACACCACACAACAGTGACGCGGAACCTTGCATCAGGCAGGTCCTGTTCCCTCAGGACCCAACAACGTGTCGACACCCCCACGCACTCCACAACCCGGTCACCAGCCCTCCACACCACCACCCCCACCCAACCAAGAAGGCTAAGCAGGAAGCGTGGTCGTACTAGCCGGCCCTGACCAGACCGAAGCGCCACGAGGCACCATGATCGATGTTCCACCCATGAGCACACCCCCAGCACACACACGGCACTGAAGAGGCTTAACAGCTCCTTAGAAAGGAGGTGATCCAGCCGCACCTTCCGGTACGGCTACCTTGTTACGACTTAGTCCCAATCGCCAGTCCCACCTTCGACCACTCCCCCCAGGAAAACCTGGTTAGGCCATGGGCTTCGGGTGTTACCAACTTTCGTGACTTGACGGGCGGTGTGTACAAGGCCCGGGAACGTATTCACCGCAGCGTTGCTGATCTGCGATTACTAGCGACTCCAACTTCATAGGGTCGAGTTGCAGACCCCAATCCGAACTGAGACCAGCTTTAAGGGATTCGCTCCACCTCACGGTCTCGCAACCCTCTGTACCGGCCATTGTAGCATGCGTGAAGCCCAAGACATAAGGGGCATGATGATTTGACGTCATCCCCACCTTCCTCCGAGTTGACCCCGGCAGTCTCCCATGAGTCCCCACCATCACGTGCTGGCAACATGGAACGAGGGTTGCGCTCGTTGCGGGACTTAACCCAACATCTCACGACACGAGCTGACGACAACCATGCACCACCTGTGCACCAGCCACAAAGGGAAACCACATCTCTGCAGTCGTCCGGTGCATGTCAAGCCTTGGTAAGGTTCTTCGCGTTGCATCGAATTAATCCGCATGCTCCGCCGCTTGTGCGGGCCCCCGTCAATTCCTTTGAGTTTTAGCCTTGCGGCCGTACTCCCCAGGCGGGGCGCTTAATGCGTTAGCTGCGGCACGGAACCCGTGGAATGGATCCCACACCTAGCGCCCAACGTTTACGGCATGGACTACCAGGGTATCTAATCCTGTTCGCTCCCCATGCTTTCGCTTCTCAGCGTCAGTAATGGCCCAGAGACCTGCCTTCGCCATCGGTGTTCCTCCTGATATCTGCGCATTTCACCGCTACACCAGGAATTCCAGTCTCCCCTACCACACTCTAGTC
Source organism: Barrientosiimonas humi (assembly GCF_006716095.1). Lineage (NCBI taxonomy): Bacteria > Bacillati > Actinomycetota > Actinomycetes > Micrococcales > Dermacoccaceae > Barrientosiimonas > Barrientosiimonas humi. The sequence continues at coordinate 2,523,026 of NZ_VFOK01000001.1, forward strand.
TGCCCGTACCCACTGCAGACCCGGAGTTAAGCCCCGGGCTTTCACAGCAGACGCGACAAACCGCCTACAAGCTCTTTACGCCCAATAATTCCGGACAACGCTCGCACCCTACGTATTACCGCGGCTGCTGGCACGTAGTCAGCCGGTGCTTCTTCTCCACCTACCGTCACCCCGAAGGGCTTCGTCAATGGCGAAAGGAGTTTACAACCCGAAGGCCGTCATCCCCCACGCGGCGTCGCTGCATCAGGCTTGCGCCCATTGTGCAATATTCCCCACTGCTGCCTCCCGTAGGAGTCTGGGCCGTGTCTCAGTCCCAGTGTGGCCGGTCGCCCTCTCAGGCCGGCTACCCGTCACCGCCTTGGTAGGCCACTACCCCACCAACAAGCTGATAGGCCGCGAGCCCATCCTTCACCGAAAAAATCTTTCCACAACACACCATGCAGTGCGCCGTCATATCCAGTATTAGACCCAGTTTCCCAGGCTTATCCCAGAGTGAAGGGCAGGTTACTCACGTGTTACTCACCCGTTCGCCACTAATCCACCCGAGCAAGCTCGGGCATCATCGTTCGACTTGCATGTGTTAAGCACGCCGCCAGCGTTCGTCCTGAGCCAGGATCAAACTCTCCGTAGAAAATCAAAACCTGGCCGAAATTGAACAGAGTTCAAAATCAACCAAACAAACATTTGGCATCAATCACTCGACACGCTGTTGAGTTCTCAAGAAACAAGCACGCACCTCAGCGACAGATGCATTCGCACCGATCGTGTGGGGTGACCCATCTCGTTGGTTCCGACTCGGCTCTTGGGCGTCAAGCCGGCCCTGTGAGGTCCGAACTCTCGCGCACTTGGCTCCGAGCGGAGTGCCATCGTAGCAGAACCTCGTCGGCTTCGCTACCCGGCTTGCCTGCCCTGTCGGGCTGACGTCGAGAACATTAGGACACCGGGAGCGCGGCCTGCAAATCGAGAACGCCTCCGGCGCGTGAGACCTGCGTCACAAGGCCCAATCCCGTTGCAGCACAACAGAATTGGGCCTTGGGCGAGGTCGGTCGACGTCAGTCGACCAGGAAGTTGAGCAGGTCGGACCGGGTCAGCACCCCGCTGGGCTTGCCGTCGCTCACCACGAGGATCGCGTCGTGGTCCTCCAGCAGCTCGCGGGCCTGGCTCACCGGCTCCCCCGCGCCGAGCATCGGCAGCGGCGGGGCCATGTGCTTCTCGACCGGGTCGGCGAGGTGGGCCTCCCCGGCGTAGAGCGACTCCAGCAGCGCCTTGTCGGTGACCGACCCCGCGACCTCACCGGCCATGACCGGAGGCTCGGCCTTGACGACAGGCATGGCCGAGACGTCGTACTCACGCATGATCTGGATGGCGTCGCGCACGGTCTCCACCGGGTGGGTGTGCACCAGGTCCGGCATCGAGCCGTCCTTGCCCTCGAGGATCTGCCCGACGGTCTGCTCGGTGCTGCCCTTGCGGAAGCCGTACGACGCGAGCCAGCCGTCGTCGAAGATCTTGGACATGTAGCCGCGCCCTGAGTCGGGCAGCAGCACGACGACCACGGCGTCGGCGGGCAGCGTGCGCGCGTGCCGCAGGGCCGCGACGACGGCCATGCCGCAGGAGCCGCCCACGAGCATCCCTTCCTCGCGGGCCAGCCGTCGGGTCATCTCGAAGGAGTCGGCGTCGCTGACGGCGATGACCTCGTCGACGACCTTGGGGTCGTAGGCCTCGGGCCACATGTCCTCACCGACCCCCTCCACGAGGTAGGGCCGGCCGGTTCCGCCGGAGTAGACCGAGCCCTCGGGGTCGGCGCCGATGATCTGCACCCGGCCGCCCTCGCGGTCGGCCGACACCTCGCGGAGGTACCGGCCGGTGCCGGTGATGGTGCCGCCGGTGCCGATGCCGGTCACGAACGAGGTGATCCGGCCCGCCGTGTCGCGCCAGATCTCCGGGCCGGTCGTGTCGTAGTGGCTGGCCGGGCCGTTCTGGTTGGAGTACTGGTCGGGCTTCCAGCCGCCCTCGGTCTCGGCCGCGATGCGGTCGGAGACGGAGTAGTAGCTGTCCGGGTGGTCCGGCGGGACCGACGTCGGGGTGACGACCACCTCGGCGCCGTACGCCCGCAGCACGTTGCGCTTGTCCTCGCTCACCTTGTCGGGGCACACGAAGATGCACTTGTAGCCCTTCTTCTGCGCGACCAGCGCGAGCCCGACCCCGGTGTTGCCGGAGGTCGGCTCGACAATGGTTCCGCCGGGCTTCAGCTCGCCGGAGGCCTCCGCGGCCTCGACCATGCGCAGGGCGATGCGGTCCTTCACGGAGCCGCCGGGGTTGAGGTACTCCACCTTCGCGAGCACCGTGCAGTCGATTCCGTCGGTGACCGAGCTCAGCCGGACCAGCGGGGTGTTTCCCACGAGGTCGGCGATGTGCTCGGCGTAGGTCATGCCGTCGTCAGCCATGTGCTCATCGTGACACCTGCTCCGGCGGGCCATTCCGGCGATGCCGGGGCCGGCACGTTTTGCCCCGGTGAGACGCTGGAACAGGCAGAAGGCACGAGGACCGGAGGGGGTCGCATGGGTCGAGCACGGCGAGCGCGCAGGATCGCGGCGGCGGCGGCGTACGGCGGTGGGGGCGCGGGAGCGGTGGGGCTGGCGACGTACGGCCTGCTCGCCGCCGAGGCGAAGATCGCGCGGCGCGTGGTGGGGACGCCGTTCGAGACCGCCCCCGACGACTCGGGCCGCTACGGGCACGGGTTCGGCGACCAGATCGACCTGGTCGTGCTCGGTGACTCCAGCGCGCGCGGCCTCGGGGTGGACGAGCCAAGCCAGACCGTCGGCGCGATCGTCGCCGGCGCGGTCGCGGCGTTCAGCGGCCGGCCGGTCGAGCTGACCAACCTGGCCGTCGTGGGCGCCCAGTCGGCCGACCTCGACGGGCAGGTCGACCAGCTGTGGGAGCGCGTGGAGTACCCCGATGTCGCGATCATCATGGTCGGCGTCAACGACGTGACCCACCGCATCGACCGCAGCGTCGCCGTGCGCCACCTCGCGATGGCGGTGAACCGGCTGCGCGAGCGCGGCACCGAGGTCGTCGTCGGCACCTGCCCCGACCTCGGCGTGATCCGGCCGGTGCCGCAGCCGCTGCGGCTCATCGCGCAGCGCTGGTCGCGCGACCTGGCCGCCGCGCAGACCGTGGCCGTGGTCGAGCAGGGCGGGCGCACCGTGTCGCTCGGCGACCTGCTGGGGCCGGAGTTCCTGGAGAGCCCGACCGTGATGTTCAGCAAGGACCAGTTCCACCCCTCGCCGGCGGGGTACGCCCGCGCGGCCTCCGCGCTGCTGCCGAGCGTGCTCGACGCGCTGGGTCAGACCACCGTCGACACCGGCCGGGCACCCGACCAGCGCCGCGGCGAGGGCGTCGGCCCGGTCGCGGTCGCGGCGGTGCGCGCCGTGGCCGACCCGGGCACCGAGGTCGTCGGCACCGACGAGGTCGGGCTGCGCGGCCGGCTGGCGGTGCTGCTGCGACGCCACCGCGAGCCGCTGCCGGACACCTCCGACGGCGACGGGCGCGCCGACCCCGCGGACGACTCCGCCGACCCGACGCCCGCGCCGGACGGGCAGGAGGAGCCGGCCGCGGACGTACAGAACAGGACCGGGCAACCCCACTAAGCGAGCGCTTAGCACGGGTTATGCTCGGATCACGCCGGTCTCTCGACCGCTCCGCCGACCTGGAGGACTCATGCCAGAAGCCGTCATCGTCTCCGTCGCCCGCACGCCGATCGGTCGTGCGTTCAAGGGCAGCCTGAAGGACATCCGCCCCGACGACCTCACGGTGCAGGCGGTGCAGGCCGCCCTCGCGAAGGTGCCCCACCTGGACCCGACGCTGATCGAGGACCTCTACCTCGGCTGCGCCGAGCCGTGGGGCGAGCAGGGCAACAACATGGCCCGCGTGGTCGCGACGCTCGCCGGCTACGACCACCTGCCCGGGGCGACCGTCAACCGGTTCTGCTCCTCCTCGGTGCAGACGACCCGGATGGCCGCGCACGCGATCAAGGCCGGCGAGGCCGACATCCTGCTGTCGGCCGGTGTCGAGTGCGTCTCGCGCTACCCCGACCTCAGCGGCGCCGGCCAGTCCAAGGCCGAGTGGCACAACCCCCAGTTCGCCGACGCCGAGGCGCGCACCGCCGAGACCGCGCGCACCAACGCGACCTGGACCGACCCGCGCGAGCAGGGCCAGCTGCCCGACATCTACATCGCGATGGGTCAGACCGCCGAGAACGTCGCGACCTCGCGCGGCATCTCCCGCGAGCGGCAGGACGAGTGGGGCGTCAGCTCCCAGAACCGCGCCGAGAAGGCCATCTCCGAGGGCTTCTTCGAGCGCGAGATCTCGCCGGTCACGCTGCCCGACGGCACCGTGGTCAGCACCGACGACGGCCCGCGGGCGGGCGTGACGCTGGAGAAGGTCTCCCAGCTGCAGCCGGTGTTCCGCGAGCAGGGCACGGTCACCGCCGGCAACTGCTGCCCGCTCAACGACGGCGCCGCCGCGATGATCGTCATGAGCGACACCAAGGCCAAGGAGCTCGGCCTCACCCCGCTCGCCCGCGTGGTCTCGACCGGCGTCTCGGCGCTGTCGCCCGAGATCATGGGCCTCGGCCCGGTCGAGGCGTCCAAGCAGGCGCTGGCCCGCGCCGGCATGACGGTCGCCGACATGGACCTGTACGAGATCAACGAGGCGTTCGCGGTGCAGGTGCTGGCCTCGGCCGACGACCTGAAGCTCGACCACGACAAGCTCAACAAGCACGGCGGCGCAATCGCGCTGGGCCACCCGTTCGGCATGACCGGCGCGCGGATCACCGCGACGCTGCTCAACGGTCTGCAGACCGTCGACGGGACCTTCGGCCTGGAGACGATGTGCGTCGGCGGCGGGCAGGGCATGGCGATCATCTACGAGCGGCTCAGCTGACGCGCGTACCTCAAGAATGATCGAGGCGGACCGGCATGCCGGTCCGCCTCGATCATGCTTGCGGTTCTCGCGGTCTCAGCCCGGCGGCCGGGCGAGGGTCGCGCGCAGCTGCCGCAGGCGTACGGGCAGGTCGGGGGCCAGCCCCGCCGCGCAGGCGTCGTAGCTGGTGACGACGAGCTGGTCGTACGCCGTCGCCGGGCCGAGGTCGGGCAGCGGCACCACCGCGCGGTGCTCGGCCGCGGCGACCGCGTCGGCGAGGTCCTGGGCCAGCCCGCGCACGGCCGGGGCAAGCGAAAGCGCGTGGCCGAGCGGCAGCTGCTGCCACCGCTCGGCCACGCGCCGCAGCTCCACGGCCACCGCGTCGGGGACGGGTGAGCCTGGAGCCATCGGTCAGTCGCTCTGGATGCGCGCCAGGAGGCGCAGGATCTCCAGGTAGAGCCAGACCAGGCTGACGATCAGGCCGTGGGCCATCAGCCAGGAGGTCTTCTCCGGGACGCCCATGCGCACGCCCTGGTCGATCGTGTCGAAGTCGATCGCGAGCGAGTAGGACGCGAGGCCGACGGCGAAGACCGAGATCGCGATGCCGAGGGCGCCCGAGCCGCCGATGCCGAACGGCTGGTTCATGTACATCGCGTAGCCGAGGTTGATCAGCGCGAAGATGAAGTAGCCCAGGATCGCCATGCCGAAGATGCGCCGGCTCTTGGCCGTCACCTTGATGAAGCCGGCCTTCCAGCCGACGAACATCGCCGCGAACACGCACAGCGTCGCGAGGACCGCCTGGCCGACGATGCCACCACCGAAGATGTCGCTGTACGTCATGCTGATCGCGCCGACGAACAGGCCCTCGAAGACGGCGTAGGCCACGATCAGCGGGACCGAGATCGTCTTCTTGAACGCGATGGCGATGCCGAGGCCGAGGGTGGCGACCAGGCCGACACCCCAGATGGCCATGCCCATCTCGGGCATCTCGCGGACGGCGAACCAGCCGACCGCGGCGAAGACCAGCACGACCCCGAACAGGCCGAGCGACTTCATCATCACGTCGTCGAGCGTCATCCGGCCGGTCTGCTGCGGCCCGGCCGGAGTCTGGTTGTACATCTGCTCCAGCTGCTGGGCGCTCATGGCGTCCTGGCCGGCGCCCCAGGCGCCGCCCATGCCACCGGGGCCCTGCTGCTGACCGGGGAACCCAGGCTGGCCCTGCTGCGGCTGGCCGTAGGGCTGCTGGCCGTAGCCCTGCTGGGGCTGGCCGTAACCCTGCTGGCCGGGCTGGGCGTACGGCTGCTGGCCGTAACCCTGCTGGGGCTGGGCATAACCCTGCTGGCCGAAGCCGGCGTACTGCCCCTGCTCCATCTGCTTCTCGATCCGGCCGAAGACCGGGTTGCTTGCCATGGCTCCTCCAGGCGTCATGGTGATGCGTGCTGCTGCACGCGACTTCTCACAGTGTAGAAGTGCCGGGGCGCGCAAAAGGTTCCCGTCGCAGGGGCGCGGCGGGCCGGGCCGCCCGGTCGGGCGGCTGAGCGGGCGTCCGGTGGCGGGTGCGGGGTCAGCGCAGGACGCGGTCGAGCAGCCCGGCGGCGCCGCGCTGCTGCTCCCCCAGATAGGCATCGAGCACGAGCAGCGCGCCGGTGGCGGCGGGCACGACCCAGCGCAGCACGGCCAGCCGCTGGTGCAGCTGCTGCTCGTCCTGGCCGGCCGCGCCGGCCTTGCCCTCGCGCAGGTCGCCGAGCTTGCGGCCCTGGTCCCAGGCCGCCCCGGTGGCGGCGAGCGCGACACCGGTGAGCGCGGTCTTGGCGACGACCGCGCCGCGGGTCGGGGCGTGCAGCGTCGTGCGACGGCGGTTGTCGGCGACGATCGCGAGCCCGCTCAGCAGGTGCAGCGCGATGGCGCCGCCCTGCACCGGTCCCCAGCGCTCCCAGCCGGTGCCCGCGACCCGCGCGGTGTCCTGGCGGCTGCCCGCCTCGTGCGAGGCGGCGTTGAGGCTCACGGCTCCCATCAGCGAGCCACCGAACCAGGCGGCGTTGGTGAGCAGGTGCGTGGCGCGTACGGCCGTGCTGAGTGCAGTCATGCCCGTCACGCTAGGAAGGTGCTGGCTGCCCGGGCACACCCCTGGGTGCTCCCTACGACGGCGTCAGCCCGCCGCGCGGACGCCGGATCGGAACTGATCGGCGCAGACGGACGGGGTTCGTCCGTGTCGGCTGGCATGCTCGCGCCCATGACGACTCAGATTGTGCTGGTGCCCGGGTTCTGGCTCGGTGCGTGGGCCTGGAACGACGTGACGAACGGACTGCGCGAGCGGGGCTACGACGTGGCGCCGCTCACCCTGCCCGGCCTCGAGCCCGACCGCGACGACCGGTCGCAGGTGACGGTCGAGGAGCAGGCCGAGGCGATCGTGGCGGCGCTCGACCGCAGCAAGGACCGGCGGGTGCTCGTCGTGCACAGCGGCGCGGCGGTGCCCGGGACGGTCGTGCTCGACCGGGAGCCCGAGCTCGTCGACCAGGTGATCTACGTCGACACCGCGCCCGTGCGCGACGGCTACGCCATGAACGCCGACCTCGAGGGCGACGTGCTCGAGCTGAGCGAGGTGTGGGACGAGGAGAAGGAGGGCGGCGCGATGCGCGACCTCACCGACGAGCAGCTGGCGGAGTTTCGCGCCAAGGCGGTACCGCAGCCGGGCCGTACGGTGAAGGAGCCGGTGAGCCTCGGCAACGACTCACGGCACGGGGTCCCGGCCACGCTCATCGCGACGAGCTACTCGAGCGAGGACTACCGCAAGTACGCCGCCGAGGGCGCCGGCTTCCTCGCCGCGCTGCCGGACTACCCCGACCTGCAGTTCGTCGACCTGCCCACCGGCCACTGGCCGATGTGGTCCAAGCCCGACCAGCTGGTCGAGACGATCGCCGAGATCGCCGGCTGACGTACGGCCCGCCGGAGGGCGGTTGGTCGTACGGTGTCAGCAACGACGTTCGTTCGGGGGTGAGCGAGCATGACGCAGACGATCGATGCGCCGCAGCGGCAGCCGGAGTCGCCGGTGCAGCGCGGGCGGGCCTGGCTGCTGCGCAAGGAGACGCTGGGGTATCTGGTCCTGGCGCTGTTCACGGTGTTCCTGGTGGCGGGTTCGTTCGTGGGGCCGCGCGAGGAGTCCGACCTGCCACCGGCGGAGTACCGCGGCGGTTACGTGCTCACCGACCGGGAGCCGACGCCGCTGCACCGCTCGGCATGGGCCGTCGACCGGCGCGCGAGCGAGCTCCAGCCGTCGGCGACCGGCACCGTGCTGGTGTGGGCCGACGCCCAGGGCGACTACACCCTGAGCTGGACGCGGCTGCGGGCGCAGGACCCGGAGCTGGCCGCGCTGCGCGCACAGCCCCAGGCCACCGCCGAGGGTGACCCGCGCGACCTGATGCGACGGGTGGCGCAGATCGGGTTCGTCCTTGCCGGTGTCACCGCGCTCACGATCCTGTTCGGCCCGCGGCCTCGCGTCGGCACCCGGTGGTTCTGGATCTTCCAGCTGCTCGTGCCGCTCGGCATCGGCGCGGCGTGGTTCGCCTGGACCGAGCTGGTGCGTACGCCGGACGAGCGAAAGCCCTTGCGCCGCAGCGGCTTCGACGGCTTCTTCACGATGGTCGGGCTGACCATCGTAATCACGGCCGGCCTGTGGTTCGTCGCAGGATTCTGAGCAGGTTCCACCGGGGGCACGTGTGACGCAGACGATCGAGGCACCACAGCGGCCCGGGCGACGGCTCGGGTGGCGCACGCTGGTGCTGCGCAAGGAGGCCCTCGGCGTGCTGCTGCTGGGGCTGGTCGCCGTCTTCGTCCTGTGGAGCGCCTGGGTGGGACCTCGACCGGACAGTCCGCCGCCGGAGAGCATGCCCAGCGAGGGCTACGTGCTCTCGCTCAACGCACCCGACGGTCTGTCCAGCGTGCGGCCGTGGTCGACGGGCGAGCTCATCGACCGGCTGCGGCCGGCACCCGAGGGCAACGTGCTGGTCTGGACCGAGGCCGGCCGCGTGCGGTGGGCCACGCTCTCGCCGTCCGACCCGATGCTGAAGGAGTACCGCGCGCGCCCGGTGTCGAGCACCGGTCTGCAGCCGGCCGAGGCGCTGCACCGGCCGATGGTCGTCGGCGTCTTGATGTCACTGCTCGCGCTGTGGGCGGTCGTGGCCGGACCGCGGCCTCGCTACGGCACGCGCTGGTTCTGGTTCTGGCTGCTGTCGGCGTCGCTCGGCCTCGGCATCGCGTGGTACGCCGTCGCCGAGCTGATCCGCACGCCCGACGAGCGACGGCCCCGCCGACGCTCCGGGCTCGACGGGTTCGTCACCGGACTCGTGATCTCGGCCGGAGTCGGGGCGATGCTGTGGCTGCTCCAGGGGTTGTGAGCCTCCGGGTGGCCTGACGGGGTCAGTCGGGGCGGCGGGTGAGCAGCCAGACGGTGAGGCCGACGGCGAGCGCGCTGATCACGAACGCGCCCGGGACGTGCAGGTCGAGGGTGGCGCGGCTGCCGTAGGACGCCTGCAGGAACGACAGCCCGAACAGCGCGGCCGCGACGATCGGGCCCGCCCAGGAGACGCGCCGCTGGGCGGCGAGCACCCCGAGCGCCAGGGTCAGCAGACCCGACGTGACGTGCAGCAGGACGGCACCGGTGCCGTGCAGCCCCTCGGCGCGCCCGTCCTGCACCAGGGCACCGGCCGTCCCGAAGATCAGGACCACGGTCGCCGCGGTGAGGACCGCCAGCAGCTGCGCCACCCGCAGCACGGGTGCGGCGGCGGGGCGGGTGCGGTCGATGGTCTGGTGGTTCAGGCTCATGGGTCGGACACCTCCAGTAGTTGCCCGGTCAACCCGTGAGCGCGGTGCGGAGTTCCGCGACGTCCTGCATTTCGTACGACAACGCACGATCTGAGAGAGCGCGCCCCGGAATCCCGGGCCGGCTCACCGCATTTCGTACGACAACGCACGATCTGAGCCGCACCTCCCCGGAATCCCGGCCGGCTCGCCGCATTTCGTACGACAACGCACGATCTGAGGGCGCGGCGCGGCGGGTGCACTTCCTGCGACGACACTCGAGGCAGGCTGACCTCACTTTTGCGGCCGTCGCCCGGGTGGCCGAGGCCGGATCGGACGGTGCGGCAACGGCGGAACTGCCTGCCCGCCCAACCAGGCGACTGCGCTACCGGCTGAGCGAGACGGACCGGGAGGCCATCGTGGCCGGGTTCTTGGCGGGTGAGTCGAAGCTGGCCTTGTCCCGCAAATGGCAGGTCAGTGCCTACTCGATCCGCCTGATCCTCATCGAAGCGGGGGTGGCCCAGGCCGGGCTGAACCTTAGCGAGCGCCAGGTCGAGGAGATTTGCCGTTTGTACCGAGCTGGGGTGTCAGTGTTGGAGATCTCGCGGCGGACCGGGGTGCCGGATTCAACGGCACGGATGGTGCTGGTGGAGCGGAAGGTGGAGGCGCCGAAGCCAGGACGCCGGGCACCCCGATGAGACCGGCAGTTAGGCGGCGCGGTCAGTGGGCGTGTCGTCGTCTTCGGCGGTGCGCTCTGCTCGCGCTTCCCGTGCGGCGTCTTCCCTGGCCCGCTCGACAGCCATTTCGACGATGATCCGGGCGATGCGGTCGACATCCGGCTCGGGCCGCATCACTGCCCGGACCGTGATCGTCCCGATGGGCTGTCTGCCCCGACGTCCCCGCTTGGATCCGGAGCGGTCACGTTCGAGGCGAGCCAGCCGCTCCCGCTGACGGCGGGGTTCATCCTGGACGTACTGCTCGACCAGCGGTAGGTACTTGACGGCTTTGCCGGCACGGTGCGGCAAGCTCTTGTCCGCAGCCGTGACCAGGCGACGGTGGGCTAGGAGCTTCTCGTCGTCTCAGTCCTTGCTGGGAGCGAAGAACATGTGGAGGAGGAGCTGGTCTCTCTCCTCGAAGTAGCGGAAGGATGAGCCGTCAGACCTCACCCACAGGGCGCGAAGGCGGTGGTGGAGTTCGAGGTAGCGGGTGGGCGTGAACGAGGCCGGGCATGGCTACTCTTCCACTCAATATTGACACAACACCATCCTAAACATGCGAGACTGCCTGCATGAAGGTGCTCACCGACACTCAAGTTCGCATCCTCAGTTTCGTGCATTGTTGCGAACTTGGCGGGGACAACCCCACGCAACGTCAGTTGGAAGCGTGGATCAAGTTGCCCTCTCCTCAGCGAAGCGGCGTACTTGCAGTTTTAGACTCGATGCACGAATCGTTCAATCGTGCAACTTGCGGGCACGCCGCAGAGCCACATGTACAGCACGCGCTAAAGTGCGATTGGCTCGTGAATCGAGGAGGAAAGCTCGCACTTACGCCGACCGGGCGAGCACTACTAAAAGGAAGTGAAAAGCTTCTCAACCAGATCGACTCGTCCGAAGTGGTGGTTCTTGACGCCACCGACCCCCTCGCATATACGAAACTCATCGGCACGCTTGCATCCTACGGACATGGGATGCTCGTCGACCCCTACCTTGGCCTCGAGGATCTCGATAGGATCGTGCAAGGAACCTCGCTCGAGCGAATAGTTGTTAGCTCCGCCAAGAGCCAGCAGAAGGTTCGTGCCATGGCGGCGGCATACCTTAGCGACCTCGACAACAACCGGGCGGTTGAATTGAGACAATCGTCAGACGTCCACGACCGTGTCGTCGTCACTGATGACAGCAAAGTGTTCACACTGGGAACGTCGCTCAACGGCATCGGGAAGAAGACGACCATCCTGTCCCCAGTCCCCGAACCCGCAGCAACTTCCCTCGCAAAGCACTACGCCTGCCTGTGGCAGAATGCAGACCCGGTCAAACTGCCACACGCAGCGGACGATGACTTAACTGACGGCGTCGAGCCGGCACACGTCGTTAGAGATATCCAGTGAGGTTTCTCACCAGCAGATCGCCCCGGGTAGGTGAATTGTGGCCGACTGGCCCTACCGAGACCGCCGCCGCCGAGGCGGTCGGCGCCAGCCGGGCCACCGTTTGAGCCATCGACGAGCGGGAATGGACCCATCGCCGATTGTCACCCGCGCGATGGAAGAACTGGCGACGACGACGAACCTCCGCGAGGAGGGGTGGTCGTACCGGCAGATCGGCAACCACTTCGGGATCTCGGCGCAGGCTGTGTTCGAGCGACTCGGTCGTCACTCCTGAACGCCCGCGGAGGGTTGGTACAGCGGTAGCGCGTCGTAGGGGCGCACGATGGCCACACGATGTCTGGCTCGGGTGATGCCGACACGAAGGAGTCGTCGACTCGCGGGGTGTGGGTGCTGCTCGCGGCGATCGAAGAATGATCCTCGGTACTGGCCCTCGACGAGCACGACACCGTCGAACTCCTTGCCTTTGGACTTGTGGATGGTCATCAGCAGCACGCCGCTGGGCTCGCGTTCGTTCGCTACAACACGGCCGACCTCGAGTGTGCGCCGGACGATGGTCCGCGCGTCCCCGTAGCGTCCGTGTTCGGACCACTGGGCAGCGAGTCTCCCTCCGATCTCGCCGGTCGCCCGGAACATCCGTACGAATCGAGCTGCGGTCGCGATCTCTGTGAGGGTGGCGTTTCCTTCGATGACCCGTCGGGCCGCGAGCCAGTCAGCCGTGGCGTCGCCGTTGTAGCCTATGTTGTCGGAGAACGCATCGAGCATGGCTTTGGCTGCAGCGGGGCGAGGCATGCCTCCTGCCCGGATCGCTGCAGCCGCCCCGCGGTACTTCTTCGCGTCGGCGGCCGCAGACTTGCTTGGATTCTCGGCGTACTTCATGTCGTAGAAGTGAGCAACAGCTTCGAGGGCTATCGCGACCCCGTCGGTCTTGCCGTGTTGTGGCCATTCCAGGATCGCGGCGACTACTCCTGCTGCGGCGGCGGTCAGTTGTGCGTCCCACACGACATGATGTTCGATCGGCTTCAGCGCGGCCGTGTTGTAGGTGTGCTCGGCGCTCAGCATTGCTGAGATATCGCCGACGAAAGGGTTGGATCTGGCGAGGACCGCAACGGTAGGCGAGGCGACGCCTTGCTTTCTGAGCTGGCTGAGCATCCACAGAACATGGGCATGCACTGTCGCGTCACGGTTCCACGGGTAGTACGACGAAACCTTGACGTCGCCGGTGACCGGCGGTGGCGAGTTGGACAGAACCGCGTCAGCGAACTGCAACACACCTGCGTTCGGGCTTCGGTGGTTATCGCCTCCCAAGTCGAATTCGCTGGGGCTGATGAGGCTTCTGAGCTGCTCCAGCCGGCGAGGGTCGATGGCGTCCTGGTATTCGAAGATGCGCTGGTCGGGATCAGCCAAGGTGATGAGGAGGCTCGCCTTGGCGAGCTCTTGGACTAGTGCCCACTGCGAGTCGTCGGTGTCCTGGAACTCATCCAGGATGACGATCGGATGGATATCCGAGACAAGTTCGCGCACGCACACCGACCGCTGCAGAAGACCGGCGGTACTGGCGGCGAACATTGAGAAGGCGTAGCACCCTTCGTCGTCGGCGAGGCGCCGCAGTTCCTCGTCCCAGTCGCCGTCGTGCTCCGCGCGGGCGAGTCGTTCCGGTCCTGGGTAGATGATCCGCGCGGGGGTTCCTGTGAGGAGTCGACCGTGGCTCCTCAGGAGGTTGAGGCAGAACGCGTGATAGGTCATGACGGTGATGGCCTTGCGTTCGCTGGAGCTGAGAACGTCGTTGCAGCGAAGGAGTACCTGGCGTACGGCTGCACGCGAGAAACTCAGGAACAGGATCTCCTGCCCCGGCTTGAGCGTGGGAAGGAGCCGCTGTGCCTTGAGGAGCGCCAGCGTGGTCTTGCCGGATCCGGGTCCACCGGTTACGACGATCGACCCTTCCTGGTCGAGTGCCGACTTGGCAGCTGCCGAGAGGGTGAATGTCATGGCCCCTCGACGCTGTCAGCCTCTACCTCAGTGCCTAGTTCTACCTCTCCCTGCTCGCGGTTCGGTTCCTCATCGGTCGCGTCATCGTTATCGATCACGGGGGTGACTCGGATCAGTTGGTTGATCCGGTCGAGCACGTCGACGACGAAGGCGGGCAGTTCGCTGCGATCCTGGCATTGCTCGATGAGGGTTGCGGCGTATCCCCAGGCGTCGCCCTTGCGGGCTTTGAGGACTTTGCGGGCGATGTCGGGGAGTTTCTCGTCTCCCTCGGTGGCGTCGTATCCCGCAGCATGGACCGGGTAGTCATCCCTGGTCACGACCTCGTCGAGGAAGCGGCGCAGTACCTCGACTGGAACCTGGGAGACGAGGATGTTCTCGATGCCCTCCTCGGCGGACTCCCAGGTCTCTTCGAATGCTGCAAGGCTGGTCAGGTCGTCCCCGGTGAAGGGGGTGGTTTGCTTGTCGTACATACAGAACGGTGTCTTGCCGAGGGCGCGGAAGGGCGGTCCCCAGCGCGGAATGTCCTTGTCTCCGCTGGCGGTGAAGATGGAAACGCCTGCGAGGTCTAGATGGGTGTAGTCGCTCTCTGTCTCCTCGAGGATCGATGAGGCGACTGGCAGGACAGAGGCCTCGGTCTCCCCTTCAACGACGAGTACGGCTCGGCTGAGGATGGCCTCGGAGAACTGGCGTCGCTGCGCGCGATAGTTCTTGAGCTTGACACCTGCCGGGTCGATCGGCGTGCCGAGTAGGTGGCCGGCAGGGTCACGGTCGAGCATCACGATGTCTTCGGGATCGAATTGCTCAATGACGTAGGGCGAGTGAGACGTCACGATGGTCTGTCCCATCTCGCGGCGTACGAACCGCGTCACTCGCCGCTGGGTGTGCGGCGGCAGTGCGATCTCGGGCTCCTCCATCGCAAACACCACCGACTTGTTGCCCTTGAGCTGGGCGATCATCGTCAGCAGCGCGAACACCAGAAGGTTGATTGATCCGGTGCCTTGCCGGGAGAACGGCACGGGGTGGTCGCTCGGGCCGGTCGCGACGAAGAGGCGCACTACCTCCCGTAGGTGCTCGCGAGTGAGGTCGGAGGCGAAGAAGGCCGTGGATTCCTCCCCAGGTGCGAGATTGACGAAGGTCCCCAGCCGATCTCTGATCTGCGTGCGCATGTCTGCAAGATCGGGAACGTCACCGACCGCGGGATCAAGATCACGCATCTGGCGGAGCGTGTCCATCCACATCTCGGCCGATCCGTCGCCGCTGAGCCTGAGCACCGTGTCGAGAAGTGAACCACGCTGGAGACCAAGTGCCCGTGAACCAGTGCGAAGCGCACGCAGGAACACGAATCCACACAAGCGCTTATGTACACGCGTGAAACGGTCGCGGCCTCCGCCGAGTGAGGCAGCGACCTCGTCTTCAAGATCGGCAGGGTCCTCGACTGGATGGTCGAAGAACGTGTCGGCCTCGAAGTCATCCTCCTCCGGGTCGTAGCGCCCCCTGAACAAGATGGGAAGCGCCCAGGTGGTGCCGTCGTCATCAGCCTGGTCGGCCGCACCCTCGGCCTCGTCGATGAACTCGCACGTGTCTTCGTTCCAGCGGCGGAGGTGGCCGCCGAAGCGCCGCAGGGCCTCGTCGGAGAGCTCGGTGAGCACTACGCGGATGGTGATCGGGAGCGGCTGTCCGTCCTTGACATAGCGGGAGTCATGGAAGTCGTGCTCGTCGATGGCCGGGCGCCTGCTGAGGCGTTCGGGCCCGAGCGCCAGGTCCAGTGCCTCGCAGATCGTCGACTTGCCCACGTTGTTGCCGCCGACGAGCAGCGTGTTGCGGCGGAAGCACACACACCCCGCTTCCACCCCACGGAAGTTCTCGATCTCGAGCTGTCTGACCCTCATGCCGCCGGCTCCTGATTACCTGACGCGGAGTTGTTCGCCGATTCGTTTAGCACCGCACGGACAAGATGAAGGGACATCAGCTCATCCGTCAGTTTTCCAAGCTTGCGAACGTTGCCTGACTGGCTCGCTAGGGGGTACAACAAGGCCTTGATTCCACTCGCGTCCAGATACTCGCGCTCATCAGCCTCTAGTTTTGAGAAGCGGTTGTCGACGAGCCGATCGATAACCTGACGCACCTCGTCCGTGGAGAGCGGTTTGAACTGAACCAAGGCATCAAATCGGGAGTAGAGGGCGTCGCCGAGCACCTTGCGAATCTCGTCTTCGCTCGCGTAGTTCGATGTGCAGATGATCAGCGACGGACCCAACTGGGCGCTGTAGTTCTTGTCCTCGAAAACTCCGCCATCGAAGAGTTGATAGAAGGCACTGTGAAACACCGCATTCGCCTTGTCGAACTCGTCGATCAGGATGACACCCGACTCACGGTCGAGCAGATCGCGCGCGAAGGAAGCCTCTGAGTGGGCGCCACCGAAGACGTACGACGCGAACTTGTCGTTGTGGAACATAGAGAACTGCTTGCGCAGGAGCGTGCCGCCAAGTAGGTCGTTGGCGAACTGTGCTGTCTCAGTTTTGCCGACCCCTGACGGGCCGTAGAACATCAGCACCACGGGTTTAGTGCGCCGGTTGGTGGTCAACGGGTACAGCGCGGCAAGCAGTTGCTCTTTCACCGCGGCCTGACCAACCAGGTGGTCAGCGAACCCGTCGCGGAACCGAACGAGAGTGTCCCGAGTGACCATCGGATACTGGTACCGCTCGACCTTCACCGAGAAGGTCCGCTCCAAGTGTGCCTGGACATGTGCAGGCGGGTTATGCAGGTGCAACTGCTTGGGGCTGATCGAGTGGATCAGCCCGGCGAAGTTCGTAATGACGTGTTCGTTCAGGCTGGCATAGTCGTTTGACTCCATCACCACCCGGTTGGGCCTGGGCCGCGCCTCCTCGGGCTCGGACAACTCCTGGCCCTCAACTGAGTGGATATGGCGGCGGCTGGCTTCGTCACGCTCATAGACGATTTCAAGGAGGCTGGGCGTCTCCTTCTTCTTGCCGATCTGCTCCTTGAACCACGACAGCGGTCCAAAGTAGATCGTGACCGCGGTGCTACTCGCCATACTCAACCCCTGCGAGTACGACGTCATACACGTCAAGCAGATCATTGCCCGGCTGCGCGGCGGCACCATCGACCAGTTCGGCAGCTGTCGGCAGGGTTGATGTCTCCGTCTCCGTCGACATCTCGGCCTCCATGCCAAGTCCCCGTTCCGTTGTGTGACCTACGTGGACGGCATGGAAGACAAGCCGCATACGACCCAGATCGGTGAGTCCATAGTTGTTGCGAAATGCCGCGATGTTGAACCTCAGGACGTGCTTAACGTCGTCGTCGGCCTCACCGAGCAGCTCGTAGTACCCCTTCGCGCCAGCGAGTGCCTCATCAAGCCGTGCAAGGTCGATCCCCTGGTCTTCGGTCTTGGCAATAATCATGTACGGAGTGAACATCTTCATGTATGCCATCGAGTCTCCGGGTGCCGTTACTCGAAGCCCACGGAGCTGCCGCACACGATGGTCGTCGGCAGACTTCGCCAAGTAGTCGGTGAGGATCGTGTTGGACAGCGTCTTGCTGAGCATGCTCTGTCCCGTCCGCGAGGCCTCAACGCCGGTCCCGGCCCCAGCCGACCCACCGATGAACGGCAGCCAGCTGAGCTTCGCCGCTACCTTCGCTTCGACCTCTGCGTGCACGTTGTTCGCTCGCTGCCGGACATCCTCTGCGGTCGTTACCGCTTTACCTCCTGCGGAGATGTCGAGGTAGTCCGACGCGGACTGCTCGTCGAAGTAGACCACCTTGATCAGGTCGCCGTTCCCGTGATCTGTATCCGTAGCCATCAGTGCTCCCCTCGTGCACCGAGTCCGAAGAACCGGTCAAAGAACCTTGTCAATGCCTCGATCACAGTCTGCTCTTTGTCTCCGTGGCCACCACCGGCCGCGAGTTGTGAGCTGCGTACTTCATCTGATTCCCCATTTTACCATTGTTCGAACGGTTGTACTATAGACGAAGTCAGAAGTCGTGCAGCTCTGCGAGCGACGACATCGACGACCCTCAGCATGTCAGAGGGCACTGACAGCCGCCGCGGGTCCGCGCCGTTTGCCCCACCCTCGACCACATGGCGAGCACACCCGTAGAGCACCAGGTCCCGGACGAGATTGGCTACCTCGGCGGCATCCGCCGCCACCGACGACGCCGGCGGCCACGGCTCCTCGCAAGGGCCGTGGCATACAGACCTGGCGGTACGCTCGCGCTGGAGGCGCCTTCCCGACACACGGGGCCCGAGGAACGGTCCTGACCACGCCGAGGGCGACGGCGCGCACGACCTGCGTCAGATGCGGTGTGTTTCGTGGATGTACGGGACTGACGTATCGGACCGCCAGTTCGACCTCCTGCAGTGGATTGCGGAGGACTGTCCGCCTGGCCGCTGGCCTGCCGCGGACTACTCGTACAAGACGACGTCCGTCGCCCTTGCCAACCGCGGACTGGTCCGGCCGCGAGTTCGCGGAGGCGCTGCGTGCTCATTTGGCGAAGGCCCTTACGAATCCGTTGTCTCTCCTGGCGCGTGCGTCCAGCCTTGCCTCAGGTCGAGGGTAACGGCCTCGTCTTCGAACTCGTCGCCTGAGCCATAGAGCAGGAAGGCGCGTGGATCACACGTGATGTTGCACGCGACTGCACGACCGTCCTCATCGGCAGCTTTCCCGGTGAACAGCAATGCTCCTTCCGGAGGCAGCGTGACGTCGACGGTGCGCCTCCAGGATCCCCACGCCAGAGTGACGTGGTGGGATTCGTCGCAATGCGCCGCAGCTGGGCGCAGCTTGAGCCACACAGCCCCCTCGTATGGAGCCGGCCAGCGGATAGCATGAACCCTCGCAGGTCCAGCGTTGTGCGACTTCCAGGGATCCCAGCCTGACCGCCATAGGTTCCGGATGTTCACGGCGACCCAGCCTTGACCGTCGTAGAGCCAGTCCAAGTGGTCAGCACGCTCAAGCGGCGGCAGCACCTCGCCCCGCTCGTACCGTGACAGCTGCGCATGGGAGAGATACAGCCGTGCGTGTTCGGCAGTCTGGCGGTGCGCCAGCTTCCGCAGGCCAAGTCGCCCTCGCAGTGCCCGCAGGCCAGCGCCGAACTCGGCGGTCGACGAGACCACGAACGCGGGTTCAGGGGCTGGCATCTCACGGTGTCTCTCTTGTGTCTCGTCACGGTTCACGCGCTACGAGTGCCCGCAGACTGGATGCAACGCTACCAGCGGCGGCAACAACCGGTTGGAAGGAGCTGGCGAATCCCGACCGAGACCGAGAGGAGGTGAAGGCGATGGGCAACAAGGAGGGCGAGCGCTTCAGCATTGGCGGCGACGAGACACTCACGGTCAACCCGACAGACAATCCCGACGTTGAAGGTGGCTGGTATCAGACCACAACGAACAGTCAGGGAGACAAGTCGACCGCGGTATACGACCGAGACGGAAACATGCCGTCTGGATCGAAGATGGGCGACAACGACAGTTACCAGTGATCTGTCGCAAGGATAACACCCCTCCATGTGAATGGAGGGGTGTTATTTGTGTGGATATCAAGTATCTCTCCTGACCGATTAAGCGGCGCCTGTCGAGCGAACCGCTCCACACAGGCTCATTTTACCGGAACCTGACGCACGTAGCAAGAAACGTCGCCCTATCCGATCTCACGGAGCGCATCAACGAGTTTCGCTCGCATGGCGGCCACATAGGGTGCAGACGCGGGTGAGGCATCCTCGATGTCATTCAGTTGATCATCGACATCTCGAAGCACTCTCTCAGCGTTCCGCTTACGTTCCTCGCGGTATCTCTCGTTTAGATCTGCCAGGTCGGCATCGTACCGCTCTTGAAGAGATAGTTGCTGGTCGCCATTCTCGATATTCAGTTCGTGCTCATGCATGACTTGCGATTTCCTTGAGGCTCTTAACCTCGCTAAGTTCTTATGTCACAAGTATATCATATGCTAAAAAGAAGGCTGAATGCGAACCAGATGAGAAAGATGATGGCCGCTATGCCCAAGATTAGGAAGAATAGAAACTTTAGGGCTGCCCAGATGAGCGGCCAGAGGCCGATGATCAAGAGGGTTGCGCAGGTGGCGAGGGCGATCAGTGTCACCCATAATAGATCGCGCTTCTGAAGCTCGATCGCCCAAGCGTACAGTCGTGATCGAACCGCGATAGCGGCTCGCTTACGGACGGACACTAGGGTCGTCGCCTATCTCGGGCAGCGCCAACGCGTGGTCACCTGCTCTGGTCACGTAGTCCTCAAGTTCGATAAGACCATTCGAGAGAGCGATGTCTGTAAGGAGATCGCGACCGTTCGACTGTGTCCTAGCGACAAGCGGCTCCAAGAGCCTGGCAAGACGAGGATCCGATTCTTCCCACGCTGCTCGGGCGAACCGAGCTGTCATTGCTGCTTGCTCAATGGCGGCTTTGTCGCCAGCGGCGACGTTTCCGCGAGCAATCTCTCGCGCCGCGGCAGCCGCAGCGGCTTCGCTATCCAAGCGTATACCTGTATCGTGTTCCTGGTGCGCACGTGGAGCGCTTCTCTCGCGCCGCTTTCGCTTCATCGTCCCTACAGCCCTCGCAGGTATCGGTCTCGTAGACGTCGGACGATGGCATCATCGGTCGCGTTTTCTGTGGCACGGATTACGCGAGCCGCACCATTCACTTCCGCAACCACCGTCTTGGCAATGTCGTCCATCCGTCGCATCCGTTGCCTGTTCTCAAGAGATGCCTGGACGCTCGAGAGCGTTTCGCCTATGTCTCGCTTCTGAGAACTCCCGGTGCGGGATATCTCGCCACCCACGCAATACCTCAGATCTGGTCGATGATCCCACGCGCTCCTCTTTCGAGTGCGCGCCTACCAAGCTCCCCAAGGTACGGGTCGTCGCCGACGATGTCATCGACGGCCTCAACGGTCTGCTTGATGACCGCTACGCCATACACTGTGCGCTGGCCCTTATTCTCCTGCTCGATCAGTCTCCGCCGATGGTCCTTCCTTTGCTGGGCGGCTTGGCGCGCAGCATCGACGCGCACTTTGCGCTCCACGGCACGTCGTTCCCTGTTCTCTCCCCAGCTCGATGACTCAGCAGGAAGATTGTCTCGCCCAGGTATCGACAGTTCACTGCTCACGGTTGCCTCTCTTACGCTCGGCGTATAGCGAACCTAGTCGTTCTCGTTCGTAGCGCTTGCGTTCTTGTCGCGCCCGCCACGCAGTCTCGGCGGCAGATCGCAACTCACGCTCGACCAAAGTTTCGGCGAGTCTGGCCTCGGCTTCCGCCCGTCGCGCCGATGCGCGCGCGAACTCGACATCGTTCGCGTTCCTTCCTGGCCGTGGGCCCGGCGACGAACCGATTACCGTCTGATCGGGCGAAGGCACTACACCTTCCTCCCGCATTCAGAGCAATGCCGGGTGTTGTCGTTCCAGACCTCGATTTCTGACCCACAGCAAGACGAAAGACCATCAGACATCTGGACTCCTCAGGTGATAGTAGTTACTCGTTCGGTGATGTATTATGGGCATCGGCCAGGCTGTAGTCAGGGGCTGTCCAACCGCGCTGAGCTGAACCACACCTGTCGCGGCCTGTCGGCGTCGTGAGCGAAGTGGAGAGTTGGGATACCCGCGCCGACCGTCAAGATTGGTGTCTTGGTCGTTCTGCAGAGCCGGGAGGTAAAGGGACTCGTGCCGCCAACACACCGCTGGGCTTGGCCACATGACCCTTGATGCCCCCTGAGCACCACGGGGCTTCTGCGGCGAGGCCCTTCGGGCGCAGGCGTGGGCCGTCCGCGGTACGCGAGGTGGTTCCTGTGTGCTCGCCATTGGACTCCCCTCCTCCCCCGCGCTCAGTGCAAGTGTGCCCGTCGATCGGTGCCGGCCGGGCGTTGCTTCCAAACGAACGCGGACGGAAGGTTTGCTCCTGGGGGCGGCGGTCCCGAGGTGACCGGCCGAACGCCTAGCTTCAGGTCATCAGCAGACCACAGTGCGGACAGATTCCACGAAGCCACCATTCAGGCGACCTTGACCGTGCCACGGTAACCAGGTGGGTTACGGGGAGGTGGGCACCCGGATGCGTGAGCTCCGCGCGAACGACGGGTGGCGCCAGCAGGACGTTGCGGAGCGGCTGGGGTTGTCGCGGAGCGCACTGGCGAACATTGAGGCCGGGCGTGAGCGGCCGAGCCAACGCGTACTGGACGCGATCACCATGGAGTTTCCCGAGTGGGCGCCCTATCTGTCCGATTCGCGCGAGGCCGACGGCGCCCAACTGCATGGCGGGCCGTTCGTACTCGAGGACTTGACGATCGCGTACATCTTCGAGGAAGCGCGGTCGCCGAGCGAGATTGTGGAAGTCCGGACGGTCCGAAGCACGCGTGCCGGTGCGAGCGGCTACGTCCTGTCCTCGTGCCGCACAGATCCAGCAGGCGGGACTTCCCCTGATGTCGAGTACAGCGTCGTCACCGAGATGCTCTGGGGTGGCTACCTCGTCGATGACCAGCTCGTGGAGGAAGGCGGCGCAGTCGAGCACCGCCGGGTCGTCCACTTCGGCAAGCAGTTGCGCCGCGGTGAGCGCCATTCGTTTGCCATCCGGTCATGGACCGAGCGCGATTCCGAGCCGGGCACCTGCATCCTGGTCGACTACTCGGTCCCGGTAGGGCGTGTCGGTATCCACCTCACGTGCCACGGCCGTCCCCAGCTCGCGCGTGCCTGGGCGTTCGGTCCGCGTGTGGACGACGCGGAACTTCCGGCCGACTCGGATGATGTCACGCCCGTTGAGATCACCGTTGGGGGTACCGCGACGCTCGTCCTCGAGCAACCGGAACTCGAACGGAACTACGGCCTCGCATGGGAGTGGCGGTGAACGCGCTGTCTGAGGTTCAGGAAGCGACAGTCATGGACCACCGTGCACGCAGAGGACGGTGCGGGCTGACCGAACGCAGCCACGAGCCCATCCGAGGCGCCACCGGCGATGCGAGGAGATGGTGAGATGCCTTCGCGCTACCCGGGTATCACGCTGACCGAGAGTCTGTCGCCCGGAGGCGAGAACCTCGCCCTCCGGCGTCTACAGGAGTACTTCGCCCCGCCGCCCGAAGGTAAGGGCTACACCGGGCGCCACTTCGACACTTGGGACCCATCAGGTACCGCAGCCGAGAGCGCAGACACGTTCACGGCGGACGACCTGATCGCCGTCACCTTCCTGTCGGTGAGCGTGCCCGCTCATGCTGCGATCGGAATCCTCGGTGATCAGCGCGATGACCTGTCGGAGTTGCTCCGCCAAATCGGAGCCGACCGGGACCTCGTCGACATCGACGAGCCGTTCGATGCCGACGCTCCGGCGGAGCGCCTCAACCGAGCGCTCCGGCGGTTCGACGGAGTCGGCCCGACCGTCGCCAGCAAGCTCATGGCGCGTAAGCTGCCGCGGCTCATCCCGATCTACGACTCGGTGATCAACGAGCACGTGCTGGGCGGATCAGGCGAGCAATGGGAGCCGCTGCGCCAGGCACTACGCGCCGACCAGCGCGCGCTGCACCGCCACCTGCTTGAGCTCCACCAGGAAGCTGGCCTCGATGAGCGCATCAGCGCGCTGCGGGTCTTCGACGTGCTTGCGTGGATGGACGGCAAGGCAGCGGCCGGTCGCTAGGCGCTTGCGCCGTCACGTGATCAGTCATGGGCTGCCTCGAAACGAGCCTCTCCGGCGTCCGCGAGACAGGTCGTGGAACTCCACGCATCCCACGGGCTCGGCATGTGGATCGCGCGACGACCCGTGTCCTCGGGCCGTACCCTCGTCGGACGTGGGGCATGGGGCATGTGAGTCGGGAACGGCGTCGAGGGGCGGGCTGGACAGGACGGCGGCACGTCCGCTCAAGCCGCAGGTCGGCCACGCCGGGAGTGCCCATAGTGAGGGCAGGACGACCACGGTGCTCGTCACGGGAGCCGAGACGCCGGCGGGCCGGGAGGTGCTCCGGCAGTTATGTGAACTGGGCTGTGTCTCCGTCGCGGTCAACCGCCGCACCCGCACCCCGGCGCGCGGCGCTGCCGGCACCAGGATCTCGGCGGTGGCGGGTCCGCTGCGACCGTCCGACCCGGGCTGGATACCGCACCTCCAGCAGCTGGTCGCCGAGCACCACGTCGACCTGATCATCCCGACCGGGTCGGACGAGTTGCCAGCGCTCGCGGCTGCCCGGACCGTGTTCGGGCCAGGCGTTGCGATCGCCCTACCGGCTGATGCCGGCGCGCTCGTAATCAGCCATGACCACCTGTTCAGCTGCTGGCACCTCTACCGGCACGGCGTCGCCGTGCCGAAGTTCGCGGTTCCCTCGACGTTCGGCGTCCTCGGCGAGGAGCTGCGGCCGCTCGGCGTCCCGGTCGTACTCAAGCGCCGGGTAACCCAGGGCGGTTATGAGATGCGCGTGATGTCGTCCGACGAGGCAGCCAGGTGGGCTGCGCGGGACGACAGCTGGATCGTGCAGGAGTACGTCCCGGGTGTCGAGTACACAGTCGTCGTCTGGCAGCCGGTGTCGGAGTGGTTCCACGAGCCGGTCGTGGTCACGCTCCGGCGTGCGAAGGACGGGCACTTCCAGCGCGCACCCGAGGACCGCGATGTCGACGAGCTCGCTGGCCGCGCCGTACGCGCCCTCGGGCTCACCGGGCCCGTCTGCCTGCGGATCCGTCGCCGGACGGACGGGACCCCGCTGGTGATCAGCGTTGCGCCGCGGGTGACCGAGCACCTGCGCTACGTGCCCGAGATTCTCGAACGCATCGTATGGATCCACCGCCAGCGGCCGACGCCGTAGTCACGCGGCTGTCATTAACCGAGGTGGCTCGCGCGGGAATGCGCTTCGCTCATGCCGAAGCGGCGTCGATGGCCACACCGAGATCGGCGTAGGACACCGCACCGCCTGCCAGCGTCTCGACGGTGCGGAGACCGAGCGACGCGTACCCGCACGCTTCAAGCGCCCGACGAGGAACGACATAGAACCGCCACTGCGACACGTCAAGCGGGTCGTACGCGTCATGCTCCCGAGCCGTTTGCAGCGCGAACACGTAGACGTCGGCATTGAACGTCTTGGTCTGCGCGTACCCCTCTCGCGGCGACCAGGTCTTCGCCATCAGGCCGCTGAAGGCGATCGTTGACGGCTTGGCCTGGTCCCATACCTGCAGGTAGCCGGCCGACTTCACCTCGACGCGAACACCCGCCGGCGTGAGGACATCGAACGCATCCCACTCGACGCGACGGCCGGTAGCACCTACGGCCTTGGCCACGAGGAACTCCGCCAGGTAGCCGCGAACGTTGTTGGTGCGCAGGTCACCCATCGCAAACGCCCAGAAATCCCGCACCGTTGCGTTGGTCCCGGCGAGCTCCTCATCACCGGTGAGGGGCTCCACTGCGCTCGCCTGGATCCACTCGTTCTCCACGACGTCAGTCTCCACGACAAGAGCGCTACGAGCGCGGCATACGCAAGGATCTGGCAGCGCTCCGACCGCGGAAAGCTGTCAGCCGAATCGGGCGAGAAGTCGACCGCGCCACGCTATTGAGCGTTCGCTCCGGCAATTTGCCCGAGTGTCGGCCTCTACCCGGGAGCGCGAGCTCTGCTGTCAGCGGAGGGCGAAGCCGGGCGTGCTTCAGCCATGACGAAGTCAGTCGCGTTCGACCAGCAGCCGTTCGATCGCAGCGAGGTCGCTATCCCACGACCGGCGGAGTCGTCCGCGAGACGTCGAGTCGAGGTCGGCCGGCTTGATGATCACCAAACGAATGCCGTGGGCGGGAATCTGCTCATCGCGGCGCGCGTCGTAGATCGCTCTCTGCAGCCCTCGGTGGACGCCACTCACAGTGAGCCGGTCGGGCTTGTCGAAGTGCCGAACCGGATGGTCGTGCTGCCACTCGCGGTACTCCACGACGAGGTTGGCGCGCGGCCAATACGCATCCACCGGCAGCCGCGCGGCACGTCCGTTGGCGTTGGGGTCGCCGAGCAGCCAGTCGAACCGGTATTGGCGAAGCGCGCGCTCCTTGAGGACGACGTCGCAGAGGTCGAGCACGTAGTGCTCGTCGCGTCCCTGCTTCGACATGGTCCCGAGGCTAGCAACGAGAGTGTGCGCCTCCGCTCCTGGCAAATGACCGGGAGGCTCGAGCGGTGTCGCCGGTGCCAAGCGCGTTAGACCTGAGCCCGCTTGTACATGCGTGACCCGCGGGCATGCAAGTACTCGCTGTCGACCGGCCCTTGAGGAGGGTGAGTTGCTCGCCGGCTGAGCTACGCGAGTGGGTATTGCACGAGGATCGTCTCGATGTCCGTGCCAGCGACCACGAGCCGCTGCCACGCGACGTCGACGGCCTGCAGCGACTCATCGTCGTTTCCGATCCAGAGCGGGGCGGCAAGTACGAGCTCGCGGTCGTCAAGTTCGTAGGCCTTGGTGTACTCCGCAAGCGTCCCGAGCACGATCGTCCCGCTCTGGAGCCGGATTCGCAGGACGGGCGCCTGCTCGGTCGGGTTGTCTGATCTGAATACCTTCTCCCACGCAGGCTTCGGGATCAACGGTGGGTCAGCAGGTCTGGAACGCCAGTACCAGCCGACGGCAAGCCCTGTTGAGATGCTCACGAAGAGCACCAGTCCGACAAGCAGTTGCCAGAAGTTGCTGCGGGCGAACTCGGCGTCCAGCCCAACAGCGGCTCGTGGGCCCGCTACCACGGAGTCCGGCAGCACCTCGTCAAGTGCTGCCAACGCCACGAACGCGACACCGCTGCACACGAGCGAGGTCAGTACGACACGGGCGAGCTCTCGAAACGGCGATTCCCCCACTCGTGCGTGATGGCGATGCCGGAGATGGTCGAGTACGAGACCGGGCGCGACCAGGACGACGAAGAAGACGACGCCCCAGAAGCTGCTGGGAAGCATCGGCTAGGCACTGCTGTCAGTGGCGGGCGGAGGTGGAGGTGGCTCTGGTGCGAAGACCTCGATCCGCATGACAGGTGCTGGCACCGGCGGCGGGACCGGAAACGAATCTAGGCCGCGATTCTCACGCGCGGACGCGGTGAGTGACTCTTGAGGGCGTTCCTTGTCTGGCATTACACGGCCCTACTTTCCGCGCCGGTTGTACGGCGACTGATTGGTCGGCTTCAGCGAGGTGCCCTGCTGCGCCGCCTGACTGCGAACAGCCACCTCTGTGCGCCCCAACTTGAGCCCGATCACGCGAGTTGGCGTGTTCTGCTTCGCAAGGTTGCGGAGCGCCTGCTTGTCTGCAGCGCTCCAGGCCTTACCGCTGTTTCGGTTGGACTTAGCCATGTCCCCTCCTGACTCACACCGCCCGCAGCGGGCGGTGCTGGTGATCGTAGTCGGCACCACCGACAGGGAGCCCAGGCTTTGGATCACGCCGTTTCTTGTTTCACGAGCTGCGGCTGCCCGGACATCGGGACGTGGCGCCTGGCGTGTCAGCGAAGCCCCGTCACCAGTTCGCCCGGGTCGACATCGAGCGCCTCGGCGATCTTCAAGATGTTGTGCAGCGACAGGTTGCGCTGGCCGCGCTCTACCTGGCCGAGGAAGGTCCAGTGGAAGCCGCCTTCGTGGGCAAGGGCTTCCTGGCTCAGCCCCATCGCCTCGCGACGAGCCCGTACGCGGGCACCGAACTCACCGGCGGCTGGCGAGATCGGCGGCTTGGGTGACGGGCTGGGCACGCGCCCAAGCCCACACGTCTCAAGTCTCTGCATCCAGAGACGTTGCGTCCCAACTGTTTGCGTCCTATGGTCAAGGCGCGCCCGGACGGCGGGTCCGGGGCTGGCCCGAGGGAGTGGATTCAGATGAGTGGTGGCACGGGCGTGTGGAACCCGGCAAGCGAGCAGCAGGGCGTCATGCGGCGTCTTGGTCGCGTGTGGGACGCGCTGCTGGCGGCAGTTCGGAAGTAAGCGTCCAGACGAAGGTGAATCCGGACCGGGGCAGCAGCCAGCCTGGGAGCTCGATCGAGACCTCCTTACCTGGCAGCTGCTCCGGTAGCCGGGAGATCCTCGGCCGGTTTGCGCTCGTCACTAGGTCGGAGACTGTCATCGTCGCAATGTCGGTGTCCGTGTAGTCGAGGCTGAGCGAGATGTTACGAATCGGGACGGGCAGCTCGACGAAGAGCAGGTGCCCAGTGGCGGCACCACGAGCGCGGTACACCTGACGAAGCCTGACTGGCTTGCCATCTGCCGGCTCCAGCGAGACCGAGTAGGTCTGGCCCGTCTTACGTGCTGTACGACGGATGCGCTGGGCGACGCCGTCGACCGAGAACTCC
This sequence comes from Barrientosiimonas humi, assembly GCF_006716095.1. Lineage (NCBI taxonomy): Bacteria > Bacillati > Actinomycetota > Actinomycetes > Micrococcales > Dermacoccaceae > Barrientosiimonas > Barrientosiimonas humi. Next base: position 2,551,081 of record NZ_VFOK01000001.1, read on the forward strand.
AGCAGTTCGAAGGACTTGCGGCTGGAGGCGTCGATGCCCGACTTGCTCGGCATGAACCACGTTGACGTCGACGGCACATCGCTGACGAGCTCGTAGTACTCGTCACGGTCCGACACACTCGCAAAGCGTCGGACGTTGTGGCCGGGCACCGTGGTGTAGGTCCACTCCACGGCTATGTCGAACAGAGGAGCACCTGTGGTGCTCCTCTCTACTGCAGTAGAGAGCCGGATGCTGACGTCGACGTCGTGCCAGCGCTCAGGAGCACGGATCGCCTGATCTCGTACGTCGGCGTAGATCTCGCGGGCGAATTGCTCGTCGCCGAGTCGGAGCGCCATGGCGTTGGTCGCCAGGTCGTCAAGGAGCTCGGGCGTGGCGACGCGTTTCAGGTCGTCAGCCTTGACGGCGAAGCCTTCGATGACGGCATCGCGCATGACGGGTGCCTCCTCCTTGAGCGTCTCTCGTAGTCGGCGCTTGGCGTTGGTCTCCGCGTCGCGAGCCGTGTAGTAGTCGTAGGCGGTGCCAACGACCCCGATGCCAAACAACGTGGCGCCAAGTTCGGAGAACGGGACGGCTTGGAGCCACTGCCACGTGCCAAGTTCGACAACCTGCAGCCAGCGGGCAAAAGCGACGAGTACGATACCGACGACGGCAAAGAGGACGCCGAGAAGCGTCATCTTGGTCTGGTACAGCTTGGCGTGCGGGTCGGACATATCTTGGCGTTCATTATATCTCGAACCGCCGCGAATTGAAATCCCGAGGATGGTCGACGGCCTAACTTTCGCCCCGCGTCGACAAAGCAGTCTGCGATCAAACGGACCATCTGCACCAGAGTGATCCAAGACTCCACACAAGAGGCCTCTTGCCCTAAATAACCTGAGTAATATGTCCGCGGTTTCGTCGTTCGTACAGGAATTTTCGACCCGCGCGAATAAGGCACCAGAAGCATGCTGTGGACGTTGCAGACGTAACTGCGCTACTCCACCAGGCTAGATCGACCGCGCAACCGTCCACCTTCATCGCGAGCAGAAGACTGGCGGCGAAGTATGCTCCAAGCGCAGTTGCGAGGATGGTGCGCGGACGCGCGAGCGCATCGGCCTGAAGTTCATCCTCCCCAGCGACGAACGCGAATCCAACCATTGCCGAAGGCACCAGAAGAAGCACCGTCGCAGTTGCTGAAACATCAACTCGTTCGTACGTGAGCACGTTCCCAAACACGCCGAGTAACGAGACAGCGAGGATCACGGCACTGGCGACGAGCGCCGAATACAATCCTAACGACGGGCACGGCCGCAACTCTACTTCTACCCAGAGTGGATCCTTCACGTCCCCGCGCGTATAGAACGCGCTCCGCGTGGTTGACATGCGTGCGAGCATCCGCTCCGGTACGGGCGAACTCCCAGGTCCATGATCTTCGCCTTCGTCCTCGCCTGCCACCCTTGCGTCATAAGTGGGCTCATCGCCGCTCGCTGCCGACGCTCGCTGCGAATTTGAGTCAACGCCGACAGTCATCTCGCTGAATAGCATAGCCTCTGGGGCAGATATGACGACATGCGATCGCTGCGATTTGCCACATGTAAGGATCGGGGACTGGAGGGTAAGTGGTTGTATACCAACCGCACGCCCGATCCCGTCCCAACTTCGCTTGGCAACCGTCTTAAGACCCCATCCATGCATCTTATTAACAGCTGGGCCTTCGGGAGGCAGAGTTTCGACACGCCTATAATAACACGACCGCGCATTGACTGGCACGTAGGTGACTGCAAGGTATCGTCCGTGCAGTGCGCCTAGGGTTGCGTTCGTGATCGCCATGTCGCGCGTTGCAGCTGGCGCGTACTTGCCGATATCAAAGGTTAGGTTTTGATCGTCAATTCCACACCGCGTGATGCATTCATAAGCCGCTATGAGGAAATCGATCGGAGGTGAGGATTGAGTGTCGGCCCAATACGCGCTTGAGACCATGCTCAACGCAATAAGCGATGCTTGATTGCTCGTAAGCAGAGAGCCAGGTGCCCCGTCAATTTCCACAGTAAAGTCCAGGTCGAGACCATTTGCGAACAATCCCAGGACAATCGGGACCTCGTCGCCGACCTGGTAGTCCGGCCACTTCTCCAGAAATTCCTCGAAAAAAGACTGGTCGAGCGTGGCAGTAACCTCCCGTTCTAAGTATGTGGTACTCAGAAAGGAGATAGACTCGTGGTGGCGTGAGATAATACGCCTATTGCCAATAAAATCGGAAAAGTATGCGGCGAGCGCGGGTTGGCAGTTACGCGCGATCTCGGCGGAAGTCTCGAAGCTCGGGATCATCCGACTTTGTGGCCTTCTCGGCGATTGCTGCGAGTGCGTCAGCAAGTTGGACTGTCGAGACGGACGTCGACGGAAGAACCAAAAGTCGCTCACCTTGTCCTACCTCAATCAAACGAGGTCCGGGTGCATGCATACCCTTGTTAGGGGGGGCGGACAATGGCCCCGCGTGCTTTCGAGAGTTCTTGAAAAGACGAGAGAGGTGCCGACCACTTGTAATTTTGATCGAGCTCGGGTGTTCCTTGTATACATCGACGTGCGGGGTATCTGGCCCTTTGATGCTCGAACCCCGTAGCGAATCTGGCGGTGCTGCCCCCCGTTCCTCCTGGAGCCTTTCGACCAGCTCGCTTGTACCACTACGCCCCTCGCTCTGCCCTTCCTCGCTATTGTTGGACACTGAGTTGCCGTTCCCGCGCGCCTTCCCACTGTCAGGCATGCTGAACTCCGGAGGAGGGAGATCCAGTTCGTACCCAAGGTCCTGCGACTGCATCTCCGGATCGTCTGATGGAGACGCGGCACTGGTCAGCCACTCGCGCACACGCAGAGTCAGGCGTGTTGCAAGTCCACCCATCGCCCGCCCGCACTCCGAACACCGTCGCTTCGTCTCGGCTCGTTCGGGAGTCGTGGGGCCTCGGCTGTGTGGGTCGATCTCGCTCATGCAGATAGTTAACCTTCGTACTATCAGTAAACGAAATTCGAACACACATGTCAACCCCTCGTGGGTTCTGCGCCGTGTCGCCGAGGCGAGCGCGGTGCGTTCCGGTTGCGCGAATTACAACCTTGCAATTCGTTCCGCCCAGTAGACCAGCCGACATGCCAGCGGGCAGTGCCGCACCGCGGCGTGTCGCCACATCCGTGCCGCCGGTCACCGCCCCGTGTCCCTTCTGCGCTCGACGCTTGTCCGTTGTACTTGGGTTCAACGGACGCACGCCAAGCGCTGTTCCTGCTTCTACCATGACGTTTCGACGCAGCGAGCTGGCCGGTCGCTCCGTGTCAGGAGTCTGCACCCATCTGACGCTCCGCGCCAGAGGGTTGCCGCAACTGGTCCTGAGCGCAAGATCGTGGGACCACTCGGCTCGGAGCGGCCAGCCCTCTGCGTGACGTGCCAGTCACTCACTCCAGCACCTCCACGCTGACCTGCGACGTGTTCCCGAGCGTCTGGCTGGTGAGCACAACGTCAGCCGACAGCGATCCAACGACGCTGACGGCGAAGCGCGGCCAGACCTCCCCAGGCCAAGTGACGCGCAGCCGTTTGGGCACGCCCGGCGTCGGTGCTGGCAGCACAAACGGCGTGGCGAGGGTCTGCACGATCGTCTCGGGTGTGGACTCGTCGGCGCCGCTGGGCTTCTCCGTGGTGGTGCCGACGGTGAGCGGGCGGCGCGTTCCGTCCGCTGCCACGGTCTCGCAGCTGAAGCCCTTCATGTCGATGTAGTGCTGCCTGGTGGCACGCATCGTGACGCCGAACGAACCGTTGGACTGCTGGACCAGGAAGATCTCCAGCGTGGGCACGGCGTGCACGATCCAGTTGCTGGTTATCAGGCGGGCGAGACGACGCAGCCCGGCGTCGGAGTGTCGGCGGGCCTGCCGGGCCTCGTAGCCGTAGTCGCGGCCGAAGTCGTTGAGCCGATCCAGGTGCGTCGCGCCGTCCGAAGCCAGGCCGAGCGAGTAGGCCGCAGCGTAGAGGTTGGTGACGTCGTCACCGAGGTCGAGCGTTTCCAGGATCCGGTGCTCCAACCTGGAGAACGCCACGAGCGGGTCGCCCTCGCCCAGTAGGTCACGCATCGCGGGGTAGGTCGCCATCGAGGTCGGCGACAGCCCACCTGGGCTCTTGCGGGCGGCGATGAGCTCGGCAAGCACCCGCTGCTCAAGCGGCGAGGCGTCGCTGTCTGGCGCTGGAGCCGACTCCTCCTGTGACACGCACCGAGGCTAGCCAGTCGGGCAAGCGAGACGACTTCGACGGGAGCGGATGTCACTTCTGTGTCACGACAGGCATGCGGCCAGCAGAAGAGCCTGGATCCATCAGCAGCCGATCACCTCAGCACCGCCAGTCCGCGCGGTGCTGACCGGCTCCTTCCGAGGGAGATCCTCATGCCAAGTGAACTCGAACGCTGGGCCAAGTCCCAGTCGCTGGTGCCGTCGCGTGACGAGCGACAGCACGCCCGGGCAGTTTCCAGGCTCGTCCGCGAGGCTCAGTTCGACGGCCTCAAGGTGGACGCCGAAGCCGCCCTGACCGGCCGCATCATGGAGCGAGCCGTCGACCTGGACAACTACCGCAAGCAGCTGGCGGGCGGCGATCCCGTGCTTGACGCCGTCCTGACGCGTATTGAGGTCGGCTTCGTCGACAAGGCGCTGCGTACCCAGCGCGGCTTCGGCTCCGAGTTCCCGCTGTGAGCGTACTGCTCATCGGCTTTGCCGTCGTCGGACTTGTGGTGTGGCTGGCGTCCACCGGCTACGTCGAGGACGTGCTGGCGGCCTGGCGGCAGACCAGCCGCGAGGTGCGCCTCTACGCACAGCTGCATGCCCGCAGCGAGGAAGTCGACGACGCCCACCGGCAAGCGCGCCGCGCCATGAACAACGCCGCGCAGCACGACTGGCGCAACCCGTTCGAGTAGCCCCGGCCTCAGACACGGAAGGAGGACGACATGGCTCGGGAGACCAGCCCGAAGCGACTCGGTGAACGACTCTTCGACGCCTGCGTGGCTGTGGCACTCATGGCACTGCTCTTGTACGCAGCGGTCTGGCTATTGCAGCAAGTCTGGATGTGGCTGCTCGGAGCCGCACTCGTGGCCGGCGGATGGTGGCTCTGGCGGCAGCACAACGGCTGGTGAAGCAACCAAGAAGCCTCGCCGCAAGTTCAGGGGGCAGCCCGTTCCAGCCGGTGCTGTGAAATACACAATCCATATTGACCGCCCACGCAAATGGTCGCATAGTCAATGGCAGGAAGTGTCCGCATTTGCGGACACCCGGAACTAGCAAACAACCATGTGAAAGGAGGGTGTATTCGTCATGCCTAAAAATAGGAAGCAGAACACAAATAGGAGCAGTCGTGCGGGACGACGAGACTCGTCACGCCCTGGGACCGGCCGGTCACGTCGTGGCCGCGAGCGGCACATCTCGGTGCGCGGCGAGCTCCGCGACAAGCCGGACGTGGGCCGAATCGCCCGGGCGGTTATCGAGATGGCGCTGGCGCAGGCTGAGGCGGAAGCCCAAGCCGAAGCCCGTGCCGAGGTCATTCGACACGCGACCCGTCGTGACGGCCGCGACGACGACGCAGCACCGACGGAGGCCGGCCGATGAGCGCGGCTCGAGCGCTTACCTGGCGGCAGCTTGAGCTGCCGTCGGTCATCGCACCGGCGCAGGCACGGGCCTTGCTGGTGGCACTGGCGGCGCTGCCCAACCAGCCACGGCTGGTGCTGGAAGCACTCGCCACCGGCGGCCAGGTGTCGTGGCGGCTCGGTGCCGACGACGACGTCACGGTGCGCAAGGCCGCACGACTGGTGACGACGCACCTGCCCGAAGCGCGCATCTCGGCGGGGAGCGACCTGCCCGACACCGACGTCCTGACCGTCGCCGGGCAGATCAAGATCTCCAAGAATCGGCAGCTGCCGCTCGCCAACCCGGATGCGGCTGGCGTTACTCGCGGGGTACTCGGTGCGCTGGCGCAGGCATCCCCGGCCGAACTCGTACGGCTGCAGCTCGTACTCGGCGCTCGCACCTGGCCGCACCGGCCACCGGAGGCGGTTGTTGGTGACCGCCGCCGACTGGCGGGCAAACACGAACAGCACGGCTTCGGCTGCGCGCTGCGCGCTGCCGCGCGGAGCGGCAGCCTGGCCCGGGCACGTCAGCTCGTCACCGGCGTGGCGGCAGCGCTGCGCGGCTTGGAGTCGCCCGACGTGGCCATCACCCTCGGCCGGGTCGGCACCCGCTCGGTGGCGACCGCCAGCTCGCCGTTCCTCTGGCCGCTCTGGCTCAGCGTCGATGACCTGGTGCCGCTGCTGGCCTGGCCGACCAGCCAGGACCAAGACGCCGCGCTGCCCGGCGTCTCACCGCGTCACCCGAAACTGCTGCCTGCTCTGGCGGTCCATCCCTCTGACGGGGTATCGCTGGGGCTGGCGACGGTCGACTTGCGCCGCGGCGTTCGCCGCGACGTGGCGCAGGCACCGGACGACGCGCTCCGGCACCGTCACGTGCTCGGACCAACCGGCGTCGGGAAGTCGACGCTGCTGGGCAACCTGGCGCTGGCGGACATCGCCGCCGGCCGGGGCGTGGTGGTTATCGACCCGAAGACCGACCTCGTCAACGACCTGCTGGCGCGGATCCCCGAGGAGCGGCTCGATGACGTCGTCGTGCTCGACCCGAGTAGCGACCGGCCGGTGGGGATCAACCCGCTGGCCGGCGTCGACCCAGACCTGGCGGCAGACAGCATCGTCGCCGTCTTCAAGTCGCTGTTCAAGGACGCCATGGGACCGCGCAGCACCGACATCTTGCACGCCTCCGTCCTGACGCTGGCACGGCGCGGTGACGCGTCGCTGGTCATGCTGCCGCTGCTACTGACCAACCCCGGCTTCCGCCGCTCAGTCACCGGACGGGAGGCCAAGGCCGACCCGCTCGGGCTCGGTGCTTTCTGGGCCGCCTTCGAAGGCATGACCGACCAAGCCAGGGAGCAGGCACTGCGACCGCTGCTCAACAAGCTGCGCCAAGTCATGCTCCGGCCATCGCTCCGTGCCGTCTTCGGGCAGCGCACCCCGGCGTTCCAGCTGAGCGACGTCTTCACCAAGCAGACCATCCTGCTGGTCAAACTCGGCAAGGACAGCATCGGGCCGGAGGCGGCGCAGCTGCTCGGATCCGTGCTGGTGTCGCAGTTGTGGCAGACCGCCCTCGGCCGAACGGCCATCGCGCACGAGCAGCGCTCGCCGGTCATGGTGACCATCGACGAGGTGCAGGACTACCTGCGTCTGCCCGGCTCACTCGCTGACGCGCTGGCACAGGCCAGAGGTCTGGGTGTCGGCATCACGGCGGCGCACCAGCACCGCAAGCAGCTGGGGTCGTTGCTCGAGGACCTGGAAGCCAACACCCGCACCAAGATCTACTTCCAGCTCGGCAGCACCGACGCCAAGGCGGTCGCCGAGGCGCACCCGGCCAGCAGCCTCACTCGGCAGGACTTCGTGGCGCTGGAACCGTTCCAGGCCTACGCCTCCATCCTGGCCGGCAACCAGCCCGCGCCGTGGGTGTCGCTGACCACCCAGCCGCTCCCGACGCCTCTGCGCCGCTGGCAGGAAGTGCAGCGCCGTTCGGCCAGCCGCTATGGCCAACCACTCGACGCGATCGAAGCCGACCTGCTGGCGCTGCTCGACGCTCCCGGTAGCCGCCAGGCGCCCGACCGAGGACTAGGTCGCGACGGGCACGCAGTCGGCCTTGGCCGCCGACGGACCGCCAAGCAGGCGACTGGAACGAGGGGGCAAGAAGAGGAGAAATCGGGAACGGAGGAGGACTCGTGACGGCCCGAACTCACCCCACTTCATCTGACGACCGTTGTCCGGTCGCCCGTCCAGCCGCTCCACGTCCCGACGGTGCATCCTTGCCGCTCAGCGGCTCGCGGCCGCCATCTTCGGCCGCGAATACATCGCCCGTTTCACGGGCGAAGGTGGCCGCCCAGGCCACTGGCTTCCGGCCGCACCGCTACGTCGGCAAGGCAGCCCGGCGGCGTCTCCGCCACGAGCTCAGCGACCGTGATCGCCACGTGCTTTCGAGCCTGACCGAGCACCGCTTCCTGACCACCCACCACCTGAGCGAACTGCATTTCGTGGCCGGTGCCAGCAGCCGAGACACGGCCGGACGAAGCGCCCGGCGCGTACTCCAGCGCCTCGCCCGGGACGGGCTCGTCCGCAGGGTCGACGACCGTCGGGTCGGCGGACTCCGCGGCGGCTCAGAGGCCACCATCTGGCACCTGACCGCGGCCGGCGCCCGCGTGCTCGATGAACACGCGCCCCGGTACCGGCAGCACCAGCCGACGCTGCGCTTTCTGGAGCACTGCCTGGCCATCGCGGACACGCATCTGCTGGTACTGCAGATTGCCCAATCGATGCGCGGCTCCGCGAACGTCATGGTCGACCCGCACACCACCCGCCGCTACCCCGGGCTGGGCGGCAACACCCTGACGCTGGCGCCCGACCTGAGCGTGGTCATCCAGGCGAGCGACGACGACGGTCCGTACGAGGACCGCTGGTTCATCGAGGTCGACCGCGGCACCGAGTCCATCCCGACGCTGCTCGCGAAGTGCGAGCAGTACGAGGCGTACCGGCGCAGTGGTATCGAGCAGAGCCAGACAGACGGCGCGTTCCCGCTCGTGCTGTGGATCCTGGAAGGCCGCCGGGCTCACGACCGAAAGCAGGAGCTGACACGTCGGCTGCAGCGATCAGCGCGACTAACCCCGCAGCTGCACCGGCTGACCAGCACCTCCGACGAAACCTGGGAAGCGCTCGTGACGGGAGGCCAGTCATGAACGATCAGGCTCCTGAGCCATCGAAGTACCGCACGATCTTGGCCGACCCGCCGTGGGACGTGCAGCAGCTCGGCAAGCGCGGCGCGGTGCAGCACTACGACCTCATGAGCCTGGAGCGCATCACGGCGATGCCGGTGGCCGACCTGGCAGCTGACGACGCCCATCTGTGGCTGTGGGTCACCAACGCCACGCTGCGGCCGGGCTTCGACGTCGCTGACGCCTGGGGCTTCACGGTGCGCTCCATCCTGACGTGGATCAAGCCGCGGCTGGGACTGGGCAACTACCTGCGCAACTCGACCGAGCACCTGCTGTTCGCCACCAGAGGCACAGCACCGGTCCAGTTCCGCGCCCAGCCGACCTGGATGTTCGCGCCGCTGCAGGACCACTCGCACAAGCCCGAGGAGCAGTACGCCGTCATCGAGCGGGTCAGCCCCGGGCCGTACCTCGAGCTGTTCGCCCGCAGGCAGCCACCGAGCCGCGCCGGCTGGCACGTCTGGGGCAACCAGATCAGGAGCGACGTCGCCATCCCCGGCTACCCGGTGCCAAGCGACGCGAACGCCACGCAGAAGGCGCACCCGCCGCCTGGCACTGCCACCGGCACCACGAACCAGCAACCAAACGAAAGGAGGACACCATGAACGAGAAGCAGCCAAGGCCAGGAGAGTGCAGCACACCTGAAACGGAGAGTGCGGAGCGCCCACCGCGGCGCTCGCCACGCATCCGGCTGACACTGGCGACAGAGACACCGTGGCCAGGACACAGCCAATGGATCGATGCCGCTGTGCCCAGCGAAGAACTCGAGCGGCACGCCCGAGAACTACTAGACCGGCACCCCGAGTCCGACGCCGACGGCGTCCTCATCTGCGACAGCGACGACTTCGCCGACTACACCCCGGAGTCCTCAGAGGACTTGGCGACCGTGGCGATGGTGGCTCGCGGCATCCAGGAGCATGGCGACGCCTTCGCCTTCTGGGCGCACTTCCACGACGCCGACCCGCGCATGCTGGCGGCGTTCGAGCAGGCCTACCTCGGCGAGTGGGACAGCCCTGCCGCTTGGGTGGAAGCCCAGTTCGAGCGGCTCGGTGCCGCGACTCATGACGACCCGTCGGGCGACTGGACGTACGGGGAGATCGCGCAGCAGCTGTGGACCGAGGGGCACTTGGTCATAGCGCACAACGACAACGGCCGTGTCTGGCTGTTCCAGAACGTCGAGGGCGGCACCACCGAGCTGCCCGGCAGTACAGCACCCGACCGACCGCAAGGAGGAGACCGATGACTGGCCACGAGACACCGCCGACGAGCAGCAACAAGGGCGAGGAGAGAGCGCACGAGGTAACCGCCGAGGAGCTGGAGCCGACGCCGCGACCGCGCCCGGGCATCTGGGTCGCCCGCGACGAGCGCTCGCCGTTCGGCAGCTGGTGCGACGCGTACGGCACCGTCGAGCAGGTGCAGAGCCGGATCGGGGACAAGCAGATCCTCGACACCATCGAGTTCGGCACGTTCGAGGTGAAGCGCGACGAGACGGCAGAGGTCGTCGCTCGGGTGGCCAACGGCATCCGCGAGCACGGCTACGCCTTCGCGGCCTGGGCCGACTTCCACGATGCCGATCCCGACCTGTTGGCAGCGTTCCGCGACCACTACCTCGGCGAGTTCGCGTCGTACGAGGACCTAGGACGAGCGCTGGCGCAGCAGACCGAGGAACAGCTACCGGAGGAGCTGCGGCCACACGTGCGCATCGACTACGAGGCGCTGGCACGGGACCAGACCGGGGGCGTGCGGCTGTTCACGCTTGAGGGCCCGGAGGGCGAGGTATTCCTGTTCCAGGGACCGAACGATGACGAGGTTCCCGACCACCCTGACGCGCAGCCCGATGCGTAGGACTCGCCGAAGCCGCCCATCCCTCGGGAGCCTGCAGCCACTCGACCACCCCGGTCGAGGGCTGCACCACCCCGAGGACGGTGGCCGGACCGCTCGCCGCACGGCGAGGCGGCTGGGCGAACACCCTCAGGAAGGAGAAGCGCCATGTCTACGGTCAAGACGCTGGCAGTCCGGTTGGACTCCCAGCTGCATGGACAGCTGACCATGCTGTGCCGGCTGCGCGACATCACGGTGACGGAGGCCATCCGCACTGCGATCCGCAAGGAAGTTGCCGTCATGGCGGACGACCCGTCGGTCGCCGCCAAGGCTCGTGACCTCGAGGCGGAGATCACGCGGGAAGCCGACGAGCAGCGTGCCGCCATCCAGGCACTGCTCGGCACGGACAGCCAGTCCACCGGCAAGGCCGCGCCTCGCAAGAGCGCCACGGCACCCAAGCGCGGCAGCTAACGCTGCCCGCCGAGGTACGTGGCGACTCCACCGGGTGGGGACCAGATCGAGCCTGACGGCTCTCTGGTTCCCACCCACACTCAAAACGCAATACATGTCGCAATCGCGATGCGTGAGCGTTGTAAAAGAAATGTTGTAGAAAGCGAGAAAGGCGTCCACAAATGCGGACAAGGATTGTAAAATTGGGATATGGACGAAAAACTGAATACAGAACTTGGAACACTGCTAAAGGATGCACGGCTACAAGCTGGCCTGAGTCTGCGCCAAGTGGCGGCTGAGGCCGAGCTCAGCAAGTCGATCATCGAGAACTGGGAGAGCGGTACCCGCGAGCCCAAGCTCGACAAGCTGCTGCGACTGGCAGCCGTCCTGGGGCTCGATGCCACCACCGTCTGCGAGGTCGGCGGCTACGACATTGACCTGCCGACCATTCACCCCTACCTGCGCCGCAAGTACCCAGATCTCCCGCCCGAAGCCCGGGCAGAGATCGCGGCCATCACGAGAAAGTACGGCGCCGACCCGAGGCGGGCGGAACCGGCACCCGGCGAGGACGAGCAGTAGCCCGATAGAACGAACAACCACTAACCGAAAGGAGGCTCAAAATGACCACCCAAACAACAACATCACCATCGGTACTGGCGAGCCTCCGTGGGCTGACACCGCGCTGTCGGCTCGACTTCGAGGACACCAAGCAACTCGCCGAGCGGCAAGCCCGGACCCTCGCCCGGCTGCTCGCTGTCGATGAAGACGGCGTGCACGACCGCCACATTGAATCGCTGCCGCGCCTGCGTGTCGTCTACGAGGCGCTGCCGACCAGCGGCCTGAGCTACTGGAACGGCCAGGAGTGGATCATCGCGATCTGCCAGGACGACACCCCGGCACGGCAGCGCTTCACCCTGCTGCACGAGCTGAAGCACGTCATCGACCACCCGCACCGAGCGCGGCTCTACCGCTCCGACTGGGAAGCGGAGCGTGCGGCCGACTACTTCGCCGCCTGCGCCCTGATGCCGAAGCCGGCGCTCAAGCGGATGTACTGCAACGTCACCCAGCGCATCGAAGCGCTGGCTGCCTACTTCGGCGTCAGCCAGGCCGCGCTCCGCTACCGGCTCGAGCAGATCGGGCTGCTGGAGCGGCCGACCTTCACCCGGCAGCGCTGTGCGCGCCCGGTATCAACGCCGACGTGGCAGGAACAGCGGTTCAGAACCGTGCAGATGAATAGGAGCACCTGAAATGATCGAGCGAGGCACGAGCAAGATCGCAGTGTCGTACCTGCGGGTGTCGACGACCAAGCAGATGAACGCGGGCGCCGATGTCGACGCCGAAGGCAACTCCATCGCGACGCAGCGCGAGGCGAACAACGCCAAGGCAGCGGCCATTCGAGCGGTGATCCAGAAGGAGTTCGTCGAACCGGGTGCCTCTGCCCAGACCATCTCCAAGCGACGCAAATTCAAGGAACTGCTCGCCTATCTGGCCGAGCATCCCGAGGTCGACTACGTGATCATCTACATGCGCTCACGAGCCTTCCGGAATCTCGGCGACGCCGTGGTCACCAAGCGCCAGCTCGAAGGCATGAGCGTCAAGCTGGTCTCGGCGAAGGAGGACTTCGGCGAAGGCATCATGGCCGACGCGATGGAGGCCGTCACGGACATCATCAACGAAGTCCAGGTGCGGATGTCCGGCGAGGACATCAAGGTCAAGATGCGCCACAAGGCCGAGAACGGCGGCACCCTCGGCGTTGCCCGCATCGGCTACAAGAACGTCCGTATTGAGCACGAGGGACGCCAGGTCAACACCATCGCGGTCGATGAGACGCGCGCCCCGCTCATCCGTACGGCGTTCGAGCTGTACGCGAGCGGCGACTACACGCTCTCGGCGCTCTACGACAAGATGGAGTCGCTCGGGCTGAAGACCCGCCCGACCAGGCGGTGGAAGTCGCAGCCGCTCTCGATCTCCAAGCTGCACCGCATGCTGCGCGACCCGTACTACGTCGGTGTCGTCACCTACAAGGGCGAGCAGTACCCAGGGCGGCACGAGCCGATCATCGACCAGGATCTGTTCGATGCGGTCCAGCGAGTCATGGATCACCGGTCGACCAACGGCCAACGGGACCGTGTGCTCTATCACTACCTCAAGGGGCTGCTGTTCTGTGACCGGTGCTCCACCAAGGAGCGCCCCGTCCGGGTGATCTACGTCGAAGCGAACGGTCGCGGTGGGCGGTACGGCTACTTCCTCTGCCGCGGACGACAGGACCGGCAGTGCGACCTTCCATACCTGCCCGCCGCGGATGTCGAGCACGCCGTCGCCAAGCATTACGCGACTGTCGGGCTCCCAGAAGACTTCGTCACCTACATCCGCGAGGGCATGGACGCCGCTGTCGCAGACTCGCAGCGAGTGAAGCGCGAGCTCCACGATGGCTACCGCAAGCAACTGGCGGCACTCAGCACCAAGGAGGAGCGCCTGCTCGACTTGGCAACCGACGGCGAGTTGCCTACGGCGAAGATCAAGGAACGGCTCCGCAAGGTCCAGATCGACAAAGCGGCAGTCGAGCGGAGCCTCGCACAGACGGTGGTCGACCTCGACCGTGCAGCGCGCTACATCCGCCAGTACATGGAGCTGTTCGAACAGCCTCAGGAGCTCTACACGAAGGCAGACGAGGCAACGCGCCGCGACCTCAACACAGCGAGCTTCGAGCGGCTGTACATCGATGAGGACGGCGTCCGGCGCGACGTCAAGACGCCGCTCCTGGACGAACTGCATGAAGCAGCCGCTGCTCAGCAACGGCAGACCGCCAGGCGGCGCACGCCTGCAGGTGTCCTCGCGCGGAGCGCCACAACGAATGTCGCTCCCAGCCCCGGGGCTGAGAGCGACCGTCAAACCGTGACCCACCTACTCGCCGACCTTTTCGGTGCGGGTTCGAGTAAAGGGGTCATGGTGCCCTCGACGGGAGTCGAACCCGCACCGTGAGCGATTTTAAGTCGCCTGCCTCTGCCAGTTGGGCCACGAGGGCAGCGCCAGGGTACGACGGGGGCGGGTCTCGATACGCCGCTCGCGCCTCGCGGCTACTCGACCGGCTTGCGGGTGGGGACCGACAGGGCGATGCCGTCGAGGATGTCGCTCTCGCTGGTGACCGCCTCGGTGATGCCGGAGCGCTGGGCGACGCGGTCGACGATGCGCTGCCAGATCAGCGCGCCGGCCCCGATCACGTCGACGCGGCCGGGGTGCATGAACCCCAGGGCCGCGCGCTCGGCGTGGCCTGCCTGCAGCAGCTCGGTCGTGGCGCGCAGCACCCGCTCGACGGGGACGCGCGCGTGGTGGATGCGCCCGGAGTCGTAGCGCTCGAGGTCGAGGGCGTGGGCGGTGACCGTGGTGATCGAGCCGGCCAGGCCGACGAGCGTGCACACCCCGCTGAGGTCGACCGTGCGCTCGGCAAGGTCGAGCGCCGCGTCCACCTCGGCGCTGGCCACCCGGATCTCCTCCGGCGTGGGCGGGTCGGAGCGCAGGTAGCGCTCGGTCAGGCGGACCGATCCCATGTCGAGCGAGATCGCCTGCTCGACTGTGTCGGACCCGCGCACCAGCTCGGTGGAGCCACCGCCGAGATCGACCACCAGATAAGGAGATTCGGCACCGGACGCCGCGAGACCGATCGTCGCACCGGCGAAGCTCAGCGCGGCCTCCTCGTCGCCGCTGACCACCTCGGGCACCACGTCGAGGTCGCCGAAGGCGGCCACCACGCCCTGCACGAACTCCCCCGCGTTCGAGGCGTCGCGGGATGCCGACGTCGCCACGAACCGCGCTGCGGTGACGCCGTGCTCGCGGGCGAGCCCGGCGTACTCACGACTGCGCGCCAGCGTGCGCTCCATCGCCTCGGGGGCGATGCGGCCGGACACGTCGACGCCCTGGCCGAGCCGGACGATCTCGGTGCGCCGGAGCACCTCCTGCAGCCGGTCGCCGTCGTGGTCGGCGATGAGCAGGCGGATCGAGTTGGTGCCGCAGTCGATGGCGGCGACGCGCGTCATGGAGCTCCTTCGGGGGCAGGGGTGAGCCCGACGCTCGCGATCCTCGTACGGTGAGGGGCGCGAGACAAGCCGGACCGCCGGTGACCGTCCGCGTCAGACCACAGCCGACCCACAGCCGACCAGGAGTGCACCGATGATCCTCATCACCGTGAAGTTCCCCATCCGCGAGGACAAGCTGGACGAGTGGCGCGAGCTGTCCGCGGACTACGCCCGCAACGTCACCCAAGAGCCGGGCAACGAGTTCTTCGAGTTCTCCCAGAGCGTCACCGAGCCGAACACGTTCGTGTGCATCGAGGGCTTCCGCGACAGCGCGGCCGGCGAGGAGCACATGGCCACCGAGCACGTGAAGACCTTCATGGAGAAGATGCCCGACATCGTCTCCGCGCAGCCGCAGATCATCTACGTCGACGCGGAGGAGGTCGACGGTTTCGGGCCGATGGGCGAGATCCAGCCGCGATGACCGTCGCGACCGAGCACCGGCCGACGGTTGTCTCCGGCGACGCTGACTTCGGCCGCTTCCGGCCGCTTCCGCGACGTGCGGTGGAGCAGGCCCGATGAGCTCCGCTGAGTCACCGGGCCACGCCACCCGCACCGCACCCACAACCCTGGTGGTCGACGGAGCCAACGTCGTCGGTTCGCGGCCGGACGGGTGGTGGCGCGACCGGGCCGGCGCCGCCCGCCGGCTGTTCGACCGGCTGGCTGACGCCGGACTGCCGTACGACCGGGTCACCCTGGTGCTCGAGGGCGCGGCCAAGGCGGGCGTGCCGGCCGGTGACGACGGCGCCGTCGCCGTCGTGCACGCGCCGCGCAGCGGTGACGACGAGATCGTCGAGCAGGCCCGATCGGCCGCCGCCGACGGTCCGGTGACCGTGGCGACGGCCGATCGTGAGCTGCGCGAGCGCGTACGTCAGGTTGGTGCCGAGATCCTTTCTCCTGGAAGGCTTCTCGAGCTCACCGGTGACTGATCGGTCGGCTCAGCCGACGCCGTAGAGCAGCATCTGCTCGTCCGGCTTGCACGACACGTCGCCGCGCGGGCCGGGGCGCAGCAGGTAGTCGCCCGGCAGCAGCTCGCGGATGCGCTGCGCGGGTCTCGATACGGCCCGCTCGTCCCTCGCGGGCCTACTCGACCAGCTTGGGGGCCTGCTCGTCCCTCGCGGGCCCACTCGACCAGCTTGGGGGCCTACTCGACCGGCTTGGGCTGGCAGCAGCCGTTGGACCACCACTGCGGCAGGGCGGCGAGCGCCTCGTCGCCGAGCGGGTTGACGCCCGGCCCGACCGCCAGCGAGTGGGCGACCAGCACGTGCAGGCACTTCACCCGGGTCGGCATGCCGCCGGCGCTGACGCCCTCGATCTCGGGCACCTCGCCGAGCTCGCCGCGCCGGCGCAGGTAGTCCTCGTGCGCGGCGGCGTAGGCCGCCGCCAGCTCCGGGTCGTGCCGCAGCCGCTCGGTCATCTCGCGCATCATGCCCTGCGCCTCCAGGGTGCTGATCGCGCCGGTCAGCCGCGGGCAGGTGGCGTAGAACGACGTCGGGAACGGGGTGCCGTCAGGCAGTCGCGGCAGCGTGCGCACCACCGTCGGGCAGCCGCACGGGCAGCGCGCGGCGATCTCGACGATGCCGCGGGGCAGCCGGCCCAGCTGCTGCTGGACGGCGGCGACGTCGGCCGGGTCGATGCCGGGTGCGTGGCCCGGGTCGGGGGTCTGGGGTGGCGCGCTCACTTGGTCTTGCTGCCCACCGTGGGCTCCTCGCCCGCCGAGACGACCGACCCCCACAGCTGGCCGTACCACGGGCGGTTCTGCCCGGCCTTGTCGTTGCGCACGCCGGTGACCTCGTCGACCTGCTGCTTGCGACCCTTGTCGTCGATCACGATGTACGCCCGCTCGCCCGGCTTGGCGAAGCCCAGCCGCTCCCGCGCCTGCTGCGCGACGTAGTTGGGGTCGTTCCACCGATTGCGTTCGCGCTGAAGGTTGTTCACGGTCTGCTGCTGCCCGGTGACCTGCTCGTTGAGGGCGTCGATCTGCGAGCGCTGCTGGAGGTAGCCGCGCAGCGTCGGGATCAGCAGCACCGCCAGGAACACCATGAGCAGCCCCAGCGTGACCATCCGGCGCATCGACGTCGGGCGGCGCCGCTTCGGCAGCTGCCGGCCGCCCCCCGCCGACGCCGGCCGGACCGCGGGACGCGAGGTCCCGCGGCCCCCCGACGACGACGTACGTCCGCGCGGGCTGCCCGCGCCGCTCGCCCGGCCCGACGCCCGGCTCGCCGAGCCGGCCGAGGTGCTGGGGCGACGGCCCGCGGGACGCGAGCCGGACGTACGGCGGCGTTCGGTGCTCATGGACCCTCCCGGCTCAGGCCGTGAACCGCGGGAAGGCGCTCGCGCCGGCGTAGACCGCGGCGTCGTCGAGCTCCTCCTCGATGCGCAGGAGCTGGTTGTACTTCGCGACGCGGTCGGAGCGCGCGGGCGCGCCGGTCTTGATCTGGCCGCAGTTGGTCGCGACGGCGAGGTCGGCGATCGTGGTGTCCTCGGTCTCGCCGGACCGGTGCGACATCATCGAGGCGTAGCCGTTGCGGGCCGCGAGCGAGACGGCGTCGAGCGTCTCGGACAGGGTGCCGATCTGGTTGACCTTGACCAGCAGCGCGTTGGCGGCGCCGTCGTCGATGCCGCGCTGCAGCCGCTTGGGGTTGGTGACGAACAGGTCGTCGCCGACCAGCTGCACCTTGTCACCGAGCTGCTCGGTCATCTGGGTCCAGCCGGCCCAGTCCTCCTCGTCCAGCGGGTCCTCGATGGAGACCAGCGGGTAGGCGTCGACGAGCTCGGCGTAGTAGTCGACCATGTCCTTGGCCGAGCGCTTCTTGCCCTCGAAGGTGTACTTGCCCTTGTCGGCGAACTCGCTGGCCGCGACGTCGAGCGCGAGCGCGATGTCGGTGCCGGGCTTGTAGCCGGCCTTCTTGATCGCCTCGACGATGAGGTCGAGCGCGGAGCGGTTGGACTCCAGGTCGGGGGCGAAGCCGCCCTCGTCGCCGAGACCGGTGGACAGGCCCTTCTTCTTCAGCACGTCCTTGAGCGCGTGGTAGACCTCGGCGCCCCAGCGCAGCGCCTCGCGGAAGCTCTCCGCGCCGATCGGCGCGATCATGAACTCCTGGATGTCGACGTTGGAGTCGGCGTGGGCGCCACCGTTGAGGATGTTCATCATCGGCACGGGCAGCACGTGGGCGTTGGGGCCGCCGACGTAGCGGAACAGCGGCAGCTCGGCCGAGTCGGCGGCGGCCTTGGCCACCGCGAGCGAGACGCCGAGGATGGCGTTGGCGCCGATCGAGCCCTTGTTGTCGGTGCCGTCGAGCCCGATCATCTCCGCGTCGATCAGCCGCTGCTCGCTGGCCTCGAAGCCCAGCAGCGCGGGCGCGATCTGCTCCATGACGGCGTCGACGGCGTCCTCGACGCCCTTGCCCAGGTAGCGCTTCTTGTCGCCGTCGCGGCGCTCGACGGCCTCGAACTGACCGGTCGACGCACCGCTCGGGACGGCTGCGCGGGCGATGGTGCCGTCGTCGAGCGCCACCTCCACCTCGACGGTGGGGTTGCCGCGGGAGTCGAGGATCTCGCGGGCGCCGATTGCTTCGATGGTGGCCACAGATGGCTCCTTGAGGTGTGGCGTGATCGGTCGCGCCCAGGCTACAAGCGGCCCGCGCGGCACTCCGGGACCGACCCGCAGAGCGGGACGGCCGAGGCGGGTGTACGCCCGCGCCGGCTCAGGCGCGCTCGTCCAGCAGGGCGCGCAGCTGCTCCCAGCCGCGAGCGGCGCCGACCCGGCTGTCCTCGCCGAGCTGCTCCAGGCGTACGTCCAGGGCGGGGTCGGCGCCCCGGCGCCGCACGCGGGCGCGCACCTTGTCGACCACCAGCGGCAGCGGCAGCGACGCTGGGATGCCGGCCAGCAGGTCGGCGGCGTCGCGGGTGGGCTTCTCGTCGGCCTTGATCTGCTCCCAGGCGCGCTCGACGTCCTCGGGCGAGGAGGCGTCGCCGTCGGCGAAGACGTGCGGGTGGCGGCGCACGAGCTTCCCGACCAGACCCGCCGCCACGTCGTCGACGTCGAACGGCGCCTCGGGGTGCTCGGCCGCGATGCGGGCGTGGAACAGCACCTGCAGCAGCACGTCGCCGAGCTCCTCGGCCAGGTGCTCGCGGTCGCCGACCTCGATCGCCTCGACGGTCTCGTGCGCCTCCTCGAGGAGGTACTTCGTGAGCGACTCGTGGGTCTGCTCGGCGTCCCACGGGCAGCCGCCGGGCGAGCGCAGCTGGTCCATCACGGCCACGGCGTCGAGCAGCCGGGCTCCGGGGACGTCCCAGGACGCGACGAGCACCTCGACCTCGGGCGGGTCGGGCAGCCGGGTGAGCTCGGCGGCGAGGGCGTCGGTGAGGCCCGGGTCGGCGTCGGGCGACCCCACCCACACCGTGCGCGACGAGAGGGCCGACTGCGCGAGATCTCTTGCGAGAGAATCAGGTTCGGCGACCAACGCCTCGACCTCGATGCCGCTGCTGACGAGCGCGGCCGGGGTCGGGTCGTCGAGGTCGATCGCGAGCACCCGGTCGGCCCGGGAGAGCACGTCCCACGCGTCGCGCGTGAGCAGGCCCGCGGCGACGCGCGGGCTGGTGACCAGCAGGGTCAGCGACCCGGCCGGCTCGGTCACTGCGGCGGCGCCGGCTGGGCCGAGGCGGCTGCGTCGGGCCGGATCCACGGGGTCGCGGCCGGGCCGATGGCGCCGCCCTTGGCATAGCTGCCGTAGCGCGGGTTGAGCTGCACGTCGGCGGTGTTGATCAGCCGGTTGATGGCTTCCTGCCCGGCGGCGCGGCCCTGCAGCAGCTGACCGAGCTCGCCGTTGGCGCGGGTCATGCTGATGGTGGACGGGCTGGGGTCGCGCAGGCCGTTCTGGGCGAAGGTCTGCTCGACCATCGACGGCGAGATCGTCGCGCCCTGCTGGGCCGCGATGCGGCTGATGGCCGGGCCGAGCGCGAGCAGCACCGCCGCCTGCTGGCCGCTGATCTCGCTCTGCGGGTTGATCGAGCGCAGGTCGGCGACGGCGTCCTGCACCTGGGTGGTGCTGACCGTGGTGTCGCCGTACTTCGCCGCGACGCCGCCGTCGGTGAAGACTCCGCTGGTGCCGCACCCGGTGAGTGCGGTGGCGGTGGCGACCGCCGCGAGCGCGCCGAGGGCGCGCCGGCCCGTGCGGGAAGTGGCCATCTGGGGGATCCTCTCGTGCTGGCGTCGGCGGCCATCTTGTCACGCCGCCCGATCGCTCCACACGCGCGAGGGGAAGGAGCGCCGCAGCGCGGGCACGACCTCGGCCACGAACAGCTCGGCGCCGCGCCGGATCACCGGCTCGGGCACCCCCGGCACCTCCAGCGGCACGCCGGTCAGCTCGTGGCCGAACGCCTCGCGGTAGCGACCGATCTTGTCCAGCACCTCCTCGGGCGAGCCGACCAGGGCCGACCCCTGCTCGAGGAACTCCTCGAGGGTGCGGAACGGCAGCCGGTTGTGCCGGGCCCCGGGCGAGTCGAGGAAGGCCCGGAAGGCCGGTTCGTACGCCCGGCGCGCGTCCTGGGAGCGCGGCGCCACGACCAGCGCGATGAACCCGGCGCCGACCACCGCGTCGGCCGGGTCGTGCCCGTGCGCCGCGAACCGCTCGCGGTAGTGGTCGATGAGCGCGGCGTAGGTGCGCATCGGGTGAAAACCGTTGGCGGAGAACAGCGGCTCGCCGAACCGCGCGGCCAGCTCGGTCGACTCCGTCGACGAGGCCGACCCGTGCCAGACGGGGATGCCGGGTTGCTGCAGCGGGCGCGGCTGGGTGGTGGCCTCGACCAGGTCGGGGCGGAACCGCCCGCTCCAGGTCACCCGCTCCTCGCGCAGCAGGCGGCGCAGCAGCTCGTACTTCTCCCGGTTGCGTTCCCACTGCTCGTCGAGGTCGTAGCCGAACAGCGCGTTCTGCTCGGGGTCGTTGCCCTTGCCGATGATGATCTCGAGCCGGCCGCCGCTCAGCTGGTCGAGCGTCGCGTAGTCCTCGGCGACCCGCACCGGGTCCAGCAGCGACAGCACGGTCACCGTGGTGAGCAGGCGGATGCGCTCGGTCCGGGCGGCGACGTACGACAGCAGCACCGGCGGCGAGGACGAGAGGAACCGTTGCGCGTGCCGCTCCCCCACCCCGTAGGCGTCGAAGCCGAGCTGCTCGGCCCAGCGGGCCTGATCGACGACGTGCGCGAGCCGGTCACGGGGGCTGAGCTGCACCCCCGTGACCGGGTCGGGGCTGTTGTCGACCAGCGTGTAGCTGATCAGCCTCACGCGGGGACCCGCTCGCCGGCTGCGCGCTCGCGCTCGGCGACGGCCTGGCGCACCAGCGGGATGACCTGGCGGCCGAAGTCGACGGCGGTCTCGTGCAGGTCGTAGCCGCGGGCGGAGAAGATGCGCACGCCGAGGTCGTAGTAGTCCAGCAGCGCCTCGGCCACCGTCTCGGGGGTGCCGACCAGCGCGGTCGAGTTGCCGCCGCCGCCGGTCGCCCTCGACGTCGCGGTCCACAGCGCGCGGTCGTGCCGCTCCCCCGACTCGGCCGCCGCGAGCAGCCGCTGGGAGCCGGCGTTCTCCGGCGTGGACCCGTTGCGCCGCAGGCGACCGCGCGGGGAGTTGCCGACCGCGGTCAGCGCCTCGATCTCGCTCAGCGTGCTCTCCGCCTTGGCCCAGGCCAGCTCCTCGGTCGCGCCGAGGATCGGCCGGAAGGCGACCTGGATCGTCGGCAGCGGGCGGCCCGCCGCCTCGGCCGCGCGACGGATCGTCTCGATCTGCTCCCGGGTGCCGGCCAGCGGCTCGCCCCACAGGGCGAACACGTCGGCCTCGCTGGCGCCGACGTCGTACGCCGCGGGCGAGGACCCGCCGAAGCTGATCCGGGGGCGGGGCTGCTGCACGGGCTTCACGTCGGCCAGGAAGTTCTCCAGCTGGTAGTGCTCGCCGGCGAAGTCGAACGGCTCGTCGGAGGTCCACGCCTGCTTGAGGATCTGGATGAACTCGCGGGTGCGGCCGTAGCGGTCGTCCTTGGCGAGGTGGTCGCCCTCGGCGGCCTGGTCGGCGGTGCTGCCGCCGGTGATGACGTGCACCTCGACCCGGCCGTCACTGATGTGGTCGAGCGTGGCGAGCGTCTTGGCGGTCAGCGTCGGGGCCGCGGTGTTGGGCCGGTGCGCGACCACCAGCCGCAGCGAATCCGTCTGTCCCGCAAGGAAAGCCGCGACCTGGGCCGGGTCGGGCGACCCGGAGTGGTAGGCGAACAGCACCCGGTCCCAGCCGTTGTCCTCGTGCGCGCGGGCGAGCTTCGCGGCGTACCTGAGGTCGAGCGCCCCGCCGGAGCGGGCGCGGGTCTCGGTGCCGTCGTGGTTGGCGGCCATTCCCAGGAACTCAACTGGCATGACGGTGCTCCTTCGTGAGGGTGGTGGTGTCTTCGCCGGCGCGCGCGAGCCTGCCGAGCAGGTGTCGCGCAAGCCGGTCGTTCTGCCGCAGCGCGGGGCCGTCGAAGCCGGGGCGGACGAAGCCGCCGCTGCCGACGCTGCCCGAGACCGCGGGACCGACGAGGAACCGGTCGGGGTGCGCGCTGCCGTCGGCGCGCACCGCCCGGCACTCCTCGTCGGACGTGAGCTGGCCGGCGACGAGCCGGCCGGTGGTGGGGTCGTGCACGCCTTCGGCGCGCAGCTCGCCCGAGGCGACCAGCCGACGTACGACGGGGTCGGTGACCCGCGTGACGTCGGGTCGCGGGAGCCTCGCCTCCACGAGCGCGCGGGCCCGCACCGGGGCCGGCACCGCGGGTGAGCGTGCGACGAAGCCGCGCTCGGCGAGCTCGACCTCGACGTCGGGGCCGAGGAAGCGCACGACGCCGGCCCGGTGCAGCGCGAGCAGCTCCGCGAGGCGCCGCGGCGGGGGGCCGCTCGCGAGGTAGGAGAAGAAGCCGTGGAACTCGCGCTCGAAGCGAATCACCCTGTCGGCGCTGGAGATCCGGCCCTGCCGCGCAAGCGTCGCGAGCACGGCGTAGATCGACAGCAGCCCGTCGAAGACGGCGCGGTCGCTGGAGCGGGAGGCGTCGGCGCGGCGGGCGATGTCGGCGCGCACGTGGGCGACGACGTCGGCCTCGAGCGCCTCTCCGGAGTCCCATGCGCGCCCGCCCAGGGGGCGGTCGAGCAGCCACAGGTCGAGCCGGTCGGCGGGGTCGGGCACCTGCCGCTCGACGGCCGCGAGCAGGGTGGGCGAGCCGGGCGGCTCGGTCGCGATCGCGCGCTCGAGGTCGCGCCACGCGCCGCGGGTGCGCTCGGGGTGCGCGCCGAACAGGCGGCGGTAGTGCAGGTCGGTGATCTCGCGCTCCACGAGCGGGCGCAGGTGCTCGTCCCAGTCGAGCGTGCCCACGTCGGGCAGCGCGTCGACGCGCAGGTGGTGCAGGGCGACCGGGCCCTGCGCGCCCACGTCGTAGCCGAGCTTGGCGCGGTAGGGCACCCCGCGCGTCGAGCCGACGTGCAGCACCGGCTCTCGGCCGCTCGGGTGGTAGGTCAGGTCGTCGCCGGTCCCGGTGAAACGCCCGCCGCGGCCCTCGCCGAGCAGGACGAACAGGTCGACGAAGGCCAGCCCCATCCCCCGCACCAGCACCGGCTCGCCCGGGCGCAGCTCGCTCAGGTCGAGGTCGGCGGTGTGCCCGGTGGGGACGTACGTCAGCCCGCGGCCGTCGGCGGCCGCCTGCCACACCCGCTCGGTCGGGCTGGGTCGCTGGGCGAGGTAGCCCTGGGCGAGCACCACCGCGTCGGCGTCGAGGGGTGGCCCGTCGGCAAGGGTCACTCGCTGGCGGCCGTCGTCGAGGTCGTCGAGGGCGACCGCCGACGTCGCGTGGTGCACGACCTCGACTCCCTCGGGGAGCCGGTCCAGCGTGCGGCGCCAGGCCCACCCCAGATACTCCGCCTGGACGGCGCGGGGTGCGAACTCCGTTGATCTCATGGGCTGCTCGCGCTCGAACCACCCGTTCTGGTGCAGCGTCTCGCGCCCCTCGCCGACGGCCCACTCGGCCAGCGAGGGACCGTCGTCGACCGGGCCGTCGCAGGTCACCGACGCGTCGGTGAAGATCGTGACGTCCTCGGCCAGCGAGTTCATCCACAGCAGCCGCGACTGGGCGTGCCGCCAGATGCGGCCCCCGCCGGGCGGGTGCGGGTCGACGACGTGCACCCGCAGCCCGAGCCCCGGGGCGACCTCGGCGGCGTTGGCCGCGAGGCGCATCAGCACCCCGAGGGCCCGCGGGCCGCCGCCCACCACGACGAGCGATGCGGCGCTCATGAGGTCGGTCGGTCCGGGAGGCCGGGCGGGTTGAGCTCGGACTTCTTCACCGACTCGCCCGCGAGGCCCCAGCGCTGCAGGATCTTGGCGTAGGACCCGTTGGCGATCGCCTTGTCGAGCGCCGCCCGCACCACCGGGGTCAGCCCGTTGCCCTTCTTGCTCAGCGTCCCGACCTTGCCCTGCACCGGGTAGCTGGAGGAGACGGTGCCCGCGATGCGCGTCGTGCCGCTGGTGGCGACGTGGTAGGTCGCGGTCGGGTTGGGACCGAGGAAGGCGTCGATGCGGCCCGAGGACAGCGCGAGGTAGTAGTCGGCCGTGTTCTGGTAGTAGACGATCTTGATCGGCGCCCGGCCGGCCTTGCGGTTCTCGTCGTTCCAGCGCAGCAGGATGTCCTCCTGCAGCGTGCCGGAGCTGACGGCGACCCGCTTCCCCGACACGTCCTTGGCCGACCGCACCTGCAGCTTCGAGGTCTTCGGCACCTCGAAGGCGTGCAGCCCGAGGCGATAGGTGGCGAAGTCGTACTTGCGCTTGCGCTTCTCGCTCACGCCGATGTTGGCGATCGCCAGCTCGTAGCGGCCGGAGTCGACGCCCACGAACGTGTTCTCGAACGACGTGGTGCCGATGCGCGGCTCGAGCCCGAGGGTGTCGGCGATCAGGAAGGCGATGTCGACGTCGACCCCGGCCGGGGTCTTGTTGTCGGTCGCGAGGAACGACAGCGGCGGGGTGCCGCCCGCGGCCGCCGAGTTGCCGATCGCCAGCGCCCCGTCGCGGCGGATCGCCGCGGGGACCTGCCCGGCCAGCTTCGCGTCGTAGGTGCCCTTGACCCGGCCGGCCTGACCGGGCGTGGTGTCGTAGCGCACGACCTGCGCGGTCGCGGCGCCGCCACCGGGCTGGGTGACGGTGGCCTCCGCCTGCTTCTCCTGCGGGTCGGCGCAGCCGGCGAGGCCGACGGCAACAACGGCGGTCGCGGCGAGGATGGCTCGAGTTTGCTTGCTATTGCTCATGATCGGTGTCCTTGGGGTCAGCGGAAGCGGCGCAGGAAGGCACGCGTACGTTCGTGGCTGGGGGCGTCGATGACGCTCGCGGGCGGTCCGACCTCGACCACCCGGCCGCGGTCGAGGAAGACGACGGTGTCGGCGACGTCGCGGGCGAACCCGATCTCGTGGGTGACCACGACCATCGCGACACCCTCGTCGGCGAGGCCGCGGATGACCTCGAGCACCTCGCCGACCAGCTCGGGGTCGAGCGCCGAGGTGGGCTCGTCCAGGAGCAGCACCGCCGGCCGCAGCGCGAGGGCGCGGGCGATGGCGACCCGCTGCTGCTGGCCGCCGCTGAGCTGGCGCGGGTAGGCCCCCTCCTTCTCGGCGAGGCCGACGCGCGCGAGCAGCGACCGGGCGAGCTCGGTCACCTCCGACCGGTCGCGGCGCTGGGCCGACACCGGGGCCTCGACGACGTTCTCCAGCACGGTCAGGTGCGGGAAGAGGTTGAAGTCCTGGAAGACGAACCCGATCTTCGAGCGTTGCCGTCGCACCTCGCGCTCGGGCAGCTCGTGCAGGTTGTCGCCGGAACGGCGGTAGCCGATGAGCTCGCCGTCGACCCGGATCAGCCCGCCGTCGACCTTCTCCAGGTGGTTGACCGTGCGCAGCAGGGTCGACTTGCCCGAGCCGGACGGTCCGATGATGGCGGTGACGCTGCCGTGCGGGACGGTGAGCGACACGTCGTCCAGCACCAGGTGGGGCCCGAATCGCTTGGAGACGGAGTCGATCTCGACGAGCGGCTGGCGGTTCTGGGGATCGGTGGTCTCGGTGGTGGTCGTGGTCTCGGCGGTCATCGGATCTGTCCCGTCCGTGCGGTCTGGGCGCCGGCGCGCCACTCGGCGGCCTGGGAGCGCAGGCGCTGCAGCGGCGTCGGCGCCTGCGCCTCGCGGGAGCTGCCGCGGGCGTAGCGGCGCTCGAGGTAGTACTGCGCGACGGACAGCACCGTGGTGAGGACGACGTACCAGATGGTCGCGACGATGAGCAGCGGCACGACCTGCGAGGTGCGCCCGTAGATCACCTGCACCTGGTAGAAGAGCTCGGGGATCGCGAGCACCGACACGATCGAGGTGCCCTTGAAGAGGCTGATCACCTCGTTGGTCGCGTTGGGCAGGATCGAGCGCATCGCCTGCGGAAGGACGATCCGGAAGAACTGACGACGGCGCGAGAGCCCTAGTGCCGCAGCCGCTTCCAGCTGCCCCTGGTCGACCGAGCCGATGCCTGCGCGGACGATCTCGGCGGAGTAGGCGGCCTGGTGCAGGGTCAGGCCGAGCACGGCCGCGCCCATCGCCCCGATGGCGGTGCTGGAGTCGATGGTGACCAGCTCGGGGCCGAACGGGACGCCGAAGCCCAGGCGCGGGTAGAGGTAGGCGATGTTGAACCAGAACAGCAGCTGGACGATGAGGGGGACCGACCGGAAGACCCAGACATAGGTCCAGGCGGCGCCGCGCAGCACCGGGCTGCCCGACAGGCGCATCGCGGCGAGCACGACGCCGAGGGCGAACCCGAGGACGGTGCCGAGCACGGTCAGCCAGATGGTGATGCCCAGCGCGTTGATGACCGTCCGGGAGAACAGGTAGGACCCGACCGTGCCCCACTCCCACGCGGGGTTGGTCACGAGGCCGTTCACCAGCTGCGCGAGCAGCACGGCCACCACGGCGGTGGCCACCCAGCGCCACGGGTTGCGGCGCGGGACGACGGTCAGGGACGAGCTGCTCGCCGGCGCCTCGGCACGCGGCGGCGGGGCGGCCGCGGCGTCGCGCGCGGGGCCTGCGCGCAAGGTGGACGAGGTTGACATGGGTTCTCCTTCAACGGGATTCGGCTGAGAGCGGCGGGGACCGACTCAGCTGGCGAGGGTCTGCACCGAGGTGACGAGGGGCTTCTCGAAGGCGAGGTGGCCGAGCTCCTCGGGGTCGGCGTGCAGGTCGAACTGGGGGGCGTAGCCGGCGGCGAGGTAGAGCCCCCGCGCCTCGGGCTGGCGGGGCCCGGTGGTGAGGAAGATGCGGTGGTACCCGAGGCGCCGGGCCTGCTCCTCCAGCTCCTGCAGGACACGACGACCGAGGCCTTGCCGGCGGGCGTGGTGGGCGGTCCACATCCGCTTGACCTCGGCGACGCCCGGTTCGCGCCGGCGGATCGCACCGCCCGCGACCACCACGCCGGCGCGCTCCAGCACGACGAACGCACCGTGCGGGGCGTCGAAGTCGGTCACCGGCACCTCGACCAGGCGCTCGTTGACGCTGTCGCGGGCGTAGCGGGTGCCGTACTCCACCTGCAGCTCCTCCAGCAGCGGGCGCAGCACGGGGTCGTCGACGGGCACGACGCGCGCGGTCACCTCGGCCGGCCGGTCGGTCGCGGGGGCAGCAGCCTCCGCCGGCCGCCCCTCGAGGCGGGCGACGAACGCCGAGGCGACGGCGCCCAGGGCGGCGAGCACCTCAGGGGCGAGCACGGCTCCGCCGCCCTCGTGCAGGCGCACCTGCTCGGCGAGGACGAACCGCCCGCCCCCGACGTACGCCGGCTGCAGCGACCGCAGGACCGGCGCCAGCGCGTAGTCACCGACCAGGGCGTGCGCCAGGCTGCCCCCGGTGACCAGCGGCAGGACCGCCTTGCCGGACAGCGCGTCCCGCGGCAGCAGGTCGAGGAACGCCTTGAGGAGACCGGAGAACGACGCGCGGTAGACGGGCGTGCCGACGATGACGGCGTCGGCCCGCTCGATCGCGGCGACCGCGTCGGCCACCGCCGGCGCCGTGGGGTCGGCGCGCAGCAGCGGCTCGGCCGGGAGGTCACGCAGGGCGATGGCCTGCACCTGGTGGCCACGCACCGCGGCGCGCCGGGCGACGTGGTCGACGACGGCGTCGGTGCGCGACGGTGCGGTCGGGCTGCCGGTGATCGTGGCGATGAGTGCCATGTGCGGATTCCCTTTGTTCCGAAGGCGATTCAGGACTTGGGCAGACCGGGCGGGTTGACCAGGGAGCGCGGCACGGCGTCGGCCTGCACGCCCCAGCGGTCGAGCACGGCGCGATAGCTGCCGTCGGCGATCGCTGCGTCGACCGCGGCGGCGAAGGCGGGCGCGAGACCCGACCCCTTCTTGCTCAGCACGCCGATGAGTCCCTGCCGCGACCCGCCGCCGGAGAAGCGGCCGATCTCGACCGTCTGCTTCGCGGTGTCGATGTGGTAGCGCACGTTGGGGCTCGGCCCGACGTAGGCGTCGATCTGGCCCGACTGCAGCGCGAGATAGCGATCAGCCGGGTTCTGGTAGTAGCGGATCGTCGCCCGGGGCCGCCCCGCCTTGACGTTGGCGGCGTTCCAGTCGACCAGGATCTTCTCCTGGTTCGTGCCGGACCCGACGGCGAGCGTGCGCCCCGCGATGTCGGCCCCCGACCGCACCCGCCAGGTGGCGCCCTTCTTGGCCTCGACCGAGATGTCGTCCTTGCGATAGGTGGCGAAGTCGTACTTGGCCTTGCGCTCCTCGGTCACGGTGACGTTGGACAGCACCGCGTCGAAGGTGCCGGCGTCGACCTTGAGGAAGAGGTTCTCCCAGGAGGTGACCGGCTGCTCGACGCGCAGGCCGAGGATCTCGGCGAGCAGCCGCGCGAGGTCGACCTCGACCCCGGTCGGTGTCGTGTTGTCCTCGGCGAGGAAGGCCAGCGGCGGGGTGCCGCCACCGCCCGCGGCGTTGCCGATGACGATGCTGCCGCGCTCGCGCACGGCGGCCGGGAGCCGGGCGGCCGCCGCCGCGTTCTTCGCGCCGGTCACGCGCTGCGCGCCGCTGCTGGAGCCCGCCGCGCGGGTCGCGGCGTTGCCGGGGTCGGCGCACCCGGCGAGGGCGCCCCCGGCGAGCAGGGTCAGGCCGCCGGCGAGCAGGGTGCGGCGGTCGAGAGAAGGGTTGGACGTCACGGAGGGTTCCTTCGGACGGACCGGCGGGCGGGCGTACGCTCGCGGCAGCCGGTGCGGGATCGCCGACCTGTCGGCGGATCCCCTTGCAGGACAGGGACTTTCGGGGTCTACCTGTCAGCGACAGAGGTCGCTTGCCACCTGCAGCAGATCGATGTGGCGACGGCGCACGAGGGCCTGGTTGCCGTTCATCCGTGAGTCTCCTGGATCGCGCTTGCGCGGCCGCTGCTGCGACCGAGCCAGGTCGTCACCCGGAGCACCCCACCGCGTCGGAGGGTTGCTGGCCAGCGAGCCGGGGCTTCGCGCTGACGCTCAAGACCTAACGAGAGATTATGGAATCCATTGCGTGGCGACAAGGAGGCCCCGCGGTCGTCTCGCCTGTCGAGAGCCCCACCACCCGGACAGGACCCCACCCGGCCACGAGACCCACCCCCACCCGGGCATGAAGCCGGGTTACGTGCGTTTGACCTCAATGCATGGGGGTCAAATGCACGTAACCCGGTTTCATGCGGAGTTGCGGGGGTCCGAGGGGCGGGGCGGGGGCGGGGGCGGGTCAGGCTGCGGCGGCGCTGTCGAGCAGCACCTGCTCGATCAGCTGGCGTGCCCACTGCAGCACCTCGGTGTCGCGCAGCGGGCGGCCGCCGACGGCGGCGGTGCGCGGGGCGGGCACCAGGATCTGGTGCATCGCCTCGCGGATGACCGTCCCCTTGTAGAGCCGCTGCAGCCGCAGCGCCTGGCTCTCGCGCAGGTCGACCGGGGAGAACCGCACGTTCTTGCCCTGCACCGCGATGTCGCTGATGCCGGCGCGGCGGGCCACCGTGCGCAGCCGCGCCACCTCGATGAGGTGCTGGGCCGGCTCCGGAGGCGTGCCGTAGCGGTCCTCCAGCTCCTCCACGATCGCGGCGAGCGCCGCCTCGTCCTCGACGGTCGCGAGCTTCTTGTACGCCTCCAGCCGCAGCCGCTCCCCCGGCACGTAGTCGTGCGGCAGGTGGGCGTCGACCGGCAGCTCGATCTTCACCTCCGACGGCGGCTTCTCGGCCGTGCCGTCGGAGCGGAAGTCGGCGACCGCCTCGCCGACCATGCGGACGTACAGGTCGAAGCCGACGCCGGCGATGTGGCCGGACTGCTCACCGCCGAGCAGGTTGCCCGCGCCGCGGATCTCCAGGTCCTTCATCGCGACCTGCATGCCCGCGCCGAGGTCGGTGTGGCTGGCGATCGTCTCGAGCCGGTCGTGCGCGGTCTCGGTGAGCGGCTTGTCGGGCGGGAACAGGAAATAGGCGTACGCCCGCTCGCGGCCGCGCCCGACGCGTCCCCGCAGCTGGTGCAGCTGGGAGAGGCCGAGCACGTCGGAGCGCTCGACGATGAGGGTGTTGGCGTTGGAGATGTCCAGGCCGGTCTCGACGATCGTGGTGCAGACCAGCACGTCGGAGCGGCGCTCCCAGAAGTCGACGACGACCTCCTCGAGCCGCTGCTCGCTCATCTTCCCGTGCGCTGTGGTGATGCGGGCCTCGGGCACCAGCTCGCGCAGCCGGGCCGCGGCCTTCTCGATCGACTGCACCTTGTTGTGCACGAAGAAGACCTGTCCCTCGCGCATCAGCTCACGCCGGATCGCCGCGGTGATCTGCTTCTCGTCGTACCCGCCGACGAAGGTCAGGACCGGGTGCCGCTCCTCGGGCGGCGTTGCGAGAGTAGACATCTCGCGGATGCCGGTGACCGCCATCTCGAGCGTGCGCGGGATCGGCGTGGCCGACATGGCGAGCACGTCGACGGCCGTGCGCAGCTGCTTGAGCTGCTCCTTGTGCTCGACGCCGAAGCGCTGCTCCTCGTCGACCACGACCAGGCCGAGGTCCTTGAACCTGATCTCGTTCGACAGCAGCCGGTGGGTGCCGATCACCAGGTCGACCGACCCGTCGGCCAGCCCCGCGATGACCTCGCGCGCCTCCTTGTCGGACTGGAAGCGCGACAGCGAGCGCACCGTCACCGGGAAGCCGGCGTAGCGCTCGGAGAAGGTCTGCTGGTGCTGCTTGACCAGCAGGGTCGTCGGCACGAGCACCGCGACCTGCTTGCCGTCCTGGATCGCCTTGAACGCCGCGCGCACCGCGATCTCGGTCTTGCCGTAACCCACGTCGCCGCAGATCAGCCGGTCCATCGGCACCGACTTCTCCATGTCGGCCTTGACCTCGTCGATGCTGGAGAGCTGGTCGGGCGTCTCGATGTAGGCGAAGGCGTCCTCCAGCTCGCGCTGCCACGGGGTGTCCGGCGCGAACGCGTGACCGGGCGAGGCCATCCGCGCGGAGTACAGCTGGATCAGCTGCCCCGCGATCTGGCGCACGTGCCGGCGGGCGCGCGACTTGGTCTTTTGCCAGTCCGACCCGCCCAGCTTGTTGAGCGTGGGCAGCTCGCCACCGACGTACCGCGTGACCTGGTCGAGCTGGTCGGTCGGCACGAACAGCCGGTCGCCGGGCTGGCCGCGCTTGCTGCTGGCGTACTCGACCACGAGGTACTCGCGGGTCGCGCCGGCGACGGTGCGCTGCATCATCTCGACGAACTTGCCGACGCCGTGCTGCTCGTGCACCACGAAGTCGCCCTTGCGCAGCTGCAGCGGGTCGACCACGTTGCGCCGGCGCGAGGGCATCTTGCGCATGTCCTTGGTGCTGCCGCCGGTGGCGCCGGCCGCGCCCGTGAGGTCGGCCTCGGTGAGCACGACCAGGTCGCAGGTCGGCAGCGCGAAGCCGTGACCGAACGAGCCGGTCGCGACCTCGACCGTGCGCGGCTGCAGGTCGGTGAGCTCGCGCACGGGAATGTCGTTGTCGCGCAACACTTCCGAGACCCGCTGCCCCAGCCCCGCACCCTCGGTGACGACGAGCACGCGGCGGCCGGCCTCGACGAACGAGCGCAGGTCTGCGACGGCCTGCTCCGTGTTCCCCCTGTACGCCGGCACCTCCTCGGTCGGGACGGTCACCCGCTCCCCGGGCAGGGAGTCCTCGACGAACTCGGCGAGGTCCTCGTCGCTGGCGAACGACGACAGCGACCACCAGGGGCGCCCGGTCTCCAGCGCGTGCTCGCGCAGGTCGGCGAGACCCCAGTAGGACGCGGTGCCGAGCACCGACTCCAGGTCGACGGGCACGGCGTTGCCGGCGGCGGCGTTGGCCCACGACGCCTGCAGGAACTCCTCGCTGGTCGCGACCAGGTCGTGCGCGCGGGTGCGCACCCGCTCGGGGTCGGACAGCACCACGTGGGTGCCCTCGGGCAGCACGTCGAGCAGCGTCTCCATCCCGTCGGCGAGCAGCGCGGGCATGAGGGACTCCATGCCCTCGACCGCGATGCCCTCGGCGACCTTGTGCAGCAGGTCGGCCACGCCGGGCAGCTGCTCGGCGAGCTCGGCCGCGCGCAGGCGTACGTCGTCGGTGAGCAGCAGCTCGCGGCACGGCGGCGCCCACAGCCCGAGCTCCTCGGGGGCGCCGGCCTCGTCGGCGGCGATGGTGCGCTGGTCGGCGACCTTGAAGTGGCGCACCTCGTCGACCTCGTCGCCGAAGAACTCCACCCGCAGCGGGTGCTCCTCGGTGGGCGGGAAGACGTCGACGATGCCGCCGCGCACGGCGAACTCGCCGCGCCGCTCGACCATGTCGGTGCGGGTGTAGGCCGCGGCGGCGAGCGCCTCGACGACCTGCTCGAGCGGGCGCTCGTCGCCCACCTGCAGCGCGACCGGCTCGAGGTCGCCGAGGCCCTTGGCGATGGGCTGCATCAGCGCGCGCACCGACGCGACGACGACCTGCAGCGGGCCGTGCTCGGGGTCGCCCTCGACGGGGTGCGCGAGGCGGCGCAGCACCCCGAGCCGGCGGCCGACGGTGTCGCTGCGCGGGCTCAGCCGCTCGTGCGGCAGCGTCTCCCAGCTGGGCATCTCGGCGACCGCGCCCGCGGGCAGGAAGGTGCGCAGCCCCGCCGCGAGGTCCTGCGCCTCGCGCCCGGTGGCGGTCACCGCGAGCACCGGCACCGGCCGCTCGGCGCCGGTGGCGATCAGCGTGGTGAGCGGCGCGCGGGCGCCCGGCGCCGCGGCGACGTCGACCACGGCGGAACGACCGACGTGCTCGAGCACCCGGCGCACGGCCGGGTCGGTGGCGAGGACGTCGAGCAGCGGGCGGAGGCTCACGGGGCTCCTTGAGCGGTGGGTGGGGCTGGCACGAGACAGCACGAAGGCCCCACGTCGCGCACGGGACGGGCGGTCACGCGGAGCGGGTGGGGTGGGTGCTGCGCGCCCAGTCTACGCGCGGGCCAGCCGGCGCAGCTGCGGCAGCCGCTCGCGCAGCCGGGCCAGCGCCCGGCGCATCGGCTCCGGCTCACCGGTCGTCCGATGCAGCGCGATCATCCCGGGGTCGCCGGCGGCGACGGCCGCCAGCACGCCGCGGATCGCGAGCTCGACGCGGTCGACGGTCGCGTCGAGCAGCGCCTCGGCGTCGACCCCCTCCCCGCCGTACGCCCTCGCCAGCACCCCCAGCCGGCGCACCGTCCACTCGTCGGGCAGCCGGCGTACGAGCGGGGCGGCCTGCCAGGCCAGCCACCCCAGCTCGAGCCGCGGCGTCGTCGGGCCGGCGAGGTCCCAGTCGAAGACCCCGGCCAGCTCGTCGCCGTCGAAGCAGATGTTGTAGGGCGCGATGTCGTTGTGCCCCACCAGGATCGGGCTGTCCGCGCCGAAGAACCGCCACGGCCCGGGGTGGCTGAACCCGGCCACCGCCTCGTGCAGCTCGCGCGTCCAGCGGGCCACCGACACCAGCTGGGCGTCGGTGAGCAGCTCGGTCTCGACGTCGACGATGCGCCCGGGCAGGAAGTCGAGCACCTCGCGCCCCTGCTCGTCGAACCCGTGCACCCGCGGCACGCAGCGCAGCCCCTCGAGGTGCGCCAGCAGCGCGTGCACGGCGGGCGTCCACGGCCCGGTGGTGCGGCGCACGGTCTGACCCACCTTCCACGCACCGCCCACGTTGCCGCCGGGCAGCCGCACCTCACCGGGCACCTCACCCGCGGCCCCGCCCGCGACCTCGCCCGCGGCCTCGCCCGGGGTCTGCGCGGGGGGCCGGGCGGTCATCGGGCGTGGACGACGTTCTGCGCCGCGGTGAGCCCGTCGTGCACGACCCGCTCTACCGCGTCGACCGTGTCGGGCAGCACGAACTCGAGCTCCTTGCGCTCGGCGGCGGAGAAGTCCTTGAGCACGTAGTCGGCCGGGTCCATCCGGCCCGGCGGCCGGCCGATGCCGACGCGCACGCGCAGGTAGTCCTTGGTGCCGATCGACTTGCTGATCGAGCGCAGCCCGTTGTGCCCGCCCTCTCCCCCGCCGCGCTTGAGGCGCAGCGCGCCGAAGTCGATGTCGAGCTCGTCGTGCACGACCACGAGCCGCTCGGGCGTGACCTTGAAGAACTTCATCAGCGCCGACACCGGGCCGCCCGACTCGTTCATGTACGTCATCGGCACCGCGACCACCGCGCGCGGACCGGGCCGGCCGCCGGCGAGGGTGCCGATGCGCAGCTCGGCGGCGTGCGCGCGGGCCTTGTGCTGACGCAGCGGGGTGCCGGCGTCGGCCGCGAGCTGCTCGATCGCCATCGCGCCGACGTTGTGCCGGTTGCCGGCGTAGCGCGGACCCGGGTTGCCCAGCCCCACGACCAGCCAGGTGTCGCTGCCACTCGCCACGGGTTCGCTCACGGCGAGCCAGTATGCCCGGTGCGGCGAGGTGCGCCGCGCGAGGTCGTACGTCACAACCCCCGATATCGGCCTCCGTCGCAGGGGAATCGCGATCTCGGACGTCACAACCCCCGATATCGGCCTCCGCTGCAGGGGAATCGCGATCTCGTACGTCACAACCCCCGATATCGGGCTCAGGTGCCGGATCCGGGGATGACGCGCGTGAGGCGCACCGGCCAGTCGCCGGTGCGCCTCACGTACGTCCTGCTGGAGAGGGTCAGCCCTCGTCGGAGTCGGACTCCTCGCCGTCGGAGTCGCCCTCGCGCTCGGACTCCTCGCCCTCGGCCTCCTCGCGCTCGGCGGCCTCCTCGTCGGACTCCTCGTGCTCGATGCCGGCCTCGGCCTCGGCCTCGGCGAGCTCGGCCTCCAGGGCCTCCTCGGAGATCTGCTGGGTGATGTTGACGATCAGCAGCTCCTCGTCGGCGAGCAGCGTGGTGCCCGCGGGCAGCTCGACCTCCTTGGCGAGGATCTGCGAGCCGGCCTCGAGGTCGTCGACGTGGACGGTGAACAGCTCGGGGATGTTCGTGGCCTCGGCCTCGACCTGCAGCGAGGCGTTCTCGAGCGTGACGACGGTCTCGGGAGCGGCCTCGCCCTCGATGTGCACCGGCACGTCGACGGTGACCTTCTCGCCGCGGCGCACGATGACCAGGTCGACGTGCTCGATGAACGGCTTGATCGGGTCGCGCTGGACGTCCTTGGCCAGGGCCAGCTGCTCCTTGCCCTCCAGGACGATGGTGAGCAGGGCGTTGACGTTCTTCAGCGCGAGCATCGTCGCGTGGCCGGGCAGGCTCACGTGGACGGGGGCCTCGCCGTGGCCGTAGAGGACGGCGGGGATCTTGTCGGCGCGGCGGATGCGGCGGGCGGCACCCTTGCCGAACTCGGTGCGGGTCTCCGCCTCGAGGCGGTTCTCGGTCTGGGCCATGTCGGTCGGCTCCTGGATCAATCGGATGGGTGGCCGGTTGATCGGATCGAACCGGCCTCGGGGGCGGCGGCCTCGACGCGGGACGCGTCACGCGGGTCGGATCACGCACGGACGCCCGGCGGACGTCGTGAGCACAACATCTGCAAGACCACCGCGTCGATCACGGACGCTCGTGGGGCGTCCCTCGCCGAGGCAACGCCGATGATCGTACGACCTCGCGCGGCGCGCCCCCAAATCGCGCCGGCCGCCCGGGGCCGGGAGCAGACCGGCCGGCCAGGGCCGACCCTGACCGGACCGGTCGCCTCAGGCGCGCCCGCCGAACAGCGAGGTGACCGAGCCGTCCTCGAAGACCTCGCGGATCGCGGTCGACAGCAGCGGCGCGATGGGCAGCACGGTCAGCTTGTCGAAGTGCTTGTCCTGCGAGATCGGCAGGGTGTCCATGACGACGACCTCGCGGGCCACCGAGTCGCGCAGCCGCTGGGTCGCGGGGTCGGACAGGATCGGGTGGGTCGCGGCGATGACCACCGACGAGGCGCCGTCGCGCATCAGCGCCTCGGCCGCGTGGGTGATGGTGCCGCCGGAGTCGATCATGTCGTCGACCAGGATGCAGGTGCGGCCCTCGACCTGGCCGACCACGCGGTTGGCGCGGCTCTCGTTGGGCCGGTCGATGTCGCGGGTCTTGTGGATGAACGCCAGCGGCGCGCCGCCGAGGCGGGCGGCCCACTGCTCGGCGACCTTGATGCGCCCGGCGTCGGGCGAGACGACCACGAGGTCTTCGTCGCCGTACTTCTCGCGCACGTAGTCGGCGAGGATCGGCAGCGCCATGAGGTGGTCGACGGGGCCGTCGAAGAAGCCCTGGATCTGGTCGGTGTGCAGGTCGACGGCCATCAGCCGGTCGGCGCCGGCGGTCTTGAACAGGTCGGCGACCAGGCGGGCCGAGATGGGCTCGCGGCCGCGGTGCTTCTTGTCCTGCCGGGCGTAGCCGTAGAACGGCATGACCACCGTGATCCGCTTGGCCGAGGCGCGCTTGAGCGCGTCGACCATGATCAGGTGCTCCATGATCCACTCGTTGATCGGCGCCGTATGGCTCTGGATGACGAACGCGTCGCAGCCGCGCACCGACTCCTCGAACCGCACGTAGATCTCGGAGTTGGCGAACGCCCGCGCCTCGGTCGGCACCAGCTGGGTGCCGAGCTCGGCCGCCACCTGCTCGGCGAGCTCGGGGTGGGCGCGGCCGGAGAAGACCATGAGGTTCTTCTCGGTGGTGCGCGTCATCGAGATGTTCATGCGCGTCCGCCTTCGTCAGTCTCGCTCGGATCCTGTTGCGCCAGAGCGGCTTCGGCCGCCTCGGCCTGCGCGGTTCCCGGACGCTTGTCGAGCGCCCAGCGCTCGATGTTGCGCTGCGGCGCGACCGAGATCGCCAGCGCCCCCGGCGGGACGTCCTTGCGGATGACCGCGCCGGCCCCGGAACCGGCGCCGTCGCCCACGGTGACGGGCGCGACGTACATGTTGTCGCTGCCCATGCGCACGTTGTCGCCGATCGTCGTCTGGTGCTTGTTGACGCCGTCGTAGTTCACCGTGACGCTCGCGGCGCCGATGTTGGAGCCGCGGCCGATGGTCGCGTCGCCGATGTAGGACAGGTGCGGCACCTTCGAGCCCTCGCCGATGCGGGCGTTCTTGGTCTCGACGAACGTGCCGATCTTGCCCTTGCCGCCGAGCTCGGTGCCGGGGCGCAGGTAGGCCCACGGCCCCACGGTCGCGCCCGGACCGACCAGCGCCAGCTCGCCGTGGGTGCGCACGACGCTCGCGCCGTCCTGCACCTCGGTGTCCTTCAGCGTGGTGCTGGGGCCGATCTCGCAGCCGGCGCCGATGGTCGTGGCGCCGAGCAGCTGGGTGTCGGGGTGGACCACGGTGTCGCGGCCGATGCTCACGTCGGTGTCGACCCAGGTGGTGGCCGGGTCGACCACGATGGCGCCGTTCTCGCGCATGAGCCGCTCGAGCGTACGGCGGTTGAGCTCGCGCCCGAGCCGGGCCAGCTGCACCTTGTCGTTGACGCCCTCGATCTCCCACGGGTCGTCGACCAGGTGCGCGGCGACCTTGCCGCCGGCGGCGCGGGCGATGGCGGGCACGTCGGTGAGGTACTTCTCGCCCTGGGCGTTCTCGCTGGTGACCTGCGCCAGGCTCGCGCGCAGCACGGACACGTCGAAGGCGTAGATGCCCGAGTTGATCTCGTTGATCTCCAGCGCGCGGCCGCGCACCTCGTCACCGCTCTCGCGGGCAGCCAGGGCGTCCTTGTGCTCGATGATCTCGGCGAGGCTGCCGTCGGGGGCGCGCAGCACCCGGCCGTAACCGGTCGCGTCGATGACCTCCGCGGTGAGCACGGTGACGGCGTTGCCGGCGGCCTCGTGCTCGGCGGTCAGCTGGAGCAGCGTCGCGGCGGTCAGCAGCGGGGTGTCGCCGTACGTCACCAGCACCGTCCCCTGCAGGTCGCCCGGGAGCAGCTCGAGTCCGCACTCGGCCGCGCGGCCGGTGCCCTTGACGTCGTCCTGGTCGGCGATGGCGGCGCGCTCGGCCGCGACGGCGATGGCCTCGGCGACCGCGTCGCGCTGGGCGCGGACCACCCCGACGAGGTGCTCGGCGCCGGTGGCGTCGGCCGCCCGCATCGCGTGCCCCACCAGCGGGTGACCGCCGATGGTGTGCAGCATCTTGTTGAGGTCTGACTTCATCCGGGTGCCGTCGCCGGCGGCCAGGACGATGACGGCAGCAGGGCGCACAGTGCTCACGGTGGGGATGCTCCCAGGGGGTTGGGGCGGTGGGTCGGGCACAGGCTACCGGTCGGTCGAAGGTGCCCCGTTCCACCTGGGGTGCGCGCCCGCGCGTGGGAGCCTGGTCGGGCCGAGCCGCACCGGGTCGGGAGGGGAGCGCGCACATGCCCGAGTTCACGTGGCGCCCGGCCAACGAGGCGTCCACCGACGACGTCGAGGCGATCTTCGGCGCGGGCGGCGCCCGCAGGTGCCGCTGCCAGGCCCTGAAGGTGCCGGGCTGGATCTGGCGCGACAGCACCCAGGAGGAGCGCGAGGCGGCGCTGCTGGAGCAGACCGCGTGCGGCACCGACGGGCCGACCTCCGGGCTCGTGGGTTACGTCGACGGCGAGGCGGCCGGGTGGGTCGCCGTCGAGCCGCGGGAGAACTACCCCCGGATCTGGAGCCGCCGGCAGCCGTGGATGCGGATGGACCCCGAGATGGAGGGCGTCTGGTCGGTCACCTGCTTCGTCGTGGCGAGGGGCCATCGCCGGTCCGGGCTGACGTACGAGCTGGCCGCCGCCACCGTGGAGTACGGCCAGCAGGTCGGCGCCCGGGTGCTCGAGGGCTATCCGATGGACCCACCGCCGGGCAAGACGGTGATCTGGGACGAGGCGTCGGTCGGTCTGCTGCACGTCTTCGTGGAGGCGGGGTACGCCGTCGTCGCCTCCCCCACGCTGCGTCGCCGGGTGGTGCGGCACGGGCTGGGCGCGTGATGCTCCCCGGGAAGGAATCGAACCTTCGTCGCTAATCCTGATTCAAAGTCAGGCGGCCCCTACCAGCAGAGCAACCGGGGAACGGGCGGATCGGGCAGTTTCGGCCCGTGAGCCCGTACCAGGGTAGGACAGGGCCAGAATGGCCCGGTGAGCCAGACACCGAAGCCGAGAATGACCGGGGCCCAGCGGCGCGAGCAGCTGCTGCGCGTGGGCCGGAAGGTCTTTGCCGACAAGGGCGTCGGCAACGCGACCGTCGAAGAGATCGCCTCGGTGGCGGGGGTGACCAAGCCGGTCGTCTACGAGCACTTCGGCGGCAAGGAAGGTCTGTACGCCGTCGTCGTCGACCGCGAGATGCAGACCCTCGTCGACACGATCGCGAGCGCGCTGCAGTCCGGCGAGGCCGGTCGCCCGCTGCTGGCCCGGGCCGCGCTGGCGGTGCTGACGTACGTCGAGGAGCAGCCCGACGGCTTCCGGGTGATGTCGCACGACTCGCCGCACTGGCACGGCACCGGGCGGCTCGGCAGCCTGCTCGCCGACATCGGTGACCGCGTCGAGGCGGTGCTGGCCGGCGGGTTCGAGGAGGCGGGCATCGACCCGAAGTTCGCGCCGATCTACTCCCAGATGCTCGTCGGGATGATCGCCTACACCGGCGACTGGTGGCTGGAGCACGAGAACGCCCTCACCAAGGAGGAGCTGGCCGCGCACATGACCAACTTCGCCTGGAACGGCATGAAGGGTCTGGAGGGCCGGCCCGAGCTGCGGCTGGACTCGGTCAAGCCCGAGGAGACCATCTCGCCGAGCTGAGGCTCGGCCGGGCGGAGCCTGGGTCGGGCGCGAAGCCTCGGTCGAGCAGGCTCAGGCCTGCTGCAGCTCGATCCGGTTGCCGACCGGGTCGTCGGTGTGGAACCGGCGCACGCCCGGGATCTGCTCGTCCCAGCGCACCTCGCCGCCGACGGTCGCGACCCGCTCGGCCACCTCGGCGATGTCGTCGACCAGCAGGCACGGGTGCGCCTTGCGCGCGGGGCGGAAGTCGTCCTCGACGCCGCAGTGGATCTCGGCGTCGCCGGCGCGGAACCAGCAGCCGCCGCGCCCGGCGAGGGCCGGGGGCTTCTCGACCTCGTGCATCCCGAGCACCCCGGAGTAGAACTCCCGCAGCCGCTCCTCGCTGCCCGCGGGGCACGCCACCTGCACGTGGTGCAGTCCGACAACGCTCATCTCGCCTCTCCTGCCACTCGGCCCACCGCGAAGATACGCCGGAACGGGAAGGGCACGCCGTACGAACGCCGCGGGTAGGCCCGGCCCAGCGCCTCCCGCAGGTCGGCCAGCAACCGCTCCTGCCCCTCGGGGTCGAGCTGGTCGAGCAGCGGCCGCAGGGCGGTGCCCTTGACCCACTCCAGCACCGGCGCCTCCTGCTCACCCGGCGGGTCGAGCAGCTGGACGTACGTCGTCTCCCAGACGTCGACGTACGGGCAGTGGGCGGCGAGCAGGTCGGCATAGTCGGTCGGTTCGTCGACCGGGCTGGTCATCCGGTAGCTCGCGAGCAGCCGTTCGCCGTCGGGCTGGGCGGCCGCGACCTCGCGGATGATGCGGTGCGAGGGGGCGTCGAAGTTGCCGGGCACCTGCATCGCGAACCAGCCGCCGGGCGCGAGGCCGGTCAGCCACTCGGGGATCAGCTCGCGGTGCTCGGGCACCCACTGCAGCGTCGCGTTGCTGACGACCACGTCGGGCGCGCCGGCCTCGCCGACCTGCCACTCGGTGACGTCCTGCAGCTGCCAGGTCACCCGGTCGCGGTCGTCGAGGTTGCGGGCGCGCTCGAGCATCTGGGCCGAGGAGTCGACGCCGGTGACCGCCGCGCCGGGCCAGCGGTCGGCCAGCGCCAGGGTCAGCGGCCCGTTGCCGCAGCCGAGGTCGACCACGCGGGCCGGCCGGTCGGCGCCGACCCGGGCCAGCAGGTCGAAGAACGGGCGGGTGCGGTGGTCGGCGAATCGTTCGTACTGCTGCGGGTCCCAGCTCGGCACGGCGCTCTCCCGTCGTCGGATCTATCTTGACGTCAAGATATATCACGCCAGCCACGTGTCTTGACGTCAAGAAACTTGACGGATCTAGACTGGCGCGCATGGCCACCCCGAAGCCGGACGAGGTCGACGCCATCGTCGAGGCCTGGCAGCGCGAGCGCACCGACCTGGACGTCGCGCCGCTGCAGGTGCTCTCCCGCGTGTCGCGCCTCGCGCGACAGCTCGACCGGGCGCGGGCCGGGGCGTTCGCCGAGCACGGCCTGGAGAGCTGGGAGTTCGACGTGCTGGCGGCGCTGCGCAGGGCCGGCAAGCCCTACGAGCTGTCCCCCGGCGCGCTGGTGCAGCAGACCCTGGTGACCAGCGGCACGATGACCAACCGGGTCGACCGGCTGGAGAAGCGCGGCTTCGTCGTGCGCCGGCGGGACACCGCCGACCGGCGCGGCGTGCTCGTGCGGCTCAGTCGCGAGGGGCGCAGCGTCGTCGACGCCGCCTTCGCCGACCTGCTGCAGCGCGAGCACGAGCTGCTCGAGGCGCTGCCCCAGCGCGACCGGGCCCGCACCGCCGACCTGCTGCGCCGGCTCCTGGCCGCGGTGGAGGGCGAGTAGGCGAGAAGGGCGTACGCCACAACCCCCGACATCGGCCGCACTGACGTACGCCCGCGACCCCCGAGACGCAACAACCCCCGACATCGGCCGCACTGACGTACGCCATGGGCCGGCGAGCGTCAGAAGGGCCGATATCGGGGGTTGGGGACGGGGACTGCGGGCGACGCTCAGGCGTCGGCGGCGGTGAGCGCCTGGGCCTCGGCGGGCGAGTCGACCGGGTCGGCGCCGTGCTCGGGCAGCGCGTCGACGGCGGCCACGATGCTGCGACCGGAGAGCAGGACCAGGATCGCGACGACGACCGCCCCTGCGCCGACCCAGTAGGGCAGGTCGAACGAGCGCTCCCCCAGCCGGCCGGCGAGCCACGGCGCGACCGCACCGCCGGCGAACCGCACGAAGCTGTACGCCGCGGAGGCCACCCCGCGCTCGACCGGGGCCACCTTCATGACGGCCTCGGTGATCAGGGTGTTGTTGATGCCGAGGAAGCCGCCGGCGACGACGGTGCAGGCGATGAGCACCGCCTTGCTGTCGGTGAACGCCCCCATGACGGCCAGCACGATCGCGAAGCCGACCAGCGCGATGAGGATGCCGGGCAGGGTGCCGATGCGGCGCTGCAGGCGCGGCGCGACGACCACCGAGGTGAAGGCGAGCAGGATGCCCCAGCCGAAGAAGACGTACCCCACCTCGCGGGCGCCCAGGTCGAGCGGGAACGGGGTGAAGGCGAGCAGCGTGAAGAAGCCGAAGTTGTAGAACAGCGCGGTCAGGCCGACGGTGAGCAGGCCGCGGTGGCCGAGCGCACGCAGCGGCGCCGAGATCGGGGTCTTGTGCCCGGTCGGCGGGGTGGCCGGCAGCGCGATCGCGGTGGCGACCAGGGCGATGACCATCAGGGCACTGACGCCGAAGAACGGGAAGCGCCAGGAGAGCTCGCCGAGCGCACCGCCGAGCAGTGGGCCGGTCGCGATGCCGATGCCGAGCGCGGCCTCGTAGAGGATGATCGCCTGGCCGACCGAGCCCTGGGCGGCGCCGACGATGGCGGCCAGCGCGGTCGCGACGAACAGCGCGTTGCCGAGGCCCCACACGGCGCGGAAGGCGACGACGCCGCCGACGGAGTCCATGGTGCCGGCGAGCCCCGCGCCGACGATGATGATCACCAGGCCGGTGAGCAGCGTGCGCTTGGCGCCGATCCGGCTGGAGACCCAGCCCGTGACGAGCATCGCCAGACCCATGACCGCCATGTAGCTGGTGAACAGCAGCGAGACCTCCGAGGGGCCCGCCCCGAGCTCGTCGGCGATCGGCTTGAGGATGGGGTCGACCAGGCCGATGCCCATGAAGGCGATGACACAGGCGAACGCGACCGCCCAGACGGTCTTGGGTTGGCGCAGCACGAGGATGCGGTCCTTTCAGGTGTGACGGACGAGCGAGGGCTCGCCCTCCACCTTTACATAGACCACCTATCTAGTTCAACCGCGCGGGAGGCTCCCGTCCTTCACGAACGCCAGCACCTGCTTGCCGATCGGCGTCACGGGATCCTCGGGAGCGATGTCCTTGAGCAGGGTGACGCCGTGCATGCCGACCGGGCCCCGGACGTACGCCTTCTGCCGGCTCGGCGAGGCCGCCACCGCCCGCTGGAGGGCGGCCGGGTCGGTGTCGGTGTCGCCGGGCGAGGCGACGACAAGCACGGGAATCCGCAGCTCCCGCAACGCTTTTGCCGTGTCGGGCACGCCGTTCCAGCTCGTGGGTCCGGACAGGTCGACCACCCGGTCGGCCTTGACCTCTGCGGCGGACCCGATCGCGATCGTGCCGCCCATCGACGCGCCGACGAGGGTGATGCTGCGCGCGCCCTCCTGGCGCAACCGGTCGACGACGGCCCGCACCTGGGCCACCGGGTCGCGGGCGGCCTCGGAGCCGGGCGCGCACTGCGACCCGCCGTAACCGCACAGGTCGAACGCGACGAGCCGCACCCCCTCCTTCGCGGCGGCCGCCATGAACGGCCAGAAGCCGCACAGCCCGTCGCCGTTGGTCTGGTGCAGCAGCAGCGCGACCCGATCTCCGCTGCCGGTCTGGGCTCCGATCAGCGAGCTGCCCGAGGGGCCGGGGAAGATCAGCGGCGTCGCCGGCGCGTCGGGGAGCCCGCAGCGCTCGACGATCGGGTTGCTCGCGGACGACTCGCT
This sequence comes from Barrientosiimonas humi, assembly GCF_006716095.1. Classification (NCBI taxonomy): domain Bacteria; kingdom Bacillati; phylum Actinomycetota; class Actinomycetes; order Micrococcales; family Dermacoccaceae; genus Barrientosiimonas; species Barrientosiimonas humi. The sequence continues at coordinate 2,595,435 of NZ_VFOK01000001.1, forward strand.
CGCCGACGACGACGAGCCTGCCGCCCCCGACGAGCTCGTGGCCACCGACGGGCTCGCGGCGCTGCCGGACGTGGGCGACGAGGCCTCCTGACCCCCGCCGCCGCACGCCGCCAGCAGCACCGCGACTGCACCGACCCACCACCCCTGACGTCCCCTCATATGTCGACTCTGACATATCGACTACGGTCGTGCCGTGCCTTCCGCGGAACCGTTGCCGGTCAGTGACCTGGGTGGGGCCCTGCTCGGCCTGCTCGCGCGCGGCCCGGGCACGGGGTATGACCTGACCCGGCAGATGCACCGCCCGGTCGGCTACTTCTGGAGCGCCCAGCACAGCCAGATCTACGGCGAGCTGACGCGGCTGGAGCAGGACGGGCTGATCCGCGGCCGCGACGTCGACGGCGCCGGCCCGCGGCAGTCGCGCAGGTGGTCGATCACCAGCGCCGGGCGACGCGCGCTGCACGCCTTCGTCACGACCCCGCCACCCGACCGGCCCACGCGCAGTCGCCTGGCCGTGCAGGCGTACTCGCTGTGGCTGGCCGACCCCGACGCCGCCCGCGCGATGGTCCAGCAGGTGCGCCGGCGCCACGTCGAGCTGCTCGCGGACTACGCCCACGAGGACGCCGAGCTCGGCTCACCGGCCGTCGGCGACCCCGAGTTCGGCAACGCCGCGGCGCTGCGCATGGGCGTGCTCGGCGCCGAGGGCATGGTCGCGTGGTGCGACTGGGTGCTCGAGGCGCTCGAGCGCGGTTGAGCCCGCGCGCGCTCCCGGGCGCGCGCGGCGCGGGGGCCACGCGCCGCGGCCCTCGTCAGCCGAGCTTCTCGGCGGCCTCGAGCCAGGCGAGCTCGGCCGCCTCCTGCTCCTCCTGCACCCCGCGCAGCTCGCGGTCGAGCTCGGCGGCGCGGGCGTGGTCGCTGGCCGCCTCGACCAGCTGGTCGTGCAGCTTCTGCTCCCGCTCGTGCAGCCGGTTGAGGGTGCGCTCGGCGCGCGCGAGGTCCTTGCGGGCCTGGCGCTCCTCGGCCGCGCTCAGCCCGCCCGACCCGGCGCCCGACGAGCCGCCCGACGAGCCCGACGCCGCACCCGATGAGCCGCCCGCTGAGGAGCCTGTCGCCGAACTGCCTTGCGCTGCAGCGGTTCTCGAGGTTCGCTGCTGTTGGTCGTGGCGCAGCTGGAGATATTGCTCCACACCACCGGGCAGCTCGCGGATGCGCCCGTCGCCCAGCAGCGCCACCTGCCGGTCGCACATCCGCTCCAGCAGGTATCGGTCGTGCGAGACCACCAGCAGCGTGCCGGCCCAGCCGTCGAGCACGTCCTCCATCGACGTCAGGGTCTCGATGTCGAGGTCGTTGGTCGGCTCGTCCAGCAGCAGCACGTTGGGCTCGGTCATCAGGATGCGCAGCAGCTGCAGCCGGCGCTGCTCGCCGCCGGACAGCGACGCCACCCGCGTCTGCTGGCGCGGCCCGCTGAAGCCCAGGCGCTTGGCCAGCTGGCTGGCGCTGACCTCCTTGCCGTCGAGCGTGGTGTAGGCGCGCACGTCGGTGATCGCGTCGATCACCGTCATGCCGGCGACCTCGGCCAGCTCGCGCACCTCCTGGGTGAGGAAGCCCAGCTGCACCGTGCGGCCGACCTTGCGCTTCCCGGCCTGCAGCGGCACGTCACCGCTCACCGCGCGCAGCAGCGTCGACTTGCCGGCGCCGTTGACCCCGACGATGCCGGTGCGCTCCCCCGGCGCGAGCCGCCAGGTCTGCTTGTCCAGGATCGTGCGGTCGCCGACGGTGACGGTCGCGTCGAGCAGGTCGACGACGTCCTTGCCGAGCCGGCTGGTCGCGAAGCTCGCGAGCGCCACCTCGTCGCGCGCCGGCGGCTCGCCCTGGATCAGCGCGTTGGCCGCGTCGATGCGGAACTTGGGCTTGCTGGTGCGCGCGGGCGGGCCGCGCCGCAGCCAGGCCAGCTCCTTGCGCATCAGGTTGTTGCGCCGCTCCTCGGCAGCCGCCTCGAGGCGGGCGCGCTCGGCCTTGGCGAGGACGTACGCCGCGTAGCCGCCCTCGTAGGACTCGACCCGGCCGTCGACGACCTCCCAGGTCAGCGTCGCGACCGCGTCGAGGAACCACCGGTCGTGCGTGACGACGACGAGCGCGTGCTCGGGGCGGGTGCGGCGGCGGACCAGGAAGTCGGCCAGCCACTGCACCCCCTCGACGTCGAGGTGGTTGGTCGGCTCGTCGAGGAGCAACAGGTCGGGGTCGTCGATCAGCAGGCGCGCCAACGCGATTCGGCGTCGCTCGCCGCCGGACAACGAGCGTACGTCCGTGCCGTGGCCGCCGAGCGCGCTCATCTCGAGGTCGCCGAGCAGGCCGTGCATGACGTCGCGGATGCGGGCGTCGCCGGCCCACTCGTGCTCGGCGCGGCCGCGCAGCACCGAGTCGCCGATGGTGGCGCCGGGGTCGAGGGAGTCGGCCTGGCTGAGCATGCCGACGGTGAGGCCACCGGTGCGGGTGAGCCGGCCGGAGTCGGGCTCGCCGTCGCCCGCGATCAGACGCAGCAGGGTCGACTTGCCGCCGCCGTTGCGGCCGACGACGCCGATGCGGTCGCCGGCGCTGACCCCGAGCGAGACGGAGTCGAGGATGTGCCGGGTGCCGAGCATCAGCGAGAGCCGCTCGGCCGAGACGAGGTTGCTCATCGGGTGCTGCGCAACCCCGGGTCGCTGGTGACGTGGGCGCCGCCGACCGGGCCGCGGCCGTGCACGACCTCGTCGGCGACGGCCTCGGCGGACAGCCCGACCATCAGGTCCAGGGCCGCGGTGTTGTCGCGCGCGAGGAACGCGACGGTGGGGCCGGAGCCACTGACGATCGCGGCCAGGGCGCCCTGCTCGAGGCCGGTGGCCATGGTCGTACGCAGGTGCGGCTCGAGCGAGCACGCCGCGTCCTCGAGGTCGTTGTGCAGCGCGCTCGCCAGCTGCTCGACGTCGCCCGCGCGCAGCGCGGCCATGACGTCCTGCCCCGGCTCGGGGTCGGCGACCGGCTCGTCGGCGCGGAGCCGGTCGAGCTCGGCGTAGACGTCCTTGGTCGACAGGCCCCCGTGGTGCAGCGCGAAGACCCAGTGGAAGGTGCCCTGGGTGAGCACCGGCACGACCTGCTCGCCGCGGCCGGAGCCGAGCGCGGTGCCGCCGGTGAGCAGGAACGGCACGTCGCTGCCGAGACGGGCGGCGAGCCGCTCGAGGTCGGGGCGGGGGGTGTCGAGCCCCCACAGCGCGTCGCAGCCGACGAGGGTGGCCGCGGCGTCGGCCGAGCCGCCGGCCATGCCGCCGGCGACGGGGATGGTCTTGGCGATCTCGATGTGCACCGGGTCGTCGACGCCGCGGTCGGACGCGAGCAGCCGCGCGGCGCGGTAGGCCAGGTTGGTGTCGTCGGCCGGCACCCGGTCGGCGTAGGGGCCGGTGACCTCGATCCCCCAGTCGTCGGCCCGACGGACCGTGACGTCGTCGACGATGTCGACCGCGTGGTAGACGGTCGAGAGGGCGTGGAAGCCGTCGTCGCGCACGGGCCCGACGCGCAGCTCGAGGTTGACCTTGGCGGGCACGCGCACCTCGATGGCGGGGGTGCGGCGGCCGGTCATGCGATCACCCTAAAGCCCCAGCGCCTCGGCGATTCGCGCGAACTCCCCGATCGTCAGCCGCTCGCCGCGCAGCTGGGGGTCGATGCCCGCGGCGCGCAGGGCCTCCTCGGCCGGTGCGGCGCCGCCGGCGACGCCCGCGAGCGCGGCGCGCAGGGTCTTGCGGCGCTGGGCGAACGCGGCGTCGACGACCCGGAAGACACCCCGGCGGGTGGCCGTGGTCGACGGCGGTTGCCGGCGCACCATCGACACCAGGCCGGAGTCGACGTTGGGCGCTGGCCAGAAGACGTTGCGGCCCACCCGGTCGGCGAGGGTCACCTCGGCGAACCACGCGGCCTTGGCGCTCGGGGCGCCGTAGACCTTGCTGCCCGGCTGGGCCGCGAGCCGCTGGGCGACCTCGAGCTGCACCATGACCAGCACCCGCTCCAGGGTCGGGAAGCGCTCGAGGAAGCTGAGCACGACCGGCACCGAGACGTTGTAGGGCAGGTTCGCGACGAGCGCGGTGGGCTGCGGGTCGGGCAGCCCGGTCACGGTGAGCGCGTCGGCCGGGACCACCTCGAGGCGGTCGGCGCGGGCCGGTGCGTGGTCGGCGACGGTGCGCGGAAGGCGTTGCGCGAGAGCCGGATCCACCTCGACGGCCGTGACGTGACCGGCGGTCGCGAGGAGCGGGAGGGTCAGCGACCCCAGGCCGGGGCCGACCTCGACCACGCTGTCGCCCGGGCCGACGCCCGCGAGCCGCACGATCTTGCGCACCGTGTTGGCGTCGATGACGAAGTTCTGGCCCCACTGCTTCGTGGGTCGCAGACCCAGCTCCGCGGCCAGGGCACGCACGTCGGCGGGGCCGAGCAGGCGTACGTCGTCGGCGGGGTCGGCAGCGGTCATGGGCGAATGCTCGCAGGCCCCGGGCGCGGACATGCGTGAGGCACCCCGGCAGGGCGGGGTGCCTCACGCACGGTGACGTCGGTGCGGATCAGGCCGCGCCGGCGCAGCCCCAGGGCTGCAGGCCGCGCTCGGCGTAGACGCGGTTCGCGACGGTGATCTGCTCGGCGCGGCTGGCCAGGTCGGCGCGCGGGGCGAAGTCGCCACCGCCGGCGCCGAGCCAGGTGCGGATGTCGAACTGCAGACCGCCGTAGTAGCCGTTGCCGGTGTTGATCGACCAGTTGCCGGTGCTCTCGCACTGGGCGATGCGGTCCCACATGGCCGAGCGGGCCAGGTTGAGGCCCGAGGTGGGCTCCTGCGGCTCCTCGGTCTGGGTCGGCGTCGGGCGCGGGCTGGGCTTCTCGGTCGGCTTCGGCTTCGCGGTCGCGGTCGGCTTGGGGGTCTCCTTGCGCTCCTCGACCTTGGTGCCGATGACGACGACGCGGTTGACCGGCTTGCGGGTGACGTCGGTGTCGACGACCTCGGTCTTGACGACCTTCTTGCCCGACACGGTCTGGCGCAGGGTGACCTCGGCGCGGCCGGTGACGCCCTCGCGGACGACGGTGACCTGGCCCTTGGCGGCCTGCGGGTCGTAGCGGCGCTCGGTCTTGAACTTCAGGGTGCGGGTGTCCTCGACGGTGCGCACGCTGATGGCGGGGCGGTCGGCGCCGCGGGCGGCGCGGTCACGCTCGGCGGTGCGGGTCGGCTCGGCCGCCTTCGTGGCGGACTTCGTCGCCGACGTCGCGCTCGAGCTGCTGGAGGTGCTCGAGGAGCTGGTGCTCGGCGTCGTCGTCGGGGTGCTGCTCGAGGGCGCCGGCGCGGGGGTGCTCGGGGCGGACGCGGTCGGCGTCGACTCCAGCAGCGCGTTCTTCGGCGGGGTCGCCTCGCCGCAGCCCGCCAGGGCGAACGTCGAGAGCGCGGCGACGGCGAGCGTCAGTCGGGTCTTGGTGGTGCGAACGGTCACGGTTCTCCGATGTCGTGCGGACCGGGGCCGGCCAAGGACGCTCGGGCAGGGACGTGCGGCATCGATGTGCGGCGATGACGCGACGTCCCACGCCGCCCGAGGCGGCGCTCCCAGACCCGACAGTGGGCCGCGTCCGAGCGTCGACCGACCTCGGGGGGACCGCACTACCGTGACGGACCGTTCGCGAAAGGTCAAATTTCGGTAACGGTTGGGTGTGAGGGTTGCGTCACGTCGGGTTGCTGAGTGTGCACGACACGCCCACCGGACCGCGCCGGAAGGGGCACTTCGCGCACTCTCAGCGGGGGTGCCGGGTCCGCGCGGCCTGCTCGGCCGGCGCGTCAGGCCCAGGGGCCGTAGACGCGCTCGCTGGTGGCGGAGAGGTTCTCGCAGAGGGTGGGTACGTCCGTGTTCAGCACGGCGGCCATCGCGCGGACGGTGAGCGGCACCAGGTAGGGGGCGTTGGTGGCGCCGCGGTGCGGGCTGGGGGTGAGGTAGGGCGCGTCGGTCTCGACCAGCAGCTGGTCCAGCGGCACCACCGACAGGGCGTTGCGCAGCTCGCGGGCGTTCTTGAACGTCACCGTGCCGGCGAAGGAAAGCAGGTAGCCCCGGCGCACGCACTCGCGCGCCATCTCGATGTCGCCCGAGAAGCAGTGCAGCACCGTGTGCTCGGGCGCCCCCTCCTCGGCCAGGATGCGCAGCACGTCGTCGTGGCTGTCGCGGTCGTGGATCTGCAGCGCCTTGCCCAGCCGCTTCGCCAGGTCGATGTGCCAACGGAACGAGTCCTGTTGTGCCGCAACGCCTTCGGGGCCCGTGCGGAAGTAGTCGAGCCCCGTCTCCCCCACGACCCGCACCCGGGGGTGCTGCGCGATCCGCTCGATCTCGGCGCGCGCCGCGTCGGTCTCGCCGCGCTCGGCGAGCGCCGGGGCCTCGTTGGGGTGCAGCGCGACCCCGCCGAGCAGCTGCGGGTGCTCGTCGATGACCCGCTCGGTGAACCGGGCGCCGTCGAGGTCGCACCCGATCTGCACCATGCGGTCGACCCCGACCGCGCTCGCCTCGGCGATCGTCGCGGTCAGGTCGGGCAGCGGCCCGCCGTCGCGCGAGATGTCCAGGTGGGTGTGATTGTCGACCACCGGCAGCGGCAACCGGTCGGGCGCGGGCGGCCTGCCCCCGTGGTGACCGGTCTCGTGCCGCTTGCTCACGCCGGCGACACCTCGCCCTCGGGCGCCTCGCCGCCGCGCGCCCGCAGTCGCGCGCGCTCCTCCTCGACCTGCTCCGGCTCGATCTTCCCGAACGCCGGCCTCGGCTTGTCGATCGGCGTGCCCGGCGTCACCGCCACCCGGCCCCACGACGGGGTCTGGGTGTACTCGCCGGTGATGACGGCGTACGTCCGCCCGTCGTCGAGATCCTCGACCTCGTCGAGCCGCGGCATCGGCACGAATTCGCCTGTGCCACCGAGGATCTCGTGCACCCGGTTGGCCGCGTGCGGCAGGAACGGCGCGAGGATCGTGTTCAGGTCGCTCACGCACTGGAGGAGCGTGTGCAGCACCGTCTCCAGCCGCGCGCGCTGGTCGTCACCCTTGAGCTTGAACGGCTCGGTGTCGGAGACGTACTTGTTCACCTCGCCGACCAGCCGCATCGCCTCGGTCAGCGCGGCCTTCTGCCGGTGCTGCGCGATCAGCCCCCCGACCGTGCCGAAACCGCGCTCGACCGTCGCGAGCACCGCCTCGTCGACCGGCTCCAGCGCACCCGGCGCCGGGATCTCGCCGATGTTCTTGTGCACCATCGACGCCGTGCGGTTGACCAGGTTGCCCCAGCCCGCGACCAGCTCGGCGTTGTTGCGCTGGGCGAACTCCGGCCAGGTGAAGTTGGCGTCCTGGTTCTCCGGGCCCGCCGCCACGATGTAGTAGCGCAGCGCGTCGGCGCCGTAGCGGTCGATCACGTCGCGCACGTACAGCACGTGCCCGCGCGAGGTCGAGAACTGCGCGCCCTCGAGGTTGAGGAACTCCGAGGCGACCACCTGGGTCGGCAGCCGCAGATCGCCGTACGTCCCCGGCTCGCCCCCGCGCGCCCCGCGCCCGTCGTAGGCCAACAGCTCCGCCGGCCAGATCTGGGAGTGGAAGACGATGTTGTCCTTCCCCATGAAGTACGCATGGATGGCTCCTCCTTCGTCGGAGCTCTCCATGCGTACTTCCGATGTTTTTGGGGCTCCGCTCCTCCGCCCGGCGGCCCCGACTCCGTCGTGCCCGCCGGGCTCCGTCGCGGAGCCCGCGTCCGCCTGGGTGGTCGGCGAGCTCGCCCTGGCCGCATCAGGATTCGCGTCGCGCCCGCCGGGCTCCGTCGCGGAGCCGGTGTCCCACCACTCGCGCCACTTCTCCGGCTCGCCCAGGCGGCGGGCCCACTCGATCGACGCGGAGAGGTAGCCGATGACCGCGTCGAACCAGACGTAGAACCGCTTCGGCTGGTCGCGCCAGCCCTCGAGCGGGATCGGGATGCCCCAGTCGAGGTCGCGGGTCATCGCGCGCGGGCGGATCTCCTCGAGGATGTTCTTGGAGAACTTGATGACGTTGGGGCGCCACTCCCCGCTCGCCTCGCGCTCGTCGAGCCACTCCGTCAGCGCGTCGGCGAGCGCCGGCAGGTCGAGGAAGAAGTGCGTCGTGTCGACGAACTCCGGCGTCTCCCCGTTGATCTTGCTGCGCGGGTCGATCAGGTCGGTCGGGTCGAGCTGGTTGCCGCAGTTGTCGCACTGGTCACCGCGCGCGTCGGGGTAGCCGCAGATCGGGCAGGTGCCCTCGATGTAGCGGTCGGGCAGCGTGCGCCCGGTCGACGGGCTGATCGCACCGCGCGTGGTCTCCTCGACCATGTAGCCGTTGCGGTGGATCGTCGTGAACAGCTCCTGCACCACGGCGTAGTGGTTCGCCGTCGTGGTGCGGGTGTAGAGGTCGTACGAGCAGCCCAGGTCGGTCAGCTCGCGCGCGATGACCGGGTGGTTGAGGTCGACGAACTCGCGGGCGGTCATCCCCGCCGCGTCCGCCTGCACCAGGATCGCGGTGCCGTGCTCGTCGGACCCGGAGACCATGAGCACGTCGTGGCCCGCCATGCGCATGTAGCGGCTGTAGACGTCCGAGGGCACCCCGAACCCGGCGACGTGGCCGAGGTGGCGTGGCCCGTTGGCGTACGGCCAGGCGACAGCAGTGAGGACCTTGCTCATGGCTGGCAATCCTAGGAGCCACGAGGCAAGGCCCTCATCTGCGTATCAGCGCGGTCTCGATACGGCCTCCGCTAGCGCTCCGGCCTACTCGACCAGCGTGAGCGCTCCGGCCTGCTCGACCAGCGTGAGCGCTCCGGCCTGCTCGACCAGCGTGAGCGCCCCGGCCTGCTCGACCGGTCAGCAGCCGGGCAGCGTCGCGAACCGGAAGCCCTTGGCCTTCAGCTGCCCGATGGCGCTGTCGACGCCGGCCACGGTCTGCGAGCGGTTGCCGCCGGCGTCGTGCATCAGCACGATCGAGCCGTTGCGCGCGTTGGACACGATGCGCGAGGCGATGACCCCCGAGCCCGGCCGGCGCCAGTCGTTGGTGTCGATCGTCCACAGCATCGTCTTCTCGCCGCGCTTGGCCGCGAGGCTGCGGATGCGGGTGTTGGTCGCGCCGTACGGCGGCCGGAAGCAGCTGATCCCGTTCCCGAGCGCCCGGTCGGTGCGGTCGATCTGCGACAGCGCCGCCGAGTCGGACAGCCCCGTCATGTTCGGGTGGTTCCAGGAGTGGTTGCCCACCTGGTGCCCCTCGGAGTAGACCCGCTTCACCAGCGACGGGTTCGCCGCGGCGTTCTGCCCGAGCATGAAGAACGTCGCCTTCACGTTGTGCTTGCGCAGCACGGACAGCACCTGCGGGGTGTACGTCGGGTTCGGCCCGTCGTCGAACGTCAGGTAGATCGTTCCTGCGGATCCGCCGGTGCCGCCGGGGAACCCGCCGAGCGCCTTCCAGGTCAGCGGGCCGACCAGACCGTCGGGCTGCAGCCCCTTGCGCGACTGGAAGGCCTTCACCGCGGCCAGCGTCTGCTTGCCGAAGCTGCCGTCCTGGGTGATGCCGAGCCGCCGCTGCAACTCCTTCACCAGCGGTCCGGTGCTGCCGTAGCGCAGCACCACCACCGAGGTCGACGACGACAGCGTCTTCTGCCCCATCCCCAGCGCCTGCGCCGGCGCCCCGGTCGCGGTGACCGCGCCGATGCCGATCATCGCGGTCACCGCCGCGGCGACCCCGATCGAACGTCGCGAGAACTTCTTCGTGGCCATGACCACGTCCCCCTTCTGTGCGCATCGTCCCGCCGGTCCCCACCGGCGGGCCCGGCGCTCCCCTCGGCGCCGGATGTACGGGATAGATGCACCAGGACGCACGCGCGTTGCCGGGCGAGAGGATCCTCGCCTGTGGCACGGTGTGTTCCAGCTCGGGCGCTCGGGGCCCGCGAGGAGGTCACATGTTCGCCGCACTGACGGGGGCGGGGCTGTCGGCGGCAGCCGGGCTCAACGCCTACATCCCCTTCCTCATGGTCGCGCTGGTCGCCCGGTTCAGCGACGTCATCGTGCTGCCCTCGCAGTTCGCCTGGATCGAGTCGCCGTGGGCGATCGGCGGCGCGACGTTCCTGCTGCTCGCCGAGATGGTGCTCGACAAGATCCCCGCGATCGACTCGATGAACGACATGATCGGCACGGCCGTGCGCCCCACCGTCGGCGGCGTCGTCTTCGCCGCGACCCAGGCCGCCGACCAGCAGCTGGACCAGGCGAGCTGGATGCAGCAGTACCCCTGGGTCGGGGCCATCGGCGGGGTGATCATCGCCGGGATCGTGCACACCACCAAGGCCGCCACCCGCCCCGCCGTCAACGTCACGACGGCCGGCATGGGGGCGCCCGTGCTCTCCGGGGTGGAGGACGCCACCTCCCTCGGGATGAGCGTGCTCGCGATCTTCACACCCCTTCTGGTGATCATCGGCCTGATCGCGATGGGGGTCGGCATCTTCTGGCTCTGGCGGCGCATCGCGCGCTACCGCAAGCGGCGAAGGGCGACGGGCGCGTACGCCTGAGCCGGACCGTAGAATGTTCCACGAGCCCCCGCACGGCTCTCCCTCTTGACGCCGCCCGACCCCTGATTGGAGCCGAGCTCGCGTGATCGCGTTGCTGGTCGTCCACCTGGTAGCGGCCTGTGGCGCCCCCTGGCTCGTTCGCCGGCTGGGGACGCGAGCGTTCTGGCTCCTCGCGCTGCCACCGGCCGCGACCTTCGCGTGGGCGCTCGCCAAGAGCGGCGAGGTGCACGACGGCGTCAACCCGACCGAGCGCCTCACCTGGGTGCCCTCGCTCGGCATGGACCTCACCTTCCGGCTCGACACGCTCAGCTGGTTGCTCACCCTCGTGGTCGGCGGCGTCGGCGCGCTCGTGCTGGCCTACTGCGCCCGCTACTTCGACGACGCCAGCAAGGGGCTCGGGCGCTTCGCCGGGTCGCTCACCGCGTTCGCCGGGGCGATGCTCGGTCTGGTCACGACCGACAACCTCCTCGTGCTGTACGTGTTCTGGGAGGCCACGACCGTCCTGTCGTTCCTGCTGATCGGGCACCGCACCACCAGCCGCACCAGCCGCGCCGCGGCGATGCAGGCGCTCGTGGTCACCACCGCCGGCGGGCTGGCCATGCTCGTCGGGATCGTGATCATCGGTCAGGCCGCGGGGACGTACGCCATCAGCGGGGTCCTCGCGGCTCCGCCCACCGGCCTCGCGATCGACGTCGCGGTCGTCCTGGTGCTGGTCGGCGCGATCTCGAAGTCGGCGCTCGTGCCGTTCCACTTCTGGCTGCCCGGCGCGATGGCCGCGCCCACCCCGGTCAGCGCCTACCTGCACGCCGCCGCGATGGTCAAGGCCGGGATCTACCTGCTCGCCCGCCTGGCCCCCGCGTTCGCCGAGACCACCATGTGGCGCCCGACCGTGCTGGTCCTCGGCGGCGCCACGATGATCCACGGCGCGCTGCGCGCGCTGCGCCAGACCGACCTGAAGCTGGTGCTGGCGTACGGCACGGTCAGCCAGCTGGGCTTCCTCACCATGCTCGTCGGCACCGGCAGCCGGGCCGCCGCGCTCGCCGGCGTGGGCCTGCTGCTGTCGCACGCGCTGTTCAAGTCCTCGCTGTTCCTCACCGTCGGCACCATCGACCACGCCACCGGCACCCGCGACCTGCGCGAGCTCAGCGGCGTCGGCAAGCAGGCGCCCGTGCTCATGGCCGGCGCGGTGGTCGCCGGGATGAGCATGGCCGGCCTGCCCCCGATGCTCGGCTTCTTCGGCAAGGAGGCCGCGCTCGGCGCGTTCCTGCTCGGGCCGCAGGACGGGCAGGGGCCGCTCGGCTCGACCACCGCCGAGATCGCGGTGCTCGCGGTGATCGTGCTCGGGTCGGCGCTGACCGTCGCCTACACCGCGCGCTTCCTGTGGGGCGCCTTCGCGACCGTGCCCAGCCGCCCGCGCACCGAGGTGAAGCCGCAGGGCGCGGTGCTCGTGGGCATCCCGGCCCTGCTGGGCTTCCTGGGTCTCGCCTTCGGCCTGGTCGCCACCTGGCTCGCGCCCTACCTCCAGCCGTACGTCGACGCCTGGCCGGCGACCCTGACCACCGTCCACCTCGGCGGCTGGCACGGGTTCAGCCTCGCGCTGCTGCTGTCGGTCACCTCGTGGGCGCTCGGTGCCGCGCTGTTCGCGGCGCGCACCTGGGTCGAGGCCACCCAGCAGCGGGCGCCGCACGTGCCCAGCGCGCAGCAGGCGTACCGCTTCGTCATGGGGCAGCTGGACCGCGCGTCGCTGGAGATCACCGGTGCGCTGCAGCGCGGCTCGCTGCCGATGACGCTCGGGCTGATCATCACGATCCTGGTGCTCGTGCCCGGCGGCATCCTGCTGTTCGGCGGGGTCACCTGGCCCGACCAGATCCGCCTGGTCGACACCCCGGCCCAGCTGGCCGTCGCGCTGGTGCTGATCCCCGCGGCGTTCGCCGCCACCCGCGCGCGGCGCCGCATGCGCGCGGTGCTGCTCGTCGGCGTCACCGGCTACGGCACGGCCCTGCTCTTCCTGCTGCACGGCGCGCCCGACCTGGCGCTCACCCAGACGCTCGTCGAGACCGTGTCGCTGGTCGTGTTCATCCTGGTGCTGCGCCGGTTCACCGGGCGCTTCCCCGACGACGCGCCCCGGTTCGTACGTCGGTGGCGGGCGCTGCTCGGCACCCTCGCCGGACTGACCATGGCCGGCCTGGCGCTCACCGCCGCGACCGTGCGCAGCACCGCGCCGGCCGGGCAGGGGCTCTACGAGAGCGCCAAGGAGTTCGGCGGCGGCAACAACATCGTCAACGTGATCCTGGTCGACACCCGCGCCTGGGACACCATGGGCGAGCTGTCGGTCGTGCTCGTCGCGGCCACGGGCGTCGCGTCGCTGATCTTCGTCAACAGCGGCAACGTCGACCAGGCGCTGATGGTCATCCGCGACACGCTGCAGCGCCGCTCGGTGCGCCAGTCGCCGGTGCGCCTCGACGGCTCGCAGCGCTGGCTCAGCTCCAGCGTGCGGCCCGACCGCCGCTCGACGATCTTCGAGGTCGTCACCCGGCTGATCTTCCACGTGATGATGATCTGGTCGCTCTACCTGCTCTTCTCCGGGCACAACCACCCCGGCGGCGGCTTCGCGGCCGGGCTGATGGCCGGCCTCGCCCTGGCCGTGCGCTACCTCGCCGGGTCGCGCCGTGAGCTGATGGCCGCCGCGCCCGTCATGCCCGGTCTGCTGATGGGCGTCGGCCTGTTCCTGTCGGCCGGGTTCGGCCTGGCGTCGATGCTGTTCGGCGGCGCGCCGCTGCAGAGCTGGGTCTTCGACCTCGACGTGCCGCTGCTCGGTGCCGTGCACCTGGTCACCTCGGTGATCTTCGACGTCGGCGTCTACCTCGTCGTCATCGGGCTGATGCTCGACCTGCTGCGCAGCCTCGGGGCGCGCATCGACCTGCAGATCGAGGCCGGCCAGTCGGTCCAGCGGGAGGAGTCACGATGAGCGCCACCTTCCTGCTCGTGATCGTCTGCGGCGTGATGTTCGGCTGCGGCGTCTACCTGCTGCTGGCCCGGTCGGTCGTGCGCGCGCTGCTGGGCTTCCTGCTCATGAGCAACGGCGTGAACCTCATGTTCATGATCGCCAGCGGCCCCGCCGGCCGCGCGCCGATCCTCGGCGACTCCGACCCCGCCGAGCAGTCCGACCCGGTGCCGCAGGCGATGGTGCTGACCGCCATCGTCATCGGCCTGTGCCTCACGGCGTTCATGCTCGCGCTCGCCCACCGCGCCTGGCAGGTCTCGCGCACCGACGTGCTCGCCGACGACGCCGAGACCGCGCGCATCGGCCAGCTGGCGCTGGAGAACGACATGTCCGCCAGCGACTTCCACGACGAGTCCCAGCACGACGAGCTCGAGGACGACGCGCTCGCCCGCACCACCGACGACGACAGCGTCGACGACGCTGACGAGGCGCACGAGGCGCACGACAGCGACGGCGACGGGCCGAGCCACGGCCCGCACGGCCCGGCCGCGCCCACGCCGGGAGGTGACGAGCGATGAACGGGGCGGTGCTCGTACCCCTTCCCGTCCTGCTGCCCCTCGTCGGCGCCGGCGTCACGCTCGCCGCGGCCCGGCACACGCTGGTGCAGCGAGGAGTCAGCCTCACCGTGCTCATCAGCAACCTGGTGATCAGCGCGATGCTGCTCGGCGCGGCCGACCGGGGCGGCCCGCAGGTCGTGCAGTCCGGCGGCTGGGGCCCGACCGAGGGCATCTCGCTGGTCGTCGACCGGCTGTCGGCGCTGATGCTGATCGTCTCGTCGGTCGTGATCCTCGGCGTGCTGCTGTACTCCATCGGCCAGGGCCGGTCCTCGTTCGACACCGAGGACGACGGCGAGGCGCCGCTGCCGATCTTCCACCCGACGCTGCTGGTGCTCGCCGCCGGCGTGAGCACGACGTTCATCTCCGGCGACCTGTTCCACATGTACGTCGGCTTCGAGATGCTCCTCGCCGCGAGCTTCGTGCTGCTCACCCTCGGTGGCACCGCCGAGCGGGTGCGCGCGGGCATCAGCTATGCGTACGTCTCGCTGCTGTCGTCGCTGCTGTTCCTCGCCTCGATCGCGTTCGCGTACGCCGCCACGGGCACGGTCAACCTGGCGCTGCTGTCCGAGCGCATCCCCGACCTGCCCGAGGGCACCCGACTGGCGCTGCACGCGAGCCTGATCCTGGCGTTCTGCATCAAGGCGGCCGTCTTCCCGATGTCGGGCTGGCTGCCGGACTCCTACCCCACCGCGCCCGCGCCGGTCACCGCCGTGTTCGCCGGGCTGCTCACCAAGGTCGGCATCTACGCGATCATCCGCACCAACACGCTGCTGTTCACCGACGGGCGGCTCAACACCGTGCTGCTGTGGGCGGCCCTGCTCACGATGCTCGTCGGCATCCTCGGGGCGATCGCGCAGGACGACATCAAGCGGATGCTCTCCTTCACGCTCGTCAGCCACATCGGCTACATGGTGTTCGGGATCGGCGTCGGCTCGGTCGCGGGATACTCCGCCGCGATCTTCTACGTCATCCACCACATCGCGATCCAGACGACGCTGTTCCTCGTGACCGGTCTGATCGAGCGGTACGGCGGGTCCACCTCGCTGGCCAGGCTCGGCGGGCTCGGCGCGGCGGCCCCGCTGCTCGGCATCCTGTACTTCATCCCCGCCCTCAACCTGGCCGGGATCCCGCCGTTCTCCGGGTTCATCGGCAAGGTCGGGCTGATGCAGGCCGGTGCCGACCTCGGCACCCCGCTGGCCTACCTGCTGATCGCTGGCGCGGCCGCGACGTCGCTGCTCACGCTGTACCCCATGAGCCGGGTCTGGACCCGCGCGTTCTGGCGCAGCGAGCCCGAGGAGGTGGCCGCCCACCACGCCGCCGCCGAGCAGGGCTCGGACAAGCCGCTGTCCATCGGCGTCGTCGCGCCGACCATGGGCCTGGTCATCATCGGGTGCCTGATCACCGTGGTCGCCGGGCCGCTGTTCGCGATCACCGACCGGGCGGCCACCGACCTCGTCTCGACCGTGCCGTACGTCGGTGCCGTGCTCAGTCAGCAGGCGACGCCATGATCCGCGAACGCATCCACCTGGTGCCCCTGGCCACCCTCACGCTGGTGTGGGTGATGCTCTGGGGCAACCTGTCCTGGGCCAACGTGCTGGGCGGGATGGCGCTGGGATCGCTGGTGCTGCTGGCCTTCCCGCTCCCCCGGCTCGTCACCGGCGTGCGGGTACGGCCGTGGCCGCTCGTCGTGCTCGTCGCGCAGTTCACGGTGCACCTGGTGCGCGCCAGCGTGCAGGTCGCCTGGCAGGCCGTCACCCGCGGCCGCTCCACCAGCGGTGTGCTGGTGTCGGTGCAGCTGCGCTGCGCCAACGAGTTCCTGCAGACGCTCACCGCCGAGATGGTGGCGCTCGTGCCCGGCACGGTCGTGATCGACCTCGACACGAGCGAGCGGACCCTGCTGGTGCACGCGCTCGACGTGCACGACGCGGGTGGCGCCGAGGACGTACGTCGGACGATCCTCGCCCAGGAGACGCGGGTGCTGAACGCGCTCGCCGAGGACCCCAGCTGCGGCCAGGAGGTGCGCGCATGAGTGGCTTCGAGGAGGGTGTGCTGTGGGTGATCGGCACGATCCTCGTGCTGTCGGCGCTGCTCACCCTGGTGCGCATCGTGCGCGGGCCGAGCGTGCTCGACCGGGTCGTGGCCTCGGACGTACTGGTCTCGATCATCGTGTGCGTGCTGGCCGTCGAGGCCGCCGCGACCGACCACAGCACGACGCTGCCCATCCTGATCTCGCTGTCGCTGGTCGGGTTCACCGGCTCGGTCGCCGTGGCCCGGTTCGTCGCACGCGACCGGGACGTCCCGATGGGACCTGGGCAGCCGCCCGCCGGGGTGGATGCGTCCGGGCAGGTGGACATGCCGGGGCAGGCTGCGTCGGGCGCGGCGGGCGCGCCGGGGCGAGGTAGGTCGGACGAGCCCGGCGAGGACGTACGGCGGGGAGGGGCGTCATGAGCTGGACCGCGATCTTCGACGGGGTCGGCCTGCTGATGCTGCTCGCCGGGGCGCTGCTGTGCCTGGCCGCGTCGATCGGGCTGCTGACCTTCCCCGACCTGCTCAGTCGGATGCACGCGGGCACGAAGCCGCAGGTGCTCGGCGTCCTGCTGGTGCTGCTCGGGCTCGCGCTGCGGCTGCGGGACCCGCTGAGCATCGGAATGATCATCCTGATCAGCCTGTTCCAGCTGCTCACGATCCCGGTGGGCAGTCACATGGTCGGCCGCGCCGCCTACCGCACCGGTCAGACCGAGCCGCTCGAGATCGACGCGTCGAAGCGGGACGACGAGACCGGTTGACGCGGGCCGCGCAGGCTGGATCACGGTGGTCGAGTAGCCGGAACCACGCTGGTCGAGTAGCGGCGAGGTACGAGCCGCGTATCGAGACCACGCCCCGCGCCGCTGGATCACGCTGGTCGAGTAGCGGCGAGGGACGAGCCGCGTATCGAGACCACGCCCCGCGCCGCTGGATCACGCTGGTCGAGTAGCGGCGAGGTACGAGCCGCGTATCGAGACCCCCTGTTGTCCGATCAGGTCGGACAGGCATCCCGCGACCCATACCGTTCCCGGTATGGCGCACCCCTTGCCGGACTGGCGCGGCGTTGACGGATCACGGTCGGCCTGGTTCGACGCACCGTCGCTGGGCGCGGGCGCCGACCTCGTCGGGCGACTGCTCGACCTGGACGGGCTGGTCTCGGTCGACGTGCGTACGACGGGGGTGCGGGTCCGGTTCGCGGCTGCGGCACCCAACAGGGCGCTGGACGCTGCGTCGGCGGCCGCGCGGGAGCTGGGGCTGGCGTCCCGACCATCCCTGCTGCAGCAGCTGAGCGTCGTGATCGAGAGCGCCGACCCCGAGTCGGTGCGGCCGTTCTGGCAGCGCGCGCTCGACTACGCGCCGGCCGCGGGCGGTGACCTGGCGGACCCGCTGAGCCGCGACCCCGCGGTGCGGATCAGGCCGTCGCCCGAGCTGCGGCCGTTGCGGAACCGCGTCCACCTCGACGTGGTCCGCCCGCCCGACCAGATCGACCGAGCAGGACTCGGGGAGGCGACGGGGGCGTACGGCGTGCGGCACAGCGACCGCGACGGCAACGAGGTCGATCTGGTGCCGGGCGAGCAGCTCGGTGACCTGGGCGCGGCGGACGGGCCGGAGCGCGCGGACGGGTCGGACGGTTCGGGCGGGTCGGGCGAGGCGGCCGAGCCAGGCGACCCGGGCGGGCCGGACGACATAGGTGGGCCGGACGACGTGGCCAGGGTGAGCGGGACCACCGACTGGCAGGTCGTGTTCAGCGCGATGGCGTGCTACCGCGTGCGGTCCACCGCGCAGCAGCGTGACCTGATGACCGCCGCGGCCGCGCTGGCCGGCGAGGCGGGATTCCCGCTGCTGATCGACGTACGCCACTGCCTGGTCGTCCTCGACAGCGGCAAGGACCAGTGGCTCGGCGACGCGCACGGGCTCGCCGTCGACTTCACCGCGCTGGCCGGAGCGCTGCAACGGGCCGCCCGTGCGATCGGCGCCACGCCGGAGCCGGGGTTGGCGCGGTTCGTCCAGGTGTTCTTCGACGCCGCGGACGTGGGGGCGGTGCGCGGCTTCTGGGCGGCGGCGCTGGGGTACGTCCCCGACCGCCGGCCCGAGGTCACCGATATCCACGACCCGCGGCGGCTGACGCCGGAGCTGGTGTTCCAGCAGCTCGACGTGTCGGACGCAGCCCGGCGGCGGCAGCGCAACCGCCTCCACCTCGAGCTCGCCCTGCCGTCAGACGTCGCCGCGCGGCGGGTGGACGAGACGCAGACCGCCGGTGGCCGGCTGCTGGAGACGTCGCAGGAGCGTTGGCGCCTCTGTGACCCGGAGGGCAACGAGCTCGTGGTCCGGGCGGACTCGCCGGTCGAGTAGCTATGCGCATGAGTTGTGTATCGAGACCCCTCGCTCCGCGCAGCAGATCCATGATGGTCGAGTAGCGGCGAGGTACGAGCCGCGTATCGAGACCCCTCGCTCGCCCAGTGTCCGGTCTCTGCGGAGCCCGCCCCTGCCGCCGCACGATCGGGTGTCTGATCCATTCGGACACATCCTGGGGCTGAGCCTCATGAGGACGATTCCCCGTGCGCCAGGTGCAGCTCGTGGTCCGCCTGAGACGGACACCCCTAACCGCCGAGCCTGGGTCGCTGGTCGTTGATCGGGGTGACTTGGGCCCGCCCGCCTACCGACGCTGTCCGCCCTGTCCGGGCACGGCCGCTGACCCTGCAACGGTCCGCTCCCTGGGTACCCGCGCACTGAGCGCTGTCTGCTCCGCCCGGACAGCCACCGCCGGCCAACCGTCCACAGCGGCGCCGGGCACCCTGGCGCCGGGCGTCCCGACTTGTCCGATCCAGGCGGACACGCCGTGACCGGTGCCCAGCAGCTCATAAGCCATCTCGGCACCCACGCACCGACGTTGTCTGCCCTATGCGGACAAGCCGGGTAGTCAGCGGCCGCCGGGTTGCCCCTGCGCACCCTGTCCGATCTATCCGGACAAGACCCGCCAACCCTCCTGTCGGCGCCGAGCCCCTGACGCCGGCAGTCCCACGCGGTCCGATCTACACGGACAAGCCCCCGGTCGCCGGGCCGCCCCACGCGCCCCGGTCTCCAGGCCCCCTGGCGCCCGCGCATCGACGTCGCCCGCCCCGTTCGGACAGGCCGGCTGGTCGCTGTCCGCCGCGCCCGTGGCCCTGTGTCCGATCTATCCGGACAAGCCCCACCTCCCTATGCGACGCCGCGCACCGTGTCCGACCTACCCGGACAAACGCCGACCGGCGGCCCATGTCGACTGGGGTCGGCGCGACGAGGTGCGGAGGGCGTACTCCGGACTGGCTCGACCGGTCCGAGCCGACAGCCGCGCCAGCACTGGGATCGAGAGGCCTGTCAGTGGCGACCCCTATGGTTCGAACAAACGTCGGAACGAGCCGCAGTCAGGCGGATCGGACCGCGACCAGGGGGAGGATCCAGATGACAGCTCGAACCAGCGCACGGCACGGGCCGGACGAAGACGGTCGGAGTGACGAGGAGCGGCACGACACCCCCGCGTCTGGCGAGGGGTGCGACCTCGTCTCGCTGCTCGCCACCTTGCCGGAGCACGTCGCCGACTGGCTGATCGAGACGATCGAGGCGGTCGCCGTCGACCCGGCCGGTCCGGCGTCGGTCGGCACCAGCCGGCTCACCGGTCCGACGACCGTCGTGGCCGGCGGGCCCGACCCGGTCGACGACCCAGCCCTCGCACGCGCGGTGGCGGGCGACCTGATCCGGGCGGCGCGGGGCATCCAGGCATGGGCCGAGTCGGCCGAGATCGAGGGCGTACGGCGGCTGCTGGCGGCAGTCGAGGCCGACCACAACCTCGACCTTGGCCAGCACGATCCCCCGTCAAGACGCACGACCCGCTGCGGCCTGGCGCGCACCGCCGTGGCCACCGAGCTGCAGGTGCTCACCGGACTGCCCCTGACACAGTGCCGTGACCGCGTCGCGCTCGCGTCCGCGCCGGAGTCCCGAGCCGGCTACCTCCGCGCGCGGATCGCGAGCGGCACGACGTCGATCTACCGCGCGACCACGGTCCTGAAGGAGACCGAGCATCTCGACCCGTTCACCGCCGACGAGATCGCGCGGCGCGCGCTGCGGCCGATCGACGGGAAGGCCACCAAGTCCTCCGACCCGCAGGCCGGTGGTCACCGCAGCTTCCCGCGGTACGCCCCCGCCCCCGCCGCGGACCAGTCACCGCCGGGCGGGGTCGGCTCGGACGGCGCCCAGCCTGTCCCCCGATCGCCCGGTGCTGGGCCTCCGGCTGAGGTGCCCGCGGACGGCGCTACCAGGAGCCGGTCGTCTGGCGCAGCCCCGGAGGCCGGCGCGGCGGGAACGGCGACGGATGCCGACGTGGCGGGTCAGTGCCTGGCAGGAGACGGTCGGGCGGGCGACGTTGCTCCCCCTGCTATCGACGAACCCGGCCTTGCCGCCACGTCCGGCCTGGGCTCCGGGACGGGGCCTCTCGGTCAGTTCCCGGGCGCCGAGCCCGACGGCCAGCCCGTCGCAACCGAGCCCGTCGCGACCGAGCCCGACGGTCAGCACCCCGCGACCGAGCCCAGCGGTCAGCTCCCCGGGATGGCGTCGGACAGCCTGCTCGCCGGCACCGGGCCGCTCCTGCATTGCGGTCCGCAGCCCGACAGCCACGAGATCGCCCGCGTGCCAGACGGATTCGCGTCCGAGACCGCTGCCCTGATCGAGCTGGGCAACGTCTCGCAGCAGACGTTCCGACGTCGGCTCGCCCGCGACATCGGGTCGGCGGCGTCTCCCGAGGTCGACGCCGAACGGGTCCGCGCCCGGGCGCGCGCCGGACGTGAGCTGCATGCCGAACCCGCCGACCACGGCATGGCCCGCCTCGATCTCTCCGCCGAGGCTGATCGCGTGTTCGCCGCGCACGAGCGCATCGACCGGCTGGCCCGCAAGGCTCGTGCCGAGGGTGATCCGCGCAACCTGGCCCAGCTGCGCAGCGACGTCGCGACCGACCTGCTCGTCCACGGCACCGTGCCCGACGACCAGCTGCTCGGCGACGCGCCGCCGGGTCGGGTCCATGTGGTGGTGTGCCTCTCCACGCTGCTCGGTCTGGACCAGCTCCCCGCCGAGATCCCCGGGTCCGGGCTGCTGACGGCCGCCCAGGCGCGGCGGGTCGCCCTGCGAGCGGGATCGACCTGGCGGCGGATCGTCACCGACTCGACGACCGGGGCCGCGATCGACAGCAGCCGCACCTACCGGCCGACCCAGGCGATGCGCGAGCACGTGCTGGCCCGTGACCGCACGTGCCGGGCGCCCGGCTGCGAGATCGTCGGGACCGGGGTCGACCTCGACCACGTGCGTGAGTGGTGCCGCGACGCGCGACGTCCCGCGGACGGGGCCACCCATCCGGACAACCTCGTCCTCCTGCACCGCGGCCACCACAACCCCAAGACCCGCCGCTGGTGGAAGGTCCAGCCCGGCGCGTCCGGGACGCTCCGTTGGAAGACGCTCACCGGGCGGGAGATCACGACCCGTCCCGGGAGCTACCGAGACCTCACCGAACGTGCTGCCGGGGAGGACGTGTCCTTCCTGGAGGCGCGCGGCGCGCGGCGCCTGGAGGAACTCGGTAACCCCCGACCCCTCACCCCTGAGGAAGCCGCGCTGCACGATCACCTGGCCGAAGGCCGGAGGCCGAGGTGATGCGCGGCCGGGGTCTGGATGCGCGCTCCGCACCACTCGACCAGCCTGAGCGCGGCGCGGGTCTCGACACGCGCTGCGCACGCTCCGCACCACCCGGCCCGCCCGAGCGCGCGACCGCGCGGCTGAACCAGCGCGAGCGCAGCGGCCTAGTCCGAGGGGTTCGGGGCCGAGCGGGCCTCGAGGGCGGCGGCATAGAGCTGCTTCGCGGGTACGCCCGTCGCGGCCGAGACCTCGCGCGTCGCGTCCTTGAGCCGGGTGCCGTCCGCGACACGGCCCAGCACCTGCTGCAGCGCGGCGTCCGGGTCGGCCGCGCGGCGCGTGGCACCCGAGACCACGACGGTGATCTCTCCGCGGACCCCCTCACCCGCCCAGTCGGCGAGCTCGGCGAGGCCGCCCCGGCGTACCTCCTCGTAGGTCTTGGTCAGCTCGCGGCAGACCGCCGCAGGCCGCTCCGGCCCGAACGCCTCGGCCATCGCGGCAAGAGTGTCGGCGAGACGGTGCGGCGACTCGAAGAAGACCATCGTCCGGCGCTCGTCGGCGAGCTCGGCCAGCGCGCGGGTCCGCTCCCCGGCCTTGCGCGGCGGGAAGCCCTCGAAGCAGAACCGGTCGACCGGCAGCCCGGAGACCGCGAGCGCCGCCAGCACCGCGCTCGGCCCGGGGATGCAGGTGAGCGGCTGGTCGGCCTCGACGCACGCGGCGACCAACCGATAACCGGGGTCGCTGACCGACGGCATGCCGGCGTCGGTGACGAGCAGCACCTGTTCGCCTGACGCGATCCGCCGCACGAGATCCGCCGTGCGCGACGCCTCGTTGTGCTCGTGATAACTCAGCACCTGACCGCGCGGGACGACCCCGAGCGCGTCGCACAACCGACGCAGCCGGCGGGTGTCCTCGGCGGCCACCACGTCCGCGTCGGCGAGCGCACGCACCAGCCGGGGCGGGGCGTCGTGACTGTCGCCGATGGGGGTCGCGGCGAGGATGAGCTGTCCGGCCATGCGGGACAGCGTACGAATGTCGCCGCCGGAGGCTCAGCACCCTCGACTACCCTCCGACGAGGCAGCGCCGACGACCGATGCGAGACGACCAAGGGGGACCCATCCGTGCCAGCCACGCTCGACCGGTCCGACGCGCAGCCGTCGCCGACCTCGCCCGCGGGTGAGAGCGACACCGAGACCCGGCTGCTCCGCCGACTCCTCGGACGACCCCGCTCGGCCAAGGAGAAGCTGTGGGCCTGGCTCGGCCCGGCGATCATCACGGTCATCGGCGGCGTGCTGCGGCTGTGGGACGTCGGCCGGCCGCACCAGCTGATCTTCGACGAGACCTACTACGTCAAGCAGGGCTGGTCGACCGTCCAGAACGGCTACGAGCTGCGCATCCCCGAGGGGTACGAAGGCGCCGACGCCGACAAGCTGTTCACGAACAACGCCTGGCCACAGGCGTACGGCACCGACGCCGACATGGTCGTGCACCCGCCGGTCGGCAAGTGGCTGATCGGCTGGGGCGAGCAGCTGTTCGGCATCAATGACTCGTTCGGCTGGCGGTTCGCCGTCGCAATCTGCGGCACGCTGACGATCTTCCTGGTCGGCCGCGCCGCCTGGCACCTGTTCCGCTCGGCGCTGCTCGCCAACGTCGCGGCGCTGCTGATCGCGGTCGAGGGGATGTCGTTCGTCCACTCCCGCGTCGGCATCCTCGACGGGATCCTCGCCTTCTGGGTCGTGGCGGCGTTCGTCGCGCTGCTCGCCGACCGCGACTGGGCCCGGCGACGGCTCGCCGCCAAGGTCGCCGCCGCCAAGGACTCCGGTCAGTTCGTCGGCGCGATGCAGCTCGGTGGTCCCTGGCTCGGGCTGCGGCCGTGGCGCTGGGTCGCCGGCATCTGCCTCGGCCTCGCGATCGGCACCAAGTGGTCCGGCGGCTTCTTCCTCGTCGCGTTCGGGCTGATGTCGGTCTGGTGGGACCTCGGCGCGCGGCGCGCGGTGGGCGTACGCCGGTACTACTCCGCCACGTTCGTCAAGGACGCCCTCCCCGCCCTGGTGTCGATGGTCGTGACCTCCGTCGTCGTCTACGTCGCCAGCTGGTGGGGCTGGTTCCGCAGCACCGCCGGGTACCAGCGCGACTGGGGCGCGCAGAACCCGGCCGTCAAGGACACCGGTCTGCAACCGGACAGCTCGCTGTTCGCGTGGCTGCCCGACTCGCTGCGGTCGCTGTGGAAATACCACCTCGACATGTTCAACTCGGCGGCCAGCATCACCTCGCCGCACACGTACGAGTCGAACCCCTGGTCGTGGATGATCCAGGCCCGCCCGGTGCTGTTCTTCGCCGAGTACCCCAAGCGGGGCGAGGAGGGCTGCGGCAGCAACGAGTGCGCCAAGATCATCACCTCGCTCGGCAACGTCTCGATCTGGTGGGTCGCCACCGTCGGCATCGCGGTGCTGCTGTTCATGTGGCTGCTGCGGCGCGACTGGCGGGCCGGCGCGATCCTTGCGGGCCTGGCGGCGGGGTGGCTGCCCTGGTTCGCCTACCAGGAGCGCACGATCTTCACGTTCTACGCCGTCGTCATGGCGCCGTTCGCCGTGCTGATCGTGACCTACCTGTGCGGCATGGCCCTCGGCTCCGAACGAGCATCGGCCGTCCGCAGACGCGTGGGCGCGATCGCCGTCGGCGCCTACGTGACCGTCGCCGTGGCGTTCTTCATCTTCTGGTGGCCGATCTACACCGCCCAGGTGGTCCCGCGCGGCTTCTGGGCGATGCACAACTGGTTCCCCAGCTGGATCTAGGTCTTTCTGCTCCGGCTCCTCCTCCGGCAGCCCGTCGCAAGCTCCGGCCTGCCGGCATCGTCGCCGAAGCGTGCCTGCCGGCGCGGTCGCGGTTGGCACGCCTCACTGGCGGAACCCTAGGCAGACACGGATTCCGTGAGGAGCGGCTGCACGTGCGGGGGCAGCAGCTCCGCGGCCAGCTCGACGGCGCGAGGCTCGGCGACGTCGTAGACGTCGTAGACCTCGTCGCCCGCCGCGGTCGCGACGACGAGCGTGGCGAGGCCCGCGCGCCGCTGGAAGAACGACTCGCGCACGGTCACCGCGACCACCCCGCGCCGCTCGACGACCTCGGTGTCGCGGCTGACGCTGCCGTTGCGAGTGACCAGGAACCGCTCGGTGAGCGCGTGGCCGAGGCTGCGCGCCCGGTCGTATGCCAACCACGGCGTGGCGAGCAGCGGCACCAGCCCGACGAGCCCCAGCCACGGCGCCCACCAGAACGTCAGCGCCACCGCCACCGCCGCGATGAGCACCCCGCTGCTCAGCGCCCGGGTCCAGCGGCGGCGGGTCGCGGCGGGGCCGTGCGGCTGCAACGGGTGGTCGAGCACGCCCGGCGTCTGCAGTACGTCGTCGGTCACCCGCCGCACGACCGCCACCGGGGCGGGCGGCACGAGCATCCCGCCGGACTCGCTGTCGCTGGCGAGCCCGGTCGTGATCGCCGCGAGCGTGGCGCCGCGCGCGGGCCGCATCGGCAGCGTCTCCTTCATGGTGACGCCGCGCAGCCGCTCCTCCTCGATCGTCGTCGCGCGGGTGGTGAACAGGCCGCGCGAGACGTGCAGCGTGCCGCCGCGCACGCTGCGGGTGACGCGGAAGTTCCAGAACATCAGGACGTACCCGAGCACGCTCAGCAGCAGCACGCCGAGCAGTGCCACCAGCACGAGGCTCGCGACCAGCCCGACGATGCCGATCTGGGCGGCGATGTCCTCAGCGCGCTGCTCTGCGCTGCCGCTGACCTCCTCGAACCCGGCCCGCTCGAGGATCTGCCACCCGACGCCGAGGATCGCGGCAGCGCTGATCAGCCCCGTCGAGGTGAGCATGGCGTAGCGGATCCAGCCCGGCTCGAGGCGGACGATCTCCTGCTCCGGCTCGTCGAGGTCGAGCTCGACCCCGGCCCCCGGGCCGATCCCGGCCTCAACCCCAGAACCCACCCGGACCCCAGCCCCAGCGCCGGAAGCCGTTGCGCCGTCGAAGGATTCGACGCCCCCTGAACCTCCCGCACCCGCCGCGCGACCCGCACCCGCCGCGCGCCGCCGGTGGATCAGCTCCTCGCGCAGCGCGGTCGCGCGATGGGCGGACAGCCCGTCGAGCGTGAGGTCGCTGGAGTCGGCGCCCGTGCCGATCTTCACCTCCGCCAGGCCGAGCAGCCGGTGCATCGGTGACGCGGTGACGTCGACGGTGCGCACCCGCGCCGTGGGCGAGGTGATGACCTTGCGGCTGATCAGGCCGGTGCGCAGCTGCACCTGGTCGGGGGTGAAGCGGTACCGCGTCGTGAACCAGCGCAGCACGCCCAGCAGCACGGCACCGACGACCGCGACGAGCCCGAACCACCACGGCTCGCCGTCGCCGGAGGTCGTCCCCGCGATCGCGATGCCGAGGAACGCCGGCAGGAACCGGATCAGCTCGCGCACCGGGTGGATGAGCAGCATCCGGGTGTCGAGCCGGCGCCACCCGTCCGCATCGGCCCCGGGAGAGCCGGCGTCGACCGGCGAGCCGCCACCGGCGTACGTCGGGGGCGGGCTGTCGTCCGTCGCACCACCGGCCGACGTACGCCCACCCTCCCGTGGCGCACGCGTCGACCCGTGCGGCGTGGGCCAGGGGCCGGGCTGCTCGCTCACGTCGCGTCGTCCCGGGACTGCTCGGTGACCACGGTGAGGTGCTCGACCAGCTCGTCGGCGACGGAGGCGTCGAGGCAGTCGATCGTCATCGTGCCGGCCGACGACGCGGTGGTGACCGACACGCTGGACAGGCCGAAGACGCGCTGCAGCCCGCTGCGCGAGGTGTCGACGGTCTGCACCCGCGAGATCGGCGCGACGCGCCGCGCGGTGGAGATCCAGCCGGACTGGGTGTAGACCGCCGTGGGCGTGACCTCCCAGCGGTGGATGCGATAGCGGATCGGCGGCTGCACCAGCACCCCGACGACCAGCCCGACGACCGACAGACCGAGCGCCGTCCACCGCCACCAGGGCGTGTCGTCGATGAAGATCACGAGCGCCAGCTGGATCGCGATGACCGTCAACCAGCCGAGCCCCGACGACAGCGCCCAGTACGGCTTCGCCCGCGGGGACACACGATTCGCGGGTTCGCGCAGCTGCATGCGCCGACCCTCTCACGTCGATTCGGACGCGGCGCGGCCCGGTGTTATGGTTGCTCTCGCTTCTGGGGCTGTGGCGCAGTTGGTAGCGCGTCTCGTTCGCAATGAGAAGGTCAGGGGTTCGAATCCCCTCAGCTCCACCACCGGACCCGCCGGGTGATCGCCGACCGCGACACCCGGCGGGTCTTTTGTCGTCATGCTGGTGGCACGCCCGCCGGGCGGCCGCCACGCGGGAAGCCGCCCGCCCAGCAGCCGCGGGCCCGATCGAGAGGCGCCGATGAGCGACTGGCTTCCCGACACGCCGCCACCCCGGGGTTCGGAGCCCTGCACTCCCGCCGACGTGGGCGCCACCCCCGAGCTCGACGGCATGCGCTGGTCGCGGCGGGTGCTGCTGCTCGCCCTGACCCTCCTGTCGTACGTCCTGCTCGCCTTCGTCATGCTGCGCTCCGACTGGCTGAACTGGCTGTGGAGCCCCGGGTTCCTGCTCGCGCCCGTCGGCATCGTCTGGCTCGGGCTGATGCTCGTGAGCCTGCTGCAGGTGAGTCACCGGTGGAAGGCGTGGGTCCCCGGAGCGCTCCTGATCCTGACCCCGCTGACGCCGGGGCTCTTTGCCTTCTCCGCCCTGGGGCTGTACGCCGACGCCGGCATGAAGCAGGTCAGCGCCCGGGTGACCGAGAACCTGCCGTCGTCCTCGCGCATCGCCGACGATCCGGTGCGGGTCGACTACGGCGACGAGACCGGCGTCGCCTACTGGCGGTCGTACGACACCGGGCGGACATGGAATCCGCGGAGTGGTGTCCCCGGCCCTGGCGCAGACGTCACCGTGCTGCGCGACCCGCGCGGCCTGCTGCCGCCGCTGGCCGGCGCCGAGCGCTGGACCATGTCGGTTCCGGCGAGTCTCGTGGGCCTCGCGGTCAGCCTGGCGCCACTGGCGGTGATCGGCGTCTCCGCCCTGACCCGCAAGAAGTCGGTCATCACGGCCGTCGGCGAGGACCGCTGGCCGCCCCGGCGCGGCACCGACGACGGCTGACCGGCGCCGGCCATCGCTGACCGCCGCCGCGGCGGCCACCGCACCTCGCTCGCGCCGCCTCCCCGCTCACAGCACGAAGACCCCCGCGACCGCGAGCAGCACCGCGAACAACCCGACGAACGACGGGACCCCCGCCCACCACGCGATGCGCCGCCCCAGCTGCTTGTCGGCGCCGGCCTGCTCGAGGTCGGCGCGCCAGTAGGTGTAGGCGCTGAACTGCATCGGTGCCGTGGCCAGCATGAACGGCGCGTACGCCAGCAGCGCCGGGACGTGCACCAGCAGCCCCCACCGTTCGTCGCCGAGCTGCGCGCCCAGCTCCTGGCTCACCGCCACGAGCAGGACGTACGCCAGCAGCACCCCGGCCGACACGAGCAGCGAGCGCGGGCCGGCCGACCGGCCCCACCGCCGCGCGCGTCGCACCCACCACGCCGCTAGCCGGTCGTCGAAGTCGTACCGGGCCCCGACGAAGACCGACCAGGCGAACGCGACGCCGAGCACGAGGGCGGCGCCCCACCATCCGCTGATCACCGGCCCCTCCGGCGCGGCCGTCGACGCGTCACGGTCGCCAACGCCACGGCGACCACCGTGATCACGATGCCCGCCCACTGCGCCGGTGTCGGTCGCTCGTGCAGCGCGACCATGCCGAGCGCCACCGCGCCGAGCGGCTGCAGCAGCATCACCGCCGCCGCGCGCCCGGCGGGAAGCCGGACCAGGCCGTACCCGATCAGCACGAACGACACCGCCTGCCCCAGCACCGCGACCATCGTGAGCAGCACCCACGCCCGCGCGGACAGCGCCAGGTCGATGCCCCCGGCCACGTCGCCCAGGCCGGCGACGGCGCCGATGCCGAGCGCGGCCACGCAGGTCGTCGTGCCGACGGGGGTGAACAGCATCCGGCGGTCGAGGGCGCTCGCGGGCCGGTTGAGGAAGAGGAACGCGGCGTAGCAGACCCCGGCCGCGACCCCGAGCAGCGCTCCGCGCACCGGGTTCGAGGCAGCGGCGTCGGCGTCGACCACCCCGCCGGTGAGCGCGAGCCCGACGAACATCAGCGGCAGCACCACGAGGAACCGCGTCGGCACCGGCTCCTTCTGGAAGAGCCACGCGAGGAACGGGAAGACCACCACCTGCACGC
The DNA here is from genome assembly GCF_006716095.1 of Barrientosiimonas humi. NCBI lineage: Bacteria > Bacillati > Actinomycetota > Actinomycetes > Micrococcales > Dermacoccaceae > Barrientosiimonas > Barrientosiimonas humi. The sequence goes on from NZ_VFOK01000001.1 coordinate 2,624,539, forward strand.
CGATCAGCACCGTCGCGATGCCGGCGCCGATGTCGACGATGCTCTGGGTCCACATCAGGTAGTCCGCCCCGAGGAACACCCCGCCGCCCGCGCTGAGCACGAGCATCCGCCGCGGCGGCAGCCCGAACCGTCGCCACTCCACCGCGAGCAGCGGCGCGAAGACCACCAGCGCGAGCGCGCACCGCAGGAACGCCGCGGTGCCGGCGGTCGCCCCGGACAGCTTGATCAGTGCCGAGGAGGACCCCACGAAGAGGCACCCGAGGATCAGCGCCGCCATGGCGTACGACGGCTCGGGCGCCGGCGACGGCGTGCCGGTGAGCGGTCGGGCGCGTGCGGTCATGCCCTCCATGCTGGGGGTGACCACCGACGAGGCGGCGACCGGGCCCAGCTGCGACACGGTCGCAGTAGGCGCCTGCTGTTCGACCGATCGCCGCCTCGCCGACGCCGCGGTCGCAGGGTTGGCTCCGTTGGATGGTGGCGCCCCCAGCCAGCCACGCGTCAGGAGCCGCAGCCATGGGCCACCACCACGACCACGAGCACGACCACCCGCACGACAGCTGGGACGCGATGGACCCGGCCGACCCGGAAGCCGTCGTGCCCTCGCGCCGCCAGCTGCTGAAGTACGGCGGGGTCGGCGCCACCCTCGCCGCGGCCCCCGCGGTGCTCGCCACACCCGCCGCGTCCGCGAAGGGCAACGGCAAGGGCCCGTCTGGTCGCACCGGCGGTCGCTCCTGGCGCGCCGGCGACCACCACATCCACTCGGAGTACTCCGGCCGGTTCGACACCAGCACCAACCCGCCGACGTTCGCCAAGGGCGCCGACGCGGTCTACCCGATCGTCACCAACGCGATCATGGCCAAGAGCTTCGGCCTGCAGTGGGTGATGTGCACCGACCACGGCGGCCCGACCCACTCCAAGGTCAACCTCGAGCTGGCCTACCCCGACCTGCTGAAGTCGCGCGACCTGGTGCCGGAGGTCCTGCAGTTCTGGGGCATGGAGTTCGACGCGCCCCAGATGGACCACCACACGCTGATGATCCCGCGCCGGTCCGACGAGGCCCAGCTGCTGTACGACCTGGAGTCGCGCTACGCGAAGTACGACGCCTTCCCGACCGACCCGAGCCGCGACACCGAGGCCAAGATGGTCGAGTTCCTGCGCTACACCCAGGGCATGTCCGCCAAGCCGCTGGTGATCGCCCACCACGCGTCGCGCTCGGCGAAGGGCCTCGGCGTGTGGGGCCAGGACACCCCGGGCGAGTTCCGCAACAACCAGGACGCCGCCCCCGACGTCTACATCGGTTTCGAGGGCGCCCCGGGCCACCAGGCCGGGCCGCTGGTCAACGAGGCGCGCGGGTCGTACGGCAACTACCCCACGCACGGCGGCTACGACCAGATGACCGCGGTCGTCGGCGGCCTGTGGGACAGCCTTCTCGGCGAGGGCCGCAAGTGGTGGATCACCGCGACGTCGGACTCGCACGTGCACTGGACCCGCGGCGGCTCCGACTTCTGGCCGGGCGAGTACTCCAAGACCTACGTCAACGCCCGCCAGGACTACGCCGACATCATGGACGGGCTGCGCAACGGCCGGATCTTCGTCACGACCGGTGACCTGATCGACGGCCTCGACTTCTCGGCCGCCAGCGCCGGGCGCGCCGCCACCGTGGGCCAGACGGTCCAGGTCAAGCGCGGCCGCGGCGGCGACGTGACCGTCGAGGTGCGCTTCACCCCGCGCACGACGCCCAACGGCAACGGCGACCGCCCCGTGGTCAACCGCGTCGACATCATCACCGGCGAGGTCACCGGCCCGGTGTCCGACCGCGAGGCCGCGAAGAACCCGACCACCAAGGTCGTCGCGCGCTACGGCAAGAGCGACTTCCGCCGCCAGGGCAAGCAGTACGTCATCCGCCACACCCTGCGCGACGTCACCACCAAGGGCTACATCCGGGTGCGTGGCACGAGCACCGACGAGATGGAGCCGGCCGCCGACGGGCAGGAGTCGCCCTGGGGCGACCTGTGGTTCTACTCCAACCCGATCTTCGTCGACGTGTCCTGACGAGCGTTCGGGTCACGATGCTGGGCGGCGCCTCGCGCCGCCCAGCATCTTTGTCCTCCGACCGCGGGTAGCGTCGAGCCCATGACCTCCACCGGCAACGACGCCACCCCCGAGATCGACCCCGCCGCCGCCCCGAGCGGCGAGGGGTGCCAGGAGTGCCTCGCCACCGCCGACGGCTGGTGGGTGCACCTGCGCCGCTGCGCCGCCTGCGGCCACGTCGGCTGCTGCGACACCTCCCCGAGTCAGCACGCGACGCACCACTACGAGGCGACCGGCCACCCGATCATCGCCAGCTTCGAGCCGGGCGAGGACTGGTTCTTCGACTTCCGCGATGGTGCCGTCGGCACCGGCCCGGAGCTCGCGCCGCCCACGAGTCACCCTGAGGCGCAAGGGGTTCCGGCCCCGGCCGATCGCGTCCCCCGGGACTGGATGAGCAAGATCCACGGCTGAGCGCGATGACCACCGACACCCAGGAGTTCGACTTCGTCGTGGTCGGGTCGGGCGCCGGCGGCGGTCCGCTCGCCGCGAACCTCGCCCTCGCCGGCCACTCGGTGCTGCTGCTCGAGGCCGGAGGCGACCACGGCTGCCCGTACTACTCGATCCCGATCATGCAGGCGTACGCCAGCGAGGACCCCGCGCTGCGGTGGGACTTCTTCGTCCAGCACTACGACGACGAGCGCCAGCAGCGCCGCGACCCCAAGGACGTCCCCGACCGCGGCGGGGTGCTCTATCCGCGCGGCTCGACCCTCGGCGGCAGCACCGCGGTCAGCGCGCTGGTCACCATCTATCCGCACCCGAGCGACTGGGACCGGCTCGCCGAGCTCACCGGTGACCCGAGCTGGGGCGCGGACCCGATGCGCGAGCTGTTCCACCGGCTCGAGGCCTGGCGCGGGGTCGACGCCGAGCCGCTGCCCAGCGACGACGAGGCCGCCCGCGACCGCAAGGCGGCGCACGGCACCGACGGCTGGCTCGGGACCACCCGCGCCAACCCGCAGGTCGGCGGCCGCGAGCCGATGTTCCTCGACATCATCGGCGCGATGGAGCGCACCGCGCGCGACCGCTTCGGCATCCCCGAGGAGGTCCCGCTCCCCCGCGACGCCAACGCCCGCGACACCCCGCAGGACTTCGAGGGCATGTCGTTCATCCCCGTCGCCGTGCGCGACGGCCACCGCAACGGCAGCCGCGAGCGGGTGCAGCAGGCCCAGCGCGAGGCGGGCGACCGGCTGCAGGTGCGTCTCGGCGCGCTGGCGACCCGGGTGGTCTTCGAGGGCGACCGGGCCGTGGGCGTGGAGGTCCTCACCGGCCCGGACCTGTACGCCGCCGCCCCCGGCTCCTCCGACGCACCCGCCGAGCCGGCCCGGTCGGTCGTGCGCGCCCGCAAGGAGGTCGTGCTGGCGGGCGGGGCGTACAACACCCCGCAGCTGCTCATGCTCTCCGGCATAGGGCCCCGCGAGCAGCTGGAGCAGCACGGCATCGACGTGCGCCTGGACGCCCCCGGCGTCGGCGCGAACCTGCACGACCGCTACGAGGTGTCGGTGAACTACGAGCTGGCACAGGACTATCCGCTGTTCGCCGGCTCCGCGCTGGACGTGCCGGCGGACGGCGAGCAGGGCGACGCGCTCTTCCAGGAGTGGGCCGACGACGCGGGCGGGCCCTACTCCACCAACGGGTCGCTGGCCGCGATCATCGCGCGCTCGTCGGTGGCGGGCGAGGCCTCCGACCTCATCGTGTTCTCCCTGCCGATCGACTTCCACGGCTACTACCCCGGCTACGCCCGCGACGCCGTCGCCGCGCACGACCGGCTGTCGCTGCTCGTGCTCAAGGGGCACACGACCAACCGCGCGGGCACGGTCACGCTGCGCTCGGCCGACCCGCGCGAGGTGCCCGACATCCGGTTCCGCTACTTCGAGGAGGGCTCGCCCGGCTGGGAGGCCGACCTCGACGGCGTGGTCGACGGCATCGAGCTGGCCCGCGACGTGGTGCGCCACCTGGAGCAGGTCGAGGTGAGCCGCGAGCTGCTGCCCGGCGACGACGTGCGCGATCGCCGGGCGCTGGGCGAGTTCGTGCGCGACCACGCGTGGGGCCACCACGCGTGCGGCACCGCCAAGATCGGCCGCGACGACGACCCCGGGGCGGTGCTCGACGGCGACTTCCGGGTGCGCGGGGTCGAGGGGCTGCGGGTGGTCGACGCGTCGGTCTTCCCCGACATCCCGGGCTTCTTCATCGCCTCGGCGGTCTACCTGGTCAGCGAGAAGGCCAGCGACGTGCTGCTCGCCGAGCACGGCACCGAGCCGGTCGAGTAGCGCACTCCAAGCCGGTCGAGTAGCGCGAGGAACGAGCGCGTATCGAGACCACCCGCCAGGTCTCGATACGGCCTCCGCCAGCGCTCCGGCCTACTCGACCGGCTTGGCGTCGGCCTGCTCGTCGATGGTCGTCACGACCCGCACGCAGGCGGGCGTCGCCGGGGTGGAGCTGAACCCGAACCGCACCGGTGGCTCGACCGGCGTCAGCACGCCGAGGCTGCGGCCGCGCCAGCTGCCGCGCAGGTCGACGACGCGGTGCAGGTCGAGCGCGCCGTACGCCTCGTGCCGGCCGGCGAGGGCCGTGCCGTAGGTGCGCACGCCGGGGAGCACGAGCCGCGCGACCGGGTCGACGGCGCGGCAGCAGACGGGTGAGGCGGCGGCCGCGAGCGGCAGGAGCCGCAGCGCCTGCCCGAGCAGCGGGCGGCCGGCGACCTGCAGGTCGAGCGCGAGGTCGGGGGTGCGCACCGACCAGCGGCCGGGGCCGGTGACGACCCCGTCGCGGCCGGGTGCGTCGACCTCGACCGGCGCGATCACGACCTCGTCGAACTCATAGGTGCCGCAGACGAACTCGGCGATCTCGTCGGTCGGCGCGAGCAGGGTGCGCCAGCCCTCGTCGTCCTCGACCATCACGTCGGCGAACGGGCCGAACGGGGTCGTCACCCAGTGACCGACGACGCAGCGCACGCCGGACGTGGAACCGGCCCCCAGGATGTGGCCGAAGAAGCGTCGCCGCTCAGCCGGCGCGGTGGACCGGCGGAAGGTCCTCGAGGTCCTCATCCAGCGCCATGCCGTCGAACGGCAGGTCCTCGACCGGGGTGTCGGCGTAGCGCTGGGCAGCCGACTGCTGCGCCGGCGGCTCGGCGTCGACGGTGGCGGCGGGCTCGGGCAGCGGGCGGTCGACCCGCGCCTTGAGCGTGTACGTCGGCGGCGGCACCGCGACCGGCGCCCAGCCACCCGGCTCGACGACCTGCTGGGACTGGTCGGCCTGCTCGGCCACCGGCTGGTCGGCCTGCGTCGCCTGGTCGGCCTGCGTCGCCACGGGCTGCGGGTCGAACGCGGTCACGTCGTAGACGGTCTCCTCGGCGGCCACGGCACCCACGGCGGTCGAGGAGCCCGGAGCGCCGGCGGAGGGCGTCTCGAGGCCAGCCGCAGCAGGCGCCTCGCGACGCGGCTGCGGGCGGTGCTCCTGCGGGCGGCGCTCCTGCGACCGCTGCGCCTGGGGCCGCTGCACGCGACCCGCGGTCGCGGCCTCGCTGCGGCGCACGGCGGCGCGCGGGGCGGCCGGGGCCGGGGCGCCCGCGGCCTGCGCGTCGCGGATCACCGAGCTGCGCAGCCACGCCACGACACCGGCGACGGCGACCAGCGCCAGCAGCGGGGTCCACCAGGGCGTGACGCCGAACGGGGTGAGCAGCACCGAGGCCACGAAGAACACCCCGGCCGCGAGCAGCGCGCCGGCCTTCAGCCGGGCGGGGGTCATCGCACCGGCGGCGCGGAAGAATCGGTTGCCCACCGACACCTTCTGGTCGGAGGCGTGCTCCGAACCACGGCGCCCCGCAAGGGAACTGGGCTCGTCGTACTTCATGGTTGCTCCTGCCCGGAGAGAGGTGCGCGGCGGCTTGACGCTCACCGTCGGCGTGGTCGGACGGTCGTCGCGGTCGTCGGTCATCGCCCGCACGGGGGCGGGAACCGGCCGGGGCTCGGTGCGGCGGCGCTCCAGCACCCGCATCGCCTCGGAGAACCGGTCGACCGAGCGGGCCGTGGCGAGGTTCTCGCGACGGCGCACCCAGTGCTGAAGGAGATAGACAGCCCAGATCGCCACGATCACCAGCAGGATCAGGCCGTTCGACATCACGCGCCCGACGGTAGGCGGAGGCCCTCAGGTGACCGGGGAGGCGTGCCGCGTGTCGCTCAAAGTGGCGCCTGTGAAAGGCGTTTCAGCCGATCGACCACCCGCTCGCCGGCGAGGTCCTCGACGGTCAGCGCGAACGACCGGTGGTCGTGCCAGGCGCCGGCGATGTGCAGGTATCCCCGGCGGGTGCCCTCGTCGCGCATCCCCAGCTTGCTGACCACGCGCAGGCTCGCGGCGTTGTCGGGGCGGATGTTGACCTCGACCCGGTGCAGCTGCATCGGCCCCAGCGCGTGGTCGAGCAGCAGGGCGAGGGCGTACGGCGTGATCCCGTGGCCGGCGAGCGGCCGCGCGATCCAGTACCCCGCCGCCGCGCTCTGCAGCGCGCCCCGGGTGATGCCGAACAGGTGCATCTGACCGGCAAGGCGTCCGTCGACCTCGACCGCGAACGGCAGCAGCCGCTCGGCGCGCGCCTCGCGCTCCTGGTCGCGCACCATCCGGGCGAACGACACCGGCCGCGAGCCGGGGGTCGGCGAGGTGGAGTCCCACGGGCCGGTCCAGGCGGCGTTGTCGCGGCGCAGCCGCAGCCACTCCTCGCGGTCGGCGTACGGCCGCAGCCGGCGCAGCCGCACCGCTCGCCCGCCCACGGCGCCGGCGAGCAGCACCGGCCACTCGGTCACCAGGGGTCGCCGCCCGTCAGTGGTCGCCGCCGGCGACCTGGTCGAGCGCGTGGCCCATGATCGGCTTGAGCACCGACAGCCCGTCGCGCACCCCGGCGGGCGAGCCGGGCAGGTTGACGACGAGGGTGCGCCCGGCGAGTCCGGCGATCCCACGGGAGAGCATCGCGGTGTCGACGCCCTGCGACGCGCCGGCCTGGCGCATCGCGTCGGGGATGCCGGGCACCTCGCGGTCGACCACCGCGCGGGTGGCCTCGGGAGTGAGGTCGGTGGGGCTCAGCCCGGTGCCGCCGGTGGTGATCACCAGGTCGGCCCCGTCGGCCACCGCCGCGCGCAGCGCCTGCTCGACCGGGTCGCCGTCGGGGACGACGACCGGCTCGCCGCAGTCCATGCCCCAGGCGCGCAGGGCCTCGACGATGATCGGACCGCCCCGGTCGGGGTAGGTGCCGGCCGCGGCCCGGTTGGACGCGGTGATCACCACGGCATGCTTCACGATTCGCTCCAATCCCCAGAGCGCCCACCGGATTTCGCGGTGACGCGGATGTCGGTGATGCGCGCGTGCTTGTCGACGGCCTTGATCATGTCGACCAGGGCCAGGGCCGCGACGGAGACACACGTGAGCGCCTCCATCTCGATGCCGGTGCGGTCGGCGGTGCGCACCTGCGCGGTGATGTCGACACCGTCGTCGGCGACCGCCAGGTCGACGGTGACCGCGTGCACCGCGACCGGGTGCGCCAGCGGCACCAGGTCGGGGGTGCGCTTGGCCGCCTGGATGCCGGCGATGCGCGCGACCGCGAGCGCGTCGCCCTTGGGCACGGTGCCGTCGCGCAGCGCGGCGACCGCGGCCGGGGCCAGCAGCACCCGCCCGGCCGCGGAGGCCGCGCGGGCGGTGACCGCCTTGGCGCTGACGTCGACCATCTGGGCCGTGCCGTCCTCGCGCACGTGGGTCAGCCGGGGGACCTCACTCATCACGCCTCACCGCCCATGTGGCGCCGGCCCACGTCTCGCGCACGCCCTCGCCGCACGTCGTCACCGGTCGCCCTCACTCGTCCGGCACGATCTCGCCGGGCAGCATGCGCACCGCCAGCACCTCGCCGGGCTCGACCCGGGTCTGCTCGGCGGGGACGTACGCGATCGCCTGGGCCGACGCGAGCCCGCCGAGGATGTGGCTGCCCGCGCCGCCGCTCGCCGACACCTGCAGCTCGCCGTCGCGGCGCGCGAGGCGCACCCGCGCCAGCTGCAGCCGCCCCGCGGGCGAGCGCCAGCCGTCGACCACCCGGGCGTGCAGCACCGGCAGCTCGGGCGAGCGCCCGGCCAGCTTGCGCAGCGCCGGCAGCACGAACTCCTGGAAGCTCACCAGCGAGGACACCGGGTTGCCCGGCAGCGCGAACAGCGGCACCCCGCGCCCCCCGACCAGGCCGAAGCCCTGCGGCTTGCCCGGCTGCATCGCGACCGACACGAACCGCACGGCGTCGCCCCCGGCGTAGGCGTCCTTGACCGGCTCGTACGCCCCGGCGCTCACCCCGCCCGAGGTCACCACCGCGTCGGCGCTCTCGGCGAGCCGGTCGACGACCGCCCCCAGGTCGTCGTCGTCGCGCACGTGCTCGACCGCCACGACCTCGACGTCGGCGCACAGCGCGAGCGCACGCAGCATCGGGCCGTTGCTGTCGACGATCTGACCCGGGGCGAGCGGCTGCCCGGGCGGGACGAGCTCGTCGCCCGTGGTCAGCACGGCCAGCCGCGGCCGCGGCACCGCCTGCACGGTCTCGACGCCCGCGGCGACGATGGCCGACAGGTGGTGGGCCAGCAGCAGCGACCCGGCCGGCACGAGCGGGTCGCCGACGCGCAGGTCTTCCCCCTGATGGCGTACGGCGTTGCCGGGCTCGACCTGCTCGCGCACCTGGACCTGGGTGGTGCCGCCGTCGGTCAGCTCGACCGGGACGATCGCGTCGGCGCCCGCGGGCACCGGCGCGCCGGTCATGATCCGCCAGCACTCCCCCGCCGCCATCCGCTGCTCGCCGGTCGCGCCCGCGCGGATGTCACCGCGCACCGGCAGGCTGGCGGGCACCTCGGCGAGGTCGGCGGCGACCACGGCATAGCCGTCCATCGCCGAGTTGGTGAACGAGGGGAGGTCGAGCCGGCTCGCCACCGGCTCGGCCAGCACGAGACCGAGCGCGTCGACGGCCGCGACCTCGCGCGCGGGCAGCGGCCGCACCGCGCGCAGGATCGCCGCGCGGTGCTCCTCGAGGGGGACGAGTCCCGAGCCGCCGCGCTCGTCGCTCGCGCGGCTGCTCGACCCGGGTGCTGGCGAGGCCATCTCGATCAGTGCGGGGTGACCGACCAGTCGGTGTCGTCCCCGGGGTGCTTGCCCTCCTCGGTGTCGACCCAGTCGCGCACCCACTGGCGGAAGTCCTCACCGAGGTCGGGGTGGCGCACGGCCAGGCGCACCATGGCCTTGAGGTAGTCGAGCCGGTCACCGGTGTCGTAGCGGCGGCCGCGGAAGATCACGCCGGTGACGCCCTGGCCCGGCTTGTCGAGGCGGGCCGCCTCGGCGAGCGCGTCGGTCAGCTGGATCTCGTTGCCGCGACCGGGCTCGGTCTTCTCGAGCAGGTCGAACATCGAGGGGTCCAGGACGTAGCGGCCGATGATCGCGAGGTTGCTCGGGGCGTCCTCGGCCTTGGGCTTCTCGACCAGACCGGTCACCCGCACCACGTGGTCGACGCCGTCGATCGGCTCGACCGCGGCCGCGCCGTAGAGGTGGATCTGCTCCGGCGGCACCTCCATCAGCGCCACGACGCTGCCGCCGTAGGTCTGCTGCGCGTCCAGCATCTCCTCGAGCAGGTGGTCGCGGTCGTCGATCACGTCGTCGCCGAGCAGCACCGCGAACGGCTCGTTGCCGACGTGCGGGCGGGCGCACAGCACGGCGTGGCCGAGACCGCGCGGCTCGCCCTGGCGCACGAAGTGCACCTCGCCGAGGCCCTGCGACTTCTGCACGCGGCGCAGGCGCAGGTCGTCGCCCTTCTTCTCCAGGGCCTGCTCCAGCTCCCAGTGCCGGTCGAAGTGGTCCTCGAGGGCGGCCTTGTTGCGGCCGGTGATGGTGAGCACGTTGGTGAGACCGGCGCGCGCGGCTTCCTCGACGACGTACTGGATCGCCGGCTTGTCGACGACCGGCAGCATCTCCTTGGGGATGGCCTTGGTCGCCGGGAGGAAACGGGTGCCGAGGCCGGCGGCCGGAATCACGGCCTTGCGGGCTCGGGTTCGCTGCTGCGGTGCGGTCATGGCGGTCAGGCTATCGGCAGCACCCGGGGGCTGGACCGGCACCGGCAGACTGGCAGCGTGCCGCCCACCCCGCACCTGCCCGACGACAAGCCCGCGGCCCGCCGCGAGCTGCGCGCCCGCCGTGCCGCGCGCCGTGCGGCGACCGGCCCCGACGAGCGGGCGGCCCAGGCGGCGGCGATCACCGGCCACCTGGCGCCCGTGCTGGACCGGCTGCCGGCCGGCGCGCGGGTCACGTCGTTCGCGTCGCTGCCGAGCGAGCCGCCGACCGACCACCTCAACCCCGACGTACGCCGTCGCGGGCTCGACCTGCTCCTGCCCCTCCTCCTGCCGGACAAGGACCTGGACTGGCAGCGAGCGCCGGGCGGCGAGCCCGGCGCCGCCGAGCCTCTCGGCGTCGACGCGGTCGCCGCCGCGGCGCTGGTGGTCCTGCCCGCCCTGGCGGTCGACCGCACCGGCATGCGCCTCGGCCAGGGCGGCGGGAGCTACGACCGGGCGCTGGCCCGGGTGCCCGCCGGGACCCCGCTGGTCGCGGTGGTGCACGACGACGAGCTGGTCGGGTCGGTGCCGGCCGACCCGCACGACCGGGCGGTCGACGCGGTGGTGACGCCGGCGTACGGCCTGATCGTGCTGCGCCCCGGACCCGGCGCGGACGTGCTGCGAAGATAGGCCGCACCGCCCGCACGCGAGAGGAGACCGGCCATGCCCACGCTCGCCGCGGCCACCTCCGTGGGCATCACCGACCGGCTCACCACGCTGCTGCTCATCGGTTCGGTGGTGCTGCTGCTCGGCGTGGCGGCGGTGCGGCTGGCCAACCGGTCGGGGCTGCCGACGCTGCTGCTCTACCTCGGCATCGGCATGGCGCTCGGCAGCAGCGGCCTGGGCATCTCCTTCGACGACGAGGCGATGGCGCAGGCGCTCGGCTACGCCGCGCTCGTGCTGATCCTCGCCGAGGGCGGGCTCACCACCGACTGGTCGGCGATCCGCGGGTCGGTGGGGGCCGCGGCGATGCTCTCGACCGTCGGCGTCGTGGTGTCGGTGCTGGTCGTCGGCGTCGCGGCGAACCTGCTGCTCGGGGTGCCGTGGAACGTCGCGCTGCTCGTCGGCGCGGTGCTCAGCTCGACCGACGCCGCCGCGGTGTTCTCGGTGCTGCGCCGGGTGCCGCTGCCGGCCCGGCTGAGCGGCGTGCTCGAGGCCGAGTCGGGCTTCAACGACGCGCCCGTCGTGCTGCTGGTCGTGGCGCTCGCGGCGCAGGCGACCCCCGGGTTCGAGCAGCACAGCTGGGCCTTCGTCGCCGGCGAGGCGATCCTGGAGCTGGCCGGCGGCGCGCTCATCGGGTTCGTGCTCGGCCAGCTCATCGGCCGGCTGCTGCGCTGGGGCGCCCCGGGCTCCTCCGGCCTGTTCTCGATCGCCGTGGTGGGCGTGACCGTGCTGGCGTACGCCGTCGCGGACCTGGTCTCCACCAGCGGCTTCATCGCGACCTACGTCTGTGCGCTGGTGCTCGGCAACCTGCGCCTGCCGCACCGGCAGGCCGTGCGCGGCATCGCCCAGGCGTTCGGCTGGCTGGCCCAGATCGGGCTGTTCGTCATGCTCGGCCTGCTCGCCTTCCCCGAGCGGCTGCTCGCCCAGGTGGTGCCGGCGCTGGTGCTCGGCACGGTGCTGCTGCTGGTCGCGCGGCCGCTGTCGGTCGTCGCGAGCGTCGCGGCCTTCGGCTACTCCTGGCGCGAGCAGGTGTTCCTGTCCTGGGCCGGCCTGCGCGGCGCCGTGCCCATCGTGCTCGCGACCGTCCCGCTGATGCTCGGCACGCCCGGCACCGAGTGGATCTTCGACATGATCTTCGTGCTGGTCATCGTCTTCACGATCGTGCAGGCACCGACGCTGCCGTGGATCACCCGGCGGCTCGGGCTCGCGCAGGCGGCACCGACGTACGACGTCGAGGTCGAGGCCACCCCGCTGGAAGACCTCGACGCCAACCTGCTGCAGGTCACGATCGGGCAGGAGTCGCGGCTGCACGGGGTCGAGGTGTTCGAGCTGCGGCTGCCGCCCGGCGCCGACATGACCCTCGTGGTGCGCGACGGCACCTCGTTCGTGCCGCACCGGCGCACCGTGCTGCGGCACGGCGACCAGGTGCTCGTCGTCGCGACCGCCGAGGCGCGCGGCGCGGTGGTGGAGCGCATCCAGGCGGTCAGTCGCGCGGGGCGCCTGGCCGGCTGGAACGCCGCCGACGCGGGCTGAGCCGCGGGGTAACCTGGGCCCGCGCCGGTGCCGTCGCCCCGGCACCGTTGCTCCTCGAGCGCCTCGCGCGCACGTCCCACGAAGGTCGAGATGCCCACCTACCCCTACGCCTGCACCGAGTGCGGCCACCAGTTCGAGAAGTACCAGTCGTTCCACGACGACCCGCTCACCGAGTGCCCCGAGTGCGGCGGCAAGCTGCGCAAGGTCTGGGGTTCGGTCGGCGTGGTGTTCAAGGGGTCGGGGTTCTACCGCAACGACAGCCGGTCGGGGTCGGGATCCTCGGGCTCGTCGTCGGGGTCGGGGTCGTCGTCCGACGGTGGCTCGGGGTCGGGCGAGAAGTCCGGGTCTGGCGAGAAGTCCGGGTCCGGCGAGAAGTCCGGCGCCAAGAAGACGGAGGGCAAGAGCGACTCCGGGTCGAGCTCGACCACCTCGTCGGGGTCGTCCGGCTCCGGGGCTGCCTGAGCGGGGCCGTCCTTTCCACAGGGCTGCGCGCGCGGCGCGCGGGATGCACAGGGGCGGGGCGCGGCCTGCTGGGCGCGGTGCCGCCTCGGTAGTTTCGCCGCATGAGCGCTGCTGCAGCCCCGACGCGTGAGCCGCTCGCCGACATCGGCGTGATCGGCGGCTCCGGTTTCTACTCCTTCCTGTCCTCCCCCGAGCGGCACCGGGTCGAGACGCCGTTCGGCGACCCCAGCGACGAGATCGCGGTGGGCGAGGTCGACGGGCGGCGGGTGGCCTTCCTCGCGCGGCACGGGCAGGGGCACGTGTTCCCGCCGCACCGGGTCAACTACCGGGCGAACCTGTGGGCGCTGCGCAGCCTCGGGGTGCGCCAGGTGCTCGCGCCGTGCGCGGTGGGGTCGCTGCGGCCCGAGCACGGCCCGGGCACGCTCGTCGTGCCCGACCAGGTCGTCGACCGCACGTGGGGGCGGGCGCACACGGTCTACGACGAGCCGGGGCCGGTGGTGCACGTCGCGTTCGCCGACCCCTACTGCCCGCGCGGGCGCGCGGCGGTGCTGCGGGCGAGCGCGGGGTCGCGGCTCGACGCGGTCGACGGCGGCACCCTGGTCGTGATCAACGGGCCGCGCTTCTCCAGCCGCGCCGAGTCGCAGTGGCACCGGGCCGCCGGCTGGTCGGTCGTCGGCATGACCGCGATGCCCGAGGCGAGCGTCGCCCGCGAGCTGGCGATGTGCTACTCCAACGCCTGCCTGGTCACCGATCACGACGCCGGCGTCGAGGGGCAGGAGGCGGTCACGCACGAGGCGGTGCTGCAGCAGTTCGCGCGCTCGATCGACGACCTGAAGGGCCTGCTGCGCGTGGCGATCGCGCGGCTGCCCGAGCCGGAGCCCGACGACACCGCCCGCTGCGCCTGCCGCCGCTCGCTCGACGGCTTGACCCTGCCGTTCGAGCTGCCATGAGCGCTCGAAGCAGGTCGAGTAGGCCCGCGAGGGACGAGCGGGCCGTATCGAGACCCTCCCGCCGCGAGGCCACCCGCCGCCTCCGGCTGCGCCGCGTGCTCACCGCCGCCCTGGCAGCGCTGGCCGTCACGGCGGGGCTGACGGCGATGCGGCCGGCCCCCGAGCCGACCCGTCCGGTGCCGGTGGCGGCGCGCGACCTCCCGGCCGGTCACCTGCTGCGGGCCGACGACGTCGAGACGGTGCAGTGGCCGGCGCGGCTGGTCGAGCAGGTGGCGGGCGAGGGGCAGCCGACCGCGGCCTCGCTCGCCGGTCGCCGCGTGGTGGGTCCGGTCCGCGACGGCGAGCCGGTCACCACCGCCCGGCTGCTGACACCGGCCACCCTGCCCGGGACGTCCGCCGGCGACGTGGTGCTGAGCCTGCCGTCCGACGACGCCGCCCTCACCGAGATGCTGCGCCCCGGCGACCGGGTCGACGTCTTCGACCAGCAGGGCACCCCGGCCGCGCGCGGCGTGCGGGTGCTGGCCGTGGTGCCCGCCGGCGACGAGGCCGGACCACGGGCCGCGGCGTCGGTGCTGGTGGCGGTGCCGCGGACGTACGTCGGGGCGGTGGCGAGCGCCCGCAGCGGCGGGCCGGGCGGCACCGCGCCGGTCGTCCTGGCGCTGGACGCCGGATGATTGGCCCGCCAATAGCACAGACACGCCGCAGATGCGCAGGGTTTGGTCATACCCGGGGGGCTGAAATATCGCTACAGTCGCGGGCGATCACCCCCTAGACCAAAGGAATCACCCCATGAAGGGCTTCAAGGAGTTCCTCTTCCGCGGCAACGTGGTCGAGCTCGCCGTCGCGGTCGTCATCGGCTCCGCGTTCGCGAACGTCGTCGACAAGTTCGTCAGCTCCATCATCACCCCGCTGCTGAACTCGTTCGGCGGCGCGAACACCCAGGGCTGGGGGTTCGAGATCAAGTCGGGTCAGGCCAACACGCTGGTCAACCTGTCCGCGATCGTCAACGCCCTCATCGTCTTCCTGATGACCGCCGCGGTCGTCTACTTCCTGCTGATCCTGCCGATGAACAAGCTGCAGGAGCGCCGCAAGGCCGGCGTCGAGGACCCGATCGAGCCGACCGAGCTCGAGCTGCTCGCCGAGATCCGCGACGAGCTGCGCGCCCGCCGCTGACCGACCTGCTGCACCGCTGACGAACGGCGGCTCCCTCACCGAGGGGGCCGCCGTTTCGTGGTTGCGGAGGGCCTACCGCCCCCAGTGCGGCGGACGCTGCTCGCGCAGCCAGCGGGTGCGCTCGTCGTCGCGCTCGCCACCCCGCTCGGGCTCCACGTCGTCGCTGGTCTGGTCGGGCCGGCCGCCGCGCTGCTCGACGCCGCCGGTGGCCTCGCGGGTCGCGCGGCGGTGGCGACGTGCGGGGCGCTCGCCGCTCACGACGTACGCCGTCGTCGCCGGGCCTGGGCCCGCTCCAGCGACACCCGCTGCACCGTGTTCTGGATGCGGGCGACGTCGCGGGCCGGGTCGCGGAAGACGTCGACGGTCCAGACCCGCTCGTAGGCCCATCCGAAGCGGCGCAGCAGGTCGGGGCGCAGCCGGTCGCGGTCGCGCACGCCGGAGATCGAGGCATAACCGGGCCCGTCGGTCTCGACGGCCACGATCGGCTCGTCCGGGTGCGCGGGGTCGTGCACGACCAGGTCGATGGGCAGGATCGACCGGCCGTAGCCGGTGCTGACGACGAGTCCCTTGTCGCGCAGGCGTTTCGCGAGGTCGGAGACGACCGGTGACACCGGCCGCTGCGCGGGTCGCGGCGCCACCTGCTGGTCGACCACGCTGCCGGTCGAGGCGACCCGGCGGCGGCGACCGCCGATGCGCGCGACGCCGCGCGGCACCTCCTGGTCCTGCGGCTGCTGGTCGCCGCCGACCGAGGCGAGCAGGCTGCGCAGCAGCTGGGCTCCCTTGGAGCGCAACCGGTTCGGGGCGAGGTCACCGGCCGTCACGGCCGACACGACGGTGAGCCGGCGGCGGGCGCGGGTGGTCGCCACGGCGAGCAACCGTTCGCCGCCGGGCGCACCCAGCCCGGCGACGTCGTACGTCACGGCGCCGTCGGCGCCCCGGCCGAAGCCGACGGTGAGGATCACCGCGTCCCACTCCTCGCCCTGGGCGTCGGTGACGTCGCGCACCGACACCGCGGCGGCGACGGCCGGATCGAGCGCCGCCCGCAGCGCCGCGTCGACCTGCTCGGCGTGCGGGGCGCTGAGCGAGACGACGCCGACCGACTCCTCGGGGTGCTCGCGCAGCTGGGCGAGCACCAGGTCGACGACGCGCTGCACCTCGGCGGGGCTGGTCGTGCCGTCGCCGTGCGCGCCGTCGACGCGCTCGAAGGCTACGACCTCTTCGGCCCCGGGCGAGGGCAGCGTGACGAGGGTGCCGCCGTAGACCTCGGCGTTCGCGAACGAGACCAGCCGCTCGTCGGCGGAGCGGTAGTGCCAGGTCAGCGGCTGCTGCGGCAGCAGCGGGCCGAGCACGTCGATGACCGAGTCGCCGGTGCCGACCGCGGCGGGGCGCTGGTCGTCGGCGGTGACCGTGAACGGCTGCGGCCGCAGCTGCTGCGGGTCGCCGCTGAGCACGACCTGCTCGCCGCGGGCGATGGCCGACACGGCCTGGGCGGGACTCACGAGCGAGGCCTCGTCGATCACGACCACGTCGAACCACAGGCCCGGCGGCACGTGCTCGGCGACGGTCAGCGGGCTCATCGCCCAGCACGGCCGGACCGAGGTCATCAGCTCCGGCGCGGCCGCCAGCAGCTCGCGCCACGGCATCGCCTGGTCGCCGCGCGCCGCCTGCTCGCGCAGCAGCTGCACCTGGTCGGGGAAGTCCTGGGCGACCCGGCGCACCTGGCGGTCGAAGTCGGCGCGCGCCCGCCGCCGCGACCGCTCCAGCTGGGCCTGGTCGTCGTCGGCGAACTGCTCGGCGGCGCGGCGCAGCTCCTCGCCGTCGTGCCGGGCGTACGCCTCGTCGCGGGTCTTGATCTCGTCCAGCACCGAGCTCCACCAGACGAAGTCGAGCTCTTCGGGCACCCGCTCGACCGGCAGGTGGCGCGCCGCGAAGTCGTCGACGAGCGGGCCGAGGTGCTCGCGGCGCAGCTCGTCGACGCGGGTGACGGTCGCGGCCGTGGCGGTCAGCCGGTCGTCGTGGGCGGCCAGGTCGTCGAGCCGGGCCTGCAGGTCGTCCAGGTCGAGCCGGACCAGGTCGCCGCCGTCGCGCGTCGGCTCCAGCCGGGCGCCGAGCCACTCCAGCTCCTCGCGGAAGGTCTCCTGCTCGCGCTCGACCTCGGGCACCTCGACCGGTGCGCTGGGGCGCGAGCCCGGGCCGCTCTGCTCGTTCCACTGCGCCTTCTGCGCGGCGGCGAGCACGAGCACGCCGTGCAGGTCCTTGGGCGGCGGGCCGGGCCGCAGCAGGTCGCGGGCCTGGGTGCGCAGCCGGCGACGCTCGAGCAGACCGACGTCGTCGCCGCGCTCCTGCTCGGCCCGCTCGCGGCGGGAGGCGGTGGCGCGCACGAGCTGGTCGAGCGGCGCCTCGAAGATCTCGGGGCGGAAGATCTCCAGCGTCGAGAAGACCCGGCCCATGAGGTCCAGCTGCTCGTCGGCCTCGAGCACCGTGCGCGGGCGGCGCAGGCCCACCTGGGCGGCGAGATCACCCACGCGAGAGCGATATTCGGCCAGTCCCCCACCCGACAGGCGCTGCACCAGCTCACGCGTGCGCCGGGTCTGGTCCTCGCCGACGACGCGGGCGGCGTACCACGGGTCGGGGCCGGGCTCGCTGGACCAGGCGCCGGCGCGGGCCAGCTCGACCAGCCGCTCCGACACCTCGCCGCGACGCTCGTCGGGGATGCGGTGCAACCGGCTGCCCACGAGGCGTACGCGCGAGTGCGGCGGGTGCTCCAGCGCGGCCAGCTCGGCGATGCGGGTCTGCGCCTCGTCGGCCGACACGCCCCACGGCTCGCGGGCCTCGTGCATGGCGCGGCGGTGCTCGGCCAGGCGGTCGCGGGCGGCGCTCAGCGTGGAGCCGGAGCTCTCCGCGCCCGAGGCGGCGTCGGACGGGGCGGTGTCCGACTCAGCGTCCGCAGCGTCCGGGGCGGTCTCCGGCTGGGCGAGCGCCCGGTCGATGGTGGCGACCAGGTCGGCAGGCGTCGCGCGGTCCACGTCGAGCACGAGCTCGGCGAGGCCGTGCTCCCCCAGGCGGGTCCGGACGTCCTGCAGCGCGATGCGCTTGGGCGAGGTGAGCAGCACGCGGCGGCCGCGCGAGGACAGCGTGGCGATGAGGTCGACGATCGTCTGGGTCTTGCCCGTGCCGGGCGGACCGTTCAGCAGCAGGTGCGAGCCGGCCTCGACGGCGTCGATCGCGGCGCGCTGGCTGGCGTCGGCGTCGACGACGATGCGCTCCTGCTCCAGGTCGGGGTCGGCCTCGGCCGGCGGCGCCGTGGCGCCGACGTGGGCGACGGCCTCGGGGTCGCCGATCATCGCCGCGACGGCCGGGTGCGCCGCGAGGGTCATGCCGTTGTTCGCCAGGTCGCCGATCATCGGGGCCTTGGCGGTGGAGAAGGTCGACAGCACCAGGCTCGGGCGCACGTCGAACCCGGGCAGCCCGGCGCACTGCGAGCGCAGCCAGGCGTAGGCGCCCTCGGGCGAACCGTGTCCTCGACCGGCGGCGGCGACCAACCAGTCGGCGGTGATGTCGACGCCGCGCTCGCTGCGCAGGTAGTCCAGCAGCACCGGGTTGGCGACCAGGGAGGAGGCGACGTCGAGCAGCACGTCGCCGCCGCGGGTGTCGGTGGGGCGCAGCGTGACCCGGCGCAGCAGCACGGGGGCGACCGGCCGGCGGGGATAGCTCGGGGGCACGTCCCACGACGCGAGTCCCATGGCGACGTACGTCGTGCGCAGCCCGTGCTCGCGCTCCAGCCGGTCGGCGTGCCGCCAGATCGCCCGGACCCGGCGCAGCGACTCGGCGAAGGCGTCGGGCGAGCGCACCAGCTCGGAGAGCCGGACGGGGTTGCCGGCGAGCAGCTTGGCGACGCCGGCGGGGTGGGCGGTGGTCAGGTCGAGCGAGCCCGACGGGGTCGGCTCGAACCACAGCAGCGGGTTGCGCCCGCCGAGCTCGACCAGCTCGCGGCGCCAACCGTCGAGGACGGCGGCGAACCCGTCCTGGGTCTGCGGGCGCATGCCGTCGCTCGAGGGGCTGGTCACGCCGCCGAGGTTAGTCGGCCGGGGTCGGCGGGCGGTGCAGGACCGGTTCCCACCCGATCGCAGGTGTGCCGCGAAGGCGACACGGGGTGAACGAGCACCTCCTCGAGCGCGCGGAGGGCGTACTCCTGGAAGATGGGCGCAACCTGATCGGGAGGTCCCGCATGCCACGCCGCACCGTCGCGCAGCAGACCGACTCGCCGCCCACCCGCGCCGCCGTCATCGGCGACGGCGTGAAGTGGACTGCGAGCTGGGCGCTGCGCATCGCCGTCATCCTGCTCTCGCTGTGGGTGCTCATGAAGGCGCTCGCCCCGCTGTGGATCGCGATCCTGCCGATCCTGCTCGGACTGGTGATCGCCACCGTGCTGTGGCCGCCGGTGCGCTGGCTACGCAGCAAGGGGGTGCCCCCGGCGCTCGCCGCGGCGCTGTCGCTGCTGCTGGGCTTCCTCATCATCTTCACGACCGGCGCCATGATCGGCCGCTCGGTCGCCTCGCAGGCCCCGGAGCTGGCGAGCCAGGCGAGCGCCGGTGTGACGCGCGTGCAGGACTGGCTTGAGGGCCCCCCGCTGAACATCCGCCCGCAGGACATCGACTCCGGCGTGCAGGCCGTCACCGGCAAGCTGACCGAGAGCGGCAGCCAGATCGCGAGCGGCGTGCTCGGCGGGGTCTCCTCGACCGTGTCGGTGCTGGTGAGCCTGGTGCTGGCGCTGATCCTGGCGTTCTTCATGGTCAAGGACGGCCCGAAGTTCCTGCCGTGGACCCGCCGGGTGTGCGGCGAGCGCGCCGGCGGCCACCTCACCGAGCTGCTGTCGCGCATGTGGAAGACCCTCGGTGGCTTCATCCGCGCGCAGGCGCTGGTGTCTCTGGTCGACGCGGTCTTCATCGGCCTGGGGCTGTTCTTCCTCGGCATCCCGCTGTGGCTGCCGCTGGCCGTGATCACCTTCTTCGGCGGGTTCATCCCGATCGTCGGTGCCACGGTCGCCGGCGCCCTGGCCGTGCTGGTGGCACTGGTCTCGACCTCGCTGACCAAGGCGCTGCTGGTGCTGCTGCTGGTGCTCGCGGTGCAGCAGATCGAGGGCAACGTGCTGCAGCCGATCCTGCAGTCGCGCACCATGTCGCTGCACCCCGGCCTGGTGATCCTCAGCGTGACCGTCGGCTCGAGCATGCGCGGCGTCATCGGCGCCTTCCTCGCGGTGCCGGCCGCGGCGCTGCTGGTCGTGCTGCTGCGCTACCTGCAGGAGCAGATCGACCTGCGCAGCGGCGAGAAACGCGCCGACGAGCTGGACTACCTGACCGAGGAGGGCCAACAGGTCGCCCAGGTGCAGCAGTCGAACGCGGTGGCGTCGCAGGGTTGAGGCCACGGCGCCCGCGCGGGCGGTCGAGCGCACGGGCGGTCGAGCGCGCTGCCGGTCCTCGGCGGCGGCTTTACTCTGGGGCGCCTGGTGCGCCACCGCCCGCCCGGCCAGGCGACGGGCTGCATCGGTGACTCGGATCGGTGACGAACCGTGCGCTCTGCCGCACGTTTCCTCACCGATGCAGGTCACCGATCCGGCCGGCGAGGGCGTACGTCGGCGCAGCCACTCCCCCGCCCTCACCTAGACTCGTGCCGCCCCGCCCTCGTAGCTCAGGGGATAGAGCACCGCTCTCCTAAAGCGGGTGTCGCGCGTTCGAATCGCGCCGAGGGCACCACCAGGACTCCCCCGGCCCACGGACCCTCAACCAGCCTCGGACGGCGCCCCGTTCCTGCGCTGCCACCAGTGACGAACGGCGTCGGGGACGAACCAGAACATCAGCGCCGCGGCGGCCGTGATCGCCCCCACCATGACGGCGAAGGGGAGGAGGTCACCGCCGCTCGGAGGGTCCACCGCCACGTCTGTCCCGCCATCTCCCTGCCGCGCCAGGAGCACCGACTCCCCGCGGACGTAGTTGTCAGGACAGCTGCGGACCTCCACGGTCGATGGCAGACCGGGGCGAGGAGATTCCACCCGCAGCGTGGCGACCTCCTCGTCAGTGCTGTCGAACAGATCGCGCCCGCATGACGTTTGCCTACCGCTGAGCTCCACCGCGACGACCTCGGCGCGTTCCCGCGGGACGTCCCGCGCGGCGGCGTAGTCGATCCCGATGAGGACCAGACCGAGCAACGCCCCGAAGACGAAGAAACCGGCGCTCTTGAGCAGGCCACTGAACCACCAGGGTTCTTCGTCGTCCGAGTTCGGCTCCGCGTCGCGCGGGACCCAGCGTTGCGCCTCCTCCACGCGCTGACTGTATGCGTGTGTCGACGGGAGAGCGCTGAGCAGACCTCGGAACTGCTGCACTAGGTGTCGACAGTTCGAATCTGCCCGAGGGCACCACTTCCCCATCGCCCCATCACGCACGCGGTGTGACGCACGCCTCACGAGCCGGCGAGGGGCCACCACGGACCACGAACCCGCAGGTCAGAGGCCCTTCTCACCGCCCGCCCACACCGCCTGTGAGCACCCCGTCACCTCGGTGAAACACGAGGCGGCGGCGGGCGAAACACGGCGTTCCTAACGTCCCCGCATCCGCTCACCGCACGGGTGGGCCGAAGCGGAAGGCGCCACGCCATGACCTCTGAGCTGGCAGCGCGCAGCGCGATCACGCTCGACCACCCCGTCGAGACCCCGACCGGCATCGCCGAACGACCGGGCCGCTGGATCGACGGGTGGAACCCCGAGGACCGCGAGCAGTGGACGACGTACGGCTCGCGGGTCGCCCGGCGCAACCTCGTCGTCTCCGTCTTCGCCGAGTTCCTCGGCTTCGGCGTCTTCGCGCTGTGGAGCATCGTGGTGCCGCAGCTCAATGCGGCCGGGTTCTCCCTCACCCTGAACCAGCAGTTCTGGCTCGTCTCGATCCCGGTGCTGGTGGGCGCGACGCTGCGCGTGCCGTACAGCCTGGCCGTGCCGCGCTTCGGCGGGCGCAACTTCACCATCGCCTCGGCCCTGCTCCTCCTGCTCCCCGCGCTCGGTCTCGCATGGGCGGTCTCCGACCCGCAGACACCCTTCGGCGTGCTGCTGCTGGTCGCCTCGCTCGCCGGGCTCGGCGGGGGCAACTTCGCCTCGTCGATGACCAACATCTCCTTCTTCTACCCCAACGCGGAGAAGGGAAAAGCGTTGGGGCTCAACGCTGCTGGCGGCAACCTCGGCACCGCCGCCGTGCAGCTCGCCGTGCCGCTGGTCATCACCGCAGGTGCCGGCCTCGCCCTCGACCGCGCCGGTCTGATGTTCGTCCCGCTCGTCGTCCTCGCCGCCGTGCTGGCCTGGCGGCTGATGGACAACCTGTCGGCCGCAACCAGCAACCGCGAGAGCTTCACCGCCGCTCTGCGGATGCGCCACACGTGGGTGCTCTCGTTCGTCTACCTCGGCACGTTCGGCTCGTTCATCGGATTCAGCGGCGCCTTCCCGACCCTGCTGAAGTCGCAGTTTCCCGACGTCTCGCTGTCCCTGGCCTTCCTCGGCGCCCTGGTCGGCTCGCTCAGTCGTCCCGCCGGCGGCTGGTTCGCCGACCGCGTCGGCGGCGCCCGCGTCACGGTCGTGGCGCTCGGCGCGATGGCGGCCGGCGCGCTCGGGGCGATCGCCGGGCTGCAGCAGGGCAGCCTGCCGATCTTCTTCGGCTCGTTCCTGCTGCTGTTCGTGTTCACCGGCGTCGGCAACGGCTCGGTCTATCGGATGATCCCCGTCGTCTTCCACCTCACGGCCGCTGACCGCAGCCCCGCCGGCATCGCAGCGGCGCGTGCCGTCGCGGGTGGCGCCATCGGCATCGTCGGCGCGATCGGGGCGTACGGCGGCTTCCTCATCCCCCGCGGTTTTGCCGTCTCGCAGAGCGCGACCGGCGGGCTGGCCGCCGCCCTGCTCGTCATCGTGGGTGCGTACGTCGTCATGGCCGGCGTCACCTGGCTCGCCTACGGCCGCAGCAGCACCGAGCTCGGACGGGCCCGGGTCTGATGAGCGAGCGCACCGAGACGCACTGCCCCTACTGCGCGCTGCAGTGCGGCATGCAGCTCACCCCTGCCGACGGCACCGTCTCGGCGGAGCCCCGCGACTTCCCGACCAACCGGGGCGGCCTCTGCCAGAAGGGATGGACCTCCCCCGCGCTGCTGCGCGCGACCGACCGGATCACCACCCCGTTGGTGCGCGACGCGTCCGGTGAGCTGCGCCCCACGAGCTGGGAGCAGGCGTACGGCCGGATCGTCGACGGGGTCCGGGCCGCCCAGGCCCGGCGTGGTCCGGACGCTGTTGCGGTGTTCGGAGGCGGCGGCCTGACCAACGAAAAGGCTTACAGCTTGGGCAAGTTCGCTCGCATCGCGCTCGGCACCCGGCTCATCGACTACAACGGCAGATTCTGTATGTCGTCGGCGGCTGCAGCCGGCAACCGCGCCTTCGGGCTCGACCGCGGTCTGCCGTTCCCGCTCACCGACCTCGACGGGGCCGACGCCGTGCTGCTCGTCGGGAGCAACCTCGCCGAGACGATGCCGCCGTCCGTGCAGCACCTGTCCGGGCCGCGCTCCCGCGGCGGTCTCGTCGTCATCGACCCGCGGCACACACCCACCGCCGCGCTGACCGACGACGGCGCCGGGCTGCACCTGCAGGCCCTCCCCGGCACCGACCTGGTCGTGCTCCTGGGCCTGCTGCACCTGGCGATCCAGCGCGAGGCCGTCGACGCCCGCTATCTCCGGGATCGCGTCACCGGCTGGGACGGGGTCGCCCGGGCCGCCGTGCAGTGGTGGCCCGAGCGCGTCGAGCGGGCCACCGGCGTGCCGGTCGAGCGGCTTCGGCGGGCCGCCGAGATCCTTTGCGCCGCAACGCCGTCAGCCGGAGGACGCGGTGCCTACGTGCTGACGGGACGCGGCGCCGAGCAGCACGCCCACGGGACCGACACGGTCACCGCTGCCATCAACCTCTCGCTGGCGCTCGGCCTCTGCGGACGCGAGGGCAGCGGATACGGCTGCATCACCGGGCAGGGCAACGGCCAGGGCGGTCGCGAGCACGGGCAGAAGGCCGACCAGCTTCCGGGGTACCGCCGCATCGACGACCCCGCCGCGCGGGAGCACGTCGCGCAGGTGTGGGGCGTCGACGCCGGCTCGATCCCCGGCCCCGGCGTCCCCGCCGTCGAGCTGCTGCGCAGCCTCGGCACCACGAGCGGGCCCAGCGTCCTGCTCGTCCACGGCGCCAACCCCGCCGTGAGCGCACCCGACCTCACCGCGGTGCAGGAGCGGCTGCGGTCGCTCGACCTGCTCGTCGTCTGCGACTTCGTCCCGTCGGAGACCGCACAGCTCGCGGACGTGGTGCTCCCCACCACCCAGTGGGCCGAGGAGAGCGGCACGATGACCAACCTCGAGGGCCGGATCCTGATGCGGCGCAAAGCAGTTCGACCACCTGACGGTGCCCGCGACGAGCTGCGCATCTGGCACGACCTGGCGGCCCTGCTCGGCTGCGCGGCCACCTTCGCGACCGACCCGGCTCAGGTGCTCGACGAGCTCGCCCGCGCCAGCGCCGGCGGCATCGCGGACTACGGCGGCGTCAGCTGGGAGCGGCTGCAGTCCGGCGAGGCGATCCACTGGCCCTGCCCCCGCCCGGACCACCCCGGCACCCCGCGCCTGTTCCTCGACTCCTTCGCCACGGCGGACGGCCGCGCCCGGATGGTCCCGGTCGACGCCGCGCCCGTCGATGACGACCTGCGCCCCGGGGCCCCGCTCTACCTGATCACCGGCCGGCTGCTGCAGCACTACCAGTCCGGCGCCCAGACTCGCAGGATCGGCGGGCTCACCCGTGGCGCGCCCCAGGCGTTCGTCCAGCTCCACCCGATCACCGCCCAACGGCTCGGTGTCGAGGAAGGCACCGACGTCACCGTGACGTCCGCCCGCGGCTCGGCCACCGCGCCGGCGCGGCTGTCGCGGACCCTGCGACCCGAGGTGGTGTTCATGCCGTTCCACTTCGCCGGGACCCAGGCGGCCAACAACCTGACCAACCCGGCCACCGACCCGATCAGCGGCATGCCCGAGTTCAAGGTGTGCGCCGTGGATGTCGTTGCCGCTCGGTCGATCCCGCTGACGGAGGAGGCGTCGTGACCGCCGCGCACCGCGTCGTCGTCGTCGGCCACGGGATGGTCGCCGCGCGGTTCGTCGACCTGCTCCTGACGTACGCCGACCGCACCGGCACTGCCGTCTGCGCCACCGTGCTCGGGGACGAACCGCACGAGCCCTACAACCGCCTGATGCTGTCCGAGGTGATCGCCGGGCGGGCCTCGCTCGGCGGGCTCGCCCTCCCCCGTCACGACGAGCGGGTCACCGTGCTCACCGGTGTGACAGGCACCGTGCTGCACCGCGCCCGGCGTCGCCTCACGACCGACCAGGGTCACGAGATCCCTTACGACACAGTGGTGCTCGCCACGGGCGCCGAGCCGGCCTTCCCCGGTCCGGCACTGACTCCCGGTGGTGGTGTCCGCTCGCTGCGCACGCTCGACGACTGCCGCGACCTGCTGGCCGTCGTCAGCCGACGGGCGCACGTGACGGTGGTCGGCGGGGGGGCTGCTGGGCCTGGAGCTCGCGTGCGGCCTGCGCACGCGAAGGGCCGAGGTGGCGCTGGTGCACCTGGCCCCCACCGTCCTCGAGCGCCAGCTCGACACGAACGCCGGCCACACCGCCGGGCAGGTCGTGCGTGACCTCGGCATCGCGCTGCACACCGGCACCCAGGTCGAGCAGGTGCACCACCGCGACGGGCACGTCGCCGGCCTCACGCTCGCCGACGGCACGACGCTGGCGACCGACCTGGTCGTCGTCTGCGCGGGCGTACGCCCTCGTGCCGGGATCGCCGCCGCCGCAGGCCTTCTCGTCGACAGAGGGGTCGTGGTGGGCGACGACCTGCGCAGCCCGTCCGACGCGACCGTGGCCGCGATCGGCGACTGCGCGCAGCCCCCCGAGGGCTGGACCGGCCTGCTCGCCCCCGGTTGGGCGCAGGCGGACCGCCTCGCCCGCGACCTCGCCGGCCTGCCGGCCGCCGAAGCACCGACGGCCGGCGAGGTCGTCAAGCTCAAGGCCGTCGGGCTCGAGGTCACCACCATGGGTCAGGCAGCGCCGGCGGATCCCTACGCCGACCCGGCGCTGCGTGTGCTGACCCTCCACGATCCCGCCCGGCGTCGACACGTCCAGGCAGTGCTCCGCGAGGGTCGGGTCGTCGGGGCCTCCTGCGTCGGCGCCGGGCGGACCGCCGCAGACCTGACCCAGGCCTTCGAGCGCGAGACCCCGGTGCCGGCCGACCCGGCGGCACTGCTCCTGCCCTATCCCGACCACACCCCCGCGGCCGGCGCCGACGACCCGACCAGGCTGCCCGACGCGACCACGGTCTGCCGCTGCAACGGGGTGACGAAACGCGACGTCGTGCAGGCCCATCTGGACGGCGACCGCACGGTCGAGCAGGTCGCCGCTCGCACCCGCGCGACCACCGGCTGCGGCGGCTGCCGCGGCCAGGTCCTGGGGCTCCTGGAGTGGATGTCGCGGTCCGAGCCTGCCGCCGACGACACCGCCCCCGCAGAGCGCAGAAGTTTTCACGCCCGAAACACGGCGGCGCAGCCGGAGAAACACGCGCTGCCTAGCGTCACGTCCACCGAAGCCCGAGGAGCAGTGTCATGAGCGAGCCCCAGCACGTCGTCGTCGTGGGAGGCGGCATGGTCGCGCACCGCTTCGTGGAGGCCCTGCGCGAGCGCGACACCGACGGCCGGTGGCGGGTCACCGTGCTCGCCGAGGAGCCGCGCCCGCCGTACGACCGGGTCGCCCTGACGACGTACTTCACCGGCCGCGACCCCGAGGACCTCAACCTCGGCGAGGCCCACCTGTGGGCCGACCCGCTGGTGCGGCTGCGCAAGGGCGTGGCCGCGACGTCGATCAACAAGGACAGCAAGCAGATTCGGCTGTCCACCGGCGAGACGCTCGACTACGACCACCTGGTGCTCGCAACCGGTTCGTTCGCCGCCGTGCCGCCCGTGCGCGGCACCGACCACCGCGGCTGCTTCGTCTATCGCACCATCGACGACGTCGCCGACCTGCGCGGCTACGTCGAGCAGCTGCGCGCGGACCGGCCCGACCGCGTCGTCCGCGGCCTCGTCGTCGGGGGCGGACTGCTCGGGCTCGAGGCCGCTGGCGCCCTTCAGGCGCTCGGTGCCGAGTCGACCGTCGTGGAGTTCGCGCCGCGCCTCATGCCGCTGCAGGTCGACCCGGCCGGCGGCGAGGCGCTCGCCCGGCTCATCGGACGGCTCGGGGTGGACGTGCGCGTCGGCGCCGCCACCGAGGCCGTGCTGGCCAAGCAGGGGGCCGTCAGCGGCGTACGGCTGGCCGGCGGGGAGCGGATCGCGACCGACGTGGTCGTCTTCGCCACCGGCGTACGCCCTCGCGACGAGCTCGCGAGGGAGGCCGGTCTGCCGGTGGGCGAGCGCGGCGGTGTCGTCGTCGACGGCGCCTGTGCCACAGACGATCCCGCGATCTCGGCCATCGGTGAGGTCGCCTGCGTCGAGGGTGCGGTCTGGGGGCTCGTCGCACCCGGTTATGCCATGGCCGAGGTCACCGTCGACCGGCTGCTGGGCGGGTCGGGCACCTTCCCCGGCGCCGACGCCTCGACCAAGCTCAAGCTGCTCGGGGTCGACGTCGCGAGCTTCGGCGACGCCTTCGCCACGGCTCCGGGGGCGCTGGAGGTCGTGTGGTCCGACTCTGTCGCCGGCGTCTACAAGAAGCTCGTCGTGTCCGACGACGCCCAGACCCTGCTCGGCGGCATCCTCGTCGGCGACGCGGCGGCGTATGCGGCCCTGCGCCCGAGGGTGGGGCGCCTCCTGCCGGGCGACCCGTCGTCGTACATCGCTCCGGAAAGCACCGGCGCACAGGTCGATTCGGCCGACCTGCCCGACGACGTCGGCGTGTGCTCGTGCAACAACGTCACCGCCGGTGCCGTGCGCGCCGCGGTCGCCGAGCAGGGCTGCTGCAGCCTCACGGAGGTCAAGGCGTGCACGAAGGCCGGCACCAGCTGCGGCTCGTGCCTGCCCCTGGTCAAGAAGCTCGTCGAGACCGAGCAGCGCAGGGCCGGCATCGAGGTCAGCACCGCGCTCTGCGAGCACTTCGCGCTGAGCCGCGCCGAGCTGTTCGACGCCGTACGGGTGACCGGCCTGACCTCGTTCACCGACATCGTGGATCGGCACGGCGTCGGCGGAAACGGTTGCGACATCTGCAAACCCGTCGTCGCCTCGATCCTCGCGAGCCTCGGCTCGGGGCACATCCTCGCCGGCGAGCAGGCTGCGCTGCAGGACACCAACGACCACCTGCTCGCCAACCTGCAGAAGGACGGCACCTACTCCGTCGTGCCACGGGTGCCCGGCGGGGAAATCACCCCCGACGGGCTCATCGTCATCGGCGAGGTCGCGCGCGACTTCGGCCTCTACACCAAGATCACCGGCGGCCAGCGCATCGACATGTTCGGTGCCCGCGTCGACCAGCTCCCGCTGATCTGGCGCCGCCTCGTCGACGCCGGCTTCGAGTCCGGCCACGCCTACGGCAAGTCGCTGCGCACCGTGAAGTCGTGCGTCGGCCAGACCTGGTGCCGTTACGGCGTGCAGGACTCGGTCGCCATGGCGGTGCTGCTGGAGCTGCGCTATCGCGGTCTGCGCTCGCCGCACAAGCTCAAGCTCGGCGTCTCCGGCTGTGCCCGCGAGTGCGCCGAGGCGCGCGGCAAGGACGTCGGGGTGATCGCGACCGAGAACGGCTGGAACCTGTACGTCGGTGGCAACGGCGGATTCACCCCTCGTCACGCCGACCTGCTGGCCGAGGACCTCGACGACGAGACCTTGGTGCGCACGATCGACCGGTTCTTCATGTACTACGTGCGCACCGCCGACCGCCTGCAGCGCACCGCGGCCTGGCTGGCCGACCTCGACGGCGGTGTCGAGCAGCTGCGCCGGGTGGTGCTCGACGACGCGCTCGGCATCGCGGCCGACCTCGACGCGGCGATGGAGGCCCACGTGTCCACCTATTCCGACGAGTGGCGCGACGTGCTCGAGGACCCCGAGAAGCTCGCTCGCTTCAGCTCGTTCGTCAACGCGCAGGAGACGAGCGACCCCTCGTTGCAGTACGTCCTCGAGCGCGGTCAGGCGCGCCCGGCCACGGCCGACGAGCGGGTCGCGGCTGCCCGCGGCGAGGTCGAGCTGGTCGACTCCGAGCGACGGCCCGTGGTCATCGCCGGCGACCGGATCCCGGTGCGGTCATGAGCTTCTCGCGCGTCTGCGCGCTGACGCAGCTGACCCCCGGCCGGGCCGTCGCAGCGCTCGTGCACGGCGCCCAGGTGGCGGTCGTGCGGGTGGCGGCCGACGAGGTCTACGCCGTCGGCCACCACGACCCGTTCAGCGGCGCCAACGTGATGGCCCGCGGGATCGTCGGCAGCACCACCGTCGACGGCGAGCCCGTGCCGACCATCACCTCCCCGATGTTCAAGCAGGCCTTCGACCTGCGCACCGGGGTCTGCCTCAGCGACCCCACGGTCTCGCTCGGCTCCTGGCCGGTGCGCGTCGTCGACGGGCAGGTCGAGATCGGGCCGGCGCACGAGGTCCCCAGGACCACCGACGAGGAGGCATCGTGAGCCACCCGACGTCCACCACCCCACCGCGCCCCCGCGGCGAAGGCGCCTCCACCGGCCGGGTCGTCCTGGTCGGCGGCGGCCCCGGGGCCGAGGACCTGCTCACCGTCCGCGCCCACCGCCACCTCGCGCGGGCCACCGTCGTCGTCACCGACCGGCTGGCCCCGCGCGGCGTGCTGCGCGACCTCGGCCCCCACGTCGAGATCGTCGACGTGGGCAAGACGCCCTATCACCACCCCGTCCCGCAGCACGAGATCAACCGGCTCCTGGTGGAGCGGGCACGGGCAGGTGACTACGTCGTACGTCTGAAGGGCGGTGACCCCTACGTCTTCGGCCGCGGCGGGGAGGAGCTGGCCCACTGCCGCGCAGCGGGCATCGAGTGCGAGGTGGTGCCCGGGGTCACCAGCGCGTTCGCGGCTCCCGCAGCCGCCGACATCCCGGTGACCCACCGCGGGGTCTCCACGGGCGTGCTGCTGGTCAGCGGGCACGACGAGCTGTCGCCGCAGGTGCTCGCGGACTGGCCGCACACCGTCGTGGTACTCATGGGCATGGGCAGGTTGCGAGAGCTGTGCGCCGCGCTGGTCGCCGCGGGACGCCCCGCCAGCACGCGGGTCGCCGTGGTGCAGCAGGCCTGGACACCCGACGAGCGCACCGTGCGCGGAGACCTCGCGAGCATCGCCGATCTCGTTCTCGCAGAACGGATCACGAATCCCGCGACGATCGTCGTCGGCCCCGTGGTCGACGCCCTCCCGCTGGGCGACGCGCACGCCGCCCACGCCGTCCCGGTGAGCGTCTGAGCCCCCATGGCTGGTTCGCAGGAGCTCTCCGGTTGCCACATCGTCCTGACCGCTCAGCGCCGCGCGGCGGAGCTCGGTGCGGCCCTGGAGCGGCGCGGCGCCGAGGTGACCCACGCCCCGACCCTGTCGATCGTCCCGCACGTCGACGACCCCGAGCTCGTCGCGCGCACCGAGCTGCTGATCGCCGACCCGCCCGACACCGTCGTGGTCACGACCGGTGTCGGGCTCACCGGCTGGCTCGAGGCCGCCGACGCCGCGGGGCTCGCGGTCGACCTGCTCGACCTGCTCCGCGACGCGCGCGTGGTCGCCCGCGGCCCCAAGGCGCGCGGGGCGCTGCAGGCGGCCGGGCTCACCGCCGACTGGGTCGCCGAGTCCGAGACCAACGCCGAGATCCGCGACCTGCTGCTGCGCGAGGGCGTGGCGGGCCGTCGGATCGCGGTGCAGCACCACGGCGCCGGGTCGGACGGGCTGGACGAGGCGTTCCGCGCCGCCGGGGCTCAGGTGGACTCCCTGGTCGTCTACCGCTGGGGCCCGGCACCCGACCCCGAGGCCGTCGCCGCGAGCGTGCGCGCGGTCGCCGACCGGGCCTGCGACGCGGTGGTGTTCACCTCGGCACCCGGCGCGGCCGCCTTCCTCGACGCCTGCCGCTCGGCCGACCTGCTGACCAAGGTCGTCGACGCCTGCTCCGACACCGACCACGGGGTGCTGGCGGCCGCGGTCGGCGACACCACCGCCGCTCCCCTGCGCGACCTGGGCATCGAACCGCTGGTGCCCGACCGGTTCCGCCTCGGGGCCCTCGTGCGCGCGCTGGTGCGCGAGCTGGCCGAGCGGCGCGGTCTGCGGGTCGAGCTGGCCGACGGCGAGCTGCGCGTGCTGCGCTCGGCCGCGGTGCTCGACGGAAGGATCCTCGCGCTGTCCCCCGCCAGCCTCGCGGTGCTGCGGCGCCTCGCGGTGGCCGCCGGCGACGTCGTCTCGCGCGAGGAGATCCTGCAGGTGCTGCCCGGTGCGTCCACCGACCTGCACGCTGCGGAGGTCGCGGTCGCACGGCTGCGCGAGGGCATCGGTCGACCGGGCGTGGTGGTCACCGTCGTCAAGCGCGGATATCGCCTCGCGGTCACCTCAGCCTGATCCCAGCCGCCCCCGGCAGGATCGCCCCATGGAAGACACCACCGCCCTCGTGCTGTGCGCGCACGGGACCGCCGACCCCCGGGGCCAGCAGACGGTGCTCGACCTCGCCGACGCCGTACGCCAGCAGCGGCCCACCACGACCGTCGCCGTGGCCTACGTCGACGTGCAGGAACCCTCCGTCGACGAGGTCGTGGAATCCCTTGTCACGCAAGGCTGTTCGGTCACCGTCGTCCCCCTGCTGCTGTCCGGCGGCTACCACGTGCAGGTCGACATCGCCCGCGCGGTCGCGCCGCACCCAGGCCGCGCGTCGGCGACCGCGGCGCTCGGCCCGCACCCCGACCTCGGCGAGCTGCTGCTCACCCGCCTGCGCGAGGCGGGGGCCGCGCCCGACGCGGGGGTGGTGGTGGCCGCCGCCGGCTCCAGCCGTCCCGACGCGTCGCGCGACGTCGAGGAGGTGACCGATGTCGTACGCCAGGGCTGGGCCGGTCCGGTCGTCACCGGCTACGGCTCGGCCGCTGCCCCGGACGTCCCGACCGCGGTCGCTCAGCTGCGCGAGCAGGGCGCGCGCGAGGTCGCGATCGCGGCCTACCTGCTCGGCCAGGGTCACTTCCACACCCGGCTCGAGGCCGCCGGCGCCGACCTGGTGACCGCGCCGCTCGGCGCCGACCCGGTCGTGGTGCGCCGCATCCTCGACCGCGCCGAGACCCCCCACCCCGCCTGAGCACGCCGAGCCCCCACCCCGGGCATGAAACCGGGTTACGTTCGTCTGACCTCAATGCATCAGGGTCAAACGCACGTAACCCGGTTTCATGCGTGGGAGCGGGGCCGGGACCGACCAATGTGACGAACCTCTCGCGCATCCGCTTACGACACAGTAAGTTGGCTCGGCATGAAGATCGAGCTGAGCTGGTCCCTGAAGTCCACCCCCGAGCAGGTCTACGAGGACGCGATCGACACCGACTACCAGGACGACAAGTGCCGGGCGGCCGGTGCGTTGGAGTTCTCCAGCCGCGTCGAGCCCACGGCTGAGGGTCACAAGGTCGTCGTCCAGCGGCTCATGCCGTCAGGGTCGGTGCCCGAGCTGGTCAAGAAGGTCGTCGGCGACAAGGTCGACGTCACCGAGACGATCGACTGGGGTCCCGCGCAGGCCGACGGCTCGCGCACCGGGCAGCTCGACGTCGCGATGAAGGGTCAGCCCATCACGATGAAGGGCATCACCTACATCCGGCCCGAGGGCGGCGGCACCCGCGTCGGCGTCGAGGCCGACCTCAAGGCCAAGATCCCGGTCGTCGGCGGCAAGATCGAGAAGCTCGGCTCGCCCGAGATCATCAAGGCCATCGAGGCCGAGGAGCGCACCGCCCACGAGTGGGACGACCGCCGCCAGGCCGGCGGCTGACCTCACCGCCTCCGCGGCGACGAGCCAGCAGCTGCCGGAGGAGGAGCCGCGGCAGAAGGACCGATCCGCTTCAACGCCTCCCGTCGCGACAGGGATGACAACCGCCCCTCGCGCTCGGCCACGAACGCCCGCACCCAGTCCGGTGCGGTGGTCGACAGGTCGCGCAGCGCCCACCCGATCGCCTTGCGCACGAAGAAGTCCGGGTCGTCCAGGTTGGCGTCGACGACGTCGCGCAGCAGGTCGGTGTCGGTGCGGTCCTTGGCCCGCAGCTGACCGATGATCGCCGCCCGGCGCAGCCACCGGTCGGGGTCGCGCGCCCACTCCCGCAGCCGGGCCGCCTCCCCGACCGGGTCGCGCAGCCGCACCTCGGCGACCACGTGCGCGGCGTCGTCGACCAGGTCCCACCAGGCGCCCGTCACCACCAGGTGGCGCACCAGCGGCATCACGCCGGGGTCGCGCCAGGCGCGGTACGCCCGGTGCCGCAGCAGACCCAGCGCGGCGTAACGCTCCTCGCGGAACCGGGCACCGTCGTACAGCAGCCGCACCGCGCGCTCCCACTCCGCCCGGTCCCCGACCGGCACCGCGAGCGCCGGCCGCAGCAGGGTGCGCAGCTGCGGGGAGGTGATCCCCCGGAACGGCATCGACGAGCGCATGTACGCCTGCTGCGCCGCCGCGCGCTCGGCGTCGCCGGCGGCGCGCACGAGCCCGCGCACCTGCGCCACGACCTGCGGATCGCCCACCACCCCACGGTAGGTGCGCGCGACCTCGCGCAGCATCACGACTAGCGTGACGACCGAGGCCGAGCGGAAGGAATCGTATGGACCTGCAGCACCAGGTGGTCTGGGTCGTCGGCGCCTCCACCGGCATCGGCGCGGCGCTCGCCCGCGAACTGCAGGCGCGCGGCGCGAAGGTCGCCATCACCGCCCGCTCCGAGCAGCGGCTGCAGGAGGTGTCCGGCGGCGCGATGCTCAGCCTCGCGGCCGACGTCACCGATCCGGCCGCCCTCGACCGAGTGGCCGAGCGGATCACCGCCGAGCTCGGTCCGGTCGACATCCTGCTGATGACCGCCGCCGACCCGCGCCCGATGGACGTCACCCGCTGGGACCGCGACGCGTTCGCCGAGGTGGTGAACGTGTCGCTGGTCGGCGCGAGCAACGCGATCGGGGCGGTGCTGCCCGACATGCTGCGCCGCCGCGCGGGCACGATCGTGGGGTTCATCGCGCCGGTGGCCTATCGCGGCTTCCCGGCGCAGGAGGCCTACGGCGCGGCCAAGGCCGGGCTGCGCAACCTGCTCGAGGCGCTGGACGTCGACGCCCGCCCGCACGGCATCCGGGTCACGACCGTCTCGCCGGTGGGGGTGCGCTCGTTCGCCGGGCGCAGCCTGCCCGGCATCCCGCAGACCATCGACCCCGACACCGCGGCCCGTGCGGTCTGCGACGGGCTCGAGCGCGAGCGCGGCGAGATCGCCTTCCCCGGCCGCCTCGCGACCCCGGTCAAGCTCACCCGGCTGGCGCCGCGGGCGTTGTGGCCGGTGCTGGCGCAGCGGATCAGCCGCCGCCCCTGACCCCGGGGCCCGCCCCCGCGCCCGACGTACGCCCACCCCACCCGACCCACGACACCTCACCCGACGCACGAGGGCCACCGACCCAGCGGTGGGTCGGTGGCCCTCGGTGGCCTACGGCTGGATCACATGACCCGGCCGTAGCTGATGTTCGAACCCCACATCTTGTGCACCTGGACCGTCTTGCCGGGGCTCGGCGAGTCGATCACGAGGCCGTTGCCCACGTAGATCATCACGTGGGTCGCGGGGTAGTTGTAGAACACCAGGTCGCCCGGACGGGGGCTCGAGGTGCGGGTCGCGAACGCCTGCTGGGCGCGCGCGGTGCGGGGCAGCTCGATGCCGATCTGGCGGTAGACGTAGCTGGTGAAGCCCGAGCAGTCGAAGCCGCTCGGGGTCGAGCCGCCGTAGACGTACGGCGTGCCGATGTAGCGCTTGGCGATCTCGACGACCTGCGCGCCCTTGGACGAGGCCGGAGCGGTCGGCGCGGGCGCCGGCTCGGTCTTCGGCGCCTCCGGACGCTCGGTGGAGCGGCTCGTCGTGCGGGTCGGAGCCTCGTCGCGGTCGGTCGTGGTGCGCCGCTCGGGGGTGCTGGTCGCGTGCGAGTGCTCGGTGCGCTCGCGCTTCTTGCGCTCGGTGCGCTGCGGCTGGGCCGAGCGCTCGGAGCGGAACTCGCGCTTGGGCTCGCTCTTGGTCTCGCTCTTGCGCGCCTTCTTGACGATGATCAGGTCGTCAGCGAACTCGATGCGGGGCAGCGTGACGCGGCCGTGAGCGATCGCGCCGGACGCGGCGACGGAGCCGACGGGCGGGGCGGCGACGGGAGCAACCGGGGCAGCCGGAGCGGCGACGGGAGCGGCCGGGGCGGCGCCCGGGACGACGGTGCCGACCGCGGTGGCGGCGTCGGCAGGTGCGGCGACCGCAGCCACCAGACCGCCGGAGACGGCCACGGCCGCCGAGACGCGCGCGGTCGAGGAGACGGCGGATGACAGACGGCTGGGAGCGCGGTGACGACCGCGCGGGGTGTGCTGAGACACGGGTGAACCTCTCGGGCGCCTACGAGGTGAGCTGTCGGGTTCGGGTGGGAGGAAATCACCCGGCCAGCGCTGCTGGCTTCACCCCGAGGACGACCGTGGTCGACCAGAAGTGGGTCCCCCGCTCCTGCCTTGCGGATCTCTCACTCCCGGGCGGCTGGCAGGACTCGGCGATGCCACCCAGGGGCCCTCCCTTTGAGAGCCGTGACCACGGTACACACCGGGTTGGGGTATGTCACACGAAGGTCACAAATGCCCGTGACCGGGAACTTCCGCGCGCTGCCGGGCCTCGCGCCAGCCGCGGAAACGGCGTGCGCGGAACGGCATGGGCGCACTCGCGTACGCCCGCACCGGCCGTCCCCGCTCGACCCGGCCCGGTCCGGCTCAGCCCTGGGCCACGAACACGTGCGCCGCCATGTCCTTGGGCAGCGACGCGCCGTCGGCCTCGGGCCGGTCCTTGGCGACCACGAGCACCCGCTCGCCGTCGGTGCGCAGCAGCACGGTGACCCCCGGGCGCACCCCGGCGCCGGTGAGCACCGCGAGCGCGTCGGAGTCGGCCTGGGCCGGCTCGCCGATGCGACGCACCAGCGCCTCGCGCGGCTCGGCGGTGGCGATCTCGGTGAGCGCCACGACCCCGGCGCGGAAGTCCTCGGGCTCCTCGTCGTCACCCAGCTCGTCGAGGCCGGGGATCGGGTTGCCGTACGGCGAGAGCTTGTGCTCCTCCAGCAGGCCCAGGATCTTGCGCTCGACCCGCTCGCTCATGACGTGCTCCCAGCGGCACGCCTCGTCGTGGACGAACTGCAGCTCCAGCCCGATGACGTCGACCAGCAGCCGCTCGGCCAGGCGGTGCTTGCGCATCACCCGGGTCGCGAGCGAGCGCCCCTTCTCGCTGAGCTCGATGTGCCGGTCGCCGGCGAGGGTGAGCAGGCCGTCGCGCTCCATGCGGGCGACCGTCTGGCTGACCGTGGGCCCGGAGTGCCCCAGACGCTCCGCGATGCGCGCGCGCAGCGGCACGATGCCCTCTTCCTCGAGGTCGTAGATCGTGCGGAGGTACATCTCGGTGGTGTCGATCAGGTCGCTCACAGGCACCAGCCTGCCACCTCACCCCGACACCGCGCCGACCAGTGCCAGGTAACCCTCACCCCGCTTGCCAGGTCGGCGCGTCATAATGCGGCTGCCCGACAGCCTCAGCGATCAGGGACCTTCATGACTGACGACGACAGCACCACCACGCGCGACCACGAGCGCGACGACGAGGTGGTCTCCTCCCGGGCGAGCGCCCAGGACCGGCTCGCCAAGGTGCAGCGCCAGCAGCGCCGCAGCTCCCACAAGGGCACGGTCATCGGCGTGGTGGCGGCACTGTTCGTGGTGGCCGCGCTCGGCGGTGGGGCGTTCTGGCTGATCAAGCGTGAGCGCGACGCCCAGCAGGCCGCCGCCGGCAACGTGACGGTCGGTGAGGTGAAGACGTACAACAACCTCTCGCGCGAGCACATCACCAGCGGCTACAACTACCCGCAGACCCCGCCCGTCGGCGGCAACCACAACGCGGTGTGGGCCAACTGCGGGGTGTACGACCGCGAGGTCCCCCCGCAGTACGCCGTCCACTCCCTCGAGCACGGCGCCGTCTGGATCACCTACAAGGACTCGCTGCCCGAGGGCCAGGTCAACCTGCTGCGCGGCAAGGCCGGCCAGCAGCAGGGCTACATGCTCGTGTCGCAGCAGAACGACCAGGCCACGCCGATCGTGCTCACCGCCTGGGGCAAGCAGCTGCACCTCAACAGCGCGAGCGACCCCAAGATCGACACCTTCATCCGCGACTTCCTGCAGGGTCCGCAGACGCCTGAGAAGGGCGCGTCGTGCTCGGGCGGCTACGACCCGAACACCGGCCAGATCGCGGGCGGCATGTGAGTCGGGACGACCTGACCCACGAACCGACCGACCCGACCGTCGACGACCGCAGCGCCGACGCGGACGAGCCCGCCGACGACACCGTCCGGGCCGAGCGCAGCAGCGGACCCGGCCTGCGCCGGGTGCTCCTCGGGGTCGGCGCGCTGCTCGCCGCCGCGCTGCTGTTCGTCGCCGGCTGGTTCGTCGGCCGCCCGTCGTGGCCCGACGACACCAGCGCCGACGCCGGGTTCGCCCGCGACATGCAGGTGCACCACGCGCAGGCGGTCAACATGTCCCTGACCGTGCGCTCGGCCGGCGTGGGCTCCGACGTCCAGACGCTGGCGTACGACATCGCCACCACCCAGGAGAACCAGCGCGGCCAGATGCGTGGCTGGCTGGAGACCTGGGGGCTGCCCGTGGCGCGCAGCGAGGCCCCGATGGCCTGGATGGAGCGCGCGGGTCACGGGCACAGCAACGACGAGCCGATGCTGATGCCCGACGGGCGGATGCCCGGCATGGCCAGCAAGGCCCAGCTGGACCGGCTGAGCTCGCTGCGCGGCGACCCCGCCGAGGTGCTGTTCCTGCAGCTGATGATCACCCACCACCGCTCCGGCGTCACGATGGCGCAGGCCTGCGTGAGCTCCTGCCAGCAGCCCGACGTGGTCGCGCTCGCGCGCACCATGGTCGAGGGGCAGCAGTCGGAGATCCGGCTGATGACCGGCATGCTCCGCGAGCGCGACGCGCCGGTGCCGTCG
The DNA here is from genome assembly GCF_006716095.1 of Barrientosiimonas humi. Taxonomy (NCBI): domain Bacteria; kingdom Bacillati; phylum Actinomycetota; class Actinomycetes; order Micrococcales; family Dermacoccaceae; genus Barrientosiimonas; species Barrientosiimonas humi. The sequence goes on from NZ_VFOK01000001.1 coordinate 2,662,754, forward strand.
GCCTGATTCCGGGCATGAGACAACCCGTGGGTTCCGCTGGCGGGGCCAACGGGCGCACGATGGACGAGTCGTGCTCCCACGGGTTGCGGTGACCGGCTGGGATTGCCGGCGCCGTCCTAGGTCGGGCACCGGAGGTGCCGACGGATGGTCAGCGCTAGCGCGCGGCCACCTCACGCGTCCTTGAAGAATTCACTCCTGGACCACCTCCTCTCTCGTGTGCCTGCACGGTAAGTCGCGCGCCCCCGCCGACTCAAGAGGTTTAGCCGCCCCACACCGACGACCACCCGCGACACGAACTTTTTTCCACCCCTGAAGCGGTCGAAGGAACACCCCGGGTGGCGCTAGCGTTGTGCAGGTAGCGGCGGTTTCCTCCCCCCTGAGATCCGCCGCCCGCCCCAAACCCCCTGTTGGGGCGCAGCGCCTTCGGGCGCAGGCCGGTTGGCGCGTTCCCCCCTGTCCGCGCCAACCGGCCGTCTCATGTCCTCTTGTTCGGCTCCTCGCCGGTTCCACCTCGCGAGCTCGGTGGTCCCGGGTCGTCGCCGAACTTCCGTCCACGTTCCGGTGCTCCACCGTCGAGACGGGACCACCGCCGCGCTATGGCTGGAGGCGGGAGAGCTCCCAGCTGGTGGGGTCGGCGAGGTCGCCGTCGCCGACGCGGACGTAGCGGAAGCGGTCGTGCAGGCGGCTGCGGCGCCCGCCCCACAGCTCCACCTCGTCGCAGTGGATGAGGTAGCCGCCCCAGAAGTCCGGCACCGGCACGTCGTCGGGGCTGCCGTGGTCGGACCACTTCTCGGCGTACGCCGCGTAGGCCTGCTCCAGCGCCGCCCGGTCCTCGACCGGCTGGGACTGCGCCGAGGTCCACGCGCTGATCCGCGACCCCCACGGCCGGCTGCGGAAGTACGCCTCGACCGTCTCGCGCGGCAGCTGCTCGGCGCGCCCGAACACCCGGATCGCCCGGAACATCGCGGGCCAGGTGAGCGAGGCGGCCACCGCGGCGTTCTCCGCGAGGTCGCGCCCCTTGCGCGAGCTGAGGTTGGTGAAGAAACCGAACCCGTCGGGCCCCAGGTGGCGCAGCAGCACGGTGCGCACCCGCGGCCGCCCCGACGCATCGGCCGTCGCCACCGAGAGCGCGTCCGGCTCGGGCACGTCCGCGCGCTCGCGCGCGGCGTCGCGCGCCTCGGTGACCCACTCCTCGACGAACGGCCAGGGCGCGGGCGGCATCACCCCGTCCTCGAGCCCGTGTCCGTCGTAGTCGGTGCGCAGGACCTCGTTCACGAGCGCCAGCGTACGTCGGCCCCGGCCCCGCCGGGCCGGTCACCGGACCTCTTGCCCGGCTCGATCTATATTGCTAGCATTCCGGCATGGTCGAACCCGCGAGCAGCACCAAGGCGCAGTTCAACGTCTATCTGCCGAAGCCGCTGATCACCCGCATCAAGCACCTCGCGATCGACGAGGAGCACAGCCTCAGCGCGCTGGTCGAGAAGGCGCTGACCGAGTACGCCGACCGACAGGAGCAGAAGAAGTGACCTCCGCACTCACGATCGCAGGCATCCGGTTCTCCGACGACGTGCCGGCCATGCGGCGCTACCTCGAGGCGATCGGCCTGGCGACCACGACCACCCGCGGCGAGGACTGGGCGGTGCTGCGCGCCGGCGCCGGACAGGTCTGGCTGCACTCGGCCGCGTCCAGCGACATCGGCGCCCCGCCCGGGTCGACCGGGTTCAGCGGCCAGATCGACGACGTCGAGGCGCTGGCCGCCGCCGCGGTCGCAGCCGGCTTCCCCGCGAGCGTCGTCGACGAGGCATTCGGCCGGTCGGTCGAGATCACCGACCCGCTCGGGGCGCGAGTGACCGTGCACGACCACTCCGACGACTACGGCTACCAGCAGCACGACGCCCGGCCCGACCCCGGCATCACCGTCTCGCTGTGCCGGTTCACCGACCCGCGGGGGGCGTACGCCGGTTTCGCCGAGGCGCTCGGGCTGCGGCGCGAGGGCGAGCCGAACGAGTTCTACGTCCCCTACTCCGCGGGCGCCGGCATCCTCGGCCTGCACCACGACGACGGGTCGGCGCGGCTGGCCCCGACGCCGGAGGCCGAGGTGACGCTCGGGCTCACCGCGACCACCCCGCTGGAGCAGGTCCAGCAGCGGCTGCGCGACGCCGGCTTCGCGCCCGGCGAGATCGTCACCGAGGAGCACGGCACCCACCTGCCGACCACCGACCCCGACGGCGTCGAGCTGATCGTCCACGCGGCCTGACAGACTCGGTCGGGTGAGCGACCCAGGCACCCTGCGCATCCCGGCCGAGCTGCTGCCCCGCGACGGACGGTTCGGCAGCGGGCCCTCGAAGATCCGCCCCGAGCAGCTGGAGCACCTGGCCGGCCTCGGCCGCAGCGTGCTCGGCACCAGCCACCGGCAGGCGCCGGTGAAGGGCCTCGTCGGCGAGGTGCGCGAGGGGATCGCGCAGCTGTTCGGGCTGCCCGACGGCTACGAGGTCGTCCTCGGCGTCGGGGGCGCCTCGGCGTTCTGGGACATCGCGACGTTCGGCCTGATCGAGCAGCGCGCCCAGCACCTGGTCTTCGGCGAGTTCTCCGCGAAGTTCGCCGCGGCCACCCGCAAGGCGCCCTTCCTCGACGAGCCGCACCTGGTCGACGCCCAGCCCGGCTCGGTCGCGACCCTGTCGGCGCGGGTCGAGGTCGACACCTACGCCTGGCCGCACAACGAGACGTCCACGGGGGCGATGGCCCCGGTGCAGCGGGTGCAGGGGGCCGACCCCGACGCGCTGATGCTCGTCGACGCGACCTCGGGCGCGGGCGGCCTGCCGGTCGACCTGACCGAGACCGACGTCTACTACTTCGCCCCGCAGAAGGGCTTCGCCAGCGACGGCGGTCTGTGGCTGGCCACCTTCTCCCCCGCCGCCGTCGAGCGCGCGCTGCGCCTTGCCGACAAGCGCTGGGTCCCGGCGTTCTTCGACCTGCGCACCGCGATCGAGAACTCGCGCAAGGACCAGACGGTCAACACCCCCGCGGTCGCGACCCTCGCGCTGATGGCCGACCAGCTGCGCTGGCTGGAGTCGCTGGGCGGGCTCGAGGGGGCCGTACGCCGGACGACGGACAGCAGCAACCGCCTCTACTCCTGGGCCGAGAAGTCTTCGTTCGCAACGCCGTTCGTCACCGAACCGCGGCACCGCTCGCTCGTGGTCGGCACCATCGACCTCGACGACGCGATCGACTCCACCGCGGTGACCGCCGCGCTGCGGGCCAACGGGGTGGTCGACCTCGAGCCCTACCGCAGCCTCGGTCGCAACCAGCTGCGCGTCGGGATGTACCCCGCGGTCGACCCCGACGACATCGAGGCCCTTACTCGCTGCGTCGATTTCGTCGTCGAGCGCCTCGCCTGACGATCCGCGCGCGAGGCACCCGGGCCGGGTGGTTGACTGGCTCACCGTGACCTCCACCGCGAACCTGACCCGTGAGGAGTGCGCCCAGCGCGCCGCCGCCGTCGAGCCCGAGGCCTACCGGCTGCACCTCAACCTGAGCACCGCGCCCGACGCCACCGCCGAGACGTTCACCAGCACGAGCACCATCGTGTTCGCCGCCACCGGGGACCAGACCTGGGTCGACGTGATCGCCGACGAGATCGAGCGCGCCACGCTCAACGGCGAGGACCTCGACGTCAGCACCTACGACGGCGCCCGGCTCCCCGTGCCCGGCCTCCAGGAGCGCAACGAGCTCGAGGTCGTCGCGCGCTGCCGCTTCAGCCGCACCGGCGAGGGACTGCACCGGTTCACCGACGCCGAAGACGAAAACACCTATCTCTACACGCATTTCGAGCCCACCGACGCGCGGCGCATGTTCGCCTGCTTCGAGCAGCCCGACCTCAAGGCCCGCTTCACCGTCCGGGTCACCGCGCCGGCCGAGTGGGTCGTGCGCTCCGGCCAGGCCGAGGTCGAGCGCGACGAGACCTACCTCGCCTCCGGCTCGACCGCGACGGTCACCTTCGGCCCCACCCCGCCCCAGTCGACCTACCTCGTCGCGCTGGCCGCCGGGCCGTACCACGTCGCCGAGGACGAGTGGAGCGTCAGCCGTGACGACGGCACCGAGCAGATCGTGCCGCTCACCCTGCTGTGCCGGCAGGCGATGGCCAAGCACCTCGACGCCGACGACATCTTCGAGGTCACCAAGCAGGGGCTGACGTTCTTCGACGAGACGTTCGGGTTCCCCTACCCGTGGGGCAAGTACGACCAGGTCTTCGTCCCGGAGTACAACCTCGGCGCGATGGAGAACCCGGGGCTGGTCACCTTCACCGAGGACTTCCTGCACCGCGGTCGCTCGACGGCGCAGCAGCGCGAGGCGCGGGCCGAGGTGATCATGCACGAGATGTCGCACATGTGGTTCGGCGACCTCGCGACGATGCGCTGGTGGGACGGGCTGTGGCTCAAGGAGTCCTTCGCCGACCTGATGGGCTACCACGTCGCGTCCGCCGCCACCCGCTACACCGACGCCTGGACCGCGTTCGTCGCGCGCAAGTCGTGGGCCTACCGCGCCGACCAGCTCCCGAGCACGCACCCGATCGTCGCCACCATCGACGACCTCGAGGCGGCGCGGCAGAACTTCGACGGGATCACCTATGCCAAGGGGGCGTCGGTGATCAAGCAGCTGATGGCGTATGCCGGTGCGGACGCGTTCTTCGCCGGCGCCCGGGAGTACTTCGCCCGGCACGCGTTCGGCAGCACCGAGCTGGACGACCTGCTGGTCTGCCTCGAGGAGGCCTCCGGCCGCGACCTGCAGACGTGGTCGCGGCTGTGGCTGCAGACCGCGGGCATCTCGACGCTGCGACCCGACGTGACCCGCGACGGGTCCGGGGCGATCACCCGGCTGGTCGTGCGCCAGGACTCGACCGACCCCACCACGGGCGAGCAGGTGCTGCGCCCGCACCGCATCCGCATCGGGCTCTACTCCCCCGCCGGCGACGGCCTGGAGCGCACCGGCCTGCTCGAGGTCGACGTCGACGGCGCCGAGACCGCGGTGCCCGAGGCGGTCGGGTCGACCGCCCCGCTCCTCGTGCTCAACGACGACGACCTGACCTTCGCCAAGGTGCAGCTCGACGAGGGGTCGCTGGCGGTGCTGCGCGAGCGGCTGTCGGCGCTGCCGGAGACGCTCACCCGCGCGCTGGTCTGGTCGGACGTCTGGAACGCCACGCGCGACGCCGCCCTGCCCGCCGCCGACTTCCTCGACCTGGTGATCGCCCAGGCGCCGCGCGAGCCCGAGGGTGCGCTGCTGCGCACGGTGCTCGAGCGGGCGCTGGTGGCGCTGCGCGACTACCTCCCGGCCGACCGTCGCCCGGCCGCCGCCGAGCGGCTGGTCACCGCGCTCGACGCCGGGATGCGCGCGGCCGAGCCGGGCTCGGACCTGCAGCTGATCTGGGCGCGGGCCCTCGCCGGCGCCGCCGGCGACACCCCGGCGGGGTCCCCGCTCGCGCGGGCGCTGCTCGACGGGGGCGCCCCGGAGGGGCTGGAGATCGACGACGACCTGCGCTGGGCGCTGTGGACCGCGCTGACCGCGCAGGACGCGGCGACCACGGACGAGCTCGAGGAGCAGCTGCGGCGCGACCGCTCGATGAGCGGGCGGACGGCGTACGTCCGGGCCACGGCCAGCCGCCCGACCGCCGAGGCCAAGCAGTGGGCCTGGCAACGGATCACCACCGACGAGAAGCTGACCAACGACGAGCTGCGCTCGCTGATCCTGGGGTTCATCGCCCCGTCCGGCGCCGCCGAGACCACCCGGTTCGCAGGCGACTACTACGCCTCGCTGGTCGACTGGTGGCGAGCGCGCACCCAGACGATGGCGCTGATCCTGGCCGTCGGGCTGTTCCCGAAGCAGCCGCTGCAGGCCGGCCAGGCGCCGGAGGACAACCCGGCCGCCGCGGCCGCGAGCGCCTGGCTGGAGGCCAACGCCGACGCGCCGGCCGGCCTGCGGCGCAGCGTGCTGGAGAGCCGCGACGACCTGCTGCGGGCGCTGCGCGCCCAGGAAGCAGGGGCGGCGACCACCGGCACCCCCCGGCGCTGAGGCGACCCTGCGCGGATCAGGGCAGGATCGAGGTCAGCGCACCCAGGACGCTCACGCCGACCAGGGCCACCAGGGCGACGATGACGATCCACCGCCGGAAGCGCGGCGACATCACGCGACCTGCTCCGGGGTGACGGCCTCGGCGGCCTCGCCGCGGCGCATCACCTGCAGGTGCGGCCGCTCGTGCAGGCGGTAGCGGACTCGAAGGTCGTCGGTGCGCATGACGTACATCGTCGCAGCCACCACCGCGACGGCCGTCGCCACACTGCCGATGCCGATGGTCCAGCGGGCGCCGTACTCCGCGCCGATCCAGCCGATCAGCGGCGCACCGATCGGGGTGCCGCCGAGGAAGATCGCCATGTAGAGCGCCATGACGCGCCCGCGCAGGTGCGGCGCGACGCTCAGCTGCACCATCGTGTTGGCGGTCGGCAGCACGGTGAGCGCGGTCAGCCCGACCGGGATGAGCCACAGCGCGAACAGCTCGTACGTCGGCGCGGTCGCCGCGCCCGCGCTCGCCACGACGAACCCGGCCAGCGCCCCGAGCAGCACCCGCAGCCGGGGCTGGCTGCGCCGGGCCGACAGCAGCGCCGCGCTCAGCGACCCGATCGCCATGATCGAGCCGAGCAGGCCGAACTCCGTCGCGCCCTTGTGGAACACGGTCGTGGCCATCAGCGCGGTGGTGATCTGGAAGTTCATCCCGAACGTGCCGAGCATGAAGACGATGGCCATGATCAGCATCAGGTCGGGCCGGTGCCGGACGTAGGCGAGGCCCTCGCGCAGGCCGCCGCGCCCCTTGCCGCGTGGCGCCGGGTGCAGCTCGTTGCCGCGCATCATCTGCAGCGCCACGAGCACGGCGACGAACGAGAACGTGTTGACCACCAGCGTCCACCCGGTGCCGACCCAGGCGATGAGCAGGCCGGCGACGGCGGGGCCGATCAGCCGCGCCGCGTTGAAGCTGGCGCTGTTCAGGCCGACGGCGTTGCCGAGCCGCTCGGGCGGCACCATCTCCGACACGAACGCCTGCCGCGCCGGGTTGTCGGCGGCGGTGAAGAAGCCCTGCAGCGCCGCGAGCAGGTAGACCTGCCACAGCTGCACGACACCGGTCAGCGTGAGCAGCGCGAGCAGGGCCGCCGTCACCGCGAGACCGGTCTGGGTGATCGCGAGCACGCGCCGCTTGCGGAAGCGGTCGGCCAGGGTGCCGGCGACCGGGGCGAGCAGCACGACGGGCGCGAACTGCAGCGCGGTGACGATGCCGAGCGCGGTGGAGTCGTGGTCGGTGAGCTCGACCAGCACCAGCCAGTCCTGGGCGACCCGGCCCATCCAGGTGCCGACGTTGGACAGCAGCGCCCCGGTGAAGTAGATGCGGTAGTTGCGGATCGACAGCGACGCGAAGGTGGGGCTCACCGGGCCGCCACCCGGGTGAGGATCTCGCGCGCCTCGTCGAGCACGCGCAGCTCCTCGTCGGTGAGGTCCTCGATGCGGCTGATCATCCACGCGTCGCGCGAGCGGCGGACCGTGCGCAGCACCTCGCGGCCGGCGTCGGTCAGGCTGAGGATCGCGGCGCGCCCGTCCTCGGGGTCGGGCGCGCGGTCGACGTAGCCCCCGTCGACCAGCGAGCTCACCGTGCGGGTCATCGACGGGGCGCTCACGCACTCGGCCCGCGCGAGGGCGCCCGGCCGGTCGATCCCCTTCTCCAGCTGGTTGAGCACGGAGAACTGGTGCGGCGCCAGCTCCTGGGTGTTCTCGAACCGGGCGCGACGGCTGATCCGCATGCACACGTGGCGCAGATCGGTCGCGAGCCGGCGACGGGCGGCCGGGCTCATCCGGCGGGGCGGGGCGGTCATGGTCTCCTGCGAGGACGTACGATCACGAATAGTTAGCCAGAGTAATAAGCATACCTCAGGATCGGGCCGGCGCCGCTCGCTCGCGGGCGCGGCGGACGTACGAGATCAGCCAGTTCCCAGGAAACGTCCAGCGATCCGTCGCACAGTGGTTCCATGACCACCACCAGTCCCGAGGCTCGCCTGCTCGTCGTCGAGGACGAGACCAACATCCGCGAGCTGCTGGCCACGAGCCTGAAGTTCGCCGGGTTCGAGGTGCACGCGGCGGCCGACGGGCAGCAGGCGCTCAGCCTCGCCGAGCAGAACCCCCTCGACCTCGCGGTCATGGACGTGATGCTCCCCGACATGGACGGCTTCACCGTGACCCGGCGGCTGCGCGGCAACGGCCACGACATGCCCATCGTCTTCCTCACCGCGCGCGACTCGGTCGACGACAAGGTCAAGGGGCTGACGGTCGGCGGCGACGACTACGTCACGAAGCCGTTCAGCCTCGAGGAGGTCGTGGCCCGCATCCGCGCGGTGCTGCGCCGCACCCAGTCGCTGCAGGACGAGGTGGGCGCGGCCCTGGTCGTCGCCGACCTCGAGCTCGACGAGGACTCCCACGAGGTGCGCCGCGGCGGCAAGGTCATCGACGTCTCGCCGACCGAGTTCAAGCTGCTGCGCTACCTCATGCTCAACTCCGGCCGCGTGCTGTCCAAGGCGCAGATCCTCGACCACGTCTGGGACTACGACTTCCGCGGCGAGGCCGGCATCGTCGAGTCCTACATCTCCTACCTGCGGCGCAAGATCGACACCCAGGGCGAGCCGCTGATCCACACCAAGCGCGGGGTCGGCTACGTCCTGCGCGAGCCGAGGGAGTGAGCGCGGCCCATCCGTTGCGCGGCCCCGTCAGCGACGCGCTGCACGAGGTCCCGCTGCGGCTGCGACTCGTCGCGGTCACCGTCGGTCTGCTGATCACCGCCCTGTCGGTGGCCGGCCTCGCCGCGTCCTACCGGCTCGACTCGTTCGTCGTCAGCCAGAAGTCCGACGAGCTGCACGCCGCCGCCCCGCAGGTGCTCGACGAGGTCTACTCCAGCCTGCTGCAGATGCCGACCGAGCCCGCGACGGTGCCCTACAACGTCTACGTCGTGACGATCATGCCGGGCGGCAGCGCGCCCGAGGCCGGCAGCCCGAGCCAGCCGGCGATCCCCTCGATCGCCCGCGACCATCCGTACGTCGCCACGCACCAGTCGTTCATCGTCAACTCCTACGACGGCAGGTCGCGCTGGATCGCCGCCGCCTATCCGGGGCCGACCTCGAGCTCGACGGTGACCGTGGCGATCTCGCTGTCGGCCGCCGACGAGACGGTCGAGCGGATGCGCTGGTCGACCGTCGTGATCAGCATCATCGCCGCGGTCGTGTCGGCGGTGCTCGGCTGGTTCCTGATCCGGCGCGCGTTCCGGCCGCTGACCCAGATCGAGGACACCGCGCAGGCCATCGCCGAGGGCGACCTGACCCGGCGCGTGCCCGACACCACCACCCGCGACGAGATCTCCAGCCTGGCCACCTCGCTCAACGTCATGCTCAGCCGCATCGAGCAGAGCTTCGCGGTGCGCACCGCCTCGGAGGACCGGATGCGCCGGTTCGTCGCCGACGCCTCGCACGAGCTGCGCACCCCGCTCGCGACGGTGCGCGGCTATGCCGAGCTGTATCGCCAGGGCGCGGTCACCGACCCCGACGACATCGGCGCCGCGATGCGCCGCATCGAGGGCGAGGCGGTGCGCATGAGCGCCCTGGTCGACAACCTGCTGCTGCTCACCCGGCTCGACCGCAGCGACCGCGAGCCCGACGACAAGCCCGCCGTGCGCGAGCCGGTCGACCTCACCGTGCTGGCCGCCGACGCGGTGCAGGACGCCCAGGCCCGCGACCGGACCCGCCCGATGCGGCTGCAGGGCTGGGACGACCAGGCGGTCGAGCCCACGACCGTCGTCGGCGACGAGGCCCAGCTGCGCCAGGTGCTCACCAACCTGCTCGCGAACGCGCTGCGCTACACCCCCGAGGGATCGCCGGTCGAGGTGCTCGTCGGCTCCGGCCCGCAGGGGGCGCTGCTGGCCGTGCGCGACCACGGGCCGGGCATCCCGGCCGAGCAGCGGCACAAGGTGTTCGAGCGCTTCTACCGCGGCGAGTCCTCGCGCAACACCGCGCTCGGCGGCAGCGGTCTCGGGCTCGCGATCGTGCAGGCGATCGTGGGGGCCATGGGCGGCGACGTCTCGGTCGAGGAGACTGCTGGTGGAGGTGCGACGTTCGTCGTCCGGCTCCCACAGACACCGCACAGGTCCGCGCCAGAGGATCGCCAGTCCGACCCGGTCAACTGATCATCAACGGCGCGACACCGCACCGTCACGACCAAGGAGCACCGATGAGCGACCACGACGACACACCGGACCAGACCTCCCCGGTGCCTCGCGTCGACGAGACGCGTCCCATCACCCCGGCGCGCCCCGAGTCGTCGCAGGACCAGGGCTCCCCCTGGCAGCAGCCGGGTTCGGCGCAGGCGCAGGCGGGTCCGGCGCAGCCGGGCCAGGCGCCCCACCCGCAACCGGGTGCCGCTCAGCCGCAGCCGGGCCAGGCACAGCCCGGCCAGGGCGTCCCGCAGACGTACGGCCAGAGCGGACCGGGCGCGCAGGCGCAGCCGGCGTACGGGCAGAGCGGGCAGCCGGCGTACGGCCAGCCGGGCCAGGGCGGCCAGGGGCAGCCGACGTACGCGCAGCAGGGGCAGCCGGGCGCCCAGCACCGGCTCCCGCAGGCGCCGACGTGGACCACCGCGGGTGCGGCGGGCGCGCACGGCGCGACCCCGGTCGCGGCCGGTCCCCGCCCGGCGCGGGCCAACCGGTTCGCCGTGCCGCTGGCCGCGCTGCTGGCGGCGGTGCTCGCGAGCACGGGCACGTACGCCCTCACCCGAGACGACACGCAGAACGCCGCGGCGGGCGGCGCGACCACCGTGGTGCAGGCCAACCCGGCGGACTTCGCCGAGGCCGGCTCGATCAACTGGTCGGCCACCGCCTCGAAGGTCACGCCGAGCGTCGTCGCGATCACCGCCCGGTCGGGCGCCAGCGGCGGCGGCGCCGGGTCGGGTGTCGTGCTCGACAAGCAGGGCAACATCGCGACCAACAACCACGTGGTGGCCGGCTCGGACCAGCTGCAGGTCACGCTCGCGAACAACCGGACGTACACCGCCAAGGTCGTCGGCACCGACCCCTCGACCGACCTCGCGGTGATCAGGCTGGAGAACCCGCCCGCGGACCTCAAGCCCGCGACGCTCGGCGACGACAGCAAGCTCGTCGTGGGGCAGCCGGTCATGGCCATCGGCAACCCGCTCGGGCTCGCCGGCACCGTGACCACCGGCATCGTGAGCGCCCTCAACCGGCCGGTCAGCACCCAGAGCCAGGAGCAGCCGAGCCCCGACCAGGGTCAGCCCGGTCAGCCGGGGCAGCCGGGTCAGCCGGGTCAGCCGGGCGCCCAGGAGTCCACCGAGGTCGTCACCAACGCCATCCAGACCAGCGCCGCGATCAACCCCGGAAACAGCGGTGGCGCACTGGTCAACGGCAGCGGACAGCTCATCGGGATCAACAGCTCGATCGCCACCCTCAGCGGATCTTCAGGTTCTTCGCAGAGCGGAAACATCGGAATCGGTTTCGCTATCCCTGTGACCGTCGTCAAGAACATCACCGGGCAGCTCATCGCCAAGGGCAGCGCGCAGCACGCGCGCCTCGGCGTGACCGCCCGCACGGGCAACGTCGAGATCGACGGCGCCCAGGTCAGTGGTGCTCAGGTGGCCAGCGTCGAGCAGGGCAGCAGCGCTGCCTCGGCCGGCCTCCGGGAGGGCGACGTGATCATCTCGATCGACGGCGACGCCGTCGATTCCTCGACCTCGCTGGTCGGTCAGGTGCGTGAGCGCAAGGTCGGTCAGCGAGTCGCGCTCGTCGTCGTGCGGGACGGCAAGCGCGTGAACGTCACGGTGACGCTGGGAGCTGCTCCCTCGACGTCGTGACACATCCGGCGGTGCTGAACCCTCCCTTCCTCCAAAACAGCACCGCCCGGACGGGGAAAGGGAACCGGGGCTTGTGACGGGGCCCCGGGTCCAACGGGGGCTGCGCTGTGCGGGCGCAGCCCCCGTTCCGTTCCTGGTTCGTCTCCTCCTCCGGGAGGGGCTTGCTGCGCTGCGCCCCTCCCGGCATCGTCGACGAACCCGTGTTCGCTGCGGCGACCGGGGTCGCACGCCCCGATACCGGGGGACGTGACGGGCCCCTGCCACCCCGCGACGACGTACCGGCCGATGTCGGGGGACGTGACGTGCCCCCTGCCAGCCCGCGATGACGTACCGGCCGATACCGGGGGAAATAACACCCTCAGGCCCCGCGCACGACGTCACAAGCCCCGACACCGGGGGACGTGACATGCCCCTTGCCAGCCCGCGACGACGTACCGGCCGATACCGGGGGAAATAACACCTCAAGCCCCAGCCGCGACGTCACAAGCCCCGACACCGGGGGACGTGACATGCCCCTTGCCAGCCCGCGACGACGTACCGGCCGATACCGGGGGAAATAACACGTCAAGCCCCAGCCGCGACGTCACAAGCCCCGACACCGGGGGACGTGACACCTCAGGCCCCAGCCGCGACGTCACAAGCCCCGATACCGGGGGACGTGACACCTCAGGCCCCGGGCACGACGTCACAAGCCCCGACACCGGGGGACGTGACGTGCCCTCGCCAGCCCGCGACGACGTACCGGCCGATGTCGGGGGGCGTTCTGGGCGAAGCGCGGGTCGTGGGGGCGGGGATGGCGTAGCGTGGCTCCTCCCCCACCACGCCGCCCGAGAGGCACTCATCGGTCATGCCTGCGCCCGCACACCCACCGGATACCGACTCGACCGCGACCCTTGACTCCGAGCTCGGCCGGGAGCAGGGCTACCTCGACCACGCCCGCGCCGAGCTCGCGCGGATGCGCGCCTCGGTCGAGCGGCTCGACGCCGCCAAGGCCAGCGACGCCGACTCTGCTGCCGCCCTCGGCGAGGCGCTGGCCCGCCGCCTCGCCGCGCTCCAGGACGACCCGCGCAGCACGCTGTTCTTCGGCCGCATCGACCTGCGCACCGACGCCGAGCGGTGGTACGTCGGTCGTCGCCACGTCGCCGACGCCGAGGGCGAGCCCGTGGTCGTCGACTGGCGGGCGCCGGTGTCGACCGCGTTCTACCGCGCGTCGCACGCCGAGCCGATGGACGTGCTGCTGCGCCGCCGCTTCGGCGTCGACCGCGGCGTGCTCACCGCCATCGAGGACGAGCACCTCAGCGACCCCGGCGAGGCCGACGCCGGCTCGCAGATCCTCGCCGCCGAGATCGAGCGCCCGCGCACCGGGCCCATGCGCGACATCGTCTCCACCATCCAGCCCGAGCAGGACGTCATCGTCCGCTCCGACGTCGAGACCACCATCTGCGTGCAGGGGGCGCCGGGCACCGGCAAGACCGCGGTCGGGCTGCACCGCGCCGCGTGGCTGCTCTACTCCTTCCGCGAGCGGCTCGACCGCACCGGCGTGCTCGTCGTCGGACCCAACGCCGCGTTCCTCGACCACATCGGCGCGGTGCTCCCCGCCCTCGGCGAGGTGCGTGTGGGCCACGCGAGCGTCGAGACGCTGCTCGACCACGGCCGCGTCCGCACCGTCGACCCCGCGAAAGTCGCTGTGCTCAAAGGGGATCCGCGCATGGCCGAGGTGCTGCGCAGGGCGGTCTGGAGCCACGTGCGGCCCGCGACCGAGGCGTGCGTCATCCCGCGCGGCGTACGCCGGTGGCGGGTGCCGGCGTACGACGTCCAGGAGATCCTCGACGAGCTCGCCGCCCGCGGCGTGCGCTACGAGGCGGCCCGCGCGATGCTCCCGCAGCGGCTGGCGCACGCGGTGCTGCTGCAGATGGAGCGCGCCGGCGAGTCGCCCGACGACCGGGTGCAGGAGGCGGTGGCGCGCTCGGCGCCGATGAAGGCCTTCGCCGCGAGCCTGTGGCCCAAGATCGATCCGGCGCAGGTGCTCTTCGAGCTGTGGTCCTCCCCCGACGCGCTCGGCCGCGCCGCCGCCGGGCTGCTCGACAACGAGGAGCAGGCGATGCTGCTGTGGGACACCGTGCCGCGCAGCAAGGGCTCGGCCCGGTGGTCGGCCGCCGACATGCCGCTGCTCGACGAGCTGACCGACCTGCTCGCCCGCACCCCCAGCCTCGGCCACGTCGTGCTCGACGAGGCGCAGGACCTCTCGCCCATGCAGCTGCGCGCGGTCGGCCGGCGCTGCTCGACCGGGTCGGCCACCGTGCTCGGCGACATCGCGCAGGGCACTACCCCGTGGGCCACCCACTCGTGGGAGGAGTCGATGGCCCACCTGGGCAAACACGCTCACCACCTCGAGGTGCTCGACCGCGGCTTCCGGGTGCCCGCGAAGGTCATCGACTTCGCCGCGCGGCTGCTGCCCGCGATGGCCCCCGGACTCGGCGCGCCCGTCTCGGTGCGCGACAACCCGGGAGAGCTGGAGCTGGTGGAGGTGACGGCCAAGGAGGTGCCAGGCGAGGTCGTACGGCGGGTGGCGGGGTTGTCCGAGCGTCCCGGCTCGCTCGGGGTGATCGCCCCCGACGCTTCCGTCGAGCGGTTCTCGAAAGCGTTGCAGGACAACGGGATCGAGCACGGCCGCCTGGATCGTGAGCATGGTGACGAGGAGGACCACCAGGTCCAGCTGGTGCCCGCGACCGTCGCCAAGGGCCTGGAGTTCGACACCGTCCTGGTCGTCGAGCCCGCCGAGATCGCAGCCGCCGAGCCGGACGAGCGCACCGGCCTGCGTCGGCTGTACGTCGTCCTCACCCGAGCGGTCTCGTCGCTGACCGTGCTGCACAGCGCCCCCCTCCCCGCCCCCCTCTCGCCCTGATCCCCGCCCGGCACGCCCCCGCCCTCCGCATGAAACCGGGTTACGGTCGTTTGACCCTGATCAATTGGGGTCAAACGGCCGTAACCCGGTTTCATGCCCGGTAGGGGCCGGGCGGGGCGGGGCGTCGAGCCGTCACTCGGTCGCGATGGCCTTCAGCACGTCGAGGCGGGCGGCGCGGCGGGCCGGGAACCACGCAGCCAGCACCCCGACCACCGCGGCAAGCACCACGAACAGCCCCAGCCGGCCCCACGGGATCGCCAGCTGCGCGATCCCCTGGGACTCCTGCGAGCGCTGCAGCACCACCCCGAACCCGATGCCGAGCGCCACCCCGAGCAGCGCGCCGACGACCGCGATGGTCACCGACTCCAGGCGCACCATCCGCCGCAGCTGGCGCCGGCTCAGCCCCACCGCGCGCAGCAGCCCGATCTCGCGGGTGCGCTCGATGACCGACAGCGCCAGCGTGTTGACGATGCCGAGGATCGCGATGATCACCGCCAGCCCGAGCAGCGCGTAGATCAGCATGAGCAGCTGGTCGATGGGCTCGCGCTGCTCGGCCTTGAACTCGTCCTGGTCCTTCAGCGTGACGGTGGGCAGCGCCTCGACCTGCCGCTCGAGCCCGGCGCGCACGGCCGCGGGGTCGGACCCGGCGGCGCGGTCGACGAACACGTAGTTGTCCTGGTCGGGGCCGCCCGCCCGCTGGAAGCCGGCGAGCGTCGTGACCACCGGCGCCACCGCCGGGTTGTCCTTGACGACCGCCGCGACCCGCAGCGTGGTGGTGCGGCCGGCGAGCGCGACGCGTATGTCGTCGCCGGGCTGCACGCCCAGCTCCTCGGCCTTGCTCTCGTTGACGACGGCCGATGCGGCGTCCAGTCCGTCGAGCGAGCCCGACACCGGTTCGATCATCGTGATCCGTTGCAGCGCAACGAGATCCGTGCCACCGAGCGCCTGCCGCGCCTTGCCGTCGATCTGCGCGGGGGCGAACCTGACCCGCGCGACGGCGTCGACCCCGGGCACCCGCTCGAGCCCGTCGGCGACGGTGCTGGAGAACGGCATCCCGAAGTTGCCGGACACGGTGTAGTCGCCCTGGAAGTTCTCCTCGATCAGGGTGTCCACGCTCTTGGTCGCCGAGGCCCCGAAGACCGACATCATCGACACCAGGGCCAGGCCGATCATCAGCGCGGAGGCCGTGGCGGCCGTACGGCGGGGTTGGCGCAGCGCGTTCTGCTCGGCGAGGTTGCCGACCGTGCCGAACACCCGGCGGAAGGCCGAGCCGAGGCCGCGGATGATCGGTCGCCCGACCACCGGCGACGCCAGCACCGCGCCCGCCACCACCAAGAACAGCCCGGCGCCGAGAAGCGTTGTCTCCTGGGCGCGTTCGCCGGTCAGGACCCAGAGCTCGAGGCCGACCCCGAGCAGCACGAGAAGCCCTCCGAGCAGCGCCCGGCGCAGCACGATCCCCTCGGGCATCGCCACCTCGTCGCGCAGCGCCGCGACCGGCGCCACCTGTGCGGCGCGTCGCGCGGGCAGATAGGCCGCGAGCCCGGTGACGACCATGCCGACGGCGTACGCCGCGACCACCGCGGTCGGCGTGAGCTGCAACGGGGTGCCGCTCAGGTCGAGCCCGAACTGGGCGAACAGCACCTTGATGCCGGCCGCGAGCAGCAGCCCCAGCGCGAGCCCCAGGGTCGACCCGACGAGCCCCACCACCACCGCCTCGAACAGCACCGACCAGGTCACCTGCCGGCGCGAGGCGCCCAGCGCCCGCAGCAGGGCCAGCTCGCGGGCGCGCTGCGCCACGAGGATCGAGAAGGTGTTGATGATCAGGAACGACCCGACGACCAGCGCCACCCCGGCGAAGATCAGCAGGAACGTCGTGATGAACGACAGCGCCTCCTTGATATCGCTGCTCGCCTCGTCCGCGGCCCGGTCGCCGGTCTGCGCCTCGACGCCGGCGGGCAGCACCTTGGCGACGGCGTCGCGCACCTCCTGCTGCGTGCGGTCCTGGTCGATGACGACCCACAGGTCGGAGTACGTCCCCGGCTGGGTCTGGTAGAGCGACTGCCCGGTGCGCAGGTCCCACGCCACGAGGCTCGCGCCCGCGAGACCGCTGCCGTCGGCGAACGACACCAGGCCGACCAGGGTGGCCCGCACCCGCGGCTGCTTGCCGGCGGTGACTAGGTCGACCTTGTCGCCGACGCGATAGCCTGCACGCTCCGCGGTGCGCGGATCGATAGCAACCTCAGTGGAATTCGTCGGCGCCCGCCCCTCGCTCATCCGCAGCCCGGGGATGCCGTGCGCCGCCGGCGCGTCGTGATATGTCGTCGCGATGCCGGGCGCCCCCTGGCCGCCGACGAGCTTGCCGTCGCTGCCGACGACGTACGTCGAGAACGAGGTGACCTCGGGCTCGACCCGCTCGACGCCAGGGACCGCCCGCACCCGCTCGAGGGTGCTGGCCGGGATGCCGCGGCCGGGCGCCGCCCCGTCGTCACCGCTGCTGCCGACCGGCCGCACCACGACGTCGCTGACGGAACCGGTCATGATGCTCTGGAAGGCGCGATCGAGCGTCGCGGTGAAGACCAGCGAGCCCGCCACGAAGGCCACTCCGAGCACGATGGCGAAGGTGCTCAGGAGAAGCCGAATCTTGCGTGACCACAACGACTTCCACGTCGCGCGCAGCACGGCTCAGACCTCGCCCCGCGCGGCGTGGCGCGCGTCGAACTGCTTCATCCGGTCGAGGATCCGGTCGGCGCTGGGCTCGCGCATCTCGTCGACCACCCGCCCGTCGGCGAGGAAGACGATCCGGTCGGTGCCGCCGGCCGCGGCCGGGTCGTGGGTGACCATGACGATGGTCTGGCCGAGCTCGTCGACGCTGTAGCGCAGGAAGCGCAGCACCTCCTCGCCGGAGGCGGAGTCGAGGTTGCCGGTGGGCTCGTCGGCGAAGACCACGTCGGGCCGGCTGACCAGGGCGCGGGCGCACGCGACCCGCTGCTGCTGCCCGCCCGACAGCTCGCTCGGCCGGTGCGAGAGGCGGTCGCGCAGGCCGACGGTCTCGATCACCTGGTCGAACCAGTCGGGGTCGGGCCGCCGCCCGGCGATCGCGAGCGGCAGCAGGATGTTCTCCTGCGCGGTCAGGGTCGGCACCAGGTTGAACGACTGGAAGACGAAGCCGATCCGGTCGCGGCGCAGCTCGGTGAGCTTCTTGTCGTTCAGCCGCGACAGCGCCTGGTCACCGAGGAAGACCTCCCCCGAGGTCGGCGTGTCCAGTGCCGCGAGGCAGTGCATCAGGGTGCTCTTGCCGGAGCCGGACGGACCCATGATCGCGGTGAACTCACCGCGTCCGAGGTCGACGTCGACGCCGTCGAGCGCGGTGACCGCCGCGGCCCCGCTGCCGTAGGACTTGGTGAGGTTCGCCGCCCGGGCGGCCGTCTCGATCATGACCATCACGCTATGCGGGCGCCGGGCCCCTCGCCCTCGGGACCAACCCTGAGGCCACCCCGAACGGCCCCTGAGCGTCGGAGCCGCGGCGCGGCCGGCGTACGCCCCGGGCCAGCCCCTGTGGATAACTTTCGGGGCGGTCCCCCGATCCTGCGTAGCGTGCGGGAGCAACACCTCCCGACCGTCGGGAGGGTGGCACGAGAGGGGACGGACATGGCGAATCCGCAGGGCGGTGGCGGGGGCGGCAGCTTCACCGTCGACGCCGACGCGATCGGCACGCACGGCGGCACCGTCGGCGACGTCGCGCGCGACATCCAGGAGAAGATGGGGCTGATGCAGCGCAAGCTGCAGGCGCTGCAGGGTCAGTGGAAGGGGTCGGGGGCCAACCAGTTCTCGATCCTCTACGGCGACTGGGAGCGCCAGCAGCGCAACGTCAAGGACTCGCTGCGCAACATCAGCCTGGCGCTCGGCCAGTCGGCGACCGACTACCGCACGACCGAGCAGGCGGTGACCCGGCGCTTCACGACGCCGGGCTGAACCGACGCCGGGCTGAACCGGCACCGGGCCGGCCGCGGCGGAGTCGTCACAGCGCCGCGGCCAGCTCGGTCGCCTGCTTGATCGCGCGCTTCGCGTCGAGCTCGGCGGCCACGTCGGCGCCACCGATCACGGCCCTCCCGTCGGCCACCAGGTCGCGCACCGACTCCTGCCCGGCGCAGACCACGATCGTGTCGACCTCGAGCAGCCGCGGCTGCGGCTCACCGTCGCCTGCGCGCACCGTCAGGTGCAGCCCGGCGTCGTCGATGCGCTCGTAGGTGACGCCCCCGATCAGCTCGACGCGCGCGTCCTTGAGCGTCTGCCGGTGCACCCAGCCGGTGGTGCGGCCGAGGTCCTTGCCGAGCCGGGAGGTCTTGCGCTGCAGCAGGAAGACCTCGCGGCGCGGCTCCTCGGTGACCTTGTCGGTGAGCCCGCCGGGCACGTCGACGGCGTCGGTGACGCCCCAGCGCGCCTGCCAGTGCTCGAGCTTCTCGTGCGGGTCGTGCAGCAGGAACTCCGAGACGTCGAAGCCGATGCCGCCGGCGCCGATCACCGCGACGCGCCGCCCGGCCTCGACCTCGCCGCGCAGCAGCGCGTCGTAGGTGACGACGCTCGAGTGGTCGATGCCGGGGATCTGCGGGACGCGCGGCTGCACGCCCGTGGCCACGACCACCTCGTCGTACGCCGTCAGCGCCTCGGCCTCGGCGCGCTCGCCCAGGCGCACGTCGACCCCGAGCACCTCCAGCCGCCGGGTGTAGTAGCGCAACGTCTCGGCGAACTCCTCCTTGCCGGGGATCGCCATGGCGAGCCGGAACTGGCCGCCGAGGTCGCGCCGCGCCTCGAACAGGGTGACCGCGTGCCCGCGCTCGGCGAGCGACACCGCCGCCGCGAGCCCGGCCGGCCCGGCACCGACGACCGCGACCTGCTTGCGCCGCGCGGTCGGCACCGGCAGCAGCACCAGCGAGGTCTCGCGGCCGGCCCGCGGGTTGACCAGGCAGGTGGCGCGCTTGTTCGCGAACGTGTGGTCCAGGCACGCCTGGTTGCAGGCGATGCAGGTGTTGATCTCGTCGGTACGGCCGGCCGCGACCTTGGCGCCGAAGTCGGGGTCGGCGAGCAGCGGCCGCGCCATCGAGACCAGGTCGGCCGTGCCGTCGGCGATCAGGCCCTCGGCGACCTCGGGGGTGTTGATCCGGTTGGACGCCATGACGGGCACGCCGACGCTCTCGCGCAGCCGCCGGGTCCAGTCGGCGAACGCCGCGCGCGGCACGGAGGTGACGATCGTCGGCACCCGCGCCTCGTGCCAGCCGATGCCGGTGTTGAACATCGAGGCCCCGACCTGCTCGAGCCGCTGCGCGAGCTCGACGACCTCCTCCCACGTCTGCCCGTGCTCGACGAGGTCGACCAGGGAGATGCGGTAGTCGATGACGAAGTCGCCGCCGACCGCCTCGCGCACCCGGCGCACGATCTCCACCGGGAAGCGCATCCGCTTCGCGGCGGTGCCGCCCCAGGCGTCGGTGCGGTCGTTGGTGCGCGCGGCGAGGAACTGGTTGATGAGGTAGCCCTCGGACCCCATGATCTCGACGCCGTCGTACCCCGCGCGCTGCGCGAGCCGGGCCGTGCGGACGTACGCCTCCACCGTGCGCTCGACCCCGCGGGCCGACATCGCGCGCGGCCGGAACGGCGTGATCGGCGACTTGCGACCGCTCGCCGAGCGGATCATCGGGTGATAGCCGTAACGCCCGGAATGCAGGATCTGCAACAGGATTCGGCTGTCGTGCTCGTGCACGGCGTCGGTGACCAGACGGTGCTTGTCGGCCCCGCGGGCGGTGCGCAGCATAGACCCGCCCGGCAGCAGCCACCCCTCGACGTTGGGGGCATAGCCGCCGGTGATCAGCATCCCGGTGCCGCCCCGCGCGCGCTCGGCGAAGTAGGCCGCGAGCTCGGGCAGGTGCTTGCTGCGGTCCTCGAGGCCGGTGTGCATCGAGCCCATCACCAGGCGGTTGCGCAGCCTCACCCCGCCGATCGTGATGGGGGACAGCAGGTGGTCGTACGTCATCGGTCGCCTTCCGGGTCGAGCGCGGCGAGCATCTCGTCGCACCAGTCGATGAGCGCCTGCTCGGCGCGGATCCCGCCGCGCAGGACGAGGTAGACCGGGAGCTCCTCGTCGGACAGGCGCTGCGGGTCGGGGTAGTTCTTGGCGGCGTTGCGCTCGTAGTAGGCCAGCTGGGTGACGTGCTGGTCGCGCTGTCGCCGGATGTCGGCGAGCACCGCCGCGGCGTCACCGTGGGCCATGCCCCGCACCTTCACGGCGAAGGCGCTGCGCGGCCGCTCCGGCGGCGACGGCTCGCGGGTCCAGGCGGTGAGCTCGGCGCGCCCGGCGGCCGTGAGCCCGTAGACCTTGCGGTCGGGCGCTCCCTCCCCCGGCTCGACCGTGGCCGACACCAGCTCGAGCTCCTCCATGCGCGCGAGCGTGCGATAGATCTGCTGGTGGCTGGCCGACCAGAAGAACCCCAGCGACCGGTCGAACCGCCGGGTCAGCTCGTAGCCCGACGCCGACTGCTCGGCGAGGGACACACAGATCGCGTGCTGCAACGACACGCCCGTCAGTCTCTATGCACCTTGTTGCATAGTCAACCGCGCGCAGAGTGCGCGTCGCGCGCGCGGCCCGGCGAGGGCGTACCGACCGGGCGGCAGCCGCATTTCGTTCACCGGTGCACGAAATCCCGGAGGCCCCCCCGGAGATTCCAGGGGTGCCCCACCTCAGATCGTTCACCGGTGCACGAAATGCCAGAAGGCAACGGGCGCCGCCGGCAGCGCCGTCGCCAAGGCGGTGCAGGCGATGAACGCGGCGATCATGACCGCCGTCATCATTCCCGTCGTCGTCAGCGGCTCGAGCTGACCCGGCCCCGGACGCAGCACAGCGGCCCCTCCCGAGATCGGGAGGGGCCGCTGCTTCGTGCGGTGGCGCTACGTGCTGATCAGAAGCCCATACCGCCCATGTCGCCCATACCGGCGTCGGCACCGCCGCCGGCCGGAGCCTTCTCCGGCTTGTCGGCGATGACGGCCTCGGTGGTGAGGAACAGCGCGGCGATCGACGCGGCGTTCTGCAGCGCCGAACGGGTCACCTTGGTCGGGTCCGGGATGCCCATCTTGAGCATGTCGCCGTACTCGCCCGTGGCCGCGTTGAGGCCCTCGCCGACCGGCAGGTCCTTGACCTTGGCGGCGACGACGCCCGGCTCGAGGCCGGCGTTCTGCGCGATCTGCTTCAGCGGAGCCTCGGTCGCGAGCACCACCAGGTTGGCACCGGTGGCCTCGTCGCCCTCGAGCTTGACCTTGCCCGAGGCGTCCTTGCCGGCCTGCAGCAGGGCGACGCCGCCACCGGCGACGACACCCTCCTCGACCGACGCCTTGGCGGCGCGGACGGCGTCCTCGATGCGGTGCTTGCGCTCCTTGAGCTCGACCTCGGTGGCCGCGCCGACCTTGATAACCGCAACACCGCCGGCCAGCTTGGCCAGGCGCTCCTGCAGCTTCTCGCGGTCGTAGTCGGAGTCGCTGTTCTCGATCTCGGCGCGGATCTGGTTGACGCGACCGGCGATCTGGTCGGCGTCGCCCGAACCCTCGACGATGGTGGTCTCGTCCTTGGTGACGACGACCTTGCGGGCCTTGCCGAGCATGTCGAGCTCGGCGGTCTCCAGCTTGAGGCCGACCTCCTCGGAGATGACCTGGCCACCGGTGAGGATCGAGATGTCGCCCAGCATCGCCTTGCGACGGTCACCGAAGCCGGGGGCCTTGACGGCGACCGACTTGAAGGTGCCGCGGATCTTGTTGACGACCAGGGTCGACAGGGCCTCGCCCTCGACGTCCTCGGCGATGATCACCAGCGGCTTGCCCGACTGCATGACCTTCTCCAGCAGCGGCAGCAGGTCCTTGATCGAGGAGATCTTGGAGTTGACGACCAGGATGTAGGGGTCGTCGAGGACGGCCTCCATGCTCTCGGTGTCAGTGACGAAGTAGCCGGAGATGTAGCCCTTGTCGAAGCGCATGCCCTCGGTGAGCTCGAGCTCGAGCCCGAAGGTGTTGCTCTCCTCGACGGTGATGACACCTTCCTTGCCGACCTTGTCCATCGACTCGGCGATGATGTCGCCGACGTTCTCGTCGCCACCGGCCGAGATCGCCGCGACGGCAGCGATCTGGTCCTTGGTGTCGACCTCCTTGGACGCCGACTTCAGCTCGTCGGAGACGGCCACGACGGCCTTCTCGATGCCGCGCTTGATCGCCATCGGGTTGGCGCCGGCCGCGACGTTGCGCAGACCCTCGCGCACCATCGCCTGGGCCAGCACGGTCGCGGTGGTGGTGCCGTCACCCGCGACGTCGTCGGTCTTCTTCGCGACCTCCTTGACCAGCTCGGCGCCGATCTTCTCGTACGGCTCGTCGAGCTCGATGTCCTTGGCGATGCTCACACCATCGTTGGTGATGGTGGGGGCGCCCCACTTCTTCTCGAGCACGACGTTGCGGCCCTTGGGGCCCAGCGTCACCTTCACGGCGTCGGCGAGGGTGTTCATACCCTTCTCGAGACCGCGGCGCGCCTCCTCGTCGAAGGCAATGGTCTTGGCCATTTGCGGTGGTTCCTCCCACACGTCAGCGAATCGGCCGCAGGTCGCCCGCGACGGACGAGGCCGGTCTCCGGGCTCACGTCGCCCGTCGCTCGACCCCTCGACACCACGGCCAGGTCTGTCACTCTCACCAGGAGAGTGCTAAAGCCATGATTAGCACTCGGAGGGGCCGAGTGCAAATGGAGGGCGGCGGACGCACGGCCCGGAACGCGCCGTGCGGCAGCCCCTACGGCAGCAGCGAGCGCAGCGCCTCGATCTGGGCGTTCCGGCCGGAGGCGTCGCCCGCGAGCGGGTGCACCGCGAGCGTGGTCACGCCCGCGTCGGCGTACGCCTTCACCCGGCCGCGCACGAAGTCCTCGGTCCCGATGAGCGAGGTCTGGCGTACGAGCTCGTCGGGCACGGCCTTGGCGGCCTCGTCCTTGCGCCCGGCCAGGTAGTGCTCCTGGATGCGGGCGGCGTCGTCGGCGAAGCCGTAGCGCTCGGCGAGGGAGTAGTAGAAGTTCTTGCCGCGGGCGCCCATGCCGCCGATGTAGAGCGCGAGCTGCAGGCGCGGCAGCTCGAGCAGCTCGTCGGTGTCGTCGCCGATCGCGAGCGGCGGCCCGACGCACACGTCGAGGTCGCCGAGCGCGGGGTCGCGCTTGGCACGGCCCTTGGCCAGCGGCTCGCCCCAGACCGACTCGGCCTTCTCGGGGTAGAAGAAGATCGGCTGCCAGCCCTCGGCGATCTCGGCGGTCATCTCGACGTTCTTCGGGCCGAGCGCGGCGATGAGGATCGGGATGCGGTCGCGCACCGGGTGGTTGATGAGCTTCAGCGGCTTGCCGAGGCCGGTGCCCTCCTCGGCCGGCAGCGGGATGCGGTAGTGGCGCCCGTCGTGCTCGACCTTCTCGCGCCGCCACACCTGGTGGCAGATGTCGACGATCTCGCGGGTGCGGCCGAGCGGCGCGTCGTAGGGGACGCCGTGGAAACCCTCGATGACCTGCGGCCCCGAGGCGCCGATGCCGAGCACGAACCGGCCGCCGGAGACGTAGTCGAGACCCGCCGCGGTCATCGCGGTGAGGGTGGGCGTGCGGGTGAAGATCTGCAGGATGCCCGAGGCGAGCTGGATGCGCTCGGTGCGCGCGGCGAGGAAGCCGAGCTGGCTCACCGCGTCGAAGCTGTACGCCTCGGGCACGAAGACGATGTCGACGCCGACCCGCTCGAGCTCCCCGACCTCGTCGGCGACCTCGGAGAAGCCACCTGCATATCCCAACGGCATTCCGATGCGCATGGGCTCACCCTGGCAGACCGGCGTGCGGCGGTGGCCGGCTCGGTCGGGCCGTTCCGGATCGTGGAGCGGCTCAGGTGTCGAAGCCGAGGCGGCGCGCCGAGCGCTGCTTCATGCGCGAGGCGCGCAGCCGGCGCAGCCGCTTGACCAGCATCGGGTCGTGCTCGAGCGCGGCCGGGGTGTCGATCAGCGCGTTGAGCACCTGGTAGTAGCGGGTGGAGCCCATGTCGAACCGCTCGCGGATCATCTGCTCCTTGGAGCCGGGGAACTTCCACCACTGCCGCTCGAAGGCGAGGATGTCGCGGTCGCGGTCGCTCAGGGAGCCGGTCTGCGGCTGCTGCTGGGACTGCTCGGCGGCGCTCATCGGTGGTGATCTCCAAGCGTGCGGTCGGGACTGCTTGGCCCCGATCGTACGGCGGAACTACAGCGCTGTCATTCCCACCACGACCAGCCGGTACGCCTGTGGCGGCTGTGACGAGTGAGTCGCCAGGAGCAGCGCCCGGGGCCCGCGCGCTCAGGCCATCGAGTCCAGCAGCACCCGGATGTCGTCCTCGGTCGTCTTGGGGTTGACGATCGCGAACCGCGCGAGCGTCTCCCCCTCGTGCGAGGTCGGCACCACGAAGCCGACCTGGTCGGCGAGCAGCTTGTCGGACCAGGCGTAGTAGTCCTCGGTGCTCCAGCCCAGCCGGCGGAACACCAGGACGGTGAGGTCGGCGTCGCGCACGACCTCGACGTACGGCCGGCGCTCGACCTCGCGCTGGGCGAACCGCGCGACGGCCAGGGTGTGCTCGATCGCGGCGGTGTAGGCGTCGGTGCCGTTGGCGACGAGGGAGAACCAGAACGGCAGGCCGCGGGCGCGCCGCGTGAGGCCGACGGAGTAGTCGGTCGGGTTCCACTCGGGGGCGTCGTTGAGCACGTCGAGGTAGGTGGCGTGCTGGGTGTGCGCGACCCGCGCGAGCGCCGGCTCGCGATAGATCAGCGCGCAGCAGTCGAACGGCGCGAACAGCCACTTGTGCGGGTCGACGATGAAGCTGTCGGCGCGCTCGATCCCGGCGTACTTCGCCCGGATCGACGGTGCGGCCAGGCCGGCACCGCCGTACGCGCCGTCGACGTGGAACCAGATCCCGAACTCCGCGCAGACCTCGGCGACCGACGCCAGGTCGTCGACGATGCCGAAGTTGGTGCTGCCGGCGGTCGCGACGACCGCGAAGAACGTCTCGGGCCCGTGCTCGAGCAGCACCTCGCGCAGCCGCTCGCCGGTGAGCTGCATGCGGTCGTTGACCGGCACCTGCACCTGCTCGGCGTCCATCACGCGGCAGGCGGTGGCGATCGAGGAGTGCGAGCCGACGGTGGCCGCGATGCGATACGGCCGTACGCCCTCGGCGGCCTGCTCCCGCGCGGTCGCGCGGGCGGTCACGAGCGCGGAGAGGTTGCCGATCGTGCCGCCCTGCACGAACGAGCCGCCCGCCTGCTCGGGGAAGCCCGCGAGGTCGGCGATCCAGCGCAGCGCCTGGTTCTCGGCGTAGACGGCGCCGGCGCCCTCGAGCCAGGAGCCGGCGTAGATCGAGGACGCGCCGACGACCAGGTCGAACATCGCTGCCTCGCGCGTGGGCGCGCACGGGATGAAGGACAGGTATCGCGGGTGGTCGATCGACAGGCACGCGGGCGCGAGCTTCTCGGCGAACAGGTCCAGGGCCGCCACCCCGCCACGGCCCCGCGGCGTGATCGCTCCCCCGGCGATCTCGTCGAGCTGGTCCTTGGTGAGCGGCGCGTCGAGCGGCACGGGGTCCATCCGAAGCCGCTCCTCGGCGTAACGCAGGATGTCGGCGGCCAGCGCCCGGGTCTGGTCGGTGTACTCGTGCACGGATGTCGAGTCTAGGGGCGAACGGCCGCTCGTTAGATTGGCCGCCATGGTCGCTCGCCCGCTCGAGGAACTCGTCCACGAAAGCTGGGTGCCCGCGCTGTCGCCGGCGCGCGAGCACCTCACGGAGGCAGGCGAGTTCCTGCGGGCCGAGCTGCAGGAGGGCCGCGGCTACCTCCCGGCCGCCGAGAACGTCCTGCGCGCCTTCCAGCGCCCGTTCGAGGAGGTGCGGGTGCTCATCGTCGGGCAGGACCCCTACCCGACCCCGGGGCACGCGGTCGGGCTGTGCTTCTCGGTGGCCCCGGACGTACGCCCGGTGCCGCGCAGCCTGCAGAACATCTACACCGAGCTGGAGAGCGACCTCGGCCTTCCCCGTCCCGCCAACGGTGACCTCACGCCGTGGACCGAGCACGGCGTGCTGCTGCTCAACCGGGTGCTGACCGTGCGCCCGGGCACCCCCGGCAGCCACCGCGGCCGGGGCTGGGAGCACGTCACCGCGGCGGCGATCAACGCGCTCGTCGCCCGCGACGAGCCGCTCGTCGCGATCCTGTGGGGCCGCGACGCGCGCAACCTGGCCCCGCACCTGGGCTCGGTCCCCTACGTCGAGAGCGCCCACCCCTCGCCGCTCTCCGCGCGGTCCGGCTTCTTCGGGTCGCGTCCGTTCAGCCGCGCGAACGCCCTGCTCGAGCAGCAGGGCGCCGCCCCGATCGATTGGCAGCTGGCATGAACCCCACCGCCTCGCCCACCGGACGCCGGTGGGAGCGATACGTCGCCATCGGCGACTCCTTCACCGAGGGCATGAGCGACCGGTCACCCGACGACCCGGAGGTGTACGTCGGTTGGGCCGACCGCCTCGCGGCATACCTCGGTGCGCGAAACACCAGCGAGGACAAGCCTTTCGGCTATGCGAACCTCGCGATCCGCGGTCGCCTCGTCGGTGACGTCACCGGCCCGCAGACCGACGCCGCGCTGGAGCTGTCGCCCGACCTGGTGAGCGTCGTCGGCGGCGCGAACGACGCCCTGCGGCCCAAGGTCGACCTCGACGCGGTCGCCGCGCGGCTCGAGGGTGCCGTCCAGCGGCTGCGGGCGTCCGGCGCCGACGTGCTGCTCGCCACGACGGCCGACCCGGGCTGGGCGCCGGTGCTCAAGCACGTGCGTCCGCGGCTGGCGGTGCACAGCGCGAACGTCTGGGGCATCGCGCAGCGCAACGGCTGCTCCGTGCTCGACGTGTGGTCGATGCGCGTGCTGCGCCACCCCGACATGTGGTCCGAGGACCGCATCCACCTGTCGACCGTCGGGCACGAGCGGGTCGCCGCGCAGGCCGCGTGGACGCTCGGTCTGGAGCCGGGGCTGGACTGGACCTCGCCGCTGAGTCCCGCTGAGCCGCTCGGTCGCTGGGCCACCGCGCAGAGCCACGCGGCGTGGGTGCGCACGCACCTGTCGCCGTGGGTGCAGCGTCGGGTGCAGGGCCGCAGCTCCGGCGACACCGTGCAGCCCAAGCGACCCACCGTCGCCCCGCTCGACCCCGCCCTCGAGGAGACGTCATGACCCACCCCACGCCCGCGCGCCCGGAGCAGGTCTTCACCTACGGCGCGCCGCAGCTGAAGTTCGGCCCGGGGTCCAGCGACGAGATCGGTTACGACCTCAGCACGACCGGCGCCACGCGGGCGCTGGTCGTCACGGATTCGGGCATCGCGGCGTCCGGCGGGCCGCGCAAGGTCGCCGACCAGATGTCCGAGTTCGGTGTGGACTCAGTGATTTTCGACGGCAGCCACGTCGAGCCGACCGACCGGAGCATGGCCGAGGCCGTGGCGTTCGCCCGCGAGAACGGGCCGTTCGACGCGATCGTCGCGGTGGGCGGCGGCTCCAGCATCGACACCGCCAAGGCGGTCAACCTGATGCTCACCAACGACGGCGACCTGCTCGACTACGTCAACGCCCCGGTCGGTGGCGGCAAGGCCCCGACGTCGCCGCTGCTGCCGCTCATCGCCGTGCCGACCACGACCGGCACCGGCGCCGAGAGCACCACGGTGTGCGTGCTCGACGTGCTCGACCAGCACGTCAAGAGCGGCATCAGCCACGCCCGGCTGCGCCCGATGATGGCGGTGATCGACCCCGAGCTCACCGTGTCGCAGCCGCCGATGGTGACCGCCAGCGCGGGCATGGACATCCTGTGCCACGCGCTGGAGAGCTACACGGCCCGGCCCTACACGACGTACGAGCACAAGGCGCCCGAGCAGCGCGTGCCGTACTGCGGGTCCAACCCGATCGCCGACATGTGGTGCGAGAAGGCGCTGGACCTGATGTCGGGCAGCTTCCGCACCGCCGTCGCCGACGGCGCGAACACCGACGCGCGGGGCGCCATGGCGATGGCGGCGACGTTCGCCGGGATGGGCTTCGGCAACGCCGGCGTGCATCTCCCCCACGCCAACGCCTACCCGATCGCGGGTCAGGTCAAGGGTTTTCGCCCGGACGGCTACCCGGGCGACGAGGCGATGGTGCCGCACGGCATGGCGGTCGCCCTCACCGCGCCGGCCGCGTTCCGTTTCACGTTCGACGCGGCGCCCGAGCGGCACCTGGCCGCGGCCCGCCGCCTGGCCCCCGACGCCACCCACGCCGACGACCGCGAGCTGCTCCCCTCGGTGCTGGTCGCGCTCTATCAGGACATCGGGATCCCGAACGGCCTTGCCGCCGTAGGGTTCTCCGAGTCCGACCTCGACGCGCTGGTCGAGGGGACGATGAAGCAGCAGCGCCTGCTGACCACGGCTCCCCGCCCGGTCGGGGCCGCCGACGCCCGCGAGGTACTGGCCCAGGCGATGCACCTCTGGTGAGCACGCCGGTCGAGTAGTCGCGCGAGGGACGAGCGCGGCGTATCGAGACCCCCACGCGCGCATCTGGACAGGAAGAACGCGCGCGACCGCCCGAGATCCTGCGGAACCGCGTAGGCCCGGGCGCGTTCGTCCTGTCCAGATGTACGTCTCAGGGCACCCACCAGCCGGGGCGCGGCGGAGCTAGCCGAGCTCCTCGCGCACCGCGGCGACGAAGGCGTCGACGTCAGCCTCGGTGGTGTCGAAGGCGCACATCCACCGCACCTCGCCGGTCACCTCGTCCCAGAAGTAGAACGGGAACCGCTGCATGAGCCGTCGGCTCACCTCGTGCGGCAGCACCGGGAAGACCGCATTGGCCTGCACCGGGCGGGTGAGGGTGAGGCCCGGCAGGTCGCACACGCCGTCGGCGAGGCGGGTCGCCATGGCGTTGGCGTGGGCGGCGTTGCGGATCGCGAGGTCGTCGGTGAGCAGCGCCTCGAGCTGCACCGAGACGAACCGCATCTTCGAGGCGAGCTGCATCGACTGCTTGCGCAGGAACTTCGTCCCGCGCACCGCGTCGGGGTTGAGCACGACCACGGCCTCCCCGACCATCGCCCCGCTCTTGGTGCCGCCCAGCGACAGGATGTCGACGCCGGTGTCGTGCACCATCTCCCGGAAGCCGACGCCGAGGTGCGCCGCGGCGTTGGCCAGCCGTGACCCGTCGACGTGCAGCACGAGCCCGTCGCGGTGCGCGCGGTCGGCCAGCGCCCGGATCTCCTCGACGGTGTAACAGGTGCCGAGCTCGGTCGACTGGGTGATCGAGACGACCTTGGCCTGGGCCGCGTGCTCGTCGTCGTGGCGGAGCACGACCGCGTCGATCTGGTCGGGCGTGAGCTTGCCGTCGGGGGTGTCGAGGGCGAGCAGCTTCAGCCCGCCCATCCGCTCGGGCGCGGCGCACTCGTCGACGTGGATGTGCGCCGTGCTGGTGCACACGACGGCCTCCCAGCGGTCGGTAACCGCTTGCAGCGCAACGACGTTCGCGCCCGTCCCGTTGAACACGGGGAACGTCTGCGCGCGCTCGCCGAAGTGCTCGCGGCAGCGCTCCTGCAGCCGCTCGGTGTAGACGTCGGCGCCGTACGCCACCTGGTGCCCCCCGTTGGCCCGCACCAGGGCGGCCAGCACCTCGGGGTGGATCCCGGCGTAGTTGTCGCTGGCGAATCCTCGGGCGGTGGGGTCGTGCAACGGGTTCAGGCTGTCGGTCACCGGACCATGCTCACAGACGTTCTCCTTCGGCTAGAACGCGGTTGTAGCGCTACGACTTCGCTGCAGCACGGTCGTAGCGCTTTAACCGCGTTTCAGCGACGGGGGAGGTCAGCCGGGCAGGGCCGAGAAGGTGCCGCCGTTGATCTGCGCTGCCGGCTCCTCGAACTGGTCGACCACGACGTCGGCGAGCAGCGCGACAGGCGTGTAGCCGGTGAACTTCGCCTCCGGCTTGTCCTCGCGCATCTGCGGCGTCAGCAGCGCCTTGATGCGCAGCACCACCGCGGCCGCCTCGGTCTCGCGGAAGGAGTGCGCCAGCGCCTGCATCCAGGCCTCGGCACCCGCCTTGGCCGTGAGGTAGAACGCGTTCCCGGCGGTCGGGCGGTCGAGCGCCGTGGTCGACACGATGACCACCCGCCCGATCGGCGACGCCGCGATCGGGTCGTGCAGCGCGCGCGTGGCGTGCTGCAGCGTGACGACGAGGTTGTCGTGCAGCCATCGGTAGTCGGCGAGGTCGGCCTCGACGATGCCCTTGCCGCCCCGCCAGCCGCCGACCAGGTGCACCAGCCCGTCGACCCGTCCGTGCTCGGCCAGCAGCTGCCGACCGAACGCCTCGGTCGCCTCGGCGTCGAGCAGGTCGACCACAGCCGGTACGACCCGCTCACCGGCGAGGGCGTCGAGGCTCGCGCGGTCGCGCCCGACCGCGACGACCGTGGCGCCGGCGTCGACCAGCCGCTCGATCACCGGCGGACCGGCCGCGCCGGTCGCGCCGGTGACCACGACGACGGCGTCGCGCAGGCTCACGCGGCCACCCGGGTGTCCGCGCTGGTGGCGGTGATGCCCGAGGTCGAGGCGATGGTGTCGCCGAGCTTCTTGCGCAGCGCCTCGTAGAAGACGTTGAGCGGGAACTCGTCGGGCTGCACCAGGTCGGTCAGGCCCTTGGGCGGGCCGTCCAGCGGCAGCGCGGCAGCACCCTTGGCCCAGGTCGAGGCCGGGTGCGGCGCGACGTAGGTGGTGACGAACTCGTACGACGCCAGCCAGTGCCCGACGCGCGACCGGTCGATGCCGGAGCGGTATAGCTTCTCGACGTCGTCGCACAGCGCGACCACGACCTCGGGCACCCGTCGCCAGTCGAACGACAGCTGGTTGTCGGTCCAGCGCAGCGCGTCCTGGCTGTGCAGGTAGGCGAACAGCAGCTGCCCGCCGAGGCCGTCGTAGTTGCGCACCCGCTCACCGGTGATCGGGAAGCGGAACAGCCGGTCGAAGAGGATGGCGTACTGCACGAGCTTGGCGTACGGCTGCCCCTGCTTCTCCAGCTCGACGGCCTGCCGGAAGGTGTTCAGGTCGCAGCGCAGCTCCTCGAGGGCGTACATCCAGAACGGCATCCGCTGCTTGATCATGAACGGGTCGAACGGCAGGTCGCCGTGGCTGTGCGTGCGGTCGTGGATCAGGTCCCACATCGCGAAGGTCGACTGCGCGAGGTCCTGCGAGCGCACGAGCCGCTCGGCGTCGGGCGGCAGCTGCAGCCCGAGCAGCGACGAGGCCTCGGAGACGACGCGGCGGAAGCGGGCGCCCTCCCGGTCGCAGAAGATCGCGCCCCAGCTGAACTTCGGAACCTCCCGCACCGCAACGGTTTCGGGGAACAGCACGGCCGAGTTGGTGTCGTAGCCGGGGGTGAAGTCGATGAAGTTCACCGCGAGGAACATCTTGTTGTCGTACGTCTGCTCCACCTCGGCGAGCCAGTCCGGCCACTGCACGGACACCAGCAGTGCCTCGAAGACCCGGTCGGGGTTGCCGTTCTGGGTGTACATCGGGAAGACCACCAGGTGCTCGATGCCGTCCTCGCGCGAGAGGTCGGGGCGGAACGCCATGAGCGAGTCGAGGAAGTCGGGCTTGGCGAAGCCGGACCCGACCCAGCGGTCGAGGTCGCCGGGGAGGGCCGCGAGGTAGTCGGCGTCGTGCGGGAATCGCGGTGCCAGCGCAGCGATCTCGCGCTTCATGGTGTCGACGAGCTCGCGGGCACGGTCGAGGTCGTGCTGCTCGCCGTCGATCGAGCCGTCCTTGCTCTGCGTGGCGCGCAGCTCGACGACCGCGGCCTTGAGGCGCTGCCACTCGGGCAGGTCGACGGTGCCGGAACCGCTCACCGCGGTGAGGGTCGCGGCGCGGTTGCCGCCGCTCGCCCAGGTGACCACGTTGCTGACGAAGCGCGCGTTGTCGAGCTCGTCGATCGAGTCGTCGCCCGCGAGGTCGGAGTCGGCGAGCACGACCACGCGGCCGGCGTCGACCGGGAGCGCGACGGCGACCGGCTGTCGCGCGGGGTCGGCGGTGGCGCTGGTGCGCTGCAGCACGAGAGCCTGCGGAGCCTCGCTGGTGTCGATGGTGCCGGCGCGGTAGAACGCGACCTCGTCGACGCCGGCCAGCAGACCCTGACCGGCCCCCTCGCCGGCCTCGGCCAGCACCCAGGTCGCGTTGCCCTGGTGCCGGCGGCCGCCCTCGGCCGACTCGTGCACGAGGGTGCTGCGCAGCCCCAGGCCGAACCGCGCGAGGAGCTCGTTGACGTTGTTGCCGTAGGTGTCCTGGTCGCACTCGCCGAGCACCACCAGGCCGCCGCCGGACCGGACGAACTGCTCGACCGCGTCGAGCTCGGCGCCGGTCAGCACCGGAGGCAGGTCGCCGACGACGCGCTCCGAGCGCGCCTCGGCCGGGTGCGCGACGACCAGCACGTCGGCGCCCTCGAGCGCGTCGGCGGTGAGCTCCCCCTGCTCGTGGCCCACGACCTGCAGACCGGTGCCCTGCAGCACCTCGGCGGCGCGGGCCAGGCTCGCGTCGGCCGGGTTGGCGGGGTTCATCCGCGCCGCCACCTCACGGCTCAGCGACCACGCACTGCTGTGGGCCTGGTCGACCAGGATCTTCGGGAAGACGCTCATGACAACCCCTCTCACGGTGAAGAATCTTTCGCGCTGACCACGGTAGGCGACAGATTCTCCATCCGTCCACCGGGGTGGGGGCGGGTGCGTCCGGCGCTCACCCCCGGCGTGATCCAGGTCACCGTCGCCCGGTTAACCTGCGCCCATGCCCGTGCAGCGACTGTTGCCGACAACGGAGTCGGCAGACCTCATCGAGCTGACGCGTGACGTCTGTCGCCGCAGCCTGGCCCCCGTGGTCGACGAGACCGAGCGCAAGGGCGAGATGCCGCGCGAGACCTATCGCACGCTGGGGCAGGCCGGCCTGCTGTCGCTCCCCTACCCCGAGGACCTCGGCGGGGGCGGCCAGCCGCAGGAGGTCTATCTGCAGGTGATCGAGGAGATCGCCTCGACCTGGATGTCCGTCGCCGTCGGCGCGTCGGTGCACAGCCTCAGCTGCTACCCCATCGCCACCATGGGCAGCCGCGAGCAGCAGGAGACCTTCCTGCCCGACATGCTGAGCGGCGAAAAGCTCGGCGCCTACTGCCTTTCCGAGCCCCAGGCCGGGTCCGACGTCTCCGCGATCTCGACCCGCGCCCGGCGCGACGACGACGGCGGCTGGGTGCTGCGCGGGCGCAAGGCGTGGATCTCCAACGCCGGCCACGCCGACTTCTACACGGTGTTCGCGCGCACCGGCGACGACCCGACGAAGGGCCTGTCCTGCTTCCTCGTCCCGCCGGACGACCTCACGTTCGCCGAGCCCGAGAAGAAGATGGGGCTCGCGAGCGACCCGGTGCGCGAGGTGATCCTCGACAACGTGCGGGTCGGCCCCGACCGCCTCGTCGGCGAGGAGGGCATGGGCATGAAGCTGGCGCTCACCGCCCTCGACTCCGGACGCCTCGGAATCGCCGCCGCCGCAACGGGACTCGGCCAGGCAGCACTCGACCTGGCGATCGCGTACGCCCGCGAGCGCAAGCAGTTCGGTCGCAACCAGGGGCTCGCGTTCCTGCTCGCCGACATGGAGACCGCCGTCAGCTCGGGGCGCACCGCCTACCTGCACGCCGCGCGGCTGCGCGACGCCGGCATGCCGTTCACCAAGGAGGCCGCGGTCGCCAAGCTGACCGCCACCGACGCGGCGATGCGGGTCACGACCGACGCGGTGCAGGTGCTGGGCGGCGCGGGCTACACCCAGGACTTCCCGGCCGAGCGGTTCTTCCGCGACGCCAAGGTCACCCAGATCTTCGAAGGCACCAACCAGATCCAGCGGCTGGTCATCTCGCGCCAGCTGCTCACTGCCTGAAAGGGATTCACGTGCAGATCGACGACAAGACCGTTGCCCTCGTCACCGGCGGAGGCTCCGGCCTCGGCGAGGCGACCGCCCGCCGGCTCCACGCCGACGGCGCGGCCGTGGTGCTGGCCGACCTCGAGGGTTCGCGCGGCGCCGACCTGGCCGCCGAGCTCGGCGAGCGGGCCACGTTCGTCGCCACCGACGTGCGCGACGAGCAGCAGGTGCAGGCCGCGATCGACGCGGCGAAGGAGCTCGGCGAGCTGCGCGTGGTCGTCAACTGCGCGGGCGTCGGCACCCCCGGGCGGATCATCAGCAAGCGCGGGGTGCACAGCCTCGAGGACTACCGCACGGTCATCGAGATCAACCTGATCGGCACGTTCAACGTGCTGCGCCTGTCGGCCGAGGCGATGCTCGGCAACGAGCCGGTCGACGGCGACCGGGGCGTCGTCGTGATGACCGCGTCGGTCGCCGCGTTCGACGGACAGATCGGCCAGGCGGCGTACGCCTCGTCCAAGGGCGGCATCGTCGGACTCACCCTCACCAGCGCACGAGACCTGGCGGACAAGGGGATTCGCGTCATGACGATCGCGCCCGGCACGTTCGAGACGCCGATGCTCGCGGGGCTGCCGAACGACGTGAAGTCGGTGCTCGAGGCGCAGGTGCCGCACCCGTCGCGGCTGGGCCGGCCGGCGGAGTACGCCGCGCTCGTCGCCCACATCGTCGACAACCCGATGCTCAACGGCGAGGTGATCCGGCTCGACGGCGCGCTGCGCATGCCGCCGCGCTGATCGGATCCGGGCGGAACGAACCCCGGGCCGGGTGACGTCGTAGCCGCGAGACCTCGAAGGAGCGTTCGCGACCATGACGATGACTCAGCTTTCACCCCGGACCGACCTGGATCTGCAACGGCGCGGCAGCGCGCTGCGCGAGGAGATGCTCGCCGTGGCGCTCGCCCCGAGCGACCCGCGGTTGCGCCTGGTCGCGGTCGGGCGCCACGCGATCGACGAGCAGGTCGATCGGATCGAGTCGATGGCCCGCGCCAGCGTGACGCGGATGCAGACCGGCTGGCGGCTGCCCGGCCCGTGCCCCGAGACGGTGCGGCCCGTGCGGCTCAGCGTGATGGTCCCCGAGCAGGCCGTGGCCCGCTGCCCGCTGCTCGCCTGCCCCGGCACCGGCGTGCGCGTCGCGCCCGTGGCGATGGACCTCACCCTAGTCGACGACCACGTCGCGATGATCGCCGGACCGGTCACGCGGCGGCACGAACCGACGCTGTACGCCTCGACCAACCACGAGCTGCTGCTGCCGCTGCGCGAGCTGCGCGACGACCTGCTCGAGGTCAGCGAGCCCGCCGAGGACGCGCCCGACGTTCCGACCTCGCGCCAGCTCGAGGTCGCCCGGTCGCTCGCCCGCGGCGACAAGGACGTCACGACCGCGCGCCGGCTGGGGACGTCAGTGCGCACCGTCGAGCGGGAGGTCTCGGCGATCCTCGCGCTCGTCGGCGCGGGCAACCGCCGCGAGGCGACAATGATCCTCAACGGGGCCGCGAGGTAGCCTTGACCGGCCCGTCCCCCGGGCCGCGCCGGTGTAGCTCAGTTGGTAGAGCGCCTCTCTTGTAAAGAGGATGTCGCGGGTTCGACTCCTGTCACCGGCTCCATTGCAGGAACCGCGGAATCGCGAGCCTCGCGGCACTCAGCCCCGGAATACCGCGAGAGTACCCCGTCCAATGAGTGGTCACAAGCGGACATGCATAGACTCTCGTATTGCACGCAGCGCGCACGTCAGATCGCACGACTACGGGAGGACTCATGGCGGGGAAGAAGGGCAAGCGCGGCTGGGGGGCGCTGCGCAAGCTGCCCTCGGGCCGTTACCAGGCGGCCTACACCGGCCCGGACGCCCGGCGACACACCGCGCCGAGGACCTTCGAGACGAAGGGCGACGCCGAGGAGTGGCTGAACCAAGAGCGTCGCCGCTGCGCCGACCCCGACACCTGGTCGTCGCCTGCCGACCGCGAGAACAAGCGCAAGGGCGGCGTGACGCTGGCCGAGTACGCGCCCGGAGCGATCGCTCGGCGCCGCAAACGGGGTCAGCCTCTCTCTCCCAGGACGATCGAGCACTATCGACAGCTGCTCGACCGCGTGATCCTGCCCGGCCTGGGCGCGCTGCCGGTGGACAAGATCACCGAGACCGACGTGTCGGGCTGGTACGACGCGCTGGACCCGACGAAGCCGACGCAGCGAGCCCACGCGTACGCGCTGCTCAAGCAGACCATCGATCAGCACATCCGCGAGAATCGCGCAGCGGACCGCGGTGCGCCGCGCGCGAACCCTTGCACCATCGACGGCGCCGCGACGACCGGCAGAGGCAAGCGGGACGTCGACGTGCCCGACGTGCAGGAGGTCGCCGCGCTGACCGAGGCGATGCCCGATCGGCTCCGCGCACTGGTGCTGTTGTGCGCATGGGCGGGGCTCCGCTTCGGCGAGGTGACCGAGCTTCGCAGGCGAGACCTGCGCCTCAAACAAGGTGTCGTCCGAGTTGAGCGTGCGGTGACCTGGGTCGGCAACCAGCCACAGGTCAAGCCTCCGAAGTCCGACGCTGGCATACGCGACGTAGCCCTCCCCCCGCACATCGTTGATGCGGTGAAAACCCATCTGGCACAGCATGTTCCGAGCCACCCTGACGCCCTGGTCTTCCCCGCTACCGCCGGCGGGGACGACCACTGGCAGCACGGGCCCTTCTATCGGGTCTTCATGGTCGCTCGCGACGCCGCGGGCCGGCCGGACCTTCGTCTGCACGACCTTCGGCACTTCTCGGCGGTCCGAGCCGCGGGCGCTGACGCGACCGTGGCCGAGCTGATGGCTCGCCTCGGTCACAGCACCCCGGGAGCGGCGATGCGATATCAGCACCGAGCCAAGGGCCGCGACGCGCAGATCGCGGCGACCATGAGTCAGCGCGCGCTGGAAGCCACCGAGTGACGACACGCCGAGCCCGCGTGTGCTTGCTCGCTGTGACCACTCGTGCTCATACTTGTCCCGACGCACGGGCCCTGCAGGCAGACCGACACGGTCGCGGCAGCGCGCGTACAGGCTCAGGGGTGAGCCAGCAGACCGGCATGGTCGCGCCCCCGCCCGACATGGGCAGTCCCTTCCGCTTTCCGGCGGCATGGTCTGTTCCGGCCGTCGGGTTCTCCACAGGAGAGACCTTTGCGCTCCAATCGCCGGTTCGCCAGTGTCGCGACCGCAGCCCAGATATACGACCTGTCCCCCAAGACCATTCGTCGACGGATCGCTGACGGCACCCTCACCGGGTACCGCCTTGGCCCGCGCGTCCTGCGCGTCGACCTCGACGAGCTAGACCGAGCCCTGCGCCCCATCCCCACCGGCGGTGACGCCGCATGAGGCCCGCCGTCACCCCGGGCGGATCGCCCGGGGTCATGAACTCGACCCTGCCCACGCACCGCACGTACGTCGAGCACGTCCGCGGCCGGCTGCCCGGCTTGTCCGGCAAGCAGGCGCGTCGGTTGGTCGCTGACTACCTCTCGCGTGCTGAGCGGCCGAATCCTGTTGCGGCTGTTGCGTACTGCCGCGATGCGTTCGGCCCGTCGTGGCACATGCTGCATGGGTTCGACCCGACGGCGCAGACCGCGGTGCGCAACGTGATGGGCGGTGGTGCCTGATGCACCGGGCGAACGCGAGCCGCCCCGCGGAGGCGAACCACGAGGCGGCAGAGCACGTTTCAGCAGGCGACTTCAACGGCGCTTCAACTATCGCACGGACCACCGACGACCGCGACGATCGCCGCGCGGGAGTGATCCAACTCTCTCGACGTCGAGACTTCTACGTCAGGGTCTACTCGGTCCGCCGTGACGGGATCGTGGCCGTCCAGGTGTTCGCCGACCTCCGCTCGGCCGAGCGGAAGGTCGACCGCGTGCGAGCAGCCGGTCTGGCCTGCCGCATGGAGCTGATTCGCGTCGTGGCCGTGCAGCCGCTCGACCCCGAGGGCGGTGATCTGCGATGAGCGCAGCCCTGAACGTCCAGATGGACAATGACGCGCCGGTCGACCTCATCAGCAGAACTGCTGATGAGCAGCGGCTGGTTGACCTGGCCTCGCTCTCCGAGGATGCCTGGCGGCTCTGGCTCGACGGCTACGGCTCCGGCTACCGGGCCGGCCTCGAGCGTGGCCGCCAGCTGCAGGACGACGAGCTGGGCGCGCTGCAGCGGGCCGCAGCGGCGGTCGTCCACCGGGCTGCTGGGCTGCCGGACCTCGGCCACGACCTCAGTGTCGAGGGCGCCGCGCGGCGCGAGGCCGCGAGCATCGCCGCGTTCCGTGCCGACCACGCGCGTCGTCGCGGGCAGGCGGGTGATCGCGCATGAGCGCGTTGGAGTCGGTGAGCGCCGACGAGTTCGACGAGTACGGGCGCCGGGTGTCCGGCTCCGGTGAGCAGCACAGCGGCCAGGTCCGGCTCGCCTACCGGCTCGCTCGCAGCCACGTCGACCGACTGCTGTTCGTCCGCGGCATCGGCTGGCATCACTACGACGGGACTCGCTGGGCGGAGGACGACCGCGGGCATGCCGAGCGTGCCGTGCTGAACGTGCTCAGCGACGCGCTCGCGGAGTCGGTGACCGACAAGGTGCTGCGCGCCGACGTCGCCAAGTGCGAGTCCGACAGCGGCATCCAGGGCGTCCTCGGTGTCGCGTCCCGGCTGGTGGAGTTCGCGGCCACGGTCGCAGACCTGGACGCCGACCCGGCGCTGCTCAACTGTGCCAACGGCACGCTGGACCTGCGCACGATGGAGCTGCGCGCGCACGACCCGGCCGACCGGATCACGAAGGTCACCAAAGCCGCGTACGACCCGGCCGCCGACCCGCGGGTCTGGGCCGAGTTCCTGGCCAGCGTGCTGCCGGACGAGCCCGAGCGCGGCTACCTGCAGCGCG
This sequence comes from Barrientosiimonas humi, assembly GCF_006716095.1. Lineage (NCBI taxonomy): Bacteria > Bacillati > Actinomycetota > Actinomycetes > Micrococcales > Dermacoccaceae > Barrientosiimonas > Barrientosiimonas humi. The sequence goes on from NZ_VFOK01000001.1 coordinate 2,702,492, forward strand.
TCGTCGGGCAAGCCCTGCACGGGCGCGTCACCGAGCACCTGCTGCCGGTGCTGATCGGGTCCGGCGCCAACGGTAAGTCGACCCTCTACGGCGCCGTGCTGGCCGCGTTGGGCGACTACGGCACCGTGATCGACCCGGCCTTGCTGATGTCGCACGACCGGGGCCGCGGCAGCGGCGGGCCGGAGCTGATGCAGCTGCTCGGCGCCCGGCTGGTCGTCGGCTCCGAGACCGAGGAAGGCCGCAAGCTCGACGAGCCCACGATGAAGCGCCTCACCGGCGGCGACCGGCTCACCGCGCGACGGCTGTACCGAGACCCGGTGGTCTGGACGCCCAGCCACTCGCTGGTCTACGTCACGAACAGCCTGCCAGTGGTGCGCGGCAACGACCCGGCTGTCTGGCGGCGAGTGCGCGTGGTGCCGTTCGAGGTGGTCGTGCCGCCCGAGCAGCGTGACGTCGACCTGCCCGAGCGGCTGCTGCTGCACGCCGACGCGGTGCTGGCGTGGGCGGTCGCCGGGTACGCCGACTGGCGGGCCGGGGGGATGCAGGAGCCGCCCACGGTGCTGCGCGCGACCGATGCCTACCAGGCCGAGTCCGATGCCGTGCGCCGCTTCGTCGCCGAGGGCTGTCACGTCGCGGTCACCGCGGCCGCGACCACCCGAGAGCTGTACGCGGCCTGGCAACGCTGGGCGGTCGCGGACGGGGCCGAGGCGCTGACCGAGAAGGCCTTCGGCAAGGAGCTGGACCGGCTCGGCCACCCTGCTCGGAGGACCAAACGAGGGGCCACCAGAAGCGGTCTGATGCCGCTGTCGGACGGCCTCGACGGTGCTGGGGGTGACGCATGGTGACGGTTCCCCGCATCTTTTCCTATACCCCCTCGCGTAGAGAAGTTGAGGGAAAGGGTCACCACCCGTCACCCAAGCCTCTGACCTGCGGAAACGCCGAACCGGGGCGGCCCCGCTGCCTCGGTTGCGGACGGCAGGAGGCAGCAGCGTGAAGCACAAGCACCGGTGCATCACCCGCACCGTCGAGACCACCCCATCCCGGGCAGTCCCGGGCTGGTTCATCCACACCTGCCTCGGCTGCGGAGCCGTGGCGATCACTACCGAAAGGAACCTCTGATGTTGAGCTCTGAAGGCGTGGAGCGCACCTCGCTGGCGATGGTGCACACCTTCCTGGACGGGGCCGAGGAGCCCTGGCCGTTCGCACTACCCGACGCGACCGATGCCAACCTCGTCGCCCGCACCCTGGCCGGCATGGCCGCCAACCTGTACGGCCGCGCAGACGACTCGCCCGAGACGCTGCTGGGCTCCCAGCTCGCGGCGCTCGCCATGGTCGACGCCTACCGCCGCCGGGACGCCAAGGCCATCACCGGGCTCATGCCGCACTCGCGCACGGAGGCGCACCAGGTGCTGTCGTCCCTGGCCGGGCTGGCCTGCGACTTCCTCCTGCGCGCCTACCCCAGCGACGAGGAGCGAACCGTCGCGATCGAGCAGTGGCGCGAGCGGCTGCTCACCTACGGCGCCCGCTACGACGACACCGAAGGAGACGACCAGTGACCGACCAGACCGCCACCGAGACCGACACGACCGAGGCCGTGGAGCTGCCGACCCCGCACCCCCCTGCCGCCACGGAAGACGTCAATGGGCAAGTGCCCAATGAGACGCCTGAGGCCGAGCCCGGCGACGAGTCCGACCCGGCCGCCAAGGCGCGCGGGGAGGCCGCGAAGTACCGCACCCGACTCCGGGAGGCCGAGACCGAGCGCGACGCGCTCGCGTCCCGGGTCGCGACCCTGCAGCGGGCCGAGGTAGCCCGCCTGGCCGGCGAGAAGCTGGCGCAGGGCAGCGACGTGTTCGACGTGGGCCGCACCGAACTGGCCGACGTGCTCGACGCCGACGGCAACGTCGACCCGGCGCTGGTCGGCGAGCGCGTGACTGAGCTGCTGGCGTCCCGACCCGGCCTCGCGGCACCGGTCACGACCTGGCCCGACGTGGGCCAGGGGAAGCCACCGGCGCCGCCGGCACCCGCGCGCTCGACCTGGGCCGAAGCACTGTCGCGCTCGCCGTTGGCGGTCGAGGCCTCCTACGACCAGCAGCGCGACTGACGCGAACGGAGGGCGCCCGGTCCGGTATGCTCAAGTCAGCTTGAGGTTCCGGGCCGGGTTGCCCACCCCACCAAGCCGATTCGCTCCAGGTGAGCACCGTCGCAGGCCAGCGGCCCTGCGAGGCAACCACATTCACGCCTCTCACCAAGGAGCATCCCCATGGCATCGACCATGACCACCACCAACGCCAGCGCGATCCTGCTGCCCGAGCAGGTCGGCGACCTGCTGATCCAGCCCACCCTCGCGGGCTCGGTCGCCGCGCAGGTCTCGACCGTGATCCCCACCTCCTCCAAGGAGTTCCGCGTCCCCGTCGTCGCCCGCGACCCGAGCGCCGCCTGGGTCGCCGAGGGCGAGGAGATCCCGGTCAGTGACGCCGCGCTCGGTGAGGCCTCCGCGACCATGGCCAAGCTCGCCGGCCTGAGCATCATCAGCAACGAGCTGCGCGACGACTCCTCGCCGGAGGCGACTGCGGCCGTCGGGGCCGGCCTCGCGCGCGACCTGTCCCGCAAGCTCGACCAGGCCTTCTTCGGGGCGCTCGCCGCACCGGCACCCGCCGGACTGGCCTCGCTCGATCGGGTCGGCCGGGTCCCGGTCGCCGAGACCACCCTGGGCAACACCGACGCCTTCGTCGGCGCCATGGCCGGCGCCGAGAGCCAGGGCACCTTCATCACCCGGTTCGTGTGCTCGCCGAACACCATGCTGAACCTGGCGATGGTGAAGAAGGCCGAGGGCAGCAACGAGCCCCTGCTGCAGAACGACCCCACCAAACCAGCGCAGCGGCTCGTCGCCGGCGTACCGATCCTGACCAGCACGGCCGTGGATGACCAGACGATCTGGGGCCTCCCCTCCGATCGGGTCTACCTCGTCGTGCGGGAGGACGCCGAGGTCGAGGTCGACGGCTCGGTGTTCTTCACCTCCGACCGATCGGCGATCCGGGCCAAGATGCGCGTCGGGTTCTGCTTCCCGCACGAGGCCGCGATCATCAAGATCGAGCTCGGCGGCGACCCCGAGGCCGCGCTGCGGGCCGCAACAGTCGAGGAGGACCCGACCGCGTGACCTGCCCCAGCTGCGGAGGCAGCCAGCTCGCCGGACACCCGGCGGGCTGGCTGGCCATCCAGCACCGCGTCACCTGTCCGCTCTACACGGCCGAGGACGCGACCAGGAACAGCGACCACGAGCTGATGGTCTGGGGCCGCAGGGACAGGCCCGCCACCGACACCGAACGGCTGCTGCTCACGGCACTCGGCCACGTCCTCCCGGCGGAGCTGACCACCGTGGTCAGCGGACGCGGCGGCGGCTACCGGCGCACCTGGCCCCAGCTCGAGCCAGAGCCGGAACCGGCCGCCTGATCCTCCCCACCCGGGAACGTCGTCAAAGCCGAGCGTGCGTGACGCGGCCAAGGGCCGAGAGCCGGTTTCGATTCCTTTCCGGTGCAGACCGACCCTGCGACACCCGGGTGGGGAACCCCTCCCCCTGCCGGCGGCAGCAGACCCGGAGGTACTGCGGGTCGGGTTCTCTACGGGTCTGGGGATCCCGCACCTGGCATCACCAAATGACCACCACAGCCGCCTCCCCGAACCCGTACGCGGGAAAGTCCGCAGTACGTCCCGGTGGCGGTCAGCCGGCCGGGGGAAGGGGTTGGAGGCCCGGGGGCGAACAGAGACCGAAGGAGGTGACCAGGATGCGACGACGCACCGGACCGCGCCGCCACCGGCTCAGCCGTTGGGCGGCCAGCACCCGCATGGCGAGCCTGATCGCCTGGCGCTGAGCCTCAGTCGCGCTTGCGTCGGTGCTCGGCGATGCCGGAGGTGGTCCGGCGAGGCGACCGGGGGTTCACCCCCACCCAGGTTCCAAGCGAGGATGCGCCGCGTTGGTGCTTGCCGGGCGTAGCGTCCGGCCATGAGGCTATCGCGCCGGTCGTGCAGATGAGCCACAAGCAGGTGTCGCGAGACGTGGCAGGTGTGTCATATGACACACCTGCACATGTCTCAGATGAGACACCTGCTCCCAAGACCTCCGTGGGTCAGTCCACGGAGAACTCGGCCGCGCACCACGTGGGCGACTCTGTCGTCGCGGCCGACCCGCCCGCCCCGGAGCAGGGGTCTCTGAGGAACCCTTTGAGTCGACCCGGGGTCGCAACATTCCTGAGACCCCGGGTCGGTACTACCGGATCGATCCCGTACTAGCGGGGCTGCTGCAGCTCGTCTCGGGGGTACCAGCCGAAACGGCTCTCGGCGAGTTGGGCTGCCCGCTGACCCAGGCGCAGAAGCGCGAACTCATCGCGAAGTCGCTCAAGGCCGACCCGCACCTGTCGAACCGACAGCACGCGGAGCGCGTCGGGGTGTCCGACAAGACCGTTGCACCGATCCGCGACTCACTCGTGCAGCGTGCGGAAATTCCGCACGTCGATCAGCACACCGACTCCCTCGGGCGGCAGCAGCCCGCTCGCGTCGAGTGTCGGCCCGCGCGCCGATGAACGCCTCGTTCTCCAGGTCCAGCACGACCACGGTGCGGCCGTGATCGACACCGCGCAGCACGTCCTCGTCGTGGCGCACAGTGACCTCGGCCCGCACGTCGTCGTGCTCGGGGCGCAACACGAAGTCGGAACCGCAGTGCTCCACGGGCCGTCGTTCGCTGCTCGGGGCGCAGCTAGGTCCGAGGCGGCACCAGCCGGGGTGCTCGCCCTCGACGTGCGGGCGCGTGCTCATCGGGCCACCTCCGGCTGGGTGCGAGCTTGCAGCGCGTTCGCGGCTCGCAGCAGCGCCTTCGCGAGCGCGCGCGCCTCGTCGACGGTCAGCTCCTGGCAGCTGCCGGCCACGGTCAGGGTCGGCTGGTCGCCGGTCGGCTCGCCCGCGGGCCAGGTCGCCTCGCACAGCCAGACCTCGGTCGGCTGGTCCTTGTCGACGGCGCCGTGGTGCACGAGCTGCCCCTCCATCCCGGCCAGCTCGGACGCGTGCTGCTCGTGCGGCGTGGTGCACCAGGCCGGGCAGACGAACCTCGGCAGGCCCGGCTCCCGGCGACCGTCCGAATCCGACAGACCTGTCGAATCCGCCGGCCAGACCTCGGTGCTGGCCTCCGGACAGGTGCCCGAGTGCGCCTCGGTCAGGTCACCGGCCGCGACGTAGCGCAGCGGCTCAGTCTCCCAGCCGCACGTCGTGCAGCGGCCGACGTACAGGGTCGGGGTGCTGGTGGTGGGTAGGTTGGTCATCGCGGCAGCCTCCTGTGCTGTCGTCGGACCCCCGGACGTTCACCGCGTCGCGGGGGTCACCTCGGTCGCTCGCATGGCACGCATGTTGCACGCGAGCCCGGGAAATCCCCGGCATTCCGGGGATTGAGCCCCGACTGGCACAGGTTCGACTCCTGTCACCGGCTCCGCGCGCCGAGCCCGCCCGCCGCCGCCCACGCCGCTCCGGTGAGAGTGCGCAAAGGGCCCATCGAAGGCGTACGACATGGGCGTGTTGCGCACTCTCAGCAGCACGCCCGGGGCTCAGCCGGGCATCGTGAGCAGGGCCGCGAGGGCGCCGAGCAGCATCCAGGGGCCGTACGCGAATCGCGTGCTGCGAGAGGCGCGTCCGGTCAGGAGCAGCACGCCTGCCCACAGGCCGCCCAGCACGAATCCGAGCAGCAGGCCGACCAGGGCCACGGTGACGCCGAACCAGCCGAGCGCGCCGGCGAGCAGGACGCCGAGCTTCACGTCGCCGAGCCCCATGCCGCCGAGACCCAGGACCAGCAGCACCACGAGCGCGACGCCTGCGGCCCACGCGGCGGTGACCCAGCCCTGCCAGTCGCCCTCGCGCCAGCTCGCGAACGCGAGGAGCGCGCCGACCACCGGGACCGACCCGAGCGTGAAGATGTCGGGGAGGCGGTGGACCGCGAGGTCGATGGAGGTCAGGGCGACGCCAGCGGCGGACAGGACCGCGAGCGCGGGCCAGGCCCACGGATGGTCGACTCGACCGACGACTGCCAAGAGCCCTGGCCACAGGATCGCAAGGGCCGCCGGCTCCCAGGCCAGGCGCGGGAGGGCGCCGGTGTGGGTGGTCTCGATACGCCGCTCGGCTAGCGCCTCGCGACTACTCGACCGGCTTGAGCCCGCCTCGCGACTACTCGACCGGCTCGGTTGCTCCTCGGGGAGGCGCCAGGAGCCGCGCACCAGCCACCGACGTACGACCACGCCGGCTCCCCCGCCGGCGACGGCGGCGAGCAGCAGGGCGTAGATCGGCACGGCGCCATCCTGCCGGGCCGCCGGGCCCGGAGGGCGGCTGAGACCCGCCCTGTGGACAACGGCCGAGGTCAGGCGGAAGCCACCGCGCGTGGCGTCCGGTCGAACCATCGATCGAGCCGGTGCAGCGCGGCGACGGCGGGTCCGAAGCGTCGCCGGTGCAGCGACTCGCCCGCACCGAGCGCCTCGGCCGCGTCGAGCAGGTCCTCGATCAACGCGTCGTGCAGCACGACGACGGCCTCCGTGGCGGCGCGCGGCATGATGCTGCGACCGTCGAGCTCGTGCATCCACAGCAACCGGCCCCCGCTCAGCTGCTCCACCGAAAGCCGGTGGCTGCCGACGAGCCCGGTGCCCTTGTCGAACGTGAACTCGATCAAACCCGGCTCGCGTGCGGACACGGTGTAGCGCACCAGCCCGTGACCGCCGCGGCTGCCCACCACCGCGCCGCGGTCAAGGAGCAAAGGTTGCCAGCGATCCGACGGCCACAGCGCGTCGTCGTCACCGCCGAGCAGCTCAATGAGCCGCTCGGCATCCGCGAGGCCGCCTCGCGCAATCCGACTGTGCACGTTGCGGATCCGGACGCCGGGCCCCGACGTGACCCGGCCAAACAGACTGGTCATGATCCCCTCCATACGGTGGCGTACGGCGACCATACGCCAGCGTACGGTTACGCTGCAAGGGTGCCCACCTCAGAACGCCAG